>WHTK01000024.1 GCA_009377745.1 Dehalococcoidia bacterium
AACCTCGTCATCTCGCGACCGAGGTCCTGATCTGGCGTGAGTTCGAGCTCGGTAACTGGGTGCTCGCCGTCTATGCGGTTATCAACTTCATCCTGGCGCTGCTGCTACTCGGCTTCTTCTTCCGCCTTCTCACGTCGGCCTTCTACCGCCTGCCGCGCCGCGTCCGTCTGGTCAAAGACGTCTCCGTGCCATCCCTACCAGCGCCGGCCTCCACGGTGAACCCATGATGTTGCAGTCATTGCAGCCGCTCCCCCTCCCAGCCCCTGGCGACCGTGAAGGTCGCCGCTACAGCGTGATGTCTAGGCCCTTGCCTGTTTGCCCGCTTGCCCGTTTGCCCGTGGTGGCCGCGCGGGGAAGGGTGGCCTAGGTGGAGCAGCCGGCTGTCATCGTCGCCTTCTACGTCCTCGCGGGGTTGACCCTGCTCAGCGCCCTGATGGTCGCCATGGTGCGCGACCTGATCCACGCCGTCCTGTTCCTGATCCTCTCCTTCATCGGGGTAGCAGGACTTTACGTAACGTTATCAGCCGACTTCGTCGCCGTGGTCCAGGTGCTGATCTACGCCGGCGCCATCTCCGTCCTCATGCTCTTCGCCATCCTCCTGACGCCACGCTCCTCGCGTGACAACTCCTCCGTCTCCTACAGCGCGCCGATCAGCGTGGTGGCCGGACTCATCGGCGCTACGATCGTCTATGTCGCGCTCAACACGGAGTGGGCCAAGACGGCCGACAGCAGCGACTCTCCCTTCGAGAACACCGCCGCCGAGATCGGCAAGGCGCTTCTCGACCCCTACGTCCTGCCCTTCGAGGTGGCCTCCGTGCTTCTCGTCATCGCCATGATCGGCGCGATCATCCTGGTGCGGCCCGGCAATGAAGAGGACGCGTCTTGATCTCGCTCGAACACGTCCTCGTCGTCGGGGCTTTGCTCTTCAGCATCGGCCTCTTCATCGCCCTGTCGCGACGCAACGCCGTCGGTGTCCTCATGGGCATCGAGTTGATGCTCAACTCGGTCAACCTCAACCTGATCGGCTTTGCCCGCTTCGTGGAAGCGCCGCGCCCCATCGATGGCCAGGTCTTCGCCGTCTTCGTGATCACCGTCGCCGCCGCCGAGGCGGCCGTTGCCCTCGCGCTCGCCGTCGCCGTCTACCGCCTGCGCCAGACAATCGACGTAGACCGGCTCAACCTGCTGAAATGGTGACCGTCATGCCGAATGCGACGGTCCCAATGTGGAGTGTGGCCTCTCCCCGCCCCGCCCCTGGCGGCCGTAAAGGCCGCCGCTACAACCCTTCGCGAGGCTTAATTAAGGCACACGCTACGTGTTTGCCCGACTGTCAGATTGCCCGACTGCCCTGGGTGTCGGATTGGGAGGCGCAGCGTGTGGGCTAAGCTCATGACCGTCAAAAACGGCTATGTCGCCAAGGTCTGGAAGGACCTCTTCGACGCCGAGGGCGTTGCCCTGCGCCTGGTCCCGCCCCTTACCGGCTCGCACTCCCTCACTGAGCCGCGCGATATCTGGGTGCCGGACTCCAAGACCCACGTCGCCGTCGAAATCATGAGGAAGGTGTAGGAGTGGGCGGCATACAGGCATATAGGCATACAGGCATAGCCTGGATTAAGGAAGCCTCCATGCCCGTATGCCAGCATGCCCGCATGCCCGGCATGGGGAGGGGTGGATGCTAGACACCATCCCCGAGAACGCCGTCTGGGCGATCTTCTTCCTGCCCCTGGCCTCGCTGCTGGTCATCCTTTTCCTGCCGCGATCGCAGGCGACGGCCGCGGGGGTTGTCGCCGCGCTCTGCATCGGCGCTGCCTTCGTGCTCTCGCTCTGGGCGCTGGATAGCTCCCTCCAGGCCGATGGACATCCCCTGAGCTTCTCCTCCCACGAGTGGCTGAACGTCGGCGACGTACTCGAAGTCAATGTGGCACTCAACGTCGACGGCCTCACGGCCGTGATGCTGGTCGTCGTCACATCCGTTTCCTTCCTGGTCCAGATCTACTCGATGGGCTACATGAAGGGTGATGGCGGCTACTGGCGCTACTTCGCCTACATGTCGCTCTTCACCGCGTCGATGCTCGGCCTGATCCTCTTCAACAGCATCCTGATGGTCTACGTCTTCTGGGAGATGGTCGGCCTCTCATCCTATTTGTTGATCGGCTTCTGGTTTCATCGGCCCGCGGCCGCTGCCGCCGCCAAGAAGGCTTTTCTGGTCACCCGGTTCGGTGACCTGGGCTTTCTCATGGCGATCCTGCTGATCTACGTCCACGCCGGCACCTTCGATATCGCCGCCATCCAGGACCTGGCGATCGCCGGCGCCATCGGCCAGACCGTCCTGACCTGGTTCGCGCTCGGCGTCTTCGCGGGAGCCGCCGGCAAGAGCGCCCAGGTGCCGCTCCACGTCTGGCTACCGGACGCCATGGAAGGCCCGACGCCGGTCAGTGCCCTGATCCACGCCGCTACTATGGTCGCCGCCGGCGTCTACCTGGTCGCGCGCATGTTCCCGGTCTTCCAGGTATCGCCGGATGCAATGAGCTTCGCCGGCGCCATCGGCGGCCTCACGGCCCTCAGCGCCGCGATGATCGGCGTGGTCATGGTCGATATCAAGCGCGTCCTCGCCTACTCGACGATCAGCCAGCTCGGCTACATGATGCTGGCCCTCGGCATCGGCGCCTACGTGGCGGCGATCTTCCATCTCTTCACTCACGCCTTCTTTAAGGCGCTGCTCTTCCTCGGCTCCGGCAGCATCAACCACGCCACCAACACGTTCGATATGCGCCTGATGGGCGGCCTGCGCAAGACCATGCCCATTACCTTCATCACCTTCGTGATCGGCAGTCTTAGCCTGGCTGGCTTCTTCCCGCTGGCCGGCTTCTGGAGCAAGGATGAAATCCTCAGCGACGCCTGGGCCCACGAGCGCTACCTCTTCTATATCGCGCTGATCACGGCCGGCCTCACCGCCTTCTATATGTTCCGGGCCATCTTCCTGACGTTCTTTGGCGAGTATCGCGGTGGCGCTGAGCCTGAGACCGGCGCGGTGGTGGCGACACTTTCGAATCAGGCACCGGTCTCAACCGAGCCCGGCGGCTTTGAGCCCGACCCCGTCCAGGCACACGCGGCCGCCGGCGCGCCGCACACCGCTCCCGAGGCCCATCATGGCCCCCACGAGTCGCCCTGGCTGATGGTCCTGCCGCTGATCCTGCTCTCGTTCCCGGCCATCCTTGCCGGGTTCGCCAACTACAACCATGATATCGAGCATTTGCTGGTCGGCGCGCTGCCCGAAGGGGCCGAGGTAGCCGAGCCAACCTTCCGCATGGGCGTCGCCATCGCCGCGACCATCGTCCCGGCGGTCGGCGTCATCCTCGCCTGGGCTATCTACCACGCCAAGGTTATCTCGGCCGAGAGCCTGGCGCGGCTCTTCCGGCCCGTGCACAGCCTGCTCGAGAACAAGTACTACCTGGACGTCCTCTACGAGCGCGTGGTGGCCGGCTTCCTGTTCCACAAAGCCCTCGGAGGCGCCCTCGCGACCTTCGAGCGCTACATCGTCGACGGCGCCGTCAACGGCGCCGCCACGAGCGTGCGTCAGACCGCGTCCGTCCTGCGTTATCTGCAGAGCGGCCAGTTCCAGACCTACGGCGCGCTCGCCTTTAGCAGCCTCGTCTTCACGACGGTGCTCGTCCTGGTCCTAAGCCCCCTCTGATGCTGACCAGGACGCCCTTGCCCGTTTGCCAGCTTGCCCGTTTACCCGTTGCGGGGCGTGGCAGGGAGGCCATCCCTTGCTGAGTCTCCTCCTCTTCCTGCCCATCGCGGGCGCCATCGCCTGCCTCGTCCTGCCTCGCTCTCAGGAGGGCAAGGCCAGGGTCGTCGCGACCGTCTTCACTCTCGCCAACCTCGCCATCGCCCTGGCCCTCTTCGCCAGCTTCGATCAGGGCGACAACGCCCTCCAGTTCGCCGAGCGCCGCACCTGGATCGACGCCGCCGACGCTGGCTTCAACGTCCAGTACTTCATCGGCGTCGATGGCCTCAGCGCCACTCTCGTCTTGCTGACCGGGCTGCTCTTCCTGGTAGCAGCGCTGATCTCCTGGAACATCACCCTGCGGCCGCGCGAGTACTTCGCTTGGCTTCTTGCCCTCGAGACTGCCGTGATGGGCGTCTTCGCGGCGCAGGACCTGATCCTCTTCTTCCTCTTCTGGGAGCTAGAGCTGGTGCCGATGTTCTTCCTGATCTCGATCTGGGGCACCGGCCGCAAAGAGTACTCGGCGATGAAGTTTGTGCTCTACACGCTGTTCGGCAGCGCGCTCATGCTCGTCGGCTTCCTCGTGCTCGGCTTCTCCCAAGGCACCTTCGATATGGTCGAGCTCGCCGAAGCCGACATTACCAGCGCCGCCATGTCCCTCAACGCCGTCTTCTTCCTCATTCTGGCCGCCTTCGCCATCAAGCTGCCGGTTTTCCCGCTGCATACCTGGCTGCCGGACGCCCACACGGACGCGCCCACGGCCGTCAGCGTCATCCTGGCCGGCGTCCTGCTCAAGATGGGCGGCTACGGCCTGATCCGCATCCTCGTTGGCATCCTGCCGGACCAGTTCGAGACCTTCGACGTCTATCTCGCGGCGCTCGCAGCCTTCAGCGTCCTGTACGGGGCGGTCCTGACGGTGCGCCAGACCGACCTCAAGCGCCTGATCGCCTACTCCAGCGTCAGCCACATGGGCTACGTGCTCCTCGGCGTCGCCGCTCTGGGTGATGTGGCCCTTACCGGCGCCGCGTTGCAGATGTTCACCCACGGCACGATCACGGCGCTGCTCTTCGTCATGGTGGGCCTGGTCTACGACCGCACCCACACCCGCCAGATCAGCGACCTCTCCGGCCTGGCGCACATCATGCCAATCGCCGCGACAGTCTTCGTCATTGCGGGTCTCGCTTCCCTCGGCCTGCCGACGATGTCCGGCTTCGTGGCCGAGCTGCTGATCTTCCTCGGTAGCTTTGATCACTTCGAAATTCAAACCGGCCTCGCCGTCTTCGGTATTCTCCTCTCGGCCGGCTACATCCTCTGGACCGTGCAGCGCGTCTTCTTCGGCCCCCGGCCCCAGCGCTGGGAGCACCTCACGGACACGACGAACTGGTGGGAGCAGGTCGCCATGGCCGGCCTAGTCGCCATGATCATCGGCGTCGGCGTCTATCCGGCAACCATCGTCGATGTCCTCGAGAGCGGCATCATCCGCACCCTGGGCTTCGACCAATGACGGCGCTGCCCCAGGCTCAGGTTGACGCCGCCTACCCGCCACTGAAGCTGGCCGGCTTCCCGCGACGCCCTCTGAGCGACGCGCCGGACTTCATGCGCCGGGACGACAGCTCTAACAGCGACGCTGCTCTGAGCTATCCACGAGGCGAAGAACCCGAGGCCGAGACGACGATCTACGCAAACCAGGCACCCGTGACTGCGCACAAAGCGAGGTCCCTCTAAGAGATGCTGGACGATCTCGACCGAATCGGACCCGTCCTGGTCATGGCGGGCGTTGCCGCCCTGATCATCATCTGGGACTTTATCCCGCGGCCGCTACCGGCCGCCCGTGGCAAGCCCCTGCTGTTCGTCGCCCTTCTCGGGCCCGCCGCGGCCGCCGCCTGGACCGTCTCGCTGCTCCTGCGCGACGCCCACATCGGCTGCGGCCCCCTTGACCCGCTTGCCCTGAGCAACGCGCCTCTCTGTCCCGGCGGTGGCGGCACGCTTGTCGAGGGTGTCTTCTCCTTCGCCAACTCCGTTGTGCTGGATGACCTGACGATCTTCTTCTTCTTCCTCTTCGCCGGCATCGGCGCCGCGATCATCCTCGCCTCGAACGACTACGCCAAGCGCTTCGGCGACTACGAGGCCGAGTTCTACGCCCTCATCCTCTTCGCCACCAGCGCCATGCTGCTCCTCTCCGCCAGCCGCGACCTGATCCTGATCTTCGTCGCCCTGGAGATGACCGGCATCACTCAGTACATCCTCGCCGCCCTGCAGAAGGACCGCCGCTCCACAGAGGCCGGCATCAAATACCTCCTCCTGGGCGCCACGGCCTCCGCCGTCATCCTCTACGGCATGGCGTTCCTCTTCGGCCTCACCGGCACCACCCGCCTCGTCGCCCCCGGGGATGAGCTGAGCATCGCCTCCGTGATCAACGAGCGTGGCGGTGACCTGGGCGCCGGCTTGATCATGAGCCTTGTCTTCCTGATCGGCGGACTCAGCTTCAAGATGTCGGTCGTGCCATTTCAGATGTGGGCGCCGGACGTCTATGAAGGGGCTCCCGCGCCCGTCGCTGCCTTCCTCAGCGTCGCCAGTAAGGCAGCGGCCTTCGCCGTTGTCCTGCGCATCTTCTTCGAGGGACTCTCGGGCGAGACGGTGCGCGGCGACTGGGCCGATATCTTCGCCATCGTCGCCGCCGTGTCCATGACCGTGGGCAACGTCTTCGCTCTGGTCCAGTCCAACATCAAGCGGCTGCTCGGCTACAGCTCCATCGCCCAGGCCGGCAACTTCATGGTCGGCCTCGCGGCCGTCTCCGCGGCCGAGGGCGGCCTCAGCCTCGGCGCCAGCGGCGTCCTCTTCTTCATCGCCGCCTACGCCTTCACCAACCTCGGCGCCTTCATCGTCGTCATCGCGATTTCCGCCCGCATCGGCTCCGATCAGATCGCCGATTACGCCGGCCTCGCCCGCCGCGCCCCGTTGCTCGCCGCCGCACTCGCCTTCGCGTTGATCTCGCTCACCGGCATCCCGCCGACAGCCGGCTTCATTGCCAAGCTCTACATCTTCAACGCCGCCGTCGAGAGCAACCTTATCTGGCTGGTCGTCGTCGCCGTGCTCAACAGCGTCGTCTCCGCCTTCTACTACCTCAAGGTCGCCGGCATCATGTTCATGGGCGAATCAGCCAACCAAGAGAGCATCGCCACCTCGGCCGCACTCAAGCTCGTCCTCGGTGTCGCTGTAATTGGCATTCTCTTTGTCGGCATCGTCCCATCCCCCCTGCTGGACGCCGCCCGCGACGCCGCCTCCGTCTTCAGTCAGTAGGCCGGGTTGAGTTACCACGGGCTGAACCCCGTGGCATTCTAAGCGGCCCTTCCTGGTTGTAGCGGCGACCTTCAGGTCGCCAGGGGTTGCAAGGGGCGAAGCCCATGCGCGTAGCTCTACGGCTCAATGCCACGGGTTTCAGCCGTGGTACGGTCGTAGTCGTGAGATTCCCAGATGCCACGTAAGGTCCCCATCCAAGTTCTGCCCGGCTGCGGTGGACGTATCTCCGTCCCGGAGCTGCGCCGCATCGCCCGTCATGTCCTCGATGCCGAAGGCGTAGCGTCCAACGTGGAAGTCGAGATCGTCCTCGCAGACTCCGACACCGTCCGCAAACTTAGCCGGCTCTACCGCGGCAAAGACGAAGCGACGGACGTCCTCTCCTTCGCCACAGACACCTATTCCGATTGGCCAGACCCGTCCCCTGACAGCGTAGGGGCGACCCTTGCGGTCGCCCAGGACGCCCCGTCTACAGGAGACGCCTCGACACTCGGTCCCCCCTCTCCGATCTCGGAGAGGGGGTTAGGGGGAGAGGTCGAAGCGCCTACCTTCATAGACGCGCCCGACGCCACGCCCTCCCTTGGCGAGATCGTAATCTGCATCCCGTACGCCGAAACGACCGTCGCGGAGAACCCGGCGACGCGCACCGTCCGCGGCCAGATCGCGCACCTCCTCACCCACGGCCTGCTCCACCTCCTCGGCTACGACCACGAGGCGTCGGAGCGGGAAGCCCAGCGCATGCAGCAGCGCGAGGACGCGCTACTCGCTGTCCTGGGATACGAGGGTGCTTACGAGCATGGGCATTAAAGGTGCTAGACTAGCAGTCCCACGAGTGTTGTGTTGACGTTGGACTTCACCACCATTGCTTGTTCAGGCACAAGCAATTCGGCATTCGCCATAGCGAAAACGATGTAGTCGAGGATAGCGATAACCTTTGGCGTGTCTGCGTGTTCAAGAAACTCCCGCCAGAAAGGGTGCTCTCTGTTGTAAGTGACACGGATCGTTCGCCCGTCTTGCTTTACAAGATAAAACGGACCTTGTTCCCCATAATCCCCCTCGTCAAAGAGCACATTCATGCCAGAAATCGTCTTTATAGTCGTGACGTGCGGTGTCCGTTGCTTCTGGCCATCGCCGTCTGAATGACTACCTCTCCTTGACTTGGGTGAGCGCACCTCGATGAGCGCTGCGGGCTTCGGGATAAGTTGAACGCGCCGCGCGATATTCGCTTCAGCAACGGAATGATCGATCTGGCCACGTTCAACATTAGCTCTGTTTCTGGCTCGTCTTGCTGATTCCGTGATCAAGCTTTGTGTCGCCTGTTTCAGGCGGTCGATAAGGCTCTGCGAAGGCGTAATTGACATCTTCCGCACGTCGGTGCTGAAGATGTCATCGAGTGTGCCATCAAATGACAGTTCTGCGCGGAAGTGTGCAAAGTCCGGGTGCTTCCGATAGAAATCGAATGTTTGTGCGGCCATGATCTCGCGATTGTTCCGGAGGACGTAGAAGCCAGAATTGTCAGCAGTTATGTTCTCAGCCCGGTTCCCTGCACTCCCAAGATCAGGCAGATCAACGGCCCGAAGATAGACAATTCCACCTTCGAGCTCGATTTCAGTTTCTAGGGCGACTTGTGTTTCGGAATGATTAAGCATGAGAGGATCGACAGGTTCAACCTTGGCACCGTTAACCTCCAAGAAGACACCTGACTTGAGAAATCGGCGAAAGACTTGCCCAGCTTTGCGTTTCAGTGTGTTGGTGAATGTGTTCACGTGGCGCGTCTTGAGACGATCAGTTTTCGACAAACGCACAACTGTACCGTGCTGGTAGGGGAAGGCGGCTTCTTCTTCCTGTGTCGCCGGACGGATGAATTTCACAAATCTGTTCTCACGGGCGATGTCTTCTAAGTCGAATCCTCCGTACAGAACAGGCCCCCCATCCTCCCTCGTCATTACATCAACACGCTTGCCTATCGCGATGGATGCAGTTACGAGTCCCATACCAAACTTTCCTAGATCACCAGGCTCCCTTTCGGTGTCAGAACCCATACGTAGAGCTTCACTGAGAGTTTCTTCATCCATTCCTCGGCCGTTATCGAGAATTGAAATGGTGATGTCGTTTGCCTCCTCTGAAGCAACGACTTTTATCTCATTAGCGTCGGCGTCAATTGAGTTGTCCAGGATGTCGAGAATAGACGCGTAGTTGTCATACCCCAAGTCTCTGAGGGCCTGAACAAGCCTATTGGGGTTCGGGGGATTATCAAGGAGTGGAGTTGGGGCTAGAGTGGAGAAAGTAAGCGCAGAGATAGAACGAACCATTTTGAACCTCCTGCCTTCGATACCACGTACCAAAGGCGACTAAAGACAGTGGCATCCAAAACTCTGATCGAATGCCTAGCCAATAAGCTACCACAACATCCATTAGATACGCTAGAAACAGAAAATAGATACATGACTACCTCCAACCTCGCCGCCTCCTCCTGCTATCATCGCCTCGATACCGTCTCTCGCTAGGAGCAGCCCATGAGCATCGACTTCACCGTACCGACCGTTGACGAGATCACTCGCGCCCAGGCCGATGCGGTCGCGCAGGCTGACGCCATCGTCGCCGAGATCGTCGCGCTGCCCGCCGGCGCCCATACCTTCGCCAACACGCTGGGCCGCCTGGAAGACGCCGCCGACCTGATCGAGCGCGCCCACGGCCGCTACGGCTTCATGGGCTACGTCGCCGCCGACGAGGCCGTGCGCAACGCCGCCGACGCCCTGCGCGAAGCCCTGGAGAAGCACGAGATCGAGATCGGCTTCCGCGAAGACCTGTACGAGGCCGTCGTCGATTTCGCCTCCACGGACGAAGCCAAATCCCTCAGCGGCGAGCAGAAGCGGCTTTTCGACTGGACCCTGCGCGACTACAAACGCGATGGCTTCGGCCTTCCGCTGGAGCAACGCAGCCGCGTCCGCGAGCTCAAGCAGCGCCTGGTGGAGCTGGACGTTATCTTCCGCCGCAACATCGACACCTGGGAGGACAACATCCTCGTTACCGAGGACGAGCTCACCGGCCTGCCCCAGTCCTACATCAGCGGCCTCCAGGCCGTCGAGAGCCACGGTCCCGCCCTCTACAAGGTCTCCCTCGACTATCCGGAGATGTACCCCTTCCTCGACAACGCCGAAGCTGAAGAGCCGCGCCGCGACCTGATGATCCGCAACTACCGCAAAGGTGGCGAGGACAATATCAAGATCCTCGAAGAGGCGATTGCCGTCCGCGACGAGCTGGCCCACCTCCTCGGCTACGACTCCTGGGCCGCCTACGTGCTCGAAGTCCGGATGGCCAAAACACCCGCCGCGGTCAACGACTTCCTTGCAGACCTCGGCGCGAAGGTCACGGCCAAGCGCGACCGCGACATCGAGGGTATGCGCGAGGCCAAGCGCGCCCACACCGGCGACCCCAACGCCGAGCTGCAGCTCTGGGACTGGCGCTTCTACCACAACTACCTCATGAAGACGCGTTTCGCCGTGGACGATTTCGAGGTCGCCAAGTACTTCCCGCTCGATGCCGTCCTCAAGGGCCTCTTCGACACGATGCAGACCCTGCTCGGCGTCCGCTTCGAGCCCGTCGAGCAGGCCAACGCTTGGCACCCGGACGTGAAGCTCTATCAGATCCTCGATTCTGGTGTGGGAAGGGATGGGGGGCAGGGCCGGACACCAGTTTCAGATCAATCAGCTGCTTCGGCGACGCCAACCCAACCCATCGCTTACTTCTACATGGACCTGTTTCCGCGACCCAACAAGTTCGGCCACGCCGCCGCCTTCACCCTGGTCGGCGGACGTGAGCTGCCGGACGGGACCTACCAGCCGCCCGTCAGCGCCATCGTCGCCAACTTCACCAAGCCCAGCGCCGATACGCCCTCACTCTTGCGCCACATAGAGGTCGTCACCCTCTTCCACGAGTTCGGCCACATCCTGCACCAGACCCTGACCACCGCCGATCAACTCCGCTTCTCCGGCACCCGCACCGAGCGCGACTTTGTCGAAGCACCGTCCCAGATGCTTGAGCACTGGGTCTGGCGACCCGAGGTCCTTGCCTCCTTTTCGCGCCACGTCGAGACCGGCGAGCCCCTGCCCCAGGACCTCCTTGACTCGATGATTGCCGCCAAGAACCTCGATTCCGGCGTCTTCACCATGCGCCAGCTTTACTTCGCCGAGCTCGACATGGCCTACCACGGCGGCGGCTCCGAGAAGGACACGACCGCCATCGCCCGCGAGCTGCACCCGATCTCCGGCTTTCAAGCTCCCGACAAGACTTACTGGCAGGCCGGCTTTGGCCACCTCTTCGGCTACGACGCTGGCTACTACGGCTACAAGTGGTCCGAGGTCTTTGCCGACGACATGTTCACCCGCTTCGAGGCCGCCGGCCCCCTCAACGCCGGCCTCGGCCTCGACTACCGCCGCACCGTCCTCGAGCGGGGCGGATCCGTGGACGGCGACGTCCTGGTCCGCGATTTCCTCGGCAGGGAACCGACCTTTGACGCCTTCCTCAAAAATCTGGGTTTGTAAGCCGTGACGCGGCAACGACCTCGACCGGCTCTCGCCGGAGAACCCGCGAGGGTAGAGGACGCCGCTTTGACCCCCGATTTTCGGCCTGCCTATACTTGTCTCCAGTTCTCTCGACACAGCTAGACCTGGGGTAGCCCTTGCTTCGGCGCAAACGCTTCTGGTTAGGGCTGATCATCAGCCTGCTCTTCCTCGGCTTCTTCCTCGCCCGGACCGATTTTGGCGAGATCCAGGAGGCCTTTGGCGGTGCTAACTACTTCCTCGCCTTCGCCGCCGTGCCGCTGTACTTCGTCAGCTTCTGGATACGCACCGTGCGCTGGCACTACCTGCTGCGGCCGGTGCGCGATATTGCGACGCTGCGGCTTTACCCGGTCGTGCTCATCGGGCTGATGACGAACAACCTGGCGCCGGCGCGGGTAGGGGAGCTGGTGCGCGCCTACTTGCTGGGTGAGCGAGAGACGATGAATAAGTCGACGGCGCTGGGGACGATCGCGGTCGACCGCGCCTTCGATGGGCTGACGCTGGTGGCCATGCTGGGCATCGTCACGGCGTTCTCAGATGTCGATAGCGGCGTCAAGCGCATCGGCATCGCCACGGCGGTACTGTTCCTGGCGGCGGCTTCGTTCCTCGTCGCGCTGGCGATGTCGCCGCAGAAGGTCAAGGGACTGCTGCTGCGCCTGATCGCGATGCTGCCGGAACGCCTGGCCCGCCGCGCGGAAGACATCCTCGACGCGTTCCTGGTCGGCCTCGTCGCGATCCGCAGCCCCAGCGTACTGATCCGCGCCGCCGTGGCCTCGTCCGCGTCCTGGCTGATCGAGGGGTCAATGTACTACGTCATCGGCGAGGCGTTCAACCTTGGAGTCGGCTTTCACGTCTATCTGATCATCGTAGCGGGCGCCAATCTAGCGCTCTCGATCCTGCAAACGCCGGGCGGCATCGGGCCCTTCGAGGTGGCCACGCGCGAGGTGCTCGTCTTCTTCAACGTCGCCTCCGCCTCCGCGTCCGCCTACGCCCTGGCGCTGCACGCGATCTTGCTGGCGCCCGTTATCCTCGTTGGTTTCCTCCTGCTCTGGACAACGCGGTTCTCCTTCAGCCAGATCATGGGGGTCGAGAAGCGGACAGCCGCGCCGGCCCCGGGCGCCGGCATCGAATGAGGATAGCGATCGTTGGCGGCGGCGTCGCCGGGCTGGCGGCGGCCTACCGGCTAATCCAGGCGAAGCACGACGTGGCGCTGTTCGAGGCGGCGCCGCAGCTCGGCGGCCTCGTGCGCACCTTCGAGGCTGGAGGCGAGCCACTCGAGTGCTTCTACCACCACATCTTCACGACCGACACGACGATTATCCGCTTCATCGAAGAGCTGGGCTTGAGTGAGCGGCTGGTCTGGAAAGATTCCAAGGTCGGCTTCTACCGCGACGGCCAAATCTGGCCCTTCGTCACGCCCAAGGACCTGCTCGGCTTCAAGCCGCTGCCGCTGATCGACCGGGTGCGCCTGGGTCTGGCGGGCCTCTACCTGCGCCGCCAGGACGATTGGCATCGCTACGAGGAAATCACGGCCTGGGAGTGGATCAGGCGCTACGTCGGCCGGAAGGGGCTGGACGTGGTCTGGGGGCCGCTGCTGCGCGGCAAGTTCGCGGACCAGGCTGAAGAGGTCGCGATGGCCTGGCTGTGGAGCAAAATCCATCTGCGCTTTGCCTCACGCAAGGCGGGCGTGAACCAGAAGGAGCAGCTTGGCTACATGATGGGCAGCTTCGGCGTCTACATCAAAGAGCTGGAGCGCCGGGTACGCGAGGGCGGCGCCCACGTCGAGACCTCGATGCCGGTGAAGCAGGTCACGCTGGGCGAGGACGGCCGCGCCGATGGCATCGTCCTGGCCAACGGACGTCGCTGGGAGGCCGACGCGGTCATCGTTTGCGTGCCGTCGGAGCACTTCTTGCCAATGGCGCCGCCGCTGGGCGAGGAGTACGAGCGTCGCGTCAAGGCGGCGCGCTGGCAGTGGGCGCTGTGCTACGTGCTGGCGCTCAAGGAGCCGCTCTCACCGATCTACTGGCTGAACATCAGCGACCAGGACACGCCGTTCATCGCCGTCATCGAGCACACCAACCTGATCGAGAAGGAGCGCTACGGCGGCCTCAACCTCGTCTACCTATCGAACTATCTGACGCCCAACCATGAGTACTTCTCGATGACCAATGAGGAGCTGGACGACCTCTACCTGCCGCACCTGACGAAGTTCAATCCGCGCTTCAACCGTGACTGGATAGCAGACCGCTGGGTGTTCAAGGGGCCGAACGCGCAGCCGGTGATCCGCCGCCACTACCGCGACGACCTGCCGGACCACCGGACGCCGGCGCCGGGCCTCTACCTGGCGAACATGCAGCAGATCTACCCGGAGGACCGGGGGCAGAACTACTCGCTGCGCATGGGGGAGCAGGTGGCGGCGATGGCGATTGAGGACCATCCCGAAGGCTAGTATGGCTGCCTCAAGGCCTGAGCCGCGGCTATGGCCACTCGCCGCGGACTCAGGCGCTGTCGTTAGCAGCAGTCCGGCGGGCAGGGCGGGATGCAATCGCAATCGCAGTCACAGGCCTGCTTGGTCACGGGGCGCAGAGGGATGATGACCCACGCCTTCTTAGCTGATTTCATTGGTTTCACCTCCTTCCTCGAGGGTTAGTCCGCAGAAGCCGCAGCATCCGGCCATATCGGCCGGTGTGCAGCCTTCGCAGCAGTGGGTGATGTGCGCCTGGAGCGCGTCGAGGTCGTCTTTGAGCGCCTGCAGCTCCGTTAGTTTGCGCGCAACTTCCGCCTGCTGGCTGCTGATCGTCGAGAGCAGTTGCTCGCCGAAGGTGGCGCAGTCGGCGGTGTAGGCGTGTTGGACCAGCGTCCGCACATCCGGCAGGCTGAGGTCGATGAGGCGCAGACGCTGGATCAATCGCAGACGGGTGAGGTCGGCCTCGGTGTAGAGGCGGTAGCCCGACTCGCTGCGACGCGCGGCCGGTAGGAGGCCCTCGTCCTCATAGAAGCGGATCGTCTTGGGCGTCAGGCCGGTCTGTCTGGCAGCGCGGCCGATAGTCAATTCCTTCATCACGAGACAAGCCTAAACCTTACAGTAACTGGAAGGTCAAGAGTGTGTTGAAAGACTGTTCTACCTCGGGCTGAACCCCGAGGCATGCCCCTTCAGACCAGGGTAGGTCCTCCTTCGGATTTAGAGCGGCTGACGGCCACCGAAGCCGGTATCGAGCTCGTGCCAGAAGGAGATCGTCTCCTCACCCTGGCGCCAGCAGAGGTAGACGATGCGGCCATCGCGCATAGAGCGGAAATCGACCAGTCCCTCGTCGATGCCCTTGAGCTCAACACCGATCTCCTCGAGCTCGTTGATCATCCGCTGCAGCTCCGCCATCGCGACCTGGACGTCGTTGCGGGCCTGCTCCACCTGTCCCGCAAGGTGGCCGTTACCCCCGGTGCGCTGCAGCAGCTCCTCAAGGTGGGCGCTGCGGTCAACGACCTCGTCCTTGGCCTTCTGGACCTCCGACAGCAGCTGCCGCACGACGGGGAGCAGGCGCAGCGCCTCGGTCAGGGTAAAGAGCTTGGGCGGCAAGTTCGAGTCCCTTCATAGGACGACCCCGTGGAAGCTACAGGGTCGCAGACGGCTCCATGCTAGGAGACCGCAGCTAGCAAGTTAACGCAGTAGCGGGCGAATCTTGGGAATAGGCTGAGTAGTTGGAGGGCTTGCTCCCGAGAAACGGTAACACCAGTGGGATGCCCCAAGTCGTTCCGTGTCTGCCTTATCGCCTGACCAGTACCATCTAGAACCTCAGCGAGCGGTTCAACCCACCGGTCGTTGGAACCTTTGGCGAGGAGGCCACGCTTAAGTTCGGAGCCATGAGCGTCGAGACACTCCTTCAGCCAGCGAAGGTTGTCTCGTGCATTGCTCGTCCGCTTGAGTTCCTTCATCGTCAGCCCGAGACTCTGCCGACCATCACTCAAAGCCTCCGCTAGCTCACGAACTAGGGCTTCAGCCGCCACCCCGAGCATCACCACGGAGGATTCTTTGTGTCCAGCGAGGAGGCAGTCCTGAGCAAGCCGAGCGTACTGTCTTGGTGGATCGTCCGCTGCGTAACCGAAGGCCGTCATCACTCGATCAAGTGCCCCTGCAGTCAAGGCAGTCGGATCAAGGGTCTCGAGGAACTCCATTCCTCTCGTAGTCGGTCGAAATTGCTCGACCGAGTTAATAGGGACGAGAAACCCTAGACCAACAAGTTGCCAGCAATACTCCCTTAACCTGAAGTCGAGTTCCTTGTTTACCTGATAAAACTTGTTTCGCAAATCAGACTCGTTGCTGCCGCGAGGTGGCCAAGCAACACGAGCGATAAGAACGCTCCAGTTTGCCTGGAAGGGGTTTGAACTGCCAGGGTTCTGCTGGTCGTGAAGAATAGCATCGGCTACGAGTAGCTGTAATTCCTCGTCCTGGAGTGGCCGATCAACAGGTATTTCCATCAATCGAGTCCGATTACTCCGTCGCGCCGGTGAAGTTCCAGCCGCGAATCTTCAGCGCTGGGACGCGCGAGTTGCAGACGAACGACTGCAGCAGCATCGACTCCTTGCCGATGGCCTCGACCTGGCTCATCGCTTCCAGGTAGCTCTGGGTGAAGCGCAGGTTCTTCACGGGGCCAACGATACGGCCGTCTTCGATCAGGAAGGTGCCGTCGCGGGTCATACCGGTCATGGTGACGTTGAGCGGGTGCACGGGGCGCGTATACCAGAAGCGGCTGACCCAGACGCCGCGCTTGATCGAGGCGATCATCTCCTGCTTGGTGGCGTCGCCCGTGGCCATGAAGAGGTTGAGCGGCAGCGCGCCCTCGGTGTTGCCGGCGGGCAGGGCGTGGCCGGTCGACGGGTGGCCGCCGATGCCTCCGTAATAGGTGTCCCAAGCGACGTCGCCGGCGATGCCGTTCTTGACGTGATCGACGCGCTGGCGGGCGACACCTTCGCCATCGAAGGGCGAGGGGACGCCGTCCAGCGAGAGGCCGTCATCCCAGATCGAGACGTTCTCGCCCATGACGCGCTCGCCCAGGCGTCCCGACATGAAGCTGCGCTTTTCGAGGAAGGCCTGGGCGCCGAAGGAGAGGTAGGAGAAGTAGTCCATCATGTCGGCGACGGCGTACTCCTCGAGGATGACGTCGTAGGTGCCGGGCTCCAGCATCCGCGGGTCAGCCCCTCGTCGGCACTTGTCGATTGCCTCCGCCGCCAGGACGGCGCCATCGATGCTCTCGGCATACAGCGTCAGGCGCTCGGCGTTGCCGCTAGAGGTTTCGCCCATGACGACGGTGTTGATGTCGGCGCTGGCCTCGCGGTGGTAGGCCCAAACGCCGAGGGAGTTCAGGACGGCCGACTCGCTTTCGGCGGTACGGAAAGCGCCGGCCGCTACCAGACGCTCGGCGACGGCGGCCTCGCAGATACGTCGGACGACTTCGGCGCGCTGCTCCGGCGAGAACGCGGCCGTGCGCGGGTTATAGGCATCGACGCGCTGGACCGGCGCCGGTCCGGGCAAGGAAGTGAATTCGTCGTTGGCCTGCTGCAGACGGGCGAGGGCGACGGCGCGTTGGGCGACCTGACGCAGCCCCTCATCCGAGACGACATCCGTGGCCGCGACGCCGATCTTCTTGCCGAGCACGGCGCGCACGCTGACCGAGGTGTCGGTCTCCTGGACATTCTGGTGGATGTAGTTGTTGGCGAATCGGGTGAGCGCAGAAGTGCCGCTGGCGGCCAGAACCTCGGTCTGATCCGCCTCGGAAGCGGCCAGGACGGTGCGGGCCAGGCGCTGGAGTTCGTGCTCGCCGTGCAGTGCCATCGCGAGAAGAATAAGCCATCATCGAGGCTTAAGACATAGGATATACGCGACGCATGCTCAATCTGCTATGCCTTTGCTCTATGGCAGGCGTCCTGTACGCTGACGGAGCGTGACTCAAACTCCCCGAAAACCAAGATTCTTCCTCGGCTGGACCGTTGTGGCGGTTGCCGCCCTCGGCGCCTTCTCAGAGGTGGCCTTCTTCAACCCCGTGCTCGGCGTATTCATCCCCGAGTTCGAGCGCGAATTCGGTTGGAGCCGCACCGAGATATCGGCGGCGGTAACGGTCGGGTCGCTGGTAGGGGCGATCTTTGCGCCCTTTTTCGGGCCGCTGGTAGACCGTTACGGCGGCAAGCCCTTCGTGGTTGGCGGTTGCCTGATCATGGCGGCCGGGCTCATTTGCCTGTCGCTGATGCAGGAGGCGTGGCAGTTCTTCGTCATCTACGCCATCGGCCGCGGCGCGGCATCCGGCATCATCAGCCTGGCGATCGGTGTGACGGTGAGCAAGTGGTTCATCCGCAAGCGAGGCTACGCCGTGGGACTGACGTTCGTGGGCACCCGCTGTGGCTTCGCGCTGCTGCCGATCGGCGTGCAGCTGCTGATCCAGTCGTACGACTGGCGGACCGGCGCGGTTGCCCTGGCGGCGGTGGTAGTCGTTTGCGGCGTCCTGCCAGCGCTGTTCTGGCTCTATCCGCGTCCGGAGCGCTACGGCCTGGAGCCGGACGGCGACGCGCCTCTGCCTCCTATGATGGCGGGTCAGCCACGCCCGGTGCGTGAGGTGAGCTGGACCCGGCACGAAGCCATCCACACGAAGGCGTTCTGGCTCCTCACCCTGGCGGTCGCGATCCAGCAGTGGGCCGGCGGGGCGATCAATCTGCATCAAATACCGCACCTCGTCGATAGCGGCCTGACGCCGGAGGCCGCGGCGCTGGTGATCAGCGTCCTGGCGGTCTTCGGTGGCGCCGGGGCGCTGTTCGAGGGCCTCCTCGACGCCAGGATCGGGGCGCGCTGGACGATGGCTATCGGTCTGCTGGGCTCCGCCATCGGCATGGTGATCCTGATGAACGTCCACAGCGTGGCGATGGGCCTGCTGTTCGCGGCGGTCTACGGCGCCTCCTTCGGGATGATGGTGACCAGCGGCCAGATCGTCTTCGCGGATTACTTCGGCAGAGAGGCGCTGGGGGCGATCCGGGGCACGTCGGCGCCGATCCAGTTCAGCTTTAACGCCGTGGGCCCGCTGATGGCCGGCGTGGCCTTCGACGTGACTGGCAACTACCTGGCGGCCTTCATCCCCTTCACGATCGGCTACCTGCTGGCCGCGGCTGCCCTGGCGATGGCGCAAAAGCCCAAGCTGCCCGCCGGCCGCGAGCTGACGCCGGTCATCGAGCCGGCAGGGTAGGGAGTAGACATAACTTGCCGCCGCACGTGGGGACGAACCCTTTAGGTCCGTCCGAGACGACGGCACGTCGTCTCATCCTCCTACGAGGATCGAAATGTCGGAGCGCCCCACGGACGGAGCTAAGGCTGCGTCCCTACGTGGTACCTATCGGGCAAGGGCAGGGCAGCACTCGACATAACGTTTACTTCGTCCTGACGCCGGTCGTGCGCTGGCGTAGCGCTCGCTCGATCTCGCGGTCCGCGTCGCGTTTGGCGATGACTTCGCGCTTGTCGTACTGACGGCGGCCACGGGCCACCGCGATCTCGACTTTTGCCAGGCCATCCTTGAGATATAGGCGCAGCGGGATGATCGTCAGGCCTTTCTCGTTGACCTGGCGCGTAAGCTCGCGGATCTGGGACCGATGTAGCAGCAAACGACGCGGGCGGCGCGGCTCGTGACCGAAGCGGGCGGACGGCGCGTACTCGGCGATATGGGCGCCGTTGAGCCAGAGATCTCCCTTTTCCGGCCGGGCAAACGCCTCCTGCAGGCTGACCTTGCCTTCACGCACGGACTTGATCTCGCTGCCGGTGAGGACAACGCCGGCCTCGTAGCGATCGAGGATCTCGTAGTCGTGCAGGGCGCGGCGATTGACGGCGATGTCCCTGTGATTGGCTGTGGCAGCCTTAGCCGCGGACGGTTTCGCCATCTCTTAGTACCTGGATTTTGTAGGCTGGGCCGGCCGTGGTTACGGCGCGCGCACCTGGCCGCGCAGCACCTCGATGGCGCGGAACATCTGCGGGTCACGGCGCAGGTCGATATCCTCGTCCGACGGGATAACTTCGATGTCGGGGCGGATGCCTACCTTGTCGATCAGGGTGCCGTTGGGTGTTAGCCACTGGGCAATGGTGACGAAGAGGGCGCCGCCATCGGGCAGCTCACGCGGCGTGTTGACGGTGCCCTTGCCGAAGCTCTTCTCGCCGATGACCGTGGCGCGGGCGTTCTCCTGCAGCGCGGCTGCCAGGACCTCGGAGGCGCTGGCGCTGAAGCGGTCCTGGAGGATGACGATCGGCACGTCCGGTGCGACCTGCCCCGACTTCGCGACATAAGAAGTCTCGCGGCCGTCGCCGTCGCGCTGGATGAGGATGGTGCCATTGTCGAGGAAGAGGTCGGCAGAGCTGATGGTGGAAGCGAGGTTGCCGCCAAGGTTGCGGCGCACATCGATGATCAAGCCGCGGGCGCCCTGGTCAACGACCTCCCGCACCGCGGCCTCGAGCTCCTGGGCGGTGCGAGGCGTGAACTCGCGGATCTGGACGTAGCCGAGGCCGCTGACGGCCTGACCACCGGCGTCTCGCAGCGAGCCGCCCGGAGGGACGGTTGAGACGCTCTCTACCTGGACGCGAGCGCGAGTGAGCTTGTAATCCTCGATCCTGCCGTCGTCGTGCGTGATGCTGATCGTGACGTCGGTGCCGCGAGGACCGCGGATGCGCAGCACCGTCCTCTCGACGTTCCAACCCTCGGTCGATTCGCCATCGACAGCGGTGATAACGTCACCCGTGGTGAGGCCGGCCCTTTCGGCGGGTGTGTCCTTGATCGGCGCGACGATGACGATGTCTTCGCCTTGCTGGGAGATCGTGGCGCCAATGCCGTCGAAGCTGCCGGTCAGCGCGGTGTCGAGCTCAAAGCTGGTTGGGTCGACATAAAAAGTCCCGGAATCATTGAGGACGTTGAGCATGCCTGGATGGCCGCCTCGTAGAGAGTCTGGTCGTCCAGATTGTCTTGCCTGGCATAGTCGCGGCTGAGGATGTCGCGGATGCGGTTGAGGATCGAGAAATCGAACTCGTCTGAGGATGCCGCAACGGACGTCGAGGAGCCGGCGTTGGACTCACGGCCCAGGATGAAGGCGCCGAGCGCGATGACGGTGACCGCAAGGACGGCGGCCAGGCCCATGAGGAACTTGGTCAGCCGGTCTTTGCCAGGACGAGCCGGAGCTTCTTGCACCGCAACACCCCCACTATTTCTGCAAAGAGTCTAGCATGGCGCCCTGAGGGTCGCTAGCTTGGAGCATGTCTCGTGGGAGGGCCACCCACTATGGGACTTCGGAATCAACCTCGTGCATCCAGGGATGCGATAATGCGCTACATAACATATATAGTGCGAAGTATAGTTACAGGCTTAAGTATGGCTCTCCTGGTCAGCCAGGATTAGCCCGGACGTATTTGGCGCAGGGTTCTTGAGCTATGACAAATCGAAACGTAACCCAGCAAGACATTCAGGCTGCGATCCGCGAGCTGGGATTGTCTGGTCGACCGCTCTGCGTCCATTCCTCGCTGAGGTCGTTTGGCTGGGTGGATGGTGGCGCCGACACGGTAATCGACGCGTTGCTGGCGGAAGGCTGCACGGTCCTGGCACCAACGATGTCCTGGCATTTCGAGGTGGGTCCGCCGGCGCACCTCAGGCCGGTGCGCAACGGCCGCGACTACGAGAAGTGGGATCGTGAGCACCCGGACGGCGCGGGGAGGGACGCATCTCTAATCTACACACCGGAGTCAAATGAGATAAGCGCCAAATGGATGGGTGCCATACCGGTCGTGCTCCTCCAGAGGCCCGACAGGCAGCGTGGCAACGACCCGATGGGTTCGTTCTCGGCTGTGGGACCGCTAGCTCGAGAGCTGGTACATGAGCAGACAGCCCGTGACCCCTTCGCACAATTTCGGGCGCTGGCGGAGCACAGTGGATCCGTCGTGTTGATGGGTGTCGGCCTCGACAGGCTAACGCTACTTCACCAGGCGGAGGAGTTGGCTGGCCGCAATCTGTTTATGCGCTGGGCAAACGACGCAAACGGCGTCCCCGCTCCAGTGTACCGAGGTGGCTGCTCTGCTGGGTTCACGCGGCTGGAGCCCTTCCTGGCTCATCTGATTCGCGAAACGACGGTTGGCGTCAGCCTCTGGAAGGTGTTGCCGGTCAGAGAGACGGTCGGCGCAGCGTCCGAGGTCATCCGAAACCGGCCCGAGATCACGCATTGTGATGATCCAGAGTGCCGCGACTGCAACGATGCTGTGCTGGGTGGCCCAATTCTCGATGGCTTCTGAGGAGGCCCGCGAGGCACTGAGACGCGCCCAGGCGCTGCACACAGAGCGTAAGACAGACGAGGCGCTGCGGGAGGCGCGTCGAGCGCTGGAGCTCGCGCCGGATTATGTCGAGGCGCTGACCTACTACGGCACGACGCTGATCACGCGCAAGCTGACGTTCGCCGATGGCCTGGCTGCCCTGGAGCGAGCCGCCGAGCTGGCCCCGGACGACCCTGGCGTCAACTACAGCCTCGGCTGGTGCTACGAGTTCGTGGCGTACCGGCTCGAGAAGCAATCGATGCAGCCGTACCGCGACCCGTATGCGCTCTACGAGCTGGCGGCGCAGCGGCTGCAGCGCTGCATTGACCTCAACCCGGAGCAAGGTCTACAAGACGACGCGCAGGACCTCCTCGACAGCATCAAGGCGCGCCTCGAATAGTTATGTCGAGTTCTACCCTGCCAATGTTACGTGCCTCGGACGGAAGCTAAAGCTGCGTCCCTACGAGCATTGTCGGCAACCTGCCCGATTGCCAGACTGCTGGGGCGGTACGGGAGGGATGGCGGCTACGCGTCCGGGAAGGAAACCAGCGACGTGGTGCTCTGGATGCCGTCCACGGTGCGGATCTGGGTGCTGAGGATCGGTGGCACGTCCACCAGGTTGGGCACGTCCAGCTCGACGATGATGTCGTACGGGCCCATGACCTCGTGCACTTCGGTGACGCCCTTGATCCCGACCAGCGCATCGTAGACTCGCTTGGTGGCGCCGGGATCCGTTACGACAAGTACGTATGCTTTAACCGACATGGGTCCGCTCCTTACTGTCGCGAAAATACACGCCCTGCGCTGCCGGGTCAATCGAGGTCCTGTTAACTCTGGGTTACCAGCGGCTTCAGGCAGCCGCGGTTACCAATCCAAGGCTGATTTAGTGTAGAATTGATAAGCGAGTCGCACTTTGCGCACCGTGCTGCCCGGTACACCGGGCGCAGTCGCTGAGAGTTAAGAGGATCCTTGGCAACCGAGCCTGACATCGTCAGAGGGACGTTCAAGACCGACCCGATTAGCGCTTTAGGTCTCCCGGCTCCCGTTTCGATTGGCAAACGCGCGACCATTGGTGAGGCCCTTGTCGCCGTGCAGCAGCACCGTCAGGGCTACGTGTTGATCCTCGATGATGGCCGCCCGGCCGGCATCATGAGCGAACGCGAAGTCGTCATGAAGATTGTGGCGCGCGACGTGAAGTACGACAGCAACGTCGCCGAGTTTATCTCTCCCGTGCCGGGAACGCTGACCAGCAGCGAGACGATAGCGCGGGCCGTCAACCTCATGATCGAAAAGGGGGTCGACAACATCCCCATCGTCGATGCCGCCGGCAAGGCCACGGCCGTGCTTCGGACTCTCGATGTCATTCATTTCTTAGCGGAGGCCTTCCCGGAGCAGATCCTCAACCTGCCACCGCGGCCTCATCAGAAGCTGCTTAAACCGGAGGGTGGGTAATTGACAACGCTAACCAGGGAAGAACAGCCCGAAGTAATCGACCTTGACCGTGTGACGATCCGGTTCGCCGGTGACTCCGGTGACGGCATGCAGATCACCGGCACCCAGTTCACCAGGACGTCCGCCGTCTTCGGTAACGACATCAGCACCGTACCGGATATCCCAGCCGAGATCCGCGCCCCGCAAGGCTCCCTGCCCGGCGTCAGCGCCTTCCAGGTCAGCTTCTCCAGCTACGACATCTTCACCCCCGGTGACGTGCCCGATGCCCTGGTCGCAATGAATCCGGCCGCTCTCAAGGTCCACTTGGCCGACCTGCCCAAGGGCGGCATCCTGGTCTGCAACACCGACGAATTCAACGAGTCCAACCTCAAGAAGGCCGGCTACACCAGCAACCCGCTCGACGACGGCAGCCTCAGCGCCTACCGTGTCTTTCCAGTGCCGATCGGCACGATGAACTCGCGCGCCCTCAAGGACGTTGACCTGACGGCGCCGCTAAAGGACCGCTCCAAGAACATGTTCGCCCTGGGTCTGATGTTCTGGATGTACAGCCGCCCGTTGGAGACCACGATCAAATTCAACGAGCAGTATTACGGCCGCCGCAACCCGGTTGTCGCCGAGGCCAACATCAAGTCGCTCAAGGCCGGCTACAACTACGGCGAAACGACCGAGGTCTTCGCGCAGCACTACCACGTGCCGAAGGCGAAGCTGCCAGCCGGCCTCTACCGCAACATCACGGGCAACGAGGCGACGGCGATGGGCTTCCTGACGGCTAGCAAGCTCGCCGACCGGCCGCTCTACTACGGCAGCTACCCGATCACGCCCGCCAGCGACATCCTCCACGCCCTGGCCGCTTTCAAGCGCTTCGGTGTGAAGACCTTCCAGGCTGAAGACGAGATCGCTGCTATTGGCACGGCAATTGGCGCCTCGTTCGGCGGTCTGCTGGGCATGACCGGCACCAGCGGCCCCGGCATCGCCCTCAAGAGCGAGGCCATCGGTCTGGCCGTGAGCGTAGAGCTGCCGCTGGTGATCATCGATGTACAGCGCTCCGGCCCGAGCACCGGCATCCCGACGAAGACGGAGCAGGGCGACCTGCTGCAGTGTATGTTCGGCCGTAATAGCGCCGCCCCGGTGGCAATCGTGGCGCCGGCGACCTCGTCGGACTGCTTCTATATGGCAATCGAGGCCTGGCGCATCGCCATCAAGTACCGCACGCCGGTCATCTTCCTCTCCGACCTCTACCTTGGGGTCGGCTCCGAGCCGTGGCTGATCCCGAACTACGGCGACCTCGAGAAAATGGACGCCAACTTCGCCACCGACCCGGAGACCTTCAAGCGCTACGCCCGCGACCCTGAGACGCTGGCGCCGCCGTGGGCCATCCCCGGCACTCCCGGTCTCGAACACCGCGTCGGCGGTCTGGAGAAGCAGAACATCACCGGCAACGTCAACTACGAGGCTGAAAACCATGACCTGATGACCAAGCTGCGCGCCGAGAAGATCGAGCGTATTGCCAACGACATCCCCGACCTCGAGGTCTTCGGTGACGAGGGAGGCGGCGAGTTGCTGGTCCTCGGCTGGGGCAGCACCTACGGTGTCAACCGCACCGCGGTGCAGCGGTCACGGACGGCCGGTCTCAGCGTCTCGCAGGCGCACCTGCGGTACCTGAATCCCTTCCCGAAGAACCTGGGCGACGTCCTGAGCCGGTTCAAGAAGGTGCTGATCCCGGAGAACAACCTCGGCCAGTTGCAGCTGCTGGTCCGCGGCCGCTACCTGGTGGATGCCGTGGGCCTGCACCGCGTCACCGGACGCCCCTTCACGATTTCCGAGGTTGAGGTCAAGATCCGCGAGATGCTCGGCTAGGGACAGCCGGACGGACGCGCAAGAAGATATCGAGCATTAAGGAGCAACCATGGTCACCATCGACAGAAACGGTAGCGACAACATCCAGGTCCTCTCACGCAAGGACTTCGTGTCTGACCAGGAGGTCAGGTGGTGCCCCGGCTGCGGTGACTACTCGATCCTGGCGCAGACCCAGCGGGTGATGCCGGACCTCGGCATTCCGCGGGAGAACATTGTCTTCATCTCCGGCATCGGCTGCTCCAGCCGCCTGCCGTACTACATGAACACCTACGGCTTCCACAGCATCCACGGCCGCGCGCCGACCATCGCCAGCGGCCTCAAGACTGCCCGCCCGGAGCTCAGCGTCTGGGTAATCACCGGTGACGGCGACGCCCTGAGCATTGGCGGCAACCACATCCTGCACGTCATCCGCCGCAACGTGGACCTGCAGATCGTCCTGCACAACAACGAGATCTACGGCCTGACAAAGGGCCAGTACTCGCCGACCTCGCCGCTCTCCAAGGTCACCTACTCCTCGCCGATGGGCTCTATCGACTGGCCGCTGCGGCCGCTCGCCGTCGCTCTCGGCGCTGAGGCGACCTTTGTGGCGCGCTCGCTGGACATCGACCCGCACCACATGGTGGACATGCTGGGCCGGGCGCACGAACACCGCGGCGCATCCTTCGTCGAGATATACCAGAACTGCAACATCTACAACGACGGCGCCTTTGAGGAGTTCACCGCCAAGGATGTCCGCGCCGACCGTATGCTCTTCCTCAAGCACGGCGAGCCGATGATCTTCGGCAAGGCAGAGGACAAGGGGATCCGCCTCAACGGCCTGAAGCCGGAAGTCGTCGAGCTGGGTAAGGACGGCGTCACGGTGAAGGACATCCTGATCCACGACGAGACCATCGAGGACCCGACCATCGCCTTCATGCTCAGCCGCATGGATTACCCGGAGTACCCGGTGCCCGTCGGCGTCATCCGCGCCGTGCAGCGCCCCACCTACAACGACCTGATGGACCAGCAGCTGGCCAAGGCTGTCGAGACCCAGGGTGAGGGCAACCTTGACGAGCTCTTCCGCCAGGGTGATACCTGGCAGGTGGAGGAAGAGTAACAAGCAACATGTAACAAGTAACAAGCGCTCGCTAGCCGCCTGTTATTTGAAGCTTGTTAGTTGTTACTTTGGTAATGATTTGCCCAGCTTGCAAGACTGACAACATCGAAGGGGCGGACGCCTGCGCCAACTGCGGCCAGGCACTCGCCGGCTTGGACCTGCCCGGCGCGGACCTCGGCAGCAAGGCACCGGACTTCGTCAACCAGCCGCTGTCCAGCCTGACGCTCAAGCAATCGGCGCGCGTCAGCCAATCCGACCCGGTGGGCCTGGCTGTACGTCAGATGCAGAGCCAGGGCACAAACTGCATCCTGGTTATGGAAGGTGAGCGGCTCGCGGGCATCATCACCAACTGGGACGTGCTGCACAAGGTCGCTGGACCTAACGAAGACCTCAACGCCGTGACCTGCGGCGAGATCATGACGGCAGACCCACTTTGCCTGCACTCCGAGGACAGCGTCAGCCTGGCGCTCAACCTGATGGCGGGCGGCGGCTTCCGCCACGTCCCCATCCTGGTCGACGAAAAGCCGTCCGCTGTCATCGACGTCAGCGACCTCTTCCGCCACCTCTCACCGCATCTGGTGTAGGGGCGTTGAGGAACGTTATGTCGCCTAGTGCCCTGCTGAGGCGTTAGGCGAAGCTCGTCAGGCTGCCGAAGTCACGGTAGCGCTTCTCGATCTCGTCCCAGGTCAGGCGCTCCAGGCGGCGGGTGCCAAAGTCCTCGACGCAGAAGGAGCCCATGACGCTGCCGTAGACCATGGCGCGGCGCAGGGTCATCTCGTTAACCGTGCGCTGTTGGGCTAGATAGCCGAAGAAACCGCCGGCGAAGCTATCGCCGGCGCCCGTGGGGTCTCGCTCGTCATCGAGGGGGTAGGCCGGCGCCGTGAAGATGCCGTCATCGAAGAGCATGGCGCCGTGGTCGCCGCGGGTGGCAATCAGCATCTTCGGCCCCATTTCGAGAATCTTGGCGGCGGCGCGACGCAGATTGTACTCGCCGGAAAGCTGCCGCGCCTCGGAGTCGTCGATCTTGAGGATGTCGACCCGGCTGATCACGTCACGCAGCTCTGCCGGGGTGATGTTGATCCAGAGGTCCATCGAGTCCATGCCGACGAGCCGCTTCGACTCGACCTGCTCGATGACGCTCTGCTGTAGCGATGGGTGCATGTTGCCCAGGTAGACGACGTCCGCTTTGCGATAGGATGCCGGCAGCTTTGGCTGGAAGCCCTCGAAGACGTTGAGCTCGGTGAAAAGCGTCTCGCGGCTGTTTAGATTGATGCTGTACTCGCCGCCCCAGCGGAAGGTCTTGCCGGGTGCGCGCTCCAGGCCCTGGAGGTCGATACGGCGGTTGGCGAAAAGGCTCAGGTGCTGCTCGTTGAAGTCCTCCCCAACCACGGCGACGAGGTTGACGTCGGTGAAGAAGGAGGCTGCCAGGGCGAAGTAAGTCAGCGAGCCGCCGACTATGTCCTTTGCCTCGCCGAAGGGCGTCCTGATCGTATCGAAGGCAACGGAACCGACGGCGACTATCGACATCTACGCCTCGGCCTGCAACTCGTCGTGGGACATGACGCGGAAGCTCACCTTGACGGCGACCTGATACTCGGCAATGCGGCCGTTATCGATGTGGCCTCGAATTTCGCCCACCTCGAACCACTCCAGCCCCTTGAGGGTCTGGCTGGCGCGGTCGACCGCCGCCTGGATCGCTTCGGAAACGCCGGCCTCAGACGTGCCGACGAGGTCGATGGTCTTGTAGATGTGGCCTGCCATGACTACCTCCAGGAATTAGGGAATGTCTGCTCATTGTACGACGCAAGTTGCTGCCATCTCGGCGATAAGCCACGTAGGGACGCAGCTTTAGGTCCGTCCGCGAGCGCTCGGACGGAGCTAAGCTGCGTCCCTACGATGATCGCCCGGAAGGCGAATCGGTTATAGCCAGCGCTGCTCCCGGTACCAGCGCAGCATTTGCGCAAAACCCTGGTCGAGGCTAATACGAGGCTGCCAGCCGAGGTCACGGGCGATGGCCTCGTAGTCGCAGACCCAGTACCGTTCGCGCATATGAGCGACCTCATCCGGATTGAGAGGTAACGCGCGCCGGATCAGTTTGGAGACAGCGCCGCCGGCATAACCCGCTGCCATGAACAGGGATGGGGGCGTGTTGATGATGCGCACGCCGCGTCCCCTGGCCCGCGCGAAAGCCTGCACCAGCCCTCGCCACGTGTGCGGCGGGCCGTCGGCGATGGTGTAGATGCCGCCGGAACGTCCTGCCGTCAGCGCGGCACGGATGATCGCGTCGGCACAGTCGTGGGTGTGGACGAAGGAGACCTGGTTCTGGCCGCCGCCGAGCACCGGCAGGACGCCGAGGCTAGCGATGCGGTAGAACGGCAAGAGGGCGTGGTCGCGTTCGCCGTAGACGACCGGTGGCCGGACTATGGCGACGCTCATTCGCTCTTTTTCCGTCAACGTCGCGTACTCCCCTGCCAGCTTGGAGCGGCCGTAGGAGCTGATCGGATGGGCAACATCGGGTATCGAGGTGCTGCCGTCCGGGCTGGGGCCCTGCGCCGCCAGGCTGGAGACATAGACGAAGCGCTTGACGCCCGCTTCGGCGGCCGCGCGCGCCAGGACGGCTGTGCCTTCGCCGTTGATCGCCTGGTACTCCGCCTCCGTCCGGGCGTTCGTCAACCCGGCACAGTGGATTACGGTCCCGACACCCCTGACCGCGGCCGTCAGCGACTCGGCGTTGCGCATGTCGCCCTCGACACGCTCATAGTCCTTGACGCCGCCGAGGAAGGCGATGCTGCTGGTGCGTCGCAGCATCAACCTTATGTCAACACCCTGCCCTTGCAGTCGGTCGGCGATGTGGGAGCCGACAAAGCCGTTGGCGCCGGTTACCAGCACCCGCACGGGCTACAGGGCCTTCTCATAGATGCGATAGCGTTTGTAGAGCGCCGCGCCCATATAAGGCATCATCGCGTTCATGCGCCTGTTGCTCTCCAGGATCCAGGACTCCTCGCACCACTTGTAGCGGCCCTTCTGGCTGCCCTTGTAGAGCTCATCGAGGAGCAGAAAGGGCAGGCCGTAGAGCTCACGGCGGCGCTGGAACTTCTGCTTGACACCGTAGAGCAGGATGCGCCCTGTCTCCGTGCCGCGGACTTTCAGGCGCCAGATCAGCTTCAGCGCCTTCCAGGGGTCTATGTGGCCCTTGAAGTCCCGGATCGCCTCGTAAAAGTTAGGGACGCCGACGATCATCCCGGCCGGCTCGCCATCGATCTCGGCGATCAGGACGACGTTGGGGTCGGCGATCAAACGCAGGTCATCGACGATCTTGCGTGCCGAGCGTTGGGTGACGGGGACGAAGCCCCAGTTGTCCTGCCAGGCGTCCGTATAGATATCGAGGAGGATGTCGACTTCCTTATCGAGGCGGCGCATGCTGATCTTGCGCACGGTGAGGCCGGAAGCGGCGCGGGTGACGTCGATGGGCTCACGGATGCGCTCCGGCATCGGCTGCACGTCCCAGCGGTAGGCCAGCAAATCCATCGCCTTGGCGTAGCCGCTTTGCTCCAGCAGGCCACCGTAGTAGGGCAGCGCGTGGGTCGTATCGATCATTGGGGGATGCTCGAAGCCCTCGACCAGCATGCCCACTTCCTGGTCGATGCTGAAGCTGAACGGTCCCTGAATCGTGTCCATGCCGCGCTCGCGCAGCCAATTCGCGGCTGCATCAAGGAGAGAGGATGCCACGGACGCGTCGTCAATCGACTCGAAGAAGCCGAAGAAGCCGGTGCGTTCGCCGTGATGCTCGTTATGCCGCCGGTCGATCTGGGCGCTGATCCGGCCGGCGGCTTCGCCATCACGCCAGGCCAGGAAGAGCCGCGCCTCGCCGTGGTCAAAGAACGGGTTCTTCTTCTCCGAGATCAGGTCGCGCTGGAGCATGAGCAGGTTGGGCACCCAGACCGGGTCGTCCCGATAGAGGCGCCAGGGCAGGCGTAAAAAGCGCTCCCGGTCCGCCTTCGTCGTGGCAGGGCGGACTTCGATGGCTGCCTTTAGAGACGTAGAACTCAATCCAGAATCCTGGCCGCATGCGCAAAGCGAAGCCCTATTGCCGCCATGCTAATGGTTAGTCGAAGAACTTCTCGTGGATGATGTCCTTGCGGTCGAAGCCGCGCTCGTTGACCGCGTAGTCCGTGACCTGCTTGATCATCGCATCGCTGCCACAAAGGTAGAGCTTGACGTGGTTGGGGTCGTACGGCACGCCGGTCAGCTTCTCGAAGGGGTGAATCTCGCCGGTCATCTCCTGCGGCGCCGGCGCCAGGACCTTGGTGATGCGGCCGCGCCCGTAGTGCCAGGGCGTGCCGGCGTCGCGGCTGAGGAACATGTGGTATTGGAAGTCAGGGTACTTGCTGCGGTGCTCCTTGAACTCGTCCTGGTAGGCGAAGTCGGCCGGGTTGCGGACGCCGTGCAGGACGATACCCTTGCGCACGGACGGCGCCCAGGAGTAGCCACGCACGATCGGCACGCCGGCGGCGACGCCGGTGCCGGTGAAGCCAAAGACGGCGATGCGTGGGTCCTTGGTGTCGTAGCGGAAGGAGCCCATCGTCGCCTGACCGAGGAGGACATTGTTGTAGGCCGGGTTGGCCTCGACCTCCTTCTCAACCACGTCCTGGAGGAGCATCGAGACGTAGGGGTACTCAAGAATGCGCTTTTCGAGCTCCGGGTCTTCCGGTGACAGCGGCAGCAAGTCGTCAATCGTCTCGCCCTTGACGGCGATGTAGAACTCAAGAAAGTCTTCATGCGGGGCGGAGACGATGCTGAAGGCGCGGACGGCGGAGCGCCCGGTCGCCGGGTTACGCTTGCCGAGCATGGCAAACATGCCGGGGATGGTGTACTGAAACCACTCCGGCCGCTCCAGGAAGAGACGGTAGTTCCAGGCCGACCTCACGGTCAGGCGCTGGACCGGCACCTCTTGCAGCGCCAGCTTCTGAAAGCGGTCGTTGTAGCGGTTGTCCAGGAGCTCCCAGGGAAATTCGTTGCTTGCCATTGAGCCGGAGCACCTGATCCTTTCTGCGGGCCGGGAACGGACGCTGACCCAGTGCCATGATACGATCACGCGGAGTCTCAGACTATGACAGAGCAGATCATCCTCAAGCTCCCCTTCCAACCGCCGCTGCAGCACATGCTGGCCAAAGCGATCGACGCCATCCCGGAGGGCGAGGAGTGGTCCTACGAGCCGAAGTGGGACGGCTTCCGCGCCTTAATCTTCTTCGACGGCGAACAGATCTACTTGCAGAGCCGCGACCTCAAGCCGCTGGGGCGCTACTTCCCCGAGCTGGAGGCTAGCCTGCGCGATGCCCTACCCACCCCGATGATCCTCGATGGCGAGATCGTCATCGCCACGGACCATGGCCTCGATTTCGATGCGCTGCAGATGCGCATCCATCCGGCCGCCTCGCGCGTGAAGATGCTGTCCGAGCAGACGCCGTCCTCCTTCGTCGCCTTCGACCTGCTGGCCACCGGAGACGCCGACCTGCGCGAGCTGCCCTTCTCAGAGCGGCGTGAGCGCCTGTTGGCGTCGCTCAAAGGCATCGAAGCGCCCATCCAGATCACGCCGGAGACGCGCGACCGCGACCTGGCGCAGGACTGGTTCGAGCGCTTCGAGGGCGCCGGGCTCGATGGCGTGATTGCCAAGCGGCGCGAGGAGCCGTATCGAGCGGGACGGCGCGACTGGCTGAAGATCAAGCATCTGCGGACGGTCGATTGTGTGGTCGGCGGCTTTCGCTGGAACCGCGGGCTGGAAGGCGATTCCGTCGGCTCCCTACTGCTGGGCCTCTATGATGCCGATGGCGTCTTCCACCACGTCGGCCATACGTCCAGCTTCAAGGCGGCCGAAAAGCGCGAGCTCGTCTCCTTCCTGGCGCCCTACGTTACTGACGACGGCGAAGAGGGCTTCGGCCGCGGCCGCACGCCGGGCGAGCCGAGCCGCTGGACCGGCGCCCGCGACATGGCATGGGTGCGTCTGCGGCCGGAGCTGGTCTGCGAGGTGACGTTCGATTACCTGCAGGGGCCATACCGCTTCCGCCACGCCGCGACGTTCCGCCGCTGGCGCACTGACAAGCCGCCCACGTCCTGCACCTTCGACCAGATCGCCACAACGCCTCCCTACGAGCTTCAGCAGATCTTCGGCGCGTAGTTGTTCGGCGTGTAGGCAGGGCTCAGGGCTGGGAATAACTATCCGAATGTGTCATTCCGAGGCACGAGGAATCCTGTCCTGGAGATAGAGGCTTCGTGTGGCCAGAACTTTCTACGTCTACATCATGACCAACTACATGGGCACCACCCTTATACGGGCATCACCAATGATCTTCCTCGTCGTGTGATGGAACATAGATCAAGCGGAGGAAACACCTTCGCTGGACGCTACAAAGTCACGCGGTTGATCTATGTCGAAGAGACGAAGGACATTCGTGAGGCGATTCAGCGAGAGAAAGAGATCAAAGGCTGGTCTCGTAAGAAGAAGCTCGACCTCATCGCCACATTGAATCCGAAATGGCAGGACTTGACCGACGGATGGTTAGAAAACTCGAAAGCTGATCTTGGTTGACAAGATTCCTCGTGCCTCGGAATGACAAGGTTGTTAGCTAACGATACTTGCGGCGCTGGAAGTGGCCCTCAGTAATAACTTCCCGAGCGATGCCTGATAGCCTATCGACCTCGCCAACCATTGCGAGGTGCACGTCGATGCCGAGTGCGATCAGGCCGGGGTGCAGTCTCAGCATCTCATCACGTAGTTGGGAGATGACGTCGAGGGCGGCGGCGGGCGTGATCTCAGCGCCGAGCCGTGGCAGATGAGCATCGATTTCAGCCTCAAGCGGCCGGTTAAGGACGGTAACCCATGGGTCAGGGACGGTCTTGCTCGCCAGCAGCCGGTGCAGGCAGATGAGGGCGCGCGTGAGAAGGTCGGTCTGGCTAGCGGCCTGACGGGTGGCGCCTCTTGCCCCGTACTTGATGGCGATCGGCGCCATGGCCCAGAAGAACGTCGTCCGCCACTGGATCTTCTCCAGACGTTGGGTGGGTGAAAGAGATGGAGGGTCGATAACCGGAAACGGCCGCTTCTCAAGCAGCAGCCGGTGGCCGACCACCTTCTTCGCCATGCTCGCCGGCCCGAATGTCCAGTCCACCTCGATCCCGCCGTCGAAGTAGACGAGCTGGAAGACGCCGCCTTCGAGATGCGGATTCTGGGTGAACTCGGATTGAATCAGGATCGGCTTGGCAATCGACTCATAAAATCGGAGGCGTTGGTCCAGAAAGGCGGCGAGGCTGTCGTCCTCGATTGCGACGTGCAGGTCGAGGTCCGACCACTCGTCGGCTTCGTCGTCGCCGCGACCGAAGGAGCCGGAGAGCCATGCTCCCTGGATCCTGGGGTCGGCCTTGAGAACGTCAAGAATGCGTTGCAGCAACGCGTCTCTCGCCGCGCCCTGAGCCTTGACGCTTTCCACCGCCAACCGTCTACAGACGGCCGTCGGCGGGGTTCTTGCGCGTGGGGCGGCGATAGGTCGTGCGCATCGGCGGCGTATTGCCTCTGGCAGGGTCTCCCTCGGGAAACTCGAAGTCACGCCAGGGGTCGTAATCAGGGTCCGGCGTGCCCTGGGCCGGGCGTTCTGCCTCCGACACATTGCGCAGGTTGACGCGAATGCGCGTGTAGGTCGCCGACCGGCCGCGCATGGAGTCAACGAGGATGTCATCGGGCCTCAGAAGCGCCGCCGCGCCGGGATGGCCGGCCTTCCAGCGCTCCAGTCCTTGCAGCGCCTCGGCTTTGTGCTCCGCCTGCGATACGGTGATCAAGGGATGGATTGGCTCACGGCGACCCGTACTCTTCTTCGTGGCGTCGCCCTCCGGCTTGCGGGCGCGACTCGGCTGGACGCGCGCCGGCTCGTCCTCTCCCTTGGGAAACTGCGGCGGCCAGGGAGCGTCGCCCTGCCCCTCGCGCTCTTGCTTCTCGACCAGCGCCAGCAGCGGCTCCAGTGAGTAGCTGACCTCATCGATTTCAGCGTGGGCGTCGCCGCGCTCCCCGAAGAGGCGCGGCGCCGTCTCGATTGTGAAGTCGGCCAGCTCCACGTCCGGCAGCTCAGCCCAGGTCAGGGGGTAGGAGACGCGTGCGTCCGGCGTGGGGCGGATGGAGTAGGCGGAGGCAACGGTGCGGTCGCGCGCGTTCTGGTTGTAGTCGATGAAGACGCCGTGGCGCTCTTCCTTCCACCAGGCCGTCGTCGCCAGCTCCGGGATACGGCGTTCGACCTCACGGCCCAGGGCGATGGCAGAGCGACGGACCTGAGTGAAGTCCCACTTCGGCTCGATGCGGACGAGGACGTGGACGCCGCGCGAGCCGGACGTCTTGGGGAAGCCGCGATAGCCCAGCTCCTCCAACACCTCGTTCACCGTCAACGCCACCTGTTTCACCGCAGCGAAACCCGCTTCCGGTGTCGGGTCGAGGTCGACGCGCAGCTCGTCCGGGTGGTCGACGTCGGTCTCGCGCACGGGCCAGGGGTTGAGGTCGACACAGCCGAGGTTGACCGCCCAGATCAGGTCGGCGATCTCGTCGCAGATCACCTCGTCGGCGAAACGGCCGCTGGGGAAGCGGATGCGCGCCGTCGTCACCCACTCAGGGCGATTGGTTGGGGCGCGCTTCTGGAAGAAAGGCTCGCCGGCGGCGCCATCGACGTAGCGCTTGAGCACCATGGGACGGCGGTGGACGCCACGAAGCGCGCCCTCGCCGACGGCCAGGTAGTAGTTGACGAGGTCGAGCTTGGTATAGCCCTTCTCCGGGAAGAAGAGCTTCTCCGGGTTGGTGATTTTGACGGAGCGTCCGCCGGCGTCGATGGTGGTTGAGGGTGTGGCCATCCGCTTCCTCCGGGACTCGCGACGCCTTCGATCTTACATCGGCAGGCAGATCGTTGCCCCAGGGGCGGGACCAGAGCCGGTTAGCTCGCCTGCCTGCCGCGATAGGTGCGCGTTGCGCCGATTGCGGCAGCGCCAGCGCGAGACGTCACGTCCAGCTTACGGAAGATGGTCCTCAGGTGAGAGCGCACCGTGCCCATGCTGATGCTGAGGCTCATAGCTATCTCTTTGTTGCTGAGGGCCGCGCCGGACACGCTCCAGCACCTGCTCTTCGCGCTCCGTCAGCCCTCCCAGCGGCGTGTGAGAGGTGGCCAGTGGCAGCACGCGGCCCTGCAGGTACTCCAGCAGGAGCCGGGCGCTGATCGGCTCGATCACCGCGCCGCCGTAGGCGATGACCTGCAGAGAACGCGCCAACTCCGCGCCGGTGAGGTGGTTGAAGGAGAGAAAGCCACGCAGCGGCAGCTGGACGCAGCTGAGCAGCGCATCGAGGTCCGGATGGTCGCCGAACAGCACGAAGAAGGACTGCGGGTGCCGCTTCGAGATCGTGGCCATCCCGTCTTGATCGGCGGCAAGCAGCGCCGCGTCGATCAGAAAAATATCCGGAGACTCCGACTCCATGACCTGCGTGTCGTGCAAAGAAGCCGCTTCGCCTACGACACTCAGGCCGTCCGAGTTTTCTGCCGAGGAGCAGACCAATCGCCGGCGTAGGCTCTGTGGCTCAATTACGAATAAGCGCAGTTCCACGTAGCAGAGTTTAGGCTCAAGTGAGCCCTGGTTGCCCGCCCGTTTGCTCGGAAATTTCTCGCAAGTTTCTCGTCAAGCCTGGTTGCCTTGCTCCGGCCAGACTGGTCTGCTGTTAGGGCCGGAGCCTTCGGCGTTAGCAGGCGATTTACCCTCGCAGATTGGGCCGGGCCGCCCGGGATGTACAATTCCTGCGAAAGGACCCGCTAATGACCGCACCCACCGACAGCTCCCGCGCCGCCCTCGCCTTCCTGCGCGACAGATACGCCATCGATACGGCGATGGCTCAGTCGCTGCTCGATGCTGCCCTGGCCCGCGGCGGCAACTACGCCGAGCTCTACTTCGAGCACCGCACCTCCGGCAACATCATCTTCGAGCAGCAGGCCGTGAAGAGCGCCAATCGCGGTATCAGCCAGGGCCTGGGCGTCCGCGTCCTGCTCGGCGAGGCCGTCGGCTACGCTTACACCGAAGACCTCAGCCGCGACGCCATGCTCCGCGCCGCCGAGACGGCCGCCAAGATCGCCTCTCAGGGCGGGAAGGCGCCCCCGATCGACGTCCTCCACTTTGAAACGGCGAACCACTACTCGCGGGCGGCGAGCACGCTGGAGGTGCCGGCGCAGGAAAAGGTGCAGCTCATGCGCCGCGCCGATGACGCCGCCCGCGCCTTCGACTCCTCCATCGCCCGCGTCGACATGGTCTTCGCGGACGAGCTGAAGTACGTCGCGATCTTCACCAGCGACGGCCGTATGACCGGCGATGTCCAGCCTCTGGTCCGCTTCAACGTCAGCTGCCTCTCAGAGCGGGACGGACAGCGGCAAACGGCGCGTTGGGGCGGCGGCGGCCGCATGGGAATGGCCTACTTCGATGTGCAGACGCCGGAAGCCCTGGCTGAAGAAGCGGCGCGACAGGCCGTCCTGCTCCAATCCGCCGTCGAGGCGCCGGCCGGCACCTTCCCGGTCGTCCTGGCTGCTGGCGATTCCGGCATCCTCCTGCACGAGGCCATCGGCCACGGGCTTGAAGCCGACTTCAATCGCAAGCAGACGAGCAACTACTCGGGCCGCATCGGTGAACTGGTGGCGTCGTCGCTCTGCACCGTCGTTGATGACGGCACGATCTCGGACAGCCGCGGCTCGATCAACATCGATGACGAGGGCAACCTGCCCGGCTATAACGTCCTGATCAAAGACGGCATCCTGGAGGCCTACCTGCAGGACCGGATCAGCTCCAAGGCCATGGGTACAAAGGCGTCCGGCAACGGCCGCCGTCAGTCCTTCAAGCACTACCCCATGCCGCGTATGACCAACACCTACATGCTCGGCGGTGAATCCGACCCGGCCGAGATCATCAGCTCCGTGCCGAAGGGCATCTACTGTGTCGCCTTCTCCGGCGGGCAGGTCAACATCTCCAACGGCGACTTCGTCTTCAGCGTCACCGAGGGCTACATGATCGAGGACGGCCAGATCACGGCGCCGATCCGCAACGTCAACCTGATCGGCAACGGCCCCGACGTGCTCACCAAGGTGACGGTGGTCGGCCACGACTTCGCCCTCAGCGACGGACGCTGGACTTGCGGCAAGGATGGCCAATCCGTCCCGGTCGGCGTCGGCGTGCCGACGGTGCTGGTCTCCGGCATCACCGTCGGCGGCACGAAGATGGACTAGGCGCGGGTGTTCGTTGTCATTCTGAGCGACGCCAGGAGCGAAGAATCTAAGGCCCCGTTCATAGAACCTCCACGTATGACACAGAAAGGGGCGCGGGTTAACTCCGCGATCGAGGCTTGCGAAGACCTAGCCGAGGGATGGTTCACCGAGCAACCTGTAGATTCTTCGTCTGGCTTGCAGTCGGCTCAGAATGACATCGTTGGAGCTTTATTTGTCATTCTGAGCGACGCCAGGAGCGAAGAATCTAAGGCCCCGTATAGAGAAATCCCGACATACGGGATGCCCCTCGCCCGAATGGCGTATCACTAGAGCCGGATGACCACCTACTACGTCTATATCATGACCAACCGTTCTTACAGTCTCTGCTCGACAAACGCTGTCTGGGAAGACCTTGCCGAGGAGTGGTTCGACGATCAACCTGTAGATTCTTCGTCTGGCTTGCAGCCGGCTCAGAATGACACAGAGGGAACTTTACTTGTCATTCTGAGCGACGCCAGGAGCGAAGAATCTAAGGCTCCGTCTATAGAGAACTCACGTATAGGCTGCCTCTCGCCTCGAGTGACGTCTCTCTGACGCCTATGAACATCTACTACGTTTACATCATGACTAACCGTTCTTTCACTCCCTATGTCGGTGTCACTAACAATCTGGAGCGACGAGTGCTTGAGCACCGTTCCCGCAGGCCCGGATCCTTCACTGGTCGATATCATCTCGACCGTCTTGTCTACTTTGAGGAAACGGACGACGTAACGGTTGCGATCCAACGCGAGAAACAGATAAAGGGCTGGACACGCGCCAAGAAGATGGCACTGGTTAACTCTGTAAATTCGGGATGGAAAGACCTGGCCGGGGAGTGGTTCGACGATCAACCGGTAGATTCTTCGCATGGCCTACAGCCGGCTCAGAATGACAGGAGGGGGTCTCTTTAATGCCGATGTCTCTCTCCTTCGCCGAGCGCCTGCAGCCGGCCTTGCCCCAGATCGTCGAGGCGTTTGGGACGCCGTTCCACGTCTACGACGAGGCGGGCATGGTCGAGGGCGGGCGGCGGCTGAACCAGCTATTCGCGGCCGTCCCGGGCTTCCGCGAGTACTACGCCGTGAAGGCGCTGCCCAACCTGCGCATCCTGGAAATCCTGCGGCGCGAGCTCGGCTTCGGCTTCGATTGCAGCTCGATCCCGGAGCTGCAGATGGCGCGCAGCCTTGGCGCCGGCCCGGACGACATCATGTTCTCCTCCAACAACACCTCACCCGCGGAGTACGCCGAGGCGCTGGGCAACGGCGGCTGCATCCTCAACCTGGATGACATCACCTTCATCGACAAGGTGCCCTTGATGCCGGAGCTGATCTGCTTCCGCTACAACCCCGGCAACCGTCGCACCGGCAACGCGATCATCGGCAAGCCGGAGGAGGCGAAGTACGGCCTGCGCCACGACCAGATCATCGATGCCTACCGGCTGGCCCTCGAGCGTGGCGCCAGCCGCTTCGGATTGCACACAATGGTCGTTTCCAACGAGCGCAACTACGAGTACATGGTCGCAACGATTGAGATGCTTTTCGGAATCTGCAAAGAGGTTACCGAAGCGACAGGAATCAGGTTTGAGTTCATCAACATTGGCGGCGGTATCGGCATCCCTTATCGGCCGGAGCAAGAGCCCTTCGACCTGGCCGGACTGGCCGAGAAGGCCGCGATCCTCTTCGAGGCCTTCTGGCGCGAGACCGGCTACACGCCGCGACTGCTGATGGAGTGCGGCCGCGCGATCACCGGCCCGCACGGCGTCCTCGTCACGCGGGTGCTTAACGTTATGTCAAAGTATCGTGACTACGTGGGCGTGGACGCATGTATGTCCTCATTGATGCGCCCCGCGATGTATGACGCCTATCATCACATCACCGCTGTCGGGCGTGACGGCCGTGAAAAGCGGGGCGTCAGCGGTGTTGTCGACGTGGTCGGCTCCCTCTGCGAAAACAACGATAAATTCGCTCAGCAACGTGAGCTACCGGCTGTCGAAGACGGCGACTACCTGCTGATCCAGGACACCGGCGCCCACGGCCTGGCGATGGGCTTTCAATACAACGGCCGCCTGCGACCCAAGGAACTGCTCTTCCACCGCGACGGCTCCATCGAGCTGATCCGCCGCGCCGAGACCCTGGACGACTATCTGCGCACCCAGACCAACTTCGAGCCGCGGACGCTGAAGCTGGGCGAAGGGTAGCGCGGGGTGACGAGTGCGCGGCAGAACCATGGTGGCTCAAGCGGGGACAGCACCACGGCCTTGGACAAGACAGACGGAACTATACCCCGGGCTGAACCCCGGGGCATCTAAGGGTCATCGATGCCGTACGTCCACGTCTGGTTCGGCACTAAGGGGCGCAAGTGGTTACTGCAGGGAGATGTGCTGACCTCGACGCGAGAAGTCCTTCGAGATGTTGCTGTAGAGAAGGGCATTCATGTTCTTGAGCTTGAAGCTATCGTTGATCACGTTCATCTTCTGCTTGAATTACCTGACAAGTCGGAGCTACCGAGAGCGATGATGATCCTCAAAGGCGTCTCGACGCACCACCTCTTGCAGCTCTATCCAGAGCTTAAGCTCGATGCTCACACCAACAGCTTCTGGCAAACTGGCTATGGCTCAAAGCTGGTACCACCTGGCGCTATTGATTCTACTCGAAGCTACATCCGCACCCAATGGGATAGACTCGAAAAGTATGATCGCGGAGACCTAATGCCTCGGGGTTCAGCCCGAGGTATGGATCTTACTTCGCGCCGATGAGGTCCGCAGATGAATGAAAACCCCCTCTCCCTCGCCTCCGACATCGTCGACAAGGCCCGGCGTCTCGGCGCTGATGAGGCCGACGCGTACGTCGTCTCCTCCACGGAATCGTCCGTGCAGGTGCGGCGCGGCGCCATCGAACGCGTGATCGACGCTGGCTCGCACGCCGTCGGCATCCGCGTTATCAAGGACAAGCGCACGGCCATCTGCTCGACGGCGGACCTGACGCCCCAGGCGATTGAGCAACTGGTGCGCGATGCGATTGAGCTGGCGGCGATCTCAGAGCCGGACCAGCACGCCGGCCTGCCCGACCGCGAAGAGCTGGCGCCGGCGGCGAGACAGCCGAACCTCCAACTCTACGACGAGGCGATCGATGCGCTGAGCACGGACGAGATGCGCGACTTCGCCCTGCGCTGCGAAGCCGCCGCCTTTGACTACGACAAGCGCGTCACCAATTCGGACGGCTGCGAGATGGGCGTCACCCGCGCGACCATGGCGCTGGCCAACAGCCTCGGCTTCGGCGGCTCCTACGTTGGCACCTACGCCTCGATCGGCATGGAGGCGATCTGCGACGACGCCGAGGGCAAGAAGCGCAACGACCACTGGTATTCCACCGAGCGCGCCCTGCACCGCCTCGAAACGCCGGAGGAGGTCGGGCGCAAGGCCGCCGCCCGCGCGGTCGCCAAGCTGGGAGCGCGTAAAGTAGGCACCACGGCTGTGCCGGTCGTCTGGGAGGCGCCGGTAGCCCACGCGCTGCTGCGGATCATCGCCGGCGCGGTCTCGGGCGAGGCGCTCTACCGCCGCTCAACCTTCCTGGCCGAGCTCGAAGGCCAGCAGGTCGCCTCGGCGCTGCTCAGTTTCACGGACGACCCGTTGCTGCCGGGGCGCATCGGCTCGCGGCCCTTCGACGGTGAAGGTGTGACGTCGCGTCGCGTGCCCGTGTTCGAGGGCGGCGTCTTCCGCAACTTCCTATTTGATAGCTACAACGCACGCAGGCTAGGCCGGAAGACTACCGGCGCGGCCCAGCGTGGCATCAGCTCAGAGCCCTCGCCCGGCACGAGCAACTTCGTCATGGAGGCCGGCCAGACGCCGCCCGAAGCGCTCTACGCCGATATCGAGGAGGGGCTGCTGCTCACCGACCTCATGGGCTTCGGTGTCAACATGACCACGGGCGACTTCTCGCGCGGGGCGCAGGGCTTCTGGATCGAGAAGGGACAGCTTACCTTCCCCGTCACCGAGATCAACCTCTCGGGCAACCTGAAGGACATGCTGGCGGGTATCGATGCCGCCGGCTCCGACCTGCTCTGGCGCGGTAGCAGTGCGGCGCCCAGTCTACGAATGCAGCAGTTGACGGTCAGCGGGCTATAGTAACCCCGAATAAATCGTCACGGCGCCACGGAGAGTATTAAGCGTAACCCTCCTCCGGGTACGATTGGCGGCGAACGGAGGCGTGTATGAGCGATGAGTTGACGATGCGCGACAGCATCGAGATTCGGGCGAGGCCGGAGCAGATATGGCGCGTCCTGACCGACCCGGAGCTGACGAAGCAGTTCATGTTCGGCTGCGAGGCGATCTCAGACTGGAAGGCCGGCAGTTCGCTGGAGTGGCGGGTGGCGAGCAATGGCGTGGTCCAGGTCAAAGGCGCCATCGAGAAGATCGAACCACCGCGGACGCTGCATTACACGGCCTTCGCGCCCAACTCGCCCTACGCGGACGAGCCGTCCAACTACCTTCTCGTGACCCTTGACTTGGTCGCGGAGGGCGATCGGACGACGCTGAACGTCTCTCAAGGCGATTTCGCTACGGTCGAAGACGGCCAGAAGCGCTACGAGGACTCCGCCGCCGGCTGGAAGTCAGTCTTGCCCAAGATCAAGCAACTGTCCGAAGCCTTCTAGCCGCCGAGGTACTCCTTGCCGAGCCGCCCGTACTCCGCCTCATCCAGGGCAATGGCTAGGAGCTCCGCCGGCAGCGTCTTCGGGTTGAGGTCTGCGGGTGCGCCGCCCCGCAGGATGTGCTGATAGGACTCGTAGAGGGCATTGAGCATAACGAAGTAGGGCGCGTGGCCCTGAAAGAAGAGCCGCATTCCGTTCGCGGCCAGTTCCTCTATAGACCCCGGCGTCGTGTTCAGCACCATCGGCAGGCCGCCGGAGGCTTCGTAGATCGCCTTGACGGAGTCGAGGTCGTTGACGTTGCGGACGAAGACCATATCGACGCCGGCCTCACGCGCGATGCGGACGCGAGCCAAAGCTTCGTCGAGGCCGCGCGGCATGCCCTCCGTCCGGCCGATGATCACCAGGGCCGGGTCGGTGCGCGCGGCAATCGCGGCCTTCAGCTTGTCGCCGTACTCCTCGCGCGAGATGATCTCGCCGCCCGGCCCGCCGACACCGCCATAACGCCGTGGCAATACCGAGTCCTCGACCGTCAGGGCCGCGGCGCCGGCTGCCTCCAGCTCGACCACCGTGCGCATGACATTGAGCGCGTTGCCGTAGCCATGGTCGGCGTCCACGACCAGCGGCAGCTCGGTAGCGCGCGTGATGCGGCGCGTCTGCTCCACCAGCTCCGTCAGCGTCAAAACGATGATGTCCGGCGCGCCGAGGATGACGTGCGAGGCGACGGAGCCCGCAAACAACCCCACTTCGTAGCCGGCAGCCATCGCGAGCCGCCCTGAAGCCGCATCGAAGACGCTGCCCGGAGCGGTGACCGCGGGCCGTTCGAGGATCGCCCGCAGCGCCTCGCGGCGTGCGGTGAAGCTGGCTAAAGACATCGTTACGTCCTTCTAGGTCTCGATGGACCGATACGAGAGCTTCACCACCGGCCGTCCCGGCGCCGGCTTCGCCCATTCTGCGATGCGTAGGCCGCCTACCCAGAGGAGGCCGCGCTCATTCTCGAAAACGGGCACGCGGTTGCGCTCCGTCCGCGCCACGCGCTCGTCCACGAAAAGGTCCTGCAGCTTTTTCGTCCCCTCCATGCCCAGCGGCTGGATCCGGTCTCCCGGCCGCCAGCGTCGCACGGTCAGTGTCGCGTCCATGGCGCCGGCATCAAGCTCAACCGAAGTTGACCATGCCGTGGTTCGGGTTTCAACCCGAGGTGTGGCCTCGACCTGGATTGCATTGATTGACAGGAAGCCGAACTGCGCCTCTCCCGGGACGTCGAGCGTGACGGACTCCTCCGGCAGACTCTCGAGCCCGGTACGGTGGCGCAGCTCCAGCGACTCACGTGTCAGCCGGGTGACAACGCCCCGAGGCAGGTCGATGGCGTCGCCGGTGCGGCCTTGCAGCGCCAGGCGTTCGAGGGCGGCGATGTGGGTCTCGGCGACGCCCTGCGCATCGCCGGTGATGGCAGCCAGCGCCAGACGCAGCGCCTCCCGCCGCGGCGCCGGATGCCACGCGGTTAACAGCAGCCGCGGCAGCGTTACCTTCCCGTGGCTCACGTTGATGGCGTCTCGGGCGGTAGCCGAGACGAAATCCTGGTCCAGACGCGCGGCCTCGGCCAGGCGCAGCAGGGCATCCTCGACGCGCGAGTTATATTCGCGCAGCGCCGGTAGCAGGTCGTTGCGGATGCGGTTGCGCAGGAACTCCGGCGAGGCGTTGCTCTCGTCCTGCACCGGCTCGGCGCCGCGGTCGCGGCAATACGATGCGGTATCGTCGCGCGAGACCTTGAGCAGCGGCCTCACGAGCGAGAGCTCATCGTGGCCGGGGAAGGGCCAGCCTGACTTGGCCATCATGCCCCGCAGCCCACCGAGGCCGCTGCCGCGCAGCAGATGCATCAGCACCGTCTCGGCCTGGTCAGAAGCCGTATGGCCGGTCGCGACGGCGCTGCAGCCCGCCTCAGCCGCGACGCGCGCCAGAAACTCGTAGCGTTCTAGTCGGGCCGCGGCTTCGATCGACAAACGCTGCCTGCAGCTTCGGCCTCGAACGTCGCCGGAGCCGGTGACCAGATCAACGCCGGTCGCCGAGGCCAGCGCTTCGACAGCGGCGCGCTCTTCACGTGAGGCCGCGTCGCCTCGCAGACCGTGGTCGAAGTAGGCGGCGACGAGACGCTGCTTGCACCGCGGGGCCAGCCGGGAGAGGACCAGCAGCAGCGCCGTGGAGTCCGGGCCGCCGGAGACAGCGACCAACATCCCGCCGGTCGATGGCCATAGGGCGTTCTCGTCCACGAAGCGCCTTACGGACGCTTCCAGACGGCGTGCCCGGCGCTCGGCTGCCGCGTCTGACCCCATATCGAGGCCAGTATACGAGGCTCTGTGGCCAGGTGATGAGGGGCCGGCCAACTCATCCTTCGAGAAGCTTTGGCTGGGCTCAGGATGTGCCTGAGGACGCGCGGAAGCTCATCGTCAGCGGCTGAAGAGGCGTTGCCACCAGGTAAGGTCGGGCGACTCTTCCAGTGGCTCGGGGGCGGGCGCCTGCACTACCACGAGTTTCTCGCCCGGCTTGACCAGGCCGAAGACACGCCGCGCCATGAACTCTACGTACTCGTCCGTGCGTAAGTAGTCGCGGATTTGCTGCAACTGCTCCTGCTGCTCCATCAGCCGGTCTACCTCGGCCTGCTGACGCGCTTCGTCACCGGCCAGGCGGTAGGAATGCATGAAGTTGGTGCCGGCGGAAAACATGAAGTAGCCGGAGGCGATGAGGGTCGCTACCAGGAGCAAGCGTCCAGGGGAAAAGACGCCAAAGAGCCGCCGCAATTGAGAACTCCTGGCCCGCCGCTCGTGAGTCTAACATAAGCAAGCTCGCAAGCAGAATTACAGCCCCAGGCCAGTGGGCGCTTCGCCCGCGAAAGTCCTAGAATTCTGGTCGAGAGGGCATCATGGTCTACGAGGCGGAGTCCGGCCAGAGACGCTGGCTACTCAAGGCGGTGCGAGAATCGTCCGGCGAGCTGTTCAGTCAGTTTCAGGGCGTCAATGAGACGGCCCTGCGCTGGCGTCCCGCTCGCGGCGAGTGGTGCCTCAAGGAGGTCGCCGCCCACTTGCGCGACGCCGAGCTGCTCTACCAGCGCCAGATCGAGCTGATCGTGCGCGAACCCGAGCCGCGCCTGCCCCACGAGCCGATAGACGTACTGCCGTCCGAGAACGACTACCGCGACGAGCCGCTCCAGCGCCTGCTGCAGGAATACGAAGAGGCGCGCGAGGAGACGGTCTGGCTGCTGCGCATGCTGGGCGAGGACGAGTGGCAGCGCTGCGGACTGCACCCTTATCGAGGCCGCATCTCGCTCTACGACATCGCCCGCGAGCTACACGAGCACGACCTGGAGCACCTCTACCAGGCCCGCCGCCTCCGCGAATCGCTGCTCGCGAGACGGTAACTAGAGTCGCCACGTCGTAGCAGTATGCTGCGCCCCTACAGTTTTTCGCGCTAAGGCCCCTCCTGTTCCTGGAGCTCCCGATAGTGCTCGCCGTTATCGCCCCAGATCAGCCGGTTGAACATCGACATGATCTCATCGCGGTCACCGGACTTGGTGTGCTTGAGGAACGTGTCCTCGATGCGCTTCTCGCGCAGCACGTAGCGGCCGAAGTCAGAAGTCATGTAGGTCTCGCGCACCGCGTTGGAGAACGCCTCGACGCCGATCAAGCGCCGGATGTCGAGCAGGAAGACGTCTGCCGCCTCGTAGAGGCCGTCTGAGGCGAGGCGGCGCGGTAGCGCCAGGTCCGGGAAGCGGCCCGAATCGACGATGCGTTTGCGGCCGCGGTAGAACTCGTCGATGTCGGCAGGGAGCGAAACCCAACCCTCGGGCCGGTTATCGCTGAGCTGCTCCAGAGTCAGGATAGCGTAGATGTCGGCCAGTCCCTCGTTGAACCAGGACGGCCCCATCGACCAATAGGTGTGGGCCAGCTCATGGCTCAGGACGAAGGCTGAGAGGGTACAACAGCGGGCGATGCGGATAAACTGGCCGTCATCGAAATCGTTGATCTCGAAGGGGCCGTTGATCACGGTCATGACCCGCTCCGGGTAGACCACGCCGGCCAGCTTTTCGAGCTCCGGTAGCGCCGCCTTGAGCAGCGCCATCTGCCGGACGGCGTCCTGGTTCGGCTCGTGGATGACCAACAACTCGACTTCGTTTGATTGCATCGGGACGCGCTCGTAGAGGTAGAGCTTGCGGCGGATCGTCTCGTCGCTGATGATCGCCTGATTGCCGCGCTGCCGCGCCGAAAATGTGATCGCCCGCTCGACGAATAGGGACTCGTCCCGAGTCAGACCGTCCGTGAACCATGACTGCGCCTGGAAGGTCGCGATCATCGGCGACCGCGTCGCCTCGTAGCGGGCGAAGGCGCGGTCAACGTCGCCGATGCCCGCGCGGTTCTGGGGCTGGCCGACGAGGTAGGAGTCAATCGCCGGCGTTTCGCTGGATGGGGGTGGCATCGCGAACGGCGCATTGTTATCGCCGCCGCTGCAGGCCAGGAGAAGAAAGGCGACGGCTAGGAGGGCTAGTCGATTGGGCAGCCTAGGCACGGCTATCGGCGAGCTCCCGGGCAGCCACTACCAGCTCTGCGATGCCCGAGAACCGCCCGAACGAGGGGATCAGATAGACGCCCTGCGCCAGCGGACGTAGCTTCTCGAGCAGGTCCTGCGCCATCTCGACGCCTGCCTTCTCGGCGTCGCTGCCGGCGGCCTCGATGCGGTCGCGCACCCAGGAGGGCACCGGCGTGATGTACTCGCTGAGGAAGTCGGCCTGGCGTAGTGAGTGCACCGGCCAGACGCCGATGATGATCGGCGGATGCGATGGACCCAGGCGCTCAATCAGCCGCTCGACCGCCTCCGCCTCAAACACGGCCTGCGAGATCAGGAATTCGGCGCCGGCCTGGGCTTTGCGGCGCACCATCTTGGCTTCCTCGACCAGGTCAGGCGCCGACGGGTTGACGGCCGCGCCGGCGAAGAAGCTGGTTGAAGGGCGTACAGGCTTGCCGGCGGCATCCTCGCCGGCGTTAAAACCCCTGAGCAGCCGCAGCAAACCGAAGGCGTTGAGGTCCCAGATCGCCGTCGCCTTGGCATAGCTGCCGAGTGCGTGGGCGTCACCCTTGATGCAGAGGACGCTGCGGATGCCAAGGGCGTGGGCGCCTAACAGGTCCGATTGCAGCGCCATCAGGTTACGGTCGCGCGTGGAGCAGTGCAGCACAGGCTCGATGCCGGCCTTCTCCTTGAGCAGCGACGCCATCGCGATAGCGCTGAGCCGCGCCTCCGCCATCGGGCTGTCGCCGACGTTGACGCAGTCCGCGCCGGCCTCGCGCATCAGGCGCGCCGCCTCAATCGTCTGGACCACGGCCTGGCTGCGCGGCGGGTCGACCTCCACGCTGACCACGAAGCGTCCCGTCTTGAGCTTCTCCTGGAAGCTGCGCGCAACGACCGGCTCCGGCGCGAGGGGCGTCGGCGCTATCTCAACCGATACCGAATCGGGCGCCGGTTTCTGATCGAGCGCCTCGCGCATGGCGGCGATGTGGCGTGGCGAGGTGCCGCAGCAGCCACCGACAATCAAGGCGCCGGCCCGCACGAAGCGCTTGGCGTAGCCGGCTATGTAGTCCGCCGTTGCCGTATAGACAACGCGGCGCTGGACCAGCTGCGGCTTGCCGGCGTTGGGCTGGGCGATGAGGCGCGCGCCAGGGATGCGGGCCAGTTCCTTGAGCAGCCGCAGCGCCTGGGGCGGGCCTTCGCCGCAGTTGACGCCGATGACGTCGGCGCCGGCCTCGATCAGCGCCTCACCCGTCTCACGGGCGCCGCGGCCTTCGGCGGTGCGGCCGTTAACCAGGAAGCTCATCTCGACAACGACCGGTGTGCCGGGAGCGGCCTTGCGCGCCGCCGCGATGGCGATCATCGCCTCTTCCAGCGAGCTGAACGTCTCGATCAGCAGCAGATCGACGTGCTCCTGGGCCAGCGACCCGATCTGCTCTTCGAAGGCCGCCTGCGCTTCCTCTGGGGCTACTGCCTCTCCCAGCGGCCCAACGTCGCCGGCGATGAAGACGCCGCGTCCGGTGAGAGCCACGGCCTCACGCGCGATTTGCACGGCGCGCCGATTGATCTCCGCCACGCGACCTTCGAGGCTAAAGGCCGCGAGGCGCACTCGGTTGGCGCCGAAGGTGTTGGTCTGGATCAGCTCCGCCCCGGCCTCGACGTACTCGCGGTGCAGCGTGCGTACGAGGGCGGGACGGCTGATGTTGACCTGCTCCAGGCAGGCATCGATCGGCACGCCGCGCTCCTGCAGCATGGTGCCGATAGCCCCATCGGCGACGATGACGCGGAGGCTCAGCGCCTCCAGAAAACGGGAGCGCTGTCGTGAGGCGGCCTGCGGGGGTGCAGTAGTCATGGTATCAGGATAAAGAGAGGCTCAGTAGGCCGGCAAGCAACAAAGTGTTAAGAAGCGTCAGCGCTACGCCGGGACCTGCTTCAGCGCCGCGTCCACGTCCTTCGAAATCGTCTCGTAGTCCTCGTCGTTGATCTTGTGGAGGTTGCCCTGGAAGGCGAGGCGCCAGTATTCGCCGCGACGCCGGGTCATCTCCAGCCGAGTCGCGTAGTCCTTGACATCCAGCCACTGCTCCTTGTCCAGGATGCGGTCGGGAGAAGTCTTGATCCGGAAGGGGTACTCCTCACTCGCCTTCTTCTCGCTCTTGAACACGGGGGCGTTGTCCTCGTAGACCTCGCCCTCGATGTTGGCAACGCCGCCGAACTTCATCACGCCGATGAGGTAGAAGATCAGCTTGTCGCCGGGCTTCATCTCCGCCGTCTCGCGACGGCGCGAGCTCTTGAAGCCAAACATATCGAAGCCGCGCTCCCGCGCAATCTCGAAGTTCTCCGCCGACCCGACGACGATCCAGTTAGCCATAGCTGTTTCCTCCTACGCTTTGACGACGTTATTCAGGCTGGAACGCCGATTTCCCAGCGCCGTATCCCTTCGACGCCTGAGCCTTGGCCCGGCGGCAACGGCTGTCCCAGCTCTTTTAAAGCGGCCAGGTGCTGCTCGATAGCCGCTTTGATGTCCTCTTCGAGCTCGTCCAGCGTGTCGCCAGACGCAAAGCAGCCGGGCAATTCCTCGACCTCGGCCCAGTAGCCGCCTTCTTCCTCTTCTTCTTCTTCGTGCACGATTACCGTGTAGGTTTTCATTGCTTCGCCTCAGAGCAGGTCGATGAACTCGTCCAGCGTTAAACCCGCGTCTTTGATTATCGAGTTTAACAGGCCTGGCTTAAGGGTGCGTGGAATTGTTACCGGCCTCGCCGCGCTCGGCATGCGCACGGACCGATGACTACCCTTCCTGAGACGAGACCTCCACCTCAACGCCACCAGCGCGTCTCAGAGCCCTTATGACCTCGTCTTGCGTCAGGCTGCGGGGTAGCTTCGGCAATTACTTGTTACTTGTTGCCTGTTACTTGGCAGATAAGAAAAGCGCCCCTTAAGCGGGGCGCTTGATTCTCGGTTGCGACCGGTCCTAGCAGCAGGCCTTCGCCTGGCCGGAACCGTCCGCCGTCTGGAAGCTGGAGCCGCAAGCGCAGGACTTGGTGGCGTTGGGGTTGAAGATGGTGAAACCACTCTTCATCAGGTCCTCAACGTAGTCGACCTCGGCTCCTTCGAGCAGGGGCGCGCTCTCCTGGTCGACCAGGATTGTGACGCCTTCCGTCTCGATTGCGATGTCATCGTCTTCGCGATGCCGTGCGATGGCCATGCCGTACTGGTAGCCGGAACAACCGCCACCCACCACAAATACGCGCAGGGCGCCGCCCTCAACACCACGGTCCGCGAGGAGGCTCTTCGCCTTGAGGGCGGCCTTGTCGGTGACCGTGATCATCATCTGTTCAATAACCATGTCGCGCTCCTTCAAGCTCAAAGGCACGAATATACGTTTGCCTGGCAAGTATACCCCATCCCGCTCGTATTTGTCACTGCACCAGATAGGAGCAACCTTCGCCCGCTTCCGGCAAAGTCATGGGCTGGACATCCGCGTCCAGTAGCCGGCCCAGCAGCAGCCGGTCGTAGCCACAGACATCGCTGTGCCTATCGGCAATGTGGCGGCAGGGACAATCGAGGCCTTCCAGCACGTAGCCGCCAGCGCGCGCCTCAACCTCGAAGACGAGGCCTTCTTCAGCCAGCGCCGCGACCGTCTGCGGCAGGCGCTCCGCCAGGGTCATCCCGTCGATCTGCAATGCGTAGGTGCGCGCGATATCGTCCGCCATACGCTCGAAGACCAGTGAGGCCAGCTCACGGCCCGTCTTGCCGGCCGTCTCACGCGGCCCCAGCGCCGCGATGCCCTCGACGAGGCGGCCGGTGATGCGCATGTAGTGCTGCGGGAAGAAGCTCTCCCCCGCTTCGGTTAGCGAGAAGGCGTAGTGCGGGCGTCCCGTCTCACGGCGCACCGGCCGCACGCTTACATAGCCGTCACGCTGGAGGATATCGAGGTGGCGACGCACGGTAGCGGGCGCCAGCTCCAGCGCCTGCGTCAGCTCGTCGACCGTTGCTTCGTGACGACGCCTGAGGATTTCGAGGATCTTGCCGCGGGTGCTCTCCATGCCTTCACCGTACCACTCAGATCACGTCGATGACGACCTTGAGAGAATCCTCCGCCTTGGCGCTATAGATCTCGAAGCCGCGCGCGAGCTCCTTCCACGACAGCCGATGGGTCAGCAGGTGCGAGACGTCGATGCGGCCCTGGTTGACCAGATCGACCGCCGTGCGCACACAATCGACGCGGTCGCCGGCCCGGGCGCTGTTGGTCACGAGGATGTTGGGAATTTTCTCGCAGATCATCCGCCAGTCGATCGGAAAGACGTCCTCGTCGTGTGTGAGGCCGAAGATCACCGCCATGCCGCGCATCCGCAGAGTTTCGAACAGCTGGTGGAGCGCCTCCGGCCGCCCTGTTGCCTCCACGGCAATGTCGGCCAGAGCGCCGCCGGTGATCTCTGTCACGCCGGCCACGATGTCCTCGCGGGTCGCGTTGATCGTGTGGGTCGCGCCGAGCCGCTTTGCCTGGTCGAGCCGGTAGTCGTGCTTGTCGCAGACGATGACCTGTCGCGCCCCCATCCGCGCTACGAGCTGGGTGAACGTCAGGCCGATAGGCCCCTGCCCAATGACCAGCACCCGCTTGCCGAACAGGCTGCCCATCTGCTCCACGGCGTGGATCACGGTCCCGAGCGGCTGGCAGAGAACCCAGGCCGGGTTGGCCGGCGCATCTTCCGGCAGCGTCACGATCAGGTCCGTCGGCACGGAGAGGTACTCCGCCAGACCGCCGATGTTCGTCACGGCGATCACTCGCTGCCCTACCTTGATCCCCTCTTCCCGGCTCTCGACCACGACGCCGAGGCATTCGTGACAGGGCTGGCCGATGGGGCGCGGATACTCGTCCTCCGGCAGGACGCGGTCGTAGACCCGCAGGTCGCTGCCACAGATCGAGAGATGCTCCATCCGCACGATGACCTCGCCCGGGACCAGCAATGGCGCCGGCGTCTCCAGA
>WHTK01000057.1 GCA_009377745.1 Dehalococcoidia bacterium
CTCGGCCGCGAAGCTCCGGCGCGATGCCGGTGAATCGATTGAGGAGGTATCGCGCTTCCTCGACCACAGCAGCCTGGCCGTGACGACTACCTATCTCCGACGGTTGGAGGGGCAGGAGGATCTGAGCTGGGGCAAGGTTGCAGCCTTGCTCGGGCTTGGTGATAGTAGCTAGTTAATTAGCGTCCGGACGGCGTTTTTGATCTTGTTGGGTGTGGCCTTGGAAATTAGTGCACCTTGCTGAATCCGAAGTAACAACGAGGCCGAGAGCGGCTCGCGCATTCGAAGACTGCCCGCAGACCGTTTTGCCTCGAGTTCATCATTCAGCTGAATGAAGGCCCTTTGATATGCCACGATCGTTGGGTGTTTTACAAACGGGTGATCTCCGGGCTGAACAATGCAACTCTCATCACACGGAAGCCGGTGACTAGTGAAGTTGACGATTGCTAATTCCGTGGTTCCAGCAATCACCACACAGAGGTGTTGGTCATCGATGACCCCGAGGAAGGTCTCGCCAACTTTCAAAGATTCACCGATCCTTCAGGGAGAGTGAATACGTGCTTCAGCAGATCACGATATCACACTGACATTCTCCCGACAGGGCGTGTCACTGGTCTCCTCATTATTGAAGGCAAATCCCAAACGCGACGGTGTCACTCGAACTTTAGACGTTCGGGAAATCAGGCTTACAGTGCCCACAGTGACGTGGCATAATGGGTCATAAAAAGAGACACCGCCCGACTCCTCGCAGGAAGTGGCGGCACCTCGTGGTCTCAGGCCGACCTTGCATTGCCAACAGGCTGCCACCTGCTTGCAGTGAATAGGGTACGGCCTATGGTCGTTTTCGGCAAGAGGTGCGCCAGCTGTGAGATTTGTCTATGACCAACGAAAGACCGCCCAGGCTGCCGCCTTCCTCATAAGGCTAGCCGGTGGCTCCCTCAATTACATGGTCCTGATCAAGCTGCTGTATTTAGCAGATAGAGAATCCCTAATTGATACGGGGATTCCAATCACGGGAGACAGGATGGTGGCCATGCCCCATGGCCCCGTTCTGAGCGGCATCTTGGATGAAATCCACCTTGGGGACGGTTCTGGACGGACCTCCGTATGGTACGAGTACATCACGGAGCCAGTGGCTCATAGCGTCAGCTTGAGAAAGGACGCCGAATCGGACGAATTGTCTGATTACGAGATGGAAGTCTTGAGCCGCTCCTTCGAAAAATTCGGACATATGAATCGATGGCAACTCGTAGCATTCACTCACAAGCTTCCTGAATGGGCGGATCCAAACGGCTCATCGCGTCCAATCGCCCCGGAAGACATCCTTCGATCGGTGGGCAAATCCGACGATGAGATTGAAGCTTTGACGCAAGAGGCAGAGGCCGTCTGGTTTGTCCGCACTCCATAAGATTCGCGAATCCGCTGACAGCAACGCTGACAGCAACCTCCACAGACAGTCGCGAACATCAGCGGCTTAAGGCGGCCTACAAGGTCAAAGATGCAGTCGCGGATGGCCGTCAGTGGACGCCAGCAACCTTATGTTAACGGTCTCGAAAACCGCTGTGGGGCTTGTCCTCACCGGGGGTTCGAATCCCTCCCTCTCCGCCATCACAGACGTGAATCCTCCGTAATCCTTCCATTAAGGGTCCGCTACGAAGCCCACAGTTTGTCATTCTGACAGCAACGCTGACAGCAACCTCGGCGGACTCTGACAGACCTTAGCGAACAAACCTCGTCTCAATAACAAAGGAGACTCCAGATGCCTCTATTCCTCATCGAGCACCGTCATACCGAAGAGTCCTGTCCGACGCACAACCCCGACATGGTTAGAGGCCTGCGAGCGCACGTGACGCCCGAAAATGCAGAGCGCCTCGGCGTGAAGCTCCTGGCGGACTGGGTCAACGAACCCGACCACCACGTCGTCATCGTTGTGGAGTCCCCGACCCTGGCGGCAGCGGAGGGCTTCGGGGCGCCGTTCGCTCAGAACGGGTCAGTGGAGGTCACTATGGGCCTGACCTGCGATCAGGTCGCCAAAGAGTGCCTGGGAGAGTAGCTGTCCGCTAGCCGTTTACGAACAGAGTCTGCATTTTTCGGGCCGCTTCCTCTTGCATGCTCGGCACGACATGAGAATAGGTGTCGAGCGTCAAAGTGATCGTGCTGTGGCCCAACATCTCCTGCACCACCTTCGGATGCTCACCCATTTTGAGAAGGAGTGTCGCAGCAGTGTGGCGCAGGTCGTGGATACGGATCTTTGGTAGCGCCGCCTTTGCAAGGGCTCGATGAAATTCTGGAAGCAGGTTCGTAGCCTCTAGCGGGCTTCCGGCAGGACGGCAGAAGACGAGGTCCTGTTCCTGCCAGAACGCTCCAGCTTTCAGACGCTCTTCAAGCTGCCGCTTGCGATGCGCACTAAGGACTGCGAGAGTGCCAGGCGGCAGGTGAACCTTTCGTTGGCTTAATCTGGTCTTGGGCTCAACGAACACGAACCCGACGCCCTTCTGGCGTTGCAGCGCCCTTCGCACCGTTAGCGAACCTCGCTCCAGGTCGATGTCCTTCCACTGAAGCCCGCAAGCTTCTCCCAGGCGAAGACCGGTGGTCGTCAGGAGAACCCAGAGGGCGTGGAAGCGATCCTCACTGGTGGCTCCAAAGAGATTCTGGACTTCGGCCTCGTTGAGCGTCTTCATCTCATGGCGTTCCGGTCGCGGCACGCTAACCGTCTCACTCGGGTTCCGACCGATCAACTGCCACATGACGGCCTTCTTGAGGGCTCCGTGTAAAACTGTGTGGACTTGTCGGACCGAGCGAGCGGAGAGGCCACCAACCTGAAGTTGGGAAAGCTCCCTCGATAGCAGCCGGCTTGAGGTTGCTCAATCGTAACTTGCCAATTAATGGAAGTAGGCGCCGGACGTTGAGGTCGTAGGACTGATAGGTGAGAGGCCGGACGCTGCTCTTGACCGACTTGAGCCAGAAGTCCAGGTACTGGGAGACGGATTGATTTCCGGTGGGCGGCTGGATTCCCTTCTGCTGGTCGGCCAAAGCTTCGGCTAGCTTGGCAGCCACCTCGGCGCGTGAATGCCCGAGAAAATGCTTTCGCCTGACTTCACCCAGGCTGATGCTCGCCGCCCAGCGGCCATCCTTGCGGGGAAAGATTGAACCCTCGCCGTTAGACCTCTTAGCCATTGCCACGCCCCCTCTTTGAAGGTCGCCAGCGGACCTTGTTACGTTGCCAGGCCTGACGGTTGGACCATCTCTTAGCCTCACGGCGGCACTCGTCGCTGCACAGAGCCCTGACGCCGCTGCGAGGGCGCCTCTCGGCACTTGCCTCATCAAACTCGAAGGGTCGTCCACAGACACCACACACGTAAACGTCGAGCGCTGGCGACGTGAACATGGAATAGAGATGTGACCAGACTATGTTCTGCACACCGGTGTCGATGCGCTCAATTCGACGGCCGTCCTTGTCCCATGTTGGCCACCCGGTTGAAGGTGAATAGATTTCGTCCAGGCAGTCGGCCACCAACTCCTGCTGTAGCTCGATTCCTTCATCCTTTGCTCGTCGTGTGACCCACTGCTTCACTCGCTCATCGAGCTCGCGTTCCACGATCTCTGCTGGATCGACACCTAACGCAATACCTTGCCGCCACACCTCGATAGACCAAGCTTCATTATCGAGCCGGCGAGGATTACCCAAGCTTCTCAGCGACTCAAGAGGGAGAAGCTCTTGAGCCGATGTCGCGGCAAGCGCAACTAGGAAGTCCCGCGCAACGTGGGCCCCAGTAACAATGTTCTCGACCGATCCCCAGTTGGCTTCGTCAGGCTTGCCGCGGAACTCGATTAATCCCCATCTGGCAACGAAGTCCAGCACATCTTCAGGGGAGGCCTGGCCCATCTCCAGGTATCGCCACAGGCACGGTCTTGTCGTCGCAGGAGGAACGAACTCCTCTGTATACCCTTGCCAGTGAAGTAAGTAGTCCCCTTTGGCCACTTCGGGAGGCGGGGTCGTGGCGACATTCTGCCTTCGATTCACGAGATGCAAGCCTTTGGCTCGCAGAATCCGATGAGTATCAAATGGGCGACTTGTCTTGACCTCCAAGCCCAGAACCTCCAATAGATCCGCCACACTTGTTCGACTCGCCAAGTTCATATACCTGCTAGGAATGTAGTCCGACTATAAGGCTTGCAAGGACGTTCGTCAACGTCCACAATCGCCTCAAACGAACGTCACGGGACCTCTTCCCGACCAGGAGGTTGAGTTGGACGACAAGCTACTGCTTACTGTGGATGAGGCCGCGCAACGCCTCGGAATCGGCCGCTCCCACGCGTACATCTATGTGCTCCGTGGCGAGATCCCATCGGTGAAACTCGGGCGCAGCCGCCGCGTGCCGCTGGAAGCGTTGCAGGAGTTCATCGAGAAACTCCGCAGCGACCAGCCCGACTAGTCGCCCTCGCTGCGTTGAACTTCCGCGAGACGCTCGAGGCTGCTGTCTGGGCTCGTGAAGGCCGCCTGGAAGGCATGGAGGTCCGCTTCCTCTGTCCCGTCCACGACGACCACCATCCGTCCGCACGCTGGAATTCGGCCAAGGCGGTCTGGTGCTGCGACGTCTGCGGCGCTGGCGGAGGTTGTCTCGATCTCGCCAAGCACCTCGGCGTAGAACTCCCTGCTCTAGAGATGCCGAGCCTCTCGGTTGAGGATCTGGCGCTGGCCAAATCATTACCGGCGGCGTTCCTGCGGTCGCTCGGTGTCGGCGAAGGCGTTAACGGCACCAGCCGGGTGGCCTGCGTCGATATCCACTACCTCGACTCGAATGGCAACGCTGGCCCATTGAGGAAGCGAGTCAGTCTCAATGGTCGACCCCGCTTCCTCTGGCGCCGCGGCGACAAACCAACTCCATACGGCCTCTGGCGTCTAGACGAAGCTTCTCAATGCGGATACATCCTCCTGGTGGAAGGCGAATCCGACTCCTGGACTCTCTGGCATGCCGGCCTGCCGGCGCTCGGTATTCCTGGTGCTGACATGTGGAAAGAGGCCTGGAAGGTAGATGTCCAGAACATCAAGACGGTCTACGTGTGGCGCGAGGCTGATGCTGGTGGTGACTCCCTTGCCGCGTCAGTTGCTGCAGACATTCCGGACGTCCGGATCATCGAAGCTCCGGCCGACGCCAAAGACCCCAACGAGCTCTGGCAGCGCTGCTCGGCCGACATCGACGCATTTACTGCGCGGATTGAGCAACTCCTGACAGCGGCCAGACCGGCGTCTCAACTTCGGTCTGAAGCCCTCACCTCAGAAGTCAGGGCACTCCTGGCCGCCTGCCGGGAGTTGCTGGACGATCCCGGTCTCCTCGACAGGGTTGGTGAAGCGATGCGCCAGGGAGGCTATGCCGGCGACCTCATTCCGCCCAAGCTCGTCTACGTCGCCCTGACTTCGCGGCTGCTGGAGCGGCCGCTCAACGTTGCCGTGATCGCCCAGTCTGGTTCCGGCAAGAACCGAGCTGTAGATGCTGCCCTTGCTTTGGTTCCTGAGGAAGCCTACTACCTGGAGAAGGCCGGTAGCGCCCGGGCTCTGATTTATACCAATGCTGACTTCCAACACAAAGTCGTTGTCGTGGCCGAAGCAGACTCCATTCCTGAGGAAGGGTCGGCAGCCTCTGCCGTCCGGTCGCTGGCAGCAGACAACTTCATGAGCTACGACGTGGTCGAAAAGGACCAATCCGGTCAGTTCATGACTCGAAGGATTGAGAAGCCGGGACCTACGGGTCTGATCACAACTTCGACGAAGCACCTGGGTGAGCAGATGAGCACGCGGATGCTGACATGTAGTGTCCCGGATACCAGCGACCAGACTCGTGCCGTTCTGCTGGCTCACGCGGCCAGCGTCAACGGCGAGCAGCACGTGCCCGACCTGTCGGCCTTCATTGCTCACCAACGTTGGCTAGAGATCGCCGGCGGCCACGAGGTTGTGATCCCATTCGCCCAACAGCTGGCCCATGCGGTTCCCGCAGGGCTGGTCCGCATGCGGCGGGACTTCCGCCAGTTGCTCACCGTGATTCAGACCCATGCCATGCTCCACCAGTTGCACCGCCAGCGCGACAGCAGCGGTCGAATCATTGCTGAAATGGAGGACTATCGTGTAGCTCGCGATCTCCTGCTCGACGTCTTCACTGCATCGGCCAGTGGCGGTGTAACCCAGACCGTCCGTGACACGGTTGCCGCGGTGACCAGCCTCACGAAAAGCGCGTCAAACACGACCGCGAAGGCAGTCGGCGACCTCCTCGGCTTGCAGAAGGAGACGGCCTGGTACCGGGTCAAACGTGCTCTCAGCCTGGGCTACCTACTCAACGAGGAGACACGCAAAGGGCATCCGGCCAAGCTAGTGCTCGGCGATCCACTTCCGGAGGACCGCCCGGCGCTTCCCACAGTCGAAGAGCTCATGCCGGTGTGTGCTGATCCGTATGAAACGGCTTCAACCGTTCAACCGCAGGCCGGAGAGACAATCTCTGTCGAATCTGAGCCAGCGGTTGAAAGCACGGTTGAAAGCGCCATTCAACCGCACATTCAACCACCTCTAGCGTCCGCTCCAGAGTCGGAATCCCCCTCTGCAGCCTCAATGGTTGAACGGTTGAATGGAGATCCGCATGAGGCTTACACACCTACACACGTGGAAGCAGATCGGGTCTATGCCAGGGCCCTTGCCGAGACGCTGGACTTCCCGAGCGTTCGCTTGAGCTCAGCAGAGGAAGTCTCTGGCGGTGAAGACTCATGGGATCGCTTTGTTGCTCTCGCGTCACCGGAGCGACTCTCAGTCGCTACCCGTGCGCTCGAAGACCTGGCGGCATCTCAGCAACCGCCAACATGACTGAAAGCATCTTCTGCCCGCGCTGCGGGATGACCTGCGGCCTCGGTGAATGGCAACTTATCTTCCGCTGGCTGCGGCACGCATCCAGTTCGGGACCGCCTGCACGCGTCCTCCGGCACAAGCTCTGCAAGGAGATCGTCTACGTTCTGCTAAAATAGGCCTAGCAAAAGAACGGTCGCGGCCGTCTCCGTGCGGTGTATTGAGGCCGGCCCAGGTTTCTGGGACTGGCCTTTCTTATTGCCCAAAGTGAGGGCGGACGGTGACGAACAGCAGCACACCGAGACGGACAAACGAGGGAGGTGAGCAGCTGCGGCACGAGGTAGTCGAGGTGCCGATCGACGACCTGCGGCCCGACCCGGCGAACCCGCGACGTATCGCCGACGACCAGTCGGAAGCCCTTACGCGCAGCATCCAAACCTTCGGCTTTCTACAGCCCATGCTTGCCCGCCTTGAGGATCGCGTCGTCATCGGTGGGCACCAACGTCTGCTCGTGGCACGCCGCCTCGGCTACAAGACAGTGCCCACAATCTTCCTCGACATCACCCGGGAGCAGGCTCGCGTCCTTAACCTGGCCCTCAACCGGATCTCCGGCGACTGGGATCAGGAGCTCCTCGCACGGCTACTCGCCAACCTCGAAGCCTCGGCCGAGGTGGACCTCAGCCTCTCCGGCTTCGCCGACGATGAGGTCGCGAAGCTCCTGAAGTCCCTAGACCGCCGGGAGAAGCGGGAGCGCCTCGAGTCGTTCGACCTGGACGCTGCCCTGGAAGCCGCCAGGAGTGCCCCACGCGCCCAACACGGCGAGATATGGGCGCTAGGCGACCACCGCGTCATGTGTGGCGACTCCTGCGCCGCCAGCGACGTCGCCAAGCTACTCGATGGACGCAAGGCTGCGCTGGCGTTCACCGACCCGCCCTACAATGTCGCGCTCGGAGACCACGGCGGCCAGCAGCGCGGCCAACGCCGGCGACGCATTCAGAACGACGCCCTGCCTCCCGCCGAGTGGGAGGCCTTCGTCCGAGCCTGGAGCCGCTCACTCCTCAGCAACGTGGACGGCGCCCTTTACGTCTGCATGAGCACCAAGGAGTGGCCGCTCGTCTCGCGTGTATTAGAGGAGGAAGGCGCCCACTGGTCCGACACGATCATCTGGGCCAAGGACCGCTTCGTGCTTGGCCGTGCTGATTACCAACGGCAGTACGAGCCGATCTGGTTCGGCTGGCGGGAAGGCGCCAAGCACCACTGGTGTGGCGACCGCGACCAGGGCGATATCTGGAAGATCGACCGGCCGTCGGAATCTGAGGCCCATCCCACGATGAAGCCTTTGGCGCTGGTGGAACGCGCCATCGAGAACAGCTCGCAGTCCGGTGACTTGGTCCTCGATCTATTCCTCGGTTCCGGCTCGACGCTGATCGCCGCCGAGCGCACCGGCCGGGTCTGCTACGGGATGGAGATCGACCCTCAGTATGCGTCCATAGCGATTGTCCGCTGGGAGGCCTTCACCGGTGAGACCGCAAAGAAGCTCGGTGACTGAGTTGACTTCGTTTCCGACCAGAGTGATGTATGCCATCGCACTAAGAAAGGAGTGTGTTGATGGCAATCGAGGATCGAGACCTACCGGTTGGAACCCGCCTGGTGGCGAACTACAAGAAGGCCCGCTACGTCTGCTCAATCGAAGCGGACGAAGGGGGCAAGCTGGCCTTCGTCCTGGAGGACGGCAAGCGTTACAAGAGCCCGTCCTCAGCGGCGAGCGCGGTGATGGGCGGCTCAGCTGCCAACGGCTGGAAGTTCTGGTCGCTGGAGGGAGATGCGCCGGCGCAGGTGTCGAAACCCGCGAAGACAAAGAAGTCGAAGGCGTTCAAGCTCTTCCGCAACCTGCCGCCCAACGGCCTGGAGGAAGGCCAGCGCCGGATCTGGTGTCAAGCGTGCCAGAAGTCATTCATCACGACCGAGGCCGAGCCCGAAGCCTGTCCGGAAGGGCACCGGGCCGACGACCCGGAACTGACCAGCTCAGTCGGGACACCGGCACCGGAGCAGGAGTAATGGCAGAGATAGCCCGTGATCCCGCCGAGTTCGTCTGTCAGTGCGCCTGGGGCAACGTCGAGGACGACGATGGCAATCTGGTTGACCCCTGCCCGGCCGGCCACGTCGATCCTTGCACCAACCGTGCTGAAGTTCGCGTCAGGCTCCGGACTGGCCACAACAACCGCGGTGAGGTCGCTTACCTCTGCCGGACCTGCGCCGACAAATGGACTTCGGAAGAGGACTGGACGGAGCCGGGGCCTCGCAAGCAACGCGAAAGGAAGACCCGACGATGAAGATCGAGCTTAGCACCCGTGAAGTTGCCCAGCTGCTTGCGGCGCTCCGAAACTGGCAGACCGATGCTCTCAACGAGGACCCTGCAGAAGCATTCGCCGGCCACTTCGAGGACCAGGTACCGCTTAACGACTAGGAGATCGACGCCCTCTGCGAGCGACTCAACATCGCAGACGGTCAGGTCGTGAAAGGAGCCGCCTACTGAGGGCTGATCATTCTGGCCAGAGATTCGCCCCTTCGGGGGCGTGTCTCGTAGTCGGATCTGGCGGCATCAGGACTGACACTATGACTAGATCGTGTCTCGGGGAGATAAGCACATCGATAAGCAGAAGCCGTTTTGATAAGCACAATCGAAGCCAGGGAGGTCCTGTGAAGCGAAGTGGACAGACACTGCCAGGCTCTTAACGAGAAGGGCGAGCCCTGCCAGCAGGCGCCGATAACAGGACGCGATTTCTGCTTCTGGCACGACCCCGAATACGAAGCCCAGGCCGCCCAGGCCAGGCGCTCCGGCGGCACGACCCGTGCCAAAGAACATGCGCTCCGGTACATCTACGGGATCGACAGCCTCGACACCCACGAGCGCATCCAACGGCTGGTGGACTTCGCCACCACGGAATTGCTGGCCCTGGAGAACAGCGTCGCCCGCAACCGCGCCCTGCTCAGCGCCGCCGGTACGGCCGCCGACCTGATCGCCGCTGGCGCCCTCGCCGAGAAGCTGGAGCAGATCCGCGCCGTGCTGCAACCGAGGCAGGACGCTCAGACGAACCAGAAGCGAAGGTGGCTGCGGTGACGCTGGCCGGACGTTTGGAGCGACTCGTCCCTGCCCTGTCCGTGCGCGAACGCTTCCTGGTGGCTCTGCGCGAGTACAAGTCTGACCAGAAGGTCTCGGTCAACACCGCCGACCTGCCAGCGGGCCCGAAGAGCGAGTATCAGGACTACGCCCGATTCGTCGTGGCCCTCAACAACATACTCAGCCACTATGCCGACGTTTACGCCCACCAGGCGCGCTTCCTGCAAGAACACGTCGAGATCCAGCTCGAGATCCTCAACAACGCCGCGTCCCTCCTGGAGGAGAAGGAGGGCTTACCAAAGGAAGAGGTCTCGTGGCGGACGTTCCGCAGCGGCAAAGAGGTGACGGTGCCCACCTACCTTCGCGGCTTATCCTTCCGCCTCCGGGAGCAGCTCCTGATCGAGTTGGGCTGGGTCTGGCAGGGACTCAGGGCGATCGAGCTGGTATGGCTGGAGGCGGAGCAGGAGTTGGGCGAGGACCCGATCCATCCAACGTCCAGGGACCTGCTCACGAACGCCAAGGAGCTGGTCGCGGCATCGCGGTCACGCCTGGGTGCTCGCAGGAAGCCGAGAGAGCCCGGCTCAGAAATGATTGAAGAGGCGTGGCGGCTCGTTCGCTCCTCCGCCCGCTTGCAGTCTTTGCAGGACGACCTGTGAGCCTGCGACCTCAGCTCGACCGCCTTATGCCGGCCCTTTCAGGCCGCGAACGGGCGATCATCGTCCTGCGGAATTTCAAGGAAGGCAAGCCGCAAGACCAGGGGATCGTGCGCAGCATGAGCCAGCAGGACGCGCTCTCCTACAACTACCTGATGCGGCTGATCAACGTCTGCAACCAGGAGCTGGTGAGCCTGATCGGTCTGATTGGCCAGAGCGTCGAAAGGCAGTCCCTGCGTCTGGTCTGGCTCTTCAGCTTGACGATGTGGGAGATCCACGCGCTGGAGGTCAACGACTACCTGGCTGAATGCACCAAGGAGCCTTTGACCGAGTCGGAATACCGCGAGCGCCAACGTAAGGTGAGAAAGCATCCCGCCCGGCCCAAGTGGGGCGCCGACTTCGACGTGCGGCCGGATGGGGCGGCGGCGCAGGTC
>WHTK01000058.1 GCA_009377745.1 Dehalococcoidia bacterium
TGAACCGCCCCGGGTTTGATGGAGACTCTTAGGTTTGAGTCCCGGCACCGGCCGGGAGGGGTGCGGGGTACCAAGACGCCTCGTACTCTGCCGGCGGGACGTACCCCAAGGCCCCGAACAGCCTGCGGTTGTTAAACCAGTCCACCCACTCCAGCGTGGCCAGCTCCAGATCCTCGCAGCCCCGCCAGGGGCCTCGGCGATAGACGAGTTCGGCCTTGAAGAGCCCGTTCACCGTCTCGGCCAGAGCGTTGTCGTAGGAGTCGCCGCGACTGCCGACTGAGGTGGCGATGCCGGCCTCCGCCAGTCGCTCCGTGTAGCGGATCGAGAGGTACTGCACGCCCCGGTCCGAGTGGTGCACGAGGCTATCGAAGGGCCCTTCGCGCGCCCAGAGCGCCTGCTCGAGCGCGGTGAGTACGAGGTCGGCACGCAGGGAGCGCGAGACCTGCCAGCCGACGATGTAGCGCGAGAAGGCGTCGATGATGAAGGCAGCGTAGGCGAAGCCGGACCAGGTACGGACGTAGGTGAGGTCGGCGACCCAGAGCCGGTTCGGTGCCGGCGGGTGAAAGTCGCGTTGCACCAGGTCCGCCGGCCGCGGCGCTGTCTCGTCAGGGATCGTCGTACGGATGTGCCTGCCACGCCTGACGCCTTTCAGGCCCAGGTCGCGCATCAGGCGCTCGACGGTACAGCGGGCGACTTGGGTGCCTTCCCGCCGGAGCTGATGCCAGAGCTTACGCACGCCGTAGACGCCGAAGTGCTGGCCGTGGACGTGCCGGAGCAGGGGCTTCAGCGCCTCATCGCGTAGCTGGCGCGCTGAGGGCAGCCTCGTGCGGGCGGCGTAGTAGGAGGAAGGGGCGACCTGCAACGTCTTGCAGATCGGCTCGACCCCGAAACGGGCGCCAAACGCGTCGATGTAGCGGGTCATCTCGGCGGTCGCGGGTCGAGCTCCCGCGCGAAAAAAGCGGCAGCCGTCTTGAGGATCTCGTTCGCCCGGCGCAGCTCGCGGTTCTCGCGTTCCAACTCGCTCAGCCGCTTCCGCTCGTCCGTCGTCAGGCCCGGCCTGCTGCCAGCATCGACCTCAGCCCGTCTCACCCACTTGCGCAGCGTCTCCGGCGTCATGCCGCACTTGCTGGCGATCGACTCGATCGCCGCCCACTGCGAGGCGTGCTCGCCCGCATGCTCCAGCACAAGGCGAACCGCCCGCTCCCTGACCTCTACTGGATACCTCGGTCTCTGTGTCATGCTCCAATCCTCTCACAGCTTGGAGCCTCCACTTTTCCCGGGGCGATTCAATCCTGTCGCCCTGCTATGCGTTGAGATCGACCCCCAAGCTTGCCATCGACACCGCCTTGCTCTCGCCCTCGAACGGAATGGACTCCACGGCTACGACCTCTGAGCGCGCCGTGTTTGACAGATGGGAAACCAAGAGAGCCCTCATAGTCGTCAAGACATACCCGACGCCAGCCTGGAAGGGTGGTGAGGTCGTCTGCACGGCGGCCATTACCGAAGAAGGTCAGTGGCTACGTCTGTTCCCTATTCCGTATCGGTTACTTGGCACGGAGAGCCAGTTCGAGAAGTATCAATGGATTGAAGCCAAGGTAACGAAAGCTAGCAGTGATGCTCGGCCTGAGAGCTATAACGTCGATATGGACTCCATTAAGCTTCTCCAACCGCGTCTGACCACAGCGATGAATTGGCAGTCACGCAAAGCAATCGTGATTCCACTCCTGGCACCTTCAATGTGTTGGTTGCGAGAGCAAAACATAGCTAACAACCGACCAACGCTTGGCCTCGTGAAGCCATCAGTCATCAAACGACTCAGGATTGAACCCACCAAGGCTGATTGGTCCCCAGCAGAAATGGCTCGCCTGAACCAGCTTCGGTTGATCGACAGCACTCATGTCCAGTTAGAGAAGGTTCCCTACACCTTCTTTTACGACTTCGATTGTTCGACTCCAGACTGTCCGGGTCACAAGATGTCCTGCACCGATTGGGAGATGACCCAGGCTTTTCGGAGCTGGACTGAGAAGTACGGGGATGGCTGGGAAGTCCAATTTCGCAACCGCTTTGATTCCGAGATGCGAGAGAAGTTCGACACACACTTCTACGTAGGGACGGTTCACGGCAACCCTCACAACTGGGTCATCGTGGGTCTGTTCTACCCACCAAAGACCGCTGGCGAACAGCTCAACCTGCTCTAGCCGCTAAGCCTTCGATCTCCAGCTCCGCTTACTTCCTGAATTATGAAGAAGGCTTCCTTAGCCGCCGTTTCTGACCAACCTATATTCAAAGGCCCATTCCGCCCATTCGGCCGTCGCTTCTGAGAGCTGATGCGTAGGCTCGCCGTTATGGGCGACTCCCGTTAACCGAATAGCGTCTGCATCTTTCTGGCCGCTTCCGCCTGCATGCTGGGCACCACATGAGAATAGGTATCGAGCGTCAGAGTGATCGTGCTGTGCCCCAACATCTCCTGAACGACCTTCGGATGCTCGCCCATCTGAAGTAGTAGGGTGGCGGCGGTGTGACGCAGGTCGTGGAGGCGGATTTTGGGGAGCTCGGCCTTTGCCAGCGCCCGATGAAACTCCGGAAGGAGGTTCGTCGCCTCGAGCGGGCTCCCATTCTGCCGGCAGAAGATCAGGTCCTGGTCCTGCCAATAGGCTCCAGCCATCAGGCGCTCCTGCAGCTGCCGCTTGCGATGCGCGGCCAGGACCGCCACTGTGCCCGGCGGCAGGTGAACCTTCCGTCTGCTCAATCTGGTCTTGGGCTCCACGAAGACGAACCCAACGCCCTTCTGCCGTTGCAGGGCCCGTCGCACAGTCAGCGAACCTCGCTCCAGGTCCACGTCTTGCCACTGGAGGCCACAGGCTTCTCCTAGGCGAAGGCTGGTGGTCGTCAACAAGACCCAGAGGGCATGCATGCGATCATCGCTTGTCGAGGCGAAGAGCTTCTGGACCTGTGCCTCACTTAGCGTCTTCATCTCGTGGCGTTCCGGTCGTGGGACGCTAACCGCCTCGCTGGGATTCCGGCCAAGGAGTTCCCAAATGACGGCCTTCTTGAGGGCGCCGTGCAGGACGGTATGTACTTGCTTCACGGACCTGGCTGAGAGCCCGCGTTCTTGAAGAGCGGCGTAAGCCTGTTCAATGACGGCCGGCGTCAGGTTGGTGAGGCGCAGCTTGCCGATCAGTGGCCTAAGTCGATTGACGTTTAATTCGTAGGACTGGTAGGTGGTAGGACGGACACTGCTCTTTACTGAGCGGATCCAGAAGTCGAGGTATTGGGCCACGCTTTGATTGCCCTTCGGTGGCTGGATTCCCTTCTGCAGGTTGGCCAAGGCCTCGGCCCTCTTGGCAGAGACTTCCGCGCTGGAGTGACCCAGAAAGTGTTTGCGCTTGCCGTTTGCCAGGCTGATGCTGGCCGCCCAGCGCCCATCGGACTCTCGCTGGTACACCGAGCCCTCGCCGTTAGCCCTCTTTCTGGCCATGCTTCCTCTTCCTCGCTTGATAGTCGCGCTGTGCATCTCTGAGCCATGCCCGTGGACCGCAGTCGGGACAGTAGTTCCGCCTGCCGGCTTGTGGCTTTCGACCTTGCCGGAGATAGGGCCTGGAGCAGCTGCTGCAGAACGCGATCTCATGGGCCCTGGAAACAGCCTGCAGGATTTGGACACCGATCACGCCGAAGGTCCCGGCGCGGAAAGTGAAAGCGGGGTCGCGCGCGTTCCAGTCCAGATAAGGCAGGACCGCGCCGACTCTCATCCACTCGCTGACCAGGTCGCCTAGCGTCATCCTTCCGCCGGCGATGTAGCTATCGACCGTCTCAGCGTCCTGCCACCACTCTTCCGGGAAGAACGTGGTCAGGGCGAGCATCCAATCTTCACGGCTCCCTTCCCGTTCGGTATGCAATTCCGCGGCGATCCGCAGGATGCTGCGTGCTCGAGCTGCAAAGTGCAGGTACCGTTCCACCGGATCCCGATGCGGCGAGCGCACCCGGTCGGGAAAGCACTCGCCAGCCTCAGTTTCATACGCCTCGTACCACTCGAAAGCCGAGGCTCGAATAAGGGCGTGACCAACGGGAAGGTTATGCGCCTGGCAAAACCAGATCGCACCCCACTTCCCGGCGAACTGCAGAACTCCTTCGGCGTCATCGATCCTCAAGAAGGCGTCGAGCAATCCGTCGGTAGCCTTCCTCTCGCCCGCGTCGCGAGCATCCGGATCCCAGCAGATGTCTTCCTCCTCCAGCCAGACCTGTGTCGAGCCGGCCGCCAGGTCTACCGGAAGCGCTCGGAAGCCGACCTGACCTTGCCCTGACGTCATGCCCGCGATCTCAAGCCTTCGAGAATCTAATGGTGGAATCATGGTGGACTTATACCATTGCCAGCCACCGGTGTCCACAATGACTTCGGGTGGAGGCTTCCAACTCCACCAAATCTCCTTCCCGCAGGAGGCAACCCGAAATGATGGAAGACAAGTTGCTTCTAACCATCGATGAAGCAGCCCAGCGTCTCGGCATCGGCCGGTCGCACGCCTACGTCTACGTGATGAAGGGTGAGATCGAATCCGTGAAGCTCGGACGCAGCCGGCGCGTGCCCGCCACAGCTCTGGAGAATTTCGTAGAGAAACTCCGGACCGATAGCGACGACTAGCCGGCATCTACAAGACCCCGGAGACCCGACCGCTCCGGTGACATAGCAGTAAACCCGAAAGTCCGAGGGAGCCGCGAGGCTGAGAGGTCCGTAGTGTCGGCTGTGCCGCGATTAGAAGCGCGGGCGTGGGATGACCACACGTTTCAAGAAAACGATTACCAGGAAGATTGCCCCGCCCTTGGAGAAAGAACGAGCTCGCTTGCGAGCACGGGGGCATCGTGGGAGGGCACTGGCCCGTCTGAGTCCTTTCTCCCTTACGACGCGACCGACCGACGGCGAAACCCGACGGTGAGGAGCGGAGTAGCCCATTGCAAGGGCTTACTCCGTCTTCCCTCCCTTTGGTTCCTCCCTCGGGTGTGGAGGGGAAATGGAGGCGCCAATGAAAAAGCAACCGGTCATCTGGTCCGAGCCGGAGAAGTGGAAAGCCAGGACGTTGTTGAAGCGCCAACGGAGCGAACGACTCCCGCGCCGGGACGATTTGCCGGCGCTGGAAGAGTCAGCACGAAAGGAGATCGAACGTGTCAAAGCACGACTCGGCGTGGGGTGACAACGTTCCTTTGAGGCCCGCCGCAGAGACGCGGAGCGAGCCCGTAAGGGCAAGCGAGCGCAGCGTCTCGCTAAGGGCCGCCCCTCTAGAGCGCCCGTCTCGAGAAGGGGCGGGGCTTCAGTCCGATGGGCGGAGAGGATCCGAGTCAAGGGGGGAGGGGGGACCCGAGCCACTGCATCGGGTTCAGGAGGAGGGGGAGGAGCTCTGGTGTCCTACGTGCGACTCCAGAACATCACAGATTACGGGGTGGACAACGGTACTGCGTCATTCGATGAGGTCGGCGAAGCTCGCCCGTGATAAGTCTTCTCCGCCATCGGGTCTGCAAGACCTTAGTTTATCTAGTAGTAGGCAGGTCATGAAGGCAGTCACCCTTTGCAACTGTCCGAGACGTTCAAAGGCAGAAAGGCGGCAGTTCACTTGGCTGGAGGCCCACCTCCTTACAGGCTGGTATCGATGAAGCCGCGACAACGCCAACCAGCAGCGGAACGCCGGAAGGATGGTAATGAGATTAGTAATAATCTGTGTTGCATTTGCCAACGCAGATTATTAGACTACGGAGAACCAGTGGGAGGTCGCCGTGATCGCAAATTACCAGGCCGATGCCATCCTTGAGCCTCACAAAGCTAAGCTGTTGGAGGTCGTCGCGACCGCCGTGCAAAACTATTACAGCGACGACAGCTCGCTGAAGGTCAATCACTCGAAGGGAACCCGATCAAGCATCATCAACGATGAGATGAGGGCGGCAGCGAGGCGTGTCTTTGGGAATGTCTCCGGCGTTGCTTTCACGACTAAGCGCGGAATGTTCCTCTTGTACGTAGACAACCAGATAGCTATCCGGTTCAAAAAGTTGACGAGGCGCCTCCTTGCTCAGAACCATCCGACCCAACAAGCTTTGGCCTTTAGTAACCAAAAACAGTTGGGTCAGCAGCTAGGGCCACTCCCAGGCACGCCTGATCCCATGACCCACGTCAACGTGGGCTATCAGATGAACGCCCTAGACACAGGCGTCAGTGGCATCTATGCAGCTTGCCCAAATGGAGAGATGCTCGCTTGGGCCATTGACCTCCTACACCTTGGCGGAGCAAGTGGTAGCGGTGTGCCGTCTCCGATTTCACCTGTTTCAGGCTCTGGCCCAGGTGTAATTCTTCGCACCAAGGATGCTACAAAGGGTGGGGAGAAGCAGAAGAGAGGCTCATGAGCACCACCTCCGTAAATCCCGAGATGATAGCTCTAGCGAGAGAGTCTCGCGCCCTAAGCCAGAAGGAGCTCGCATCCGCATTGGCTGTGACCCAGGGCGCCATTTCTCGCATTGAAGGTGCCTTGCTACCGATTTCGGATTCCCTCCTGGCGCGTGTCTCAGAACACCTCCGCTATCCACAAGAGTTTTTCTTCTTGCAGGACGCTGTATACGGCCCGAGTACAAGTGAGTTCTTCCACCGGAAACGGCAGAGTGCTCCAAGCAGGGCAATAATCCAGCTCCATGCCCAACTTAACATCAGGCGAATCCATATAGCCCGCCTGATGCGAAGCATTGAGATGGACAACGTCAAGATGGAGCGCTTCGATCCTGACGAGTTTGATGGTGACATTGAGGCTATCGCCGGCGCGGTCAGGGCTGCGTGGATGATAGCGCCGGGGCCGATAAAGAACGTGACCGAAGTGATCGAGAATGCGGGAGGCCTTGTGATTCGCTGCGACTTTGGGACGCGTTTGATCGACGCCGTTAGTCGGTGGGTTCCCGGCTTGCCTCCGCTGTTCTTTGTGAATGAAAACGCACCGAGTGATCGTGCTCGCTGGAGCCTTACTCATGAACTCGGCCACATTCTCATGCACCAGGCCCCTCGCCCAGAAATGGAATCTGAGGCGGATACGTTCGCCAGCGCGTTTCTTATGCCGGCAAGAGACATTAGTCACATGTTGGACTTCATATCGCTCCCTCGTCTCGCTCAACTCAAGCCATACTGGAAGGTCTCGATGGCGGCATTGCTGAAGCGTGCGAGTGACCTCGGCATTTTGGGCTATCGACAGGCTAGATACCTTTGGATGCAGATCAGCAAGGCGGGATATCGTCTACGCGAACCTCCAGAGCTGGACCTTCCCATAGAAGAACCGAGCCTCCTGAATCGCCTGCTGAGCATCTACAAGGACGAACTCGGATACGGGATCGACGAATTGGCGGCATTGTTGCGCATTCACGTCGATGAACTCTCGGAGATGTACGACCTAAGGGATTGGGGCACGCAGGGTCGTCCCCAAATTCATGCCGTCAGTTAGGAAGGCTGATTGAGCAGTCTCTGGCACAAGAACTAGTTCATCCAGATCTGACAGTTGGACAAGAGCATATCGAGGCAGAGGGCGGCTCTCGAGTCACCCTCGACAGACCTGGGCCCAACTCTGGATACAGGAGCTGGACCTTCTTGAGGAAGGACTTCGCTGATCGACTCTTCCCTTGATGCCACTGTCACAAACGATGAGCCAGAGCAGTATCTTCAGTCGCTGGGGACGATCTTCGCTGTGCTGGGCACCCATATAGACGGCTCCGATAACCTTTCATACGGAGTTCAAGTCGGGTCTGCACGTTACTTCGTAAAGACGGCCGGCCGGCCGGACGACAGAGCCGGTGGCTCCAATCACGCGAGTCGAGTAGCTCTTCTGCTCAACGCGGTCCGCATATCTGAGAGTGTCGAGCATCCCGCGCTTCCGAACCTGGTCAACGTAATCGAGTCCGCCTGGGGGCCCATGCTCGTGTATGACTGGCGTGATGGCGAGCTCCTCAGAGTACCCAGCGGCGAGCGGGACAACCCCGGTTCCCCCTTTCAGCGCTTTCGTTCTTTGCCGGCCGAAGACATCCTCAAATGTCTCGACGTGATCTATGACCTCCACTACAACCTTGCCGAGGCTGGTTGGATCCCAGTTGACTTCTATGACGGGTCCCTTATCTACGATTTCACCTCAGGTCATCTTTCAATTATCGACTTGGACATGTACAAGCCCGGTCCCTTCCGCAATGAGATGGGTCGCATGTACGGCTCGTCACGCTTTATGGCGCCCGAGGAATTCGAGCTGGGCGCACTCATAGATCAGCAAACCAGTGTCTTTACGATGGGCCGGACTGCCTTGGTCTTCTTGTCGGAAGGAACGGTCGATGAGGAGGCCTTTCGCAGATCCCCTCCGCAGTTTCGGGTCATCACGAAAGCGTGCGAATCCGATCGATCTCGCAGGTACGACTCCGTGGCGACGTTTCATGCCGCGTGGCGATCAGCAAGAACTAGCTGAGCCGATGAAGAACTCGGTTTGGTAAGATAAGATCAACGAATAAGGCGGCCGCGGCCGGTTCTCCGCGTGGTGTATTGAGGCCAGCCCAGGTTTCTGGGACTGGCCTTTCTTATTACCCGAATCGAGGGCGCACGGTGACGAACAGCAGCAAACAGGGACGGACGAACGAGATAGCTAAGCCGGTCAGACACGAGCAGGTCGAGGTGCCAATCGACGACCTGCACCCCGACCCGGCGAACCCGCGGCGAATGGCGGACTCCCAGTCGGAAGCCCTGACGCGCAGCCTGAAGGACTACGGATTCATCCAGCCTGTCCTCGCCCGGCGCAAGGACAACGTCGTAATCGGCGGGCACCAGCGTCTGCTCGCAGCGCGCCGCCTGGGCTACAAGACCGTCCCGGTCACCTTCCTCGACCTTGGCCCGGAGCAGGCCAGGCTTCTCAACCTGACGCTCAACAAAGTCTCCGGTGACTGGGACAACGAGCTCTTGGCTAGGCTCCTCGCCGACCTGAACAGCTCGTCCGAAATAGACCTCGGCCTTACTGGCTTCTCAGACGACGAGGTGGCGAAGCTCCTGAAGTCCCTGGAACGCCGGGAGAAGCGGGAGCGCGCCGAGTCGTTCGACCTGGACGCCGCCCTGGAGGCCGCACGTGCGGCACCACGCGCCCAACGTGGCGAGGTGTGGGCCCTGGGCGACCACCGGTTGGTCTGTGGCGACTCCTGCGCCGCCAGCGACGTCGCCAAGCTACTCGATGGACGCAAGGCGGCGCTGGCGTTTACTGACCCGCCCTACAACGTCGCCCTAGGAGATCACGGCGGCCAGCAGCGCGGCCAGCGCCGGCGCCGGATTCAGAATGATGCTCTGCCTCCCGGAGAGTGGGAGGCTTTCGTCCGCGGCTGGAGCCGTTCGCTCCTCGCCAGCGTGGACGGCGCCCTCTACGTCTGCATGTCCACCAAGGAGTGGCCGCTCGCCTCACGCGTGTTAGAGGAGGAAGGGGCGCATTGGTCCGACACGATCATCTGGGCCAAGGATCGCTTCGTCCTGGGACGCGCCGACTATCAGCGCCAGTACGAACCGATCTGGTTCGGCTGGCGCGAAGGCGCCAAGCATCACTGGTGCGGCGACCGTGACCAGGGCGACGTCTGGAAGATCGAGCGGCCGTCTGATTCAGAAGCCCATCCCACGATGAAGCCTCTCGCCCTCGTGGAACGCGCCATAGAGAACAGCAGCCAACCAGGCGACGTCATTCTTGACCTCTTCCTCGGCTCGGGCTCGACCCTGATAGCCGCCGAGCGCACCGGCCGGGTCTGCTACGGGATGGAGATCGATCCTCACTATGCGTCCATAGCGATCGCTCGCTGGGAGGCCTTCACCGGCGAAACCGCGAGAAAGCTCGATGACTGAGTTGACTTCGTCGGTGCCGCGAGTGAGTAGTGACCGCACCACTTTAAGGAGGTGCGCATTGGCAATCGAAAACAGGGACCTACCGGTCGGAGCCCGCCTGGTCGCGGATTACAAGAAGGCCCACTACGTCTGCGTGGTCGAAGCCGGCGAGGACGGCAAGAAGGCCTTCGTCCTCGAAGACGGCAAGCGGTTCACCAGCCCATCAGCCGCAGGCTCGACAGTGATGGGAGGCACCGCCTGCAACGGCTGGAGGTTCTGGACCGTCGAGGGCGCCACACCGGCGGCCGACGCGGCGCAGAGTGCACCGAAGGAGGGCAAGGCGGATAGAACGCGCACCCGGACGAAGAAGGCGGCAGCCGAGGCACCACAGCCGGAAGCAGGCGACTATCTGATCGACGGCGACGGCCGGCCGGTCAACGAGGGCGAAACGCCGGTGGCGGTCGAAGGAGAGGAGCAGGCGGATGCAGGTCGAGCTTAGCGACCGCGAGATCGCCCAGCTGCTGGCGGCGCTGCGCAACTGGCAGACCGACGCCCTGAACGAGGACCTGGCCGACGCCTTCAGCGGCCACTTCGAGGAGCACCAGCCGCTGACCGACGCCGAGATCGACGCCCTCTGCGAGCGCCTCAACTTCGCCGACGAGGGTCAGGTGATCAAGGGTGCGGCCTACTGAGACCGCCGGTCTGGCACCGGGAGGCTGCCCCTTCGGGGGCGTCTCTTGTAGTAACACTATGACTAGATCGTGTCTCGGGGAGATAAGCACATCGATAAGCAGAAGCCGTTTTGATAAGCACAATCGGAGCCACGGAGGTTCTGTGAAGCGAAGTGGACAGACACTGCCAGGCTCTTAACGAGAAGGGCGAGCCCTGCCAGCAGGCGCCGATAACAGGACGCGATTTCTGCTTCTGGCACGACCCTGAATACGAAGCCCAGGCCGCCCAGGCCAGACGCTCCGGCGGCACGACTCGTGCCAAAGAACATGCGCTCCGGTACATCTACGGGATCGACAGCCTCG
>WHTK01000005.1 GCA_009377745.1 Dehalococcoidia bacterium
GCGGCGACCGGGGCAGTCTCTTTCAGCCCTAACCCGTCAGCTAACCCCGTAGGCCACTGAAGGAGGTCACCATGTCCCTACTTGCCCACCTGACTCGCAAGAGGCCACAAGCGGCGGCCGCGCCCTTGTCCGAGTGTCCGCATTGGGAATTAGCGCCCCGCTGGGACTCAGTCGACGACATCGGCCACACGGACCGGATCACTCACTACAACTGCACCACCTGCGGCAACACTCTGTCCCGGGCGGAGGCGGACGCGCGGGCAGCATCCTGAGTCGCGAGGCAAAGGCGCAGAGAATGTGCCTCTTGCCTCGTCTGGCGACCAGCCCTGGTCTTGCGAGATCGTCGTCCAGGCGGATTGAGTGCCTTGCATAGCGGTCATGAGGCACTCCTCGCGTGTAGAAACGAGGTGGTGTCCGTGAGGTAGTCCTCCCGTTGATGGGTCTTACACCCACCAACACGTCATCCACATCTAAGGCCGAGTCTCCTAGCGACAGAGGAGAGCGGGGGAACCAACTTTTGGGGTGCAGTCGCCGCTGGGCGGCGGGGCAGTCTCTTTCAGCCTTAACCCGTCAGCTAACCTCGTAGGCCACTGAAAGAGGAAGGGTCTTGGCATCCTCGGTCAGCCGGGACCCTTCCTCCCAGCCGCGCGGGGCGCGGAAGGGAGAATTATGGTCGCAACAGCGCCAAATCGTGAGGGAAGAGCCGCATCAGATGATGAAAGCCGCCTAGTCCTCGTTAGCAATCGCGGGCCGATCGAGCACTATTTCGACGAAGCCGGTGAAATCAGGACCCGCACGGCGGGTGGCGGCGTAGCAGTCGCCCCGGCTGCCGCCTCCCGCACAAGACACGTCTCCTGGATCGCGGGTGCCTGCAGCCCAGCCGGCCGGTCTATCGCGCAGTCATTCAAGACAATGCCTTGGGGTTCGGACGGCTCGCTGAGGCTGGTTTCAGTACCGGGGGCTGCCGCTCAGCCATATTACAACTCGTTCTGCAACCCGATCCTGTGGTTCGTCCAGCACTCACTCGGAGGTGAACTGCGGTCGCGTGGCTTAGACAGGGAAGTGCGCGAGTCTTGGCTAAGTGGGTACGTCGCTGTTAACCGCCTGTTCGCCGACGCGGTCATCTCGGAAATCGACCGCTATAGGACTGATGGCACTGAAACTCCCTCCGGAGGTGCGCAAGACGATGGCAGCGATGAACAGGCCTGCCATCGAGAGTCACCAGCTAACGGACTGGCTGAGGCACCTGCTGCAGGACATTGAACTCACGGCCTGGAGAGGAGAACGGGAGCTTGTCAACTTCTGACAATATTCAGGAATCGCTCAGAGAACGGCGTCTGCGCCTGAGGCAACAACAGTTGGTGCAGTTTCGACTGCTTAGCCTTCGTAGCGGCGGTCAATCGCCGCCGCTGCCCTTGGGCCACGGTCAGGCAGACAAGCTGCGCCTGAAAGAGACGCCCGTCGGGGAGAACTCTCATCAGGAGGTAGTCGATGACGCCTGCGCTCATGGCGAATCGACCGGAAGAATTTTGCGAATAGAGCATTGCTAGACGAAATTTGGAAGCCTCTGGCTAGCGTAATGGCGCTGGTGGCGGCAGTGGCCGGCGCCCTCCTTTTGCACGGGCTCGTTTATCAACTCGCTTCTCGGACGAGTGGAGCGATCGAAGCCGCTATAGTGCGGCACTCGCGGCGGCCTCTGCAACTCCTTCTAGCCCTGATTGGTGCGCTGCTATTTCTACCTGTGCTTCAGGTTACATCGGAAGCGCAGGAAGTCATGCGCCGAGGCCTCGCCCTGGGAATAATTGGCACAGTTGGTTGGGCCGTTACGGCGTTACTCGGCATCATCGATGATCTTATCGCGGCCCGCTTTCCAATGAATGCACGCGACAACCTGTCCGCGCGGGCGCTCCAGACCCGTATACGCGTCTTCAAGAGCATTGGAATCGCCGCCATTGCGGTGATCACGGTCTCAGCCATGCTCATGACCTTCCCGAGCATCCGGCAACTAGGTGTGAGCCTCCTCGCATCCGCCGGTCTCGCGACTCTTGTCGTGGGCATGGCGGGGCGCTCAGCGCTCGCTAACCTGATCGCGGGGTTGCAAATCGCCCTGACCCAGCCCATCAGGTTGGACGATGTCCTCGTCATCGAAGGGGAGTGGGGCCGCGTCGAAGAGATTACAAATGGCTTCGTCGTAGTCCGTATCTGGGACTCACGCACCCTTGTCGTGCCTCTCTCCTACTTTGTGGAGCGGCCGATCGAGAATTGGACAAGGACGGGATCTGACATCCTCGCAACCGTTTCGGTGCATGCCGACTACACGATCCCCATTGAGGCAGTAAGGCGCCGGCTGAAAGAGATACTCGCCGAGAGCCTCCATTGGGACCGTCGAGCCTGGAGCTTGCAAGTGACCGATGCCACGGAGCGAACGGTGGAGCTGCGCGCTCTAATGAGCGCTGGGGACTCTTCAACTGCATGGGAGCTTCGTTGTGAAGTCAGGGAAAAACTGGTCGAGTTTCTTCAGCGATTCTATCCGGAGTCTCTGCCGCACGCTCGGGCAACCATCCAAGTAGTGGCTGGCGCTCCCAGCCAGAGAGAGGGCCAGTCATCGACGGCCGCCGAAAAATAGGCCAAACATCTTTTCGAGCCAACAGCATCGCCGACTCTAACGTCAGCGCGGTTGAACAAACGCTCGTCATCCATAAACCGTGGTGCAGCAGCCTAGCGCCGAGAAGGAGGAGAGAACTCATGGACAATGAACGAGATGGTGGGGCAACGAACAGGAATGCCCGCACAGGACTTCTGGCCGCTGCCGGCGAGAAGGTATCCGGCTACGGCAGACAGGTTGGGGAACAAGCACTAGAACGACTTGACGCCCGACGAGAGAAGGTTGCTGAGACAATTGAACACGCAGCCAAAGAAATGCGTGAAACCGCCGCCACGCGGGACGGTGTCGGCAGGTATTTTCGTGAAAGAACGGCAGCCGGCGTGGCTTCTACGGGATTCTTTCTCCATGAGCATTCAGTTGGCGAACTCAGCTCTATCGGACAGGGTGTGCGGCAGCACCAATTGTTAGCGATAATTATCGCCCTATTCGTGGGCTACCTCATTGGCCGCGCTTTCTCAAGACAAAGCGATCACATTACAAGGTCCGATGACGCGCTTGAGTCTTAAACGGAGGCGGCCTCTAGTGGCCATATTCTTCAAGATTGTGCCCGAGTATCAGCGGGTCGTGCGATTTACGCTTGGTCGCTATGACGGGTCGCCACGTGGGCCTGGTTGGGTCTGGCTTGTTCGCCACAGTGGACTTGCGAGAGGAGGTCTTTGACGTCGAGCCGCAAACGGGTATTACCAAGGACAACGCACCCGTCTTTGTTGACATGCTTGTCTTCATGAGAGTTGTTGATCCCGAAGCCAGCGTCCTGCGGGTTCAAAGCTATCGTTCAGCCCGCGGCATGGCTGTGACCACACTTCGGGCCGTGGTTGGCGACATGGCGCTCGATGACGTCCTGTGCCTCAGAGTGGAGGCGACGCAGATGAACCATCCAGGTGGGGAGTGAGTCCGGCTGGCCTACAGCTCGCGTAATGCAGGGCTTGATGAGAAGTCTGTACTGGCTGCGCCTCCTCGTCTCCCGTTCCATCGCCGAGTTCGCCGACGACAACTGCACCCAGATGGCGGCGGCCATCTCCTATTACGTCCTTTTTTCGCTCTTCCCGCTGCTGATCTTCCTCGTGGGGATTGCCGGCGTGCTGTTGCGCGATACGGAGTTGCAAGAGCAGTTAGTAGAGGTCGTCCTCGAATACATACCGTTCAGCGAGGACGAGGGCCGCAACGAGGTGCGCCAGGTGATCCGGAGCGCAGCCGGCGTGGGTAGTGGCGCGCTGGGGATCCTGGGCCTCATCGGCATGGGCTGGTCCGGAAGCAATATGTTTGCCATCATCCGGCGCTCTCTCAACTCGGCATTCGACCTCAGCGCGAGACGCCCCTTCGTCCGTCAGAAGCTCGTCGATCTCGGGCTGATGCTCTCGCTGGGGCCGTTCTTTCTCTGCTCGATCATCGCGACTGCGCTCCTGCGCAGCGTCCAGTCGATCAGCGAGGACGCGGTCGGCGCGAGGCTGCCCGTTGATTACGCCTGGGCCGCGGCCTCTATCTCACTGCCAGTGCTGCTCTCGTTCGTGGCGTTCCTCATGCTCTATCGGATCGCGCCCGCCACGCACCTTCGGCTGCGCGACGTATGGCCGGGCGCGATCGTCGCCGCCGTCCTTTTCGAAGGTGCCAAAGTAGGATTCTCGATTTACCTCGAGAACTTGGCCAACTACAGCCTCGTCTTCGGGTCTCTTGGCGCCGTCGTCGCGTTCCTCTTCTGGGTGTATCTAAGCGCAAACATTCTCCTCCTCGGCGCGGAGGTCGCTTCCGAGTACCCTCGCGTTATGCGTGGCGAATACGACACCGAGGGACCCGCCCCGCCGCGGCCGCCGCTCAAGACGGTACTGTGGCGCCGATTCAGGTCGCTCTTCCTGGAGGAGGACTCTGGCCAAAGCTAGCAGGGTCGAGGACGTGAACAATTCTTCAGTAGAACTGCTCGGCTGCTGCCACTGGCCGGATAGTGTGAGCGAACGGCATACTGAGGGCCGTGATGACTCCAGAACAGACTCCTAGGCCGGCATGTCCCACGTGCCAGGCGCCTCTCCGCGACATTGAGGTCGCGATGGTCCGCCCTGTGGCCTTTGGTTTGGGAGTGCGCCGCGGCTCACCGGGACGCACTCCTGGATTGGCTGAGAATTAATGGGCACGACTTGCCATCGAGCCCAGCCCTGGCATTCTGCGAACTAGGGCCTCCCAGTCCGACGCAGGTATTGCTCTCATCAGGCCCTGTGTCATTCCTGCGAACGCTTCGGATGGAAGCATCCCGCGCATTTCCGTCAGAAAGCCCTCCCGATCTTCGATGTCTAGCCGCTGAAACATCCAAGCTCCGGCTGCGGCCATCTCCTGCTGTGATACTCGACCTTCTGCTGCCTTCCCGTGGGCCTGCTGTTCCTCGGCCGAAAACACCTCGTCATATGTCGGGAACAGGAGCTCGTTCTCTTTGTCAATGTGCAGAGTCATGAAGCCATTGAAAAGAATCGCCTGCTCGCCGAGACGCTTGACGAGCTCCTTACGGCGACCACCCTGGGCTCCAACCAGGTCGGACAAGGTGGCAGACAATGCGGCAGCATGACCGCGATGTCGGTTGTGGTCGAACTCATACGTATCAGCTATATCAGGAAATCTTGCCTCAAGCGGAGGGAATAGCGTTAGATCCTCGCTGTCTTCGTGCGTCTTGAGTATCCGCTCGAATGCGGCGAGACGGTTGTTCAGCTCGGTTGCTCCCTGCTGGTCGTCCGGATCTAACATGGACGTGACTTCCTGGAAATCCTGGCCTTCTTTGAGAATGGCGCGATGCACAAAGTGAACTGCCTTGATGGGTCCTTTCAGTTCAGGTTCAGTCATCACGACCTCCTTGAAGATGTTCTTGTTCGTGCAGGGGACGGTACCTATAGGATGTCAAATCAGACTATCGCCGGCGTGCCGTCAGTCATCGGCTAGACGATTGCAGACTTGTCGCAAGCCGCCGGTTGCCTATCGTTGCATAAGGAAAACACGATGAGTCAATCGTGTGACTCAGACGCCGCCGGTGATAGCCCGTAACGCTCCAAGGGCTTCGACACGCTGCTTCATCAGCCCGCCGATCACTTCCAGCGACAGCAGTTTCTCAACCGTGGCCTTGCCTCGCTGACCCACCAGGCGGGCCTCTTCTGGCTGCTCGTGGGCGTACCGCATCAACCTGGAAGCATGGTCAAGGTCAGGCTCGGCCCAAAGGAAGTCCGCCTCGTGGTTGTCCTCGGTGATCCCTCGCTTGATGAGGCCGCTGTAGCCATGAACGCAGGACGGGCGGACTGCCTAGCGCCTTTCGGATTTCCCCAAGCCGGTCGTAGTCCGGCCTGAAATCATCGCCCCACCGGTCGATGCAGTGCGCCTCGTTGACCACGAGGAAGGCAGGTGGGCGGTCAAGCAGTCTCCGCGTTTCGAAGGGGTCACGAAGCCTGGCCGGGTTGAAGCGCTCCGGCGCCACGTAAAGAAGCTTTAGAGCCCGCTCTCCAGGAGTTCGTACCGTATCGTGCGTTCTTCCGGTGAGAGGTCACCGTTAATGAAGAGGGCCGGGACGCCTCGATTGAAGAGTGAACTGACCTGGTCCGACATCAGCGCCTTCAGAGGGCTGACGACTAGGGAGTGCCGCTGCTTCAGGACGGCAGGGAGTTGGAAGCAGAGCGACTTTCCAGCGCCTGTGGGGAGCACCGCCAGTAACGACTCGCCCCTTAGCGCCGTGAGAATGATGTCTAGCTGGCCGTCTCTAAGCCGGTCGATCCCGAACAGACGCAGGCCCACGCCAATTCCTGCCATTTCCGCCCGGCAGTGCGGGCTGCAATAGACGTGCCAGCCTGACGGCCCAACGTTCGATCGTGCGCCGCGCAAGATGGCCCAGCATGTTGGTGTGCCGAGACGCATGGCAGGTGGGGCAGAGCGTAATGAGGTTCGCGGGTTCGTCAGGCCCGCTACCGCTACGTGGATGTGGAGCCATGGTCGGTACTACCAGAGGAACGCCAGATACTCGTCGAATTCGACGGCTGAAGACGCCGCCCGTTCGGATTAAGAGTGTATTGATTCCCGGCGGCCGTGCCGCGTCACCAGAACCAGGTCTGCCGACGTCATGTCCCGGATAATGTCTGCCACTCTCCTCTTAGTAAGTCCTAGAGTTGCCGCGATTTCTTTGATCGTGGCATTTGGATGAATTGCAACGTATAGAAGGGCTAATCCGTGGCTTGTTACGAGCGTCCAGAGCGGGAGCCGCGACTCCCAGGTTTCCTCACCCTGCGTGGTTTTCATCATCAGACTCCTCCCGCGCCAAAACTGAAGGAAACTTCAGTAGACGAAGCGCAACTGCCATCGACAGGTTGATGTAAGGCCGAGTCTCCTTCGAGAGCGGGGGAACCAATCTTTGGGGTGTAGGTCGCTGCGGCGACCGGGGCAGTCTCTTTCAGCCCTAACCCGTCAGCTAACCCCGTAGGCCACTGAAGGAGGTCACCATGTCCCTACTTGCCCACCTGACTCGCAAGAGGCCACAAGAAGCGGCGGCCGCGCCCTTGTCCGAGTGTCCGCATTCCGCGCATAGACCGCGTCGGGCAACGCATTCATTGCGGATTTCGGAAGGAGGAGACTCGAAGTGACGGCAAATTTGCAGTCGTGGCTTGCGAGCTACACGAGAAGATCGATCAGCCGGAGAAAATTCCTGGGCACTACGGCTGCCGGGGCGGGTGCCGCGGCGCTGATCGCCTGCGGAGGCAGCGATGGCGGCGGCGGCAGCAGCGTTAGCTTCAGCACCAACGACGCCCTTAAGCCCGGCTCTGTCTGGCTGGGTGCCAACGACTGGAAACTGCCGGACGAGACGAAAGACGCGGTCCGTGGCGGCATCTACCGCAATTACATAGAGGAGGACGAACAGCAGAGCTACGACGCTCTGATCCTGGCGCCCTCGCAGTCGGCTTTCTCGGGTCACGTCCACGAGTACCTCATGGCCAAGAACCGCGGACCCGGCATCGACCCTTCGTCCCCGGAGTCAGACGTCCCGGTCCCGGCCCTTGCCCAGAACTTCGAAGTGTCCAACGACGGTCTGACCGTCACCTTTACCATGCGCCCGAACGTCAAGTTCCACCCGGTCGCGCCGGTCAACAGCCGCGTCATGGACATGGATGACTGGAAGACTACGCTTGAGCGCTTCCTGGCCACCAGCGCCCAACGGGAACCGATCACGTCGGTCCTGGATAGGGCCGAGTACCCGGATGCCACCCACATGGTCTGGCGGCTCAAATTCCCTTACAAGCCACTCCTCACTCGCATCCACAACGAGCGGTTTGCCTTCCAGATCATCCCGAAAGAGATCAACATGGACAGCTCGCTGCACGGCACGGTGGCCGCGGGCACCGGCTACAAGATCCTCGACAAGCACCAGCCGTCGGTCACGATGGAGTACCGGAAGCACGCGGAGTACTGGGGCGGCGACCCCTTCATCGACCGGTGGCACTACCCGGTCATCCCCGAGTACGCGAACCGCTATTCGCAGTTCGTGACCGGCAACATGGTTGAGTTTGCACCGAGTGCGCGCGACATCCTTACACTTATGCAGGACGCCCCCGGCGCCGTGGTGGTTGCCAACGCGCTGGTGAACGACCAGTTGGCGCGCGTCATCTTCGGCCGCATCAACGCCACGACCCAGCCCTGGAAGGACCCGCGGGTCCGCATCGCCATCCGCCGCGCGGGCAACTTCCGCGGCATCGGCGAGTTCCGCGCCAACAAGCAGCAGTTCGAAGCCGCCGGCGTCCCCGTCGAGGTGGTGTCCCGCACTCACGCGACCTACGGGCTGACCTACTTCCTCGACCCGGAGAAGGGCGAGCTCGGCGACCTGTCGGCGAACTATCTTCACGACATCGCCGAAGCAAAGAAGCTGACGGCCGCTGCCGGCTTCCCCGACGCGATCGATATCGGCTTCAGGACCTACCCCGTCGCCGGTGAGGTGCCGGAACAGGATGCTCTGATCATCGACAGCCTGAACCAGTCAGGCGTATTCAATGTCAACGTCGAGAACTCCACCAACACCGTGGAGCACCGCAACTGCCGCTCCTTGCGCCAGTGCGACGGCCTCGTTACCTCCTCGATCAACGAGGACATGGACTACGCCATGCGCGAGTACCACAGCGAGGGGCCGAGGCCTGGTGGTGAGCCGGCATTCGGCGACCCGGAGCTCGACCGCATCGCCGACGCATACCGGCGCGAGCTGGATCCCCTGAAGAGCATCGCGATCCTGCATGAGCACCAGAAGGCGGCGGCGAGGTTCTTCCCCACGGTGCCGAGGGAGCACGAGTACACGATCTTCCAGATCCGCTGGCCCTGGCTGCACAATACCAACCAAGGTTACAACGGGGTTGCCTTGGATGGCCGGCCGATTATCGGCGGGAACAAGCAGTGGCTGGACGCCGACATGCCGCGTCGTAACGGCTAGTCACTCACCCTTGATCAAGAGGCGACGGCTTGCGCCGTCGCCTCGCTTTTGGCGCCGCCACTTCGGCGTTAGTCACCTGCGAGTCGGCGCTGGTCTCCATCGAGCCATTGCCCTAGCCACGCCCGAGCAGGGCGACGGAATTAGCGACCACGCGGCGTTGGTGGTAGACCTCGTAAATTGACTTCGCGGTGCCGGGCCCGAGTCCCGTCTCCCGGACAGGCGGATTTTGACACGTCGGCCCAGGGGGGCTGATGCTTGCTGCGCGCTCGCCATCGCAGAGAGAACAGCTGTTCATGAGTCAACCTGAGTCGGAGTCGGCAACTCAATTAGCCCCACGATCGCCATTTGACGCTCGAGAGTGAGAGCTCAGATCTACCTTGCCCGCCGTGTCGCTGAGGGGAAATCTAGAAGGGATGCTCACCGCACACTGAAGCGCTTCATCACCCGCGCGATTTGGAAACTGTGGCAGGAATCTGTGGAAACAGAGAAGCATTGAATTGCAGAGCTGCTGCCTGATCCTCTTGAACATAGGAGCGTCGCATCGTGTTACGAAGGGGCTGCTTGACCGAAGGCTTAAGATTTTGCTGGTGCAGGCCGGAGGTGAGCTATGCTGCAGCCCCTTATATGCGTCGATACTTCAGAGATTCTCCCAGGAAACCTTGAGGAACTAAGGACTGCTGTGAAGGACTTGGTTGCTTTTGTCGAAGACAGACAGACCGCGCCACTTGGTTACGGTGTTTACTTCGATGAGAGCGAGACTCAGATGACGGTGGTTCAGGTTCACGCCAACTCAGCATCGCTAGAGCGTCACATGGTGGTAGCAGGTCCTGCTTTCCCAAAATTCAAAGATTTTGTCAACCTGCACGAGATCGACGTGTACGGTGAGCCAAGTGAACACCTCCGTAATCTGCTCCGGCAGAAAGCAGAGATGCTGGGAAATGGCATGTTAGTCGTGCACAAGCTCCAGACCGGAAGAGGAATTGAGGCGGCCGACCTTTCTAGACCGCCCTAAGCGACACTATGTGTAAATCGTGTCTCGGTAACTACGGTCGAGAGCTACGCCAGCCTCTCGTCACCATCTTGTACTTCCAGCCCAACTTGGCGCAGTACTCCTCCGCGCTTTGGCGCTTGAGCTTGGTGGATGCCCAGAACATTAGGGGCAGGCCCTTAGTCTCGTGGAGCTGCTGAGAACCGTTGTTGTAGGTGACGAGGAAGTCAGGCAGGTAATGGTGTCGTAGCCCCAAGAATGAGTACGGGATAGCGAGGAAGTGTTTCTTGGTCCACTCCCGGACTGCGGGATCGTGCTCCAGCTCAACCATGTAGTCGCGCCATCTAGACGAGGCCGCAATCGAGGAGGAAGGCGTGCGCGTCTTCTGTGCCAAGGTTGAGGAAGACAGCAATGGACGTATTTTCACAACCCGCTCGCGTTCAGTCGGACTGCTTGGGATTGGTGAGTCCGTCCACGACGCTCGCAGCAAGGTGTTGGATGCCTTTAGATTCGTATCTGGCCCATACCACGCCCGAAGCGACATCGGTCTAGAAGGCGAATTACTCGAAGGAATCCAGCGAGTAACCATTGGCGCCGGCCACCAGCGATCTAACTGACAACAACGCTGACAGCAACTTCAACAGTCAGTCGCGGACATCCTTGGCTGATTATGGCAAATAGGCAAATAATGCGGTCGGGGCTGGACGACTGGGGACATCCACCACCTTATGTTAAGGGTCTCAAAAACCGTTGAGGCTAACACCTCGTGTGGGTTCGATCCCCACCTTCGGCACCACTTCAGAATCTACGCAGATTTTCTTGCTTGGGGCAGCTCACTCGCAGCGAAACCTGCGGGCATTCGCGACGTGAATCCTTGACGGGAAGGATGGCCGTGCTAATGTCTGACCGCTGACCCGGCGCGAGGCCAGGAGCGCCGGCTCTGAGGAGGATTCTGCGATGCCATTCATGAAAACGCTCTGGTGGCGGACCGATCAGCGGCTACCACGCACGCCCTGTGTCTTTGGGCTGATGGACGCGGGCCGGACGCAGATGATCTACCTGGGGCAGGCGCAGCACCTGGACGACGCCATCGCCGAGATCATGGCCGACCCGTCGCACAAGGCGCACCAGTTCGAGCCGAAGATCATCTGCGCTGAGACCAACGCGATGGAGGACGTGCGCCAGCGGCGTTACCAGGTGCTCATCTCGGAGTACAACCCACCGGCGAACGCTTAAGGGCGGGGCAACGTGGCCCTATTCGGCAACAATGCTCCGCAAGCCGTAGTAGAAAGCCGCGCAGCGGTTGATCCAGACAGTGGGGTCAGGCCGCAGCTCAAAGCCGCTGCTGTGCGCCAGCAGAGGCACCGTCAGATCCCGGACGTTTGCCTCCGCGGCTGCAGTGAGTTGCTTGTCACGACGATCCCAGGCAGAGGCATAGGCAGAGAGCTCATCCGTCCGGCCGAACTCTCTTAGCGCGGGCGGCAGGGCCACGGCGGTCATAAGCAGGACAGCCAGGATGACGAGCGGCGTCAGCAAACGAGGTTGCGCTTCAAGCCTCGCTAAGGATGGGCCGATCGCGCGTCCGAGCAGGTAGCCGAGGCACATAGCCCCCAGGATCACGGAGACAGCACCCATGGCCAGCGCCCGGTCTGGCGGTGTCTGGGCGAGGAAATAATATCCGGGCGCAAACGTAGCCAGCAAAAGGATGTAGGTAACAACCACGGTCACGGCGCAGCGAACAACTACCTGCCTGGCGCCAAGGGATTGAATATCCGGCTGCCGGGCCGTGTGGACTCCGGCGAACAGCAGCATTATCGCTGCCGCGATGAGGGTCTCCGGTCTAACCAGCAGCTCTCCAAATATCTGGAACGCATCGATCAGGGAGCTTTGAATCGCGTAGGTAATGCCCCCTGCCGGCCCCTCGTTGACTTGACGCGCCGCGTTGCCGGGCGTGAGGACGACGATCATCGTTGCAATCAGCCCGCCGATTAGCGCCGCCGAGAGGAGGGTCATCAATCGATCCTGGCGAATACCGGAACCGAAGCGCTGAACAAGTAGCCCGATCGTGAAGATCAGCGCCAGCTGCCAGACGATAAAGGTCTCAGCGAATCCAGACGAAATGAAGGCCACGAGGAACGCGGCGACAACGGCTGCCCGGAACCGCGACTCAGCCGATCTCAAGCCCCAGGCAATGATGCCGGCGTTGAGTGATAAGAGCACCAGCGGCGCGCTGTAGTTAGTGCCCCCGGCCAGCCAGTACAGGCCAAGGTCTCGGTCCGGCATCAGCGAGAGGTAGCCAAAGACGATCACCGAGGCCACCAGCGACGAGGTCAGCAGGCTGCGGCTGTCGAAGACTAGCCGCCCAGCCTGGTGACAGGCCCAGATCGTCGCGGCATAGAGGGAAACGATAAGGACTGGCCCATAGAAGGGCATCGCCCCAAGGCCGATCCAGGGCATGAAATTGCTCAAGAATACTGAACCGAAGCGCCCCGTCCAGTTATTGAACCAGTAGGCTTGGGCGCCCAGTAGGCCCTTGTCGTTAAGGTGGGCGGCAATGCAGTAGTCATCTGCCCAGTAGCGAGTGTAGAAGCCGGTGTTGGCGTAGGAGGCGATCGCGAAGCCGAGGATGAAAACAGCCGCGGCTGTCGCGACCAGGGTGACGAGGCGTGATAGGGACGCTGACGACTCGTCCCGAGGCTCCGTCGTTTCGGCAGAGGGCGCTATCGACATTGCGTCGCAGTATAGCTAGGCGGATCATGAGAGTCGCCGTTTAGACGACAGGACATCATGCCGTCAGCGCGTTGAGTCCTCGCCGTGGTTGGTGACTCGCGACTCGTTACGCGCTGAACGCCAGAACATCGCAAACGCGGTGTTAGCCAGGTCCTGTGGCGAGTAGCGGGAAATAGCCCTGACGTCCAGGCGCTAGCCTGTGTTGCCCGTATCTAGGGGGAGCATTAACATTCTTCGAGGGAAAGACCGGGCAGAAGCTACCCTTCGCCGCTGACGGTCTGAATTGGCGCAAGACCCCTCGGAGGTCCCTGAAAATGGCGGTCTTTCAGCACGATGTCCTGATCATCGGCGCCGGCTTGGCCGGCATGCGCGCCGGCTTATCGGCGCAGGCCGCCGGCGCGGACGTCGCCATCATCTCGAAGGTACACCCGGTCCGCAGCCACTCGAACGCGGCCCAGGGCGGCATCAACGCCGCCGTGGACGAGGACGACACCTGGGAAGACCACGCCTTCGATACCGTAAAGGGCAGCGACTACCTGGGCGACCAGGACGCCATCGAGGTGCTCTGCTCCGAGGCCGGTGGCGAAGTCCTGGCCCTGGAGCGCATGGGTGTCATCTTCCACCGCGACGAGACTGGCCACCTGGGCTCGCGGGCATTTGGCGGACAGCAGCGCGCCCGCACCTACTTCGTCGGTGACATCACGGGCCAGGCGCTGCTGCATGTCATGTACGAGCAGTTGATCAAGCAGGGCCTGCGCATCTACGAAGAGTGGTTCGTCACGGAGCTGATCGTTGAGGACGGTAGCTGCAAGGGCGCTGTCGTCATCGACATCACAAGCGGCCAGATGCACGTAATCGGCGCCAAGGCCGTGATCATGGCCACGGGCGGCGCCGGGCGCGTCTACGAGCCGAGCACCAACGCCCTGATCTGCACCGGCGATGGCATTAGCCTTGCCTACCGGGCCGGCGCCCCGATGATGGACATGGAGATGGTCCAGTTCCATCCGACGACGCTCAAGGGCTCCGGCGTGCTGATCACGGAAGGCGCCCGCGGTGACGGCGCGTACCTGATCAACGCCGACGGCGATCGCTTCATGGAGAAATACGCCCCCAACATGATGGAGCTGGCCAGCCGCGACGTAGTTTCGCGGTCTGAGCAAACGGAGATCAACGAAGGACGTGGCGTCGATGGCTGCGTCTTCCTGGACATGCGCCACCTCGGCATGGACCTGATCCGCGAGCGTCTCTGGCAGATCCGCGAGATCGGCATCGACTTTGTCGGCGTGGACATCGTTAAAGAGCCGATCCCGATCCTGCCCGGTATGCACTACATCATGGGCGGCATCAAGACGGACGTCTGGGGCCGCACGCCTCTCGACGGGCTCTACGCGGCAGGCGAGACGGCCTGCGTCAGCGTGCATGGGGCGAACCGGCTCGGCGCCAACTCCCTGCTCGACACCATCGTCTTCGGCAAGCGCTCCGGCTATGACGCCGCCGAGCGGTCGAAGAACGGCCACGCAACTATGCCGGGCGAGGACTATGCCGTTGAAGGCGAGAAGAAAATCCGGGCTCTGCTCGACCGGCCGCTGAACGGCGACCGCGTGGCGAAGATCCGCCTCGACCTCGGCAAGGTCATGAACGAGAAGGTGCAGGTCTTCCGTAACGAGGACCAGCTCAAGTCGGCTCTGGAAGACGTACGAGCCTTGAAGAAGCGCTATGACACTGTCGGCGTGGAGGCGAAGGGCAAGGTCTTCAACACGGACCTCCTCTTCCACATCGAGCTGGGGTTCATGCTGGAATGCGCCGAGATGGTCTGCCTGTCCTCCATCGAGCGGAAGGAGAGCCGCGGCGCTCACTATCGGGTTGACTACCCGACGCGGGACGACGCGAACTGGCTGCATCACATCACCTGTAGCTACACACCCGGGGGCCCGCAGCTCGGCACCGCACCAGTGACGATTACACGCTGGGAACCCCAGGAGAGGAAGTACTAATGCAGGTCAAGCTGAAGGTAAAACGCTTCGACCCGGAGAGCGGCGAAGAGCCCTATTACCAGCAGTACAGTGTCGAAATGCCGGAGACGGCCACGGTGCTCGACGCGCTGATCGAGGTGCGGGAGTACCACGACGGCTCGTTGAGCCTGCGCTGCTCCTGCCGCAGCGCCATCTGCGGCTCCTGCGCTATGCGGATCAACGGCCGCGCGCGCCTGGCCTGCAAGACCTCCGTCCGCAGCCTGGCCGAGGAAGGCGAGGAGATCCTGGTGGAGCCGGCGGGCAACATGCCGACGATCAAGGACCTGGTCGCCGATATGGCGCCGTTCTGGGACAAGGTCCGGGCCGTCAAGCCCTGGCTGCAACCGTCCGGACCGCCACCGGAGCGCGAGTACGTGGTCCCGAACGAGGCGATGCAAGCTCTGGGCGAGGTCATGAACTGCATCATGTGCGGCGCCTGTGTCTCCGACTGCACCAGCCTGGAAGTCGACAAGACGTTTCTGGGTCCGGCGGCGCTGGCCAAGGCCTGGCGCTTCGTCGGCGACCCGCGCGACGCCCAGGACCTCTCGCGGCTGCGCGAATACAGCGAGCCCAGCGGCATCTGGGACTGCACCCGCTGCAACATCTGCGTGCAAGTCTGCCCCAAGGACGTGAAGCCCATGGACCAGATCCTCAAGTTGCGGGCGGCGGCCGTCCACGAGGGCATCCGCAACAACAACGGCAGCCGCCACACCCTTGCCTTCGTGGAGCTGGTGAACGCCAACGGCCGCCTGGACGAGTTCCGCCTTCCAATCTTCACGGAGGGTAAATTCAACATCATCGGGCAGCTTTCCTACCTGCCCTCAGCGCCTCGCATGATCCGGTCCGGCAAGATGCCGCCGGTGTTCCCGCACAAAATCTCCGGCGTTAAGCATGTCAAGCGGATATTCAAGCAGTTTGGTGAAAGGGAGCCGGGGCCCGCGAAGCTCGTCTCGGCAGGGGGACACTAGTATGCGATACGCTTTCTGGCCGGGCTGCGTTTCCAAGGGCGCCGCGCCTGAGCTTTACACCTCCATGGTGCGGGTGGCGCCCGAGCTCGGAATTGAGCTCGTGGAGCTGTACGACGGCAACTGCACCGGCGCCGGCGTGATCAGCGAGCACAGCATGGAGACGGCAGACGCACTCAACGCCCGCAACTTTGCGATGGCGCAGCGGCTGGACTTGCCGCTGATGAATATTTGCAGCACCTGCCAGGGCGTCCAGAGCATGGCCCAAAACCGCATGCGCAAGAACTCCAAGCTGGCGGAGGAGATCAACCTGACGCTGGCCGAAGAGGGCCTGCACTACGACGCCGAAGCCGGCCTGGACGTGAAGAATTTCCTCTGGGTCCTGGTCGAAGACTACGGCCTAGACCGCCTCAAGAGCATGATCAAGAAGCCGCTTACCGGCCTCAAAGCGGGCCCTTTCTACGGCTGCTACATCCTGCGCCCCGAGCCTATCCTGGGCTTCGACGAGCACCCGGACCGCGACAAGTACCTCGAATTCGTCATCGAAGCGCTGGGGGCAACACTGATCACCTATGAGGGACAGGACAAGTGCTGTGGCTTCCCGATCCTGACGATCAACAAGCAGAACTCCCTGACAATGGCCGCGAACCACCTCAGCGAGGCCCAGCAGGAAGGCGCCGACTGCCTGGTCACGCCTTGCCCGCTCTGCCATCTGAACCTGGACGCGCAGCAGCCGGACGCGGCGAAGTACGCCAGCGTAAACGGGCTGGAGGTGCCGATCCTGCACCTGCCCCAGCTCATCGGCCTAGCGCTGGGCATCTCGCCCGAGGAGCTGCGGGTAAACCGCCACGTCGTCTCGTCGCGTAAGGTGCTGGCGGCGCTCAGCTCATAGCGGTGTAACAGTGAGAAGTAGCGAGAAGGCTGGTCGTGGGGCCAGCCTTCTCGTTTCTAACCCCGCATCCGTCTGGCGATGCGCGGGCCGCTCTTCGTGGGCTTGGAGACAGGGAGGGCCTTGCGCCGATGGTGTCGCGGACGCATCAGCAACTCGCTGTCCAAGACCTGCGTGATCTGAGGCTGGACGCGCTCCTGGAACACCTCTTCGACGACATAATCCTCATAGGGCGTGCGACTATAGGCGAGGATCTCGGCCGCGGGAATTTGTCTGACAATCTGATCCTCCCCATCGAGGAAAATGACCATGCTGCGATGGATGACTGAGGCGGCTTCCGGAATACTGATCCGGCGGCCGTCCTTGAGATAGACGAAGAACATCGGAAATACACCCCGTAATTATGGTCTGCCGTGCCCTATTACGATTACGTAAACTTGATTTGTGGGTTATTCGGTTTTTCTCACGGCTGTATGGCTGCCTTCCAGTAGCTGCTTCAGGCGCAGGGCATCACGCGGAGCATGGCCGCCAACATCGTTGTTGAAGTAGACCCAGGCCTGCTGTATCCCCTTCATCTCGCCGATTCGTATCTTCCAGCGACTCAAGGCTGCGTCACTGTAGCCAGTCCGATAAGCAGCTTCGGGTCCATGAAAACGCATATATAGCGCCGGCGACGTTGTGACCAGCGGCGTCTGAGTGCGATCCATGTCGAAGACGCAGAAGCTGGCGCCGTGATCGCGCAGCAGATCGTAGATCTCCGGCGTCCACCAGCTCTGGTGGCGGAACTCGAAGGCGTGACTAAGTCCGGGCGGCAGCAAGCGCAGGAAGTCCTTCAGCAAGGCTGGCTCGCATTCGAGGTTAGGCGGCAGCTGGTAGAGAAGGGGTCCCAGCTTATCGCCGAGGAGCTGTACGCGGTCCAGATAGCGCGCCAAAGGTTGCTCGCAGTTGCGCAGGCGGCGGAAGTGGGTGATCAGGCGGCTCACCTTGGCGCTGAAGCGAAAGTTGGCCGGAGCCCTCTCGCGCCAGGACTTAACGGCAGCCTCCGAGGGCAAGCGGTAGAAACTACCGTTGAGCTCCACCGTGTCGAAAATAGAGGCGTAGTGGTCGAGCCAGCGCGTGGCGGGGACGCCGCGAGGATAGAAGTCGCCACGCCAGTGCTTGTAGCTCCAGCCTGAGCAGCCTATGCGGTACTCCATCCAGCTCCCCTGCATTTGATGTCCTCAACTTGCAGAAAAGGTAGCATCTGAACAATGACGGATCTCGCCTTGGACGATTCAGCAGCATCGACGCTATGGCCGCGCCTGGCGATCTGGGCCGGTGCGCTTGCCCTCGCCATCTTCTTTCTGAGTGAAGGCATCGGCCTGACGCAGAAGACCTCCGACGAGATCGAATACGACTACGAGTATGCGGAGTTCCCGGCCCTGCCCGAGAGCGACTTCGCGATGTTCTATGCCGGCGCCGCGCTGGTCACATCTGCGGAACGCGCGAATGTTTATGACAAGCGCACGATTGTGCTCAATATTTACGAGGAACGCGGGTGGGACCGATCGCTGATCCCGGCCGATTTCGATCCGGACGGGCCGGATTATGTATGGCAGCGTTACTACAACCCGCCCTTCTTCCTACTGGCGCTTTCCCCCTTGACCTCCCTGGACCTGCATACAGCGTTTCTAGTCTCGATCGGCGCCAACGTGATCTTGCTGATCCTGCTGGCAGTGCTGCTGGGCGCCGTCCTGCGCTGGCGTCAGCCGCAGACATTGCTGCTGGCGGTGGCCATCTTTGGCTTCAGTCCAATCTACTTCGCGCTACATCACGGTCAACCGACGATCTTGCTGGCTTGCCTCATGGCCGGCGGCTACCTGGCCCTGCGGAATGGGCGTCACTTGATCGCGGCCGGACTTCTCGCAACCACCGGGCTGAAGCCGCACTGGCTCTTCCCGGCAGCGGCCGTGATGGTCAAGGACAAACGGCTGCTGGCGCTGTTCGTGGCCGCCTGCTTCTTGCTGCTGGCTCTGCCCTTTGCGCTGGTAGGCCCCGGCGCCGTCTTCGACTACGTGGCGCTGGTGACCAGTCGCGGTGAGAGCGACCTGACAGACAGCTCTTACAGTGGCGCCTTGCTCCGTTGGACGGGCTTCTTCCGGGCGCTGGCCGGCGAACCACGGCCGGAACTCTGGCTGATCGCTTCCATCGGGACAGTGGCGCTGTTTGCGCTGGTCTGGTGGCGGTCGGGACAGGGAATGACTATGGCGGCGGGCGTGGTTACCACGCTGCTGGTAGTACCCCACTCCCATCCGCAAGACTGGGTGCTCCTGCTACCGGCCGCGGCGATCCTGCTGAGCCTGGACTGGGGACGGATTGGCCTGGCAGGCGTGAGCATTGGCCTGCTAGCGATCTTTGTAGGCGCTAACCAGTGGCCAGAGGCGCAACGGGCCATGGATCGGGATGGCAGCGCTGTCTACTGGGTAACACTGGCTGCCGCCGGACTGCTCGTGTGGCTGGCAGGCCTTGAGCTGGCAAAGGGTCGATTGCCGCAGTCAGTGTGGTGGCGCTGGAATGGGGTTCAGGAGCCCGCCACGGTTAATGCCGATGCCGGCTAGAGCGCGGAAACACGGCAAGCCCCGGCATCCGAATGCGGCGCCGGGGCCTGCCAATGACAATGGACGTTAGGTCACCAGCGATGGTAACCGTAGCGTCCGGTGGCGGCGATGAGGAGGACGGCCACAAGGAGCAGGAAGAACAAGGGCGATACGGCATAGCCGAGACCACCAAACAGCAGCGCCAGAAGCACAACTAGCACAATAATCGCAATCATATCGATTCCCTCCTAGCTGGCCGGAGCAGTCCGGCTATCTCCTCTCCTCTGCCACTCAGGCTAGGATCGCTGCCTTTCCGAGCGCACATCAGATGCCTGGGCGCCGCGTTCCAACGGCGTTACTCGCTGTAACGCTAAACTCAGGCTAGACATGTCAGCCATGTCACGATCTCGACAGAAGGGGAATGAGGTTTGTCCGAGTTTGTTGTAGCGCTGATTACGGCGCCGTTGGCAGAGGCGCAGCCGATCGCGCGGGCTCTGGTGGAGCGCAGGCTGGCGGCCTGCGTCAACGTCATTGCCGGAGGACATTCGATATACCGCTGGCAGGGCGAGGTCCAGGAAGCGGAAGAGGCCGTGCTGATCGTCAAGACGCGGCGTGGCGCCGTGCCACATCTAAACGAGGCGCTACGCGAGCTGCACAGCCACGACACACCGGAACTGATCGCGGTCCCGATCGAGGACGGCAGCCCGGCCTATCTGACCTGGTTGGCGGAGTCCGTAGAGCTGCCGGACGATGAGGAGCCTTACTTCCACTAAGGCGCCGGGCAGCCCCGGCAACCATGGTCCTTTACCTAGCGGCGCAGGTTGGCCAGGATGCGCGCGCGCTCCAGCAAGAGCGGGGCGTCCAGATAGTCGCAGAGCGCGGCGAAATCCGCATCGCGGGGGCCGCGCCAGCGCAGGGCGTCGAGCGAATCGAAGACGGGGGCTTCGGATCGGAGCGTAGCCAGATCCTTGAAGAGCAACGCCAGGTCTCGCTGATTGCGCAACGTCTGCGCCAGCTTTTCAGCCCCGCGCAGGGCCAGGCCCCAGGATGATGCCGCGGGCGGAATAGCTTCGATAGAGCCAAATCGCGCGAGAACGGTGGCGGCAGAACGGGCGCCCCAGCCCGGCAGGCCCGGATAGCCATCGGCGCTGTCACCCACCAGCGCCAGGTAGTCCGGGATCGACGCCGGCAAGACGCCGAACTTGGCGACCACACCCGCCTCATCGATGACGTGGTTGGTGCGGCGTTCGAGCTGGATGACGCGCTCACCTCGGACGCACTGGGCCAGGTCCTTGTCCGGCGAGCAGATAAAAACGCGCCCGACTTCCTCATAGCCGGCGGCGCGGACGGCTGCCGCGCCGAGAGCGTCGTCCGCCTCCAGCTCCACCATCGGCCAGAGCATGACGCCCAGCGCTTGCAGACCCTCCTCGATAAGCGGGAACTGCTGCAGGATCTCCGGATCGACGCCGGCGCTGGTCTTGTAGCCGGGCCAGAGGTCGTTGCGGAAGGACTCGATGACGCGGTCGGTGGCGACGCCGAGGTGGGTCGCGCCGCCTTCCAGCATCGAGAGCACCGTGCCGAGGACGCCGCGCGTGGCGGCCACTTCACGGCCTTCGCGGTTGCGGTGCGAGGGCATGGCGAAGAAGTAACGAAAGAGCTCGTAAGTACCGTCGAGGAGATAGACGTCCACGGGTGCAGGATAGGGCTTGAACACGCGGCCGGCCAATGCTCTCCAAATCCAGGACGAGCAGGATTCATGACGGACAGTGAGGGCGACATACTACAGAAGGAGTAAGAAGCGGCCGATAGTTAACCGACGAGTCCTTGAAGTGTAGGCACTAGTGATTGACGGCGGGCAAATGTGACGGAATATCCAGAAAACACTGTGGTACGGCGTAAGAAACGCCGTAGGGAACGGGGCCAGGCGCTGGTGGAATTTGCCATGGTCTTGCCGATTTTCCTCGTGCTCGTAATGGGCACGATTGATTTTGGCTGGGCGCTTCGCTCTTATATCACGCTCACAAACGCTGCGCGCGAAGGAGCGCGCGTCGGGATAATCGGAGAAACCGAAGCCAACATTATTAGCACTACCAAGGCAAGAGCTAGCGGTATCCTGGACTCGAGCGGCACAGTTACCGTAACCGGCGAACAGGGAAACCCTGGGACCGTACTAAAGGTCGCAGTGTCCTCTGATTACGCCTTCATCACGCCTCTGGGCGGATTGGTGGACGCCCTCGCGGGACCATTGACCCTTTCCACATCAACATCCATGAGGATGGAGTAGACAAGGCATGAGACTATTCCGTCTGTTGTTAGATCTCCTTAAGCGGGATGAGGAGGGGCAAATTGTCCTCCTTTCCGCCCTGGTTATGACTGTGGTTATCGCCTTCTCAGCCGTCGCCATCGATGTAGGGTTCTGGCTTCATACCCGGACCAAGCTCCAGGCTGATGCGGATGCTATGGCTATTGCCGGAGCACAAATGCTCTGTGGCGAAGTGAGTTGCGACACAACCGCGATCACGGTGGCTAATAGCTACGCTAGTAAAAATGACCTAAGCGTCAGCGAAGTCGTTTCAGTGGCAGCCGGCGTCAACTGCGCTGGTGGCACTACCACCAACCACGATTGGATCACCGTCAGAGTCCGCCGAGATCAAGAGGCCTTCCTGTCGAAGATTCTCGGCATAACGGACGCTAAGATCGTCGCCTGCGCCACCGCGGGCAAGTACGCGCTCGGTGGCTTCGAGGGAATCGTGCCATTTGGTATTGAAGACGATTGCCTGGGTACCGGGACGTTCGGGGCGACCTACACCCTGAAGTACGACTCGGACACCGGGGACACCACAGCGTCTGAGTGCGATGGCGGCAGAGGCAACTTCGGCGCCCTCGCCGTGGACACCTCCGGCGCCGGGTCGGGCTGCAGCGGTGGCGGTTCGGGCGACGAGCTGAAGTTCAAGCAGGCACTCTGCTTCGGGGCAAATCGAGAGGTCTGTGCGGAGGCCTCAACAGATTGCATAGGCCAGGCAGACGATGATTCCTGCGGAGGCTCGGTAGCCACAGATAGCCAGTCATGCACTGAAACGGGCAACATGACTGGCCCGATCAAAGAAGGGCTCGGCTATCGGGTTGCCGGCACGAGTAGCCTGTGCAACGAATGGTCTGAGGTAACTTACGCTGGCGGCGGCCTCACATACGAGTGCAATCCCTGGATCGCGGACGGCCCTACCAGCATGAGAGTCATCATGATCCCAATCGTTGACGGGCTCTGGGACGAAGGTGGCAGACACGTGGTTGATATCGTTGGCTTCGCAATCTTTTTCATAGAGACTTTTGACGCCAGCAACTGTAAGGGCAGTGACTGCGACATTGAAGGGCGTTTCATCAAAACCCAGATGAGCACGGGAGCAACGGGGACAGGTGAGCTTGGCGCTGACAGCTTGATCACCTTCGCGAAGCTCATAAACTAGAGTTCAGACTGATACGACTCATTCTTCAAGCCCTGCACGGCGAATCGTGTGGATCCTGCCTAACGGAAGGTTTGACAGCCTCTGTGTCTCACGATAGGCTGGCGGCGCTGCCTATTCAGAGCAGCGGAGCGATGTGGTAATCGATAAAGACGGCCATCCCCCTCAACGTGGCGGGGCGCTAATCCCAGGGATCATCAGGGACACGCTTGCCCTCTGCGTGGGCGGGTTGACCGGCTACTGGCATTGGGCCGGCACGGCGCGGGGCTGGCCGGCGCGCTTCCTTCTTTTTCTGCCCCTGCTCCTGGTGATATACGCCGCGGTCTCCTTTTCCGGGCTGGTGAAGGCATGACGTCCGATCAGGGGGACCCGAGAGAGGTCTACCAGGCAAAGCTGGCCGAATTGCGCGCCTTCGAAGCGGCGCCGCCTAACGGCTGGAACTTCCTTGGCAGCCCGACCTGGCAGCGCTGGGTGCAGCTCAAGGAAGACGTCGCCGCGGCCGAGGCAGCCTACTACGGCCAGCTCTCGATGCGGCTGGACGACAACGGCTCTAATGCCAGCCAGCCTTAGTCCGTCGACAGCGTTTAGGGCGAGGCGAATTGCCCTTAGAGCTTCTCGACGGCGAGACGGACGCCGCGGCCATCGATGTTCTGCTCCTCGATGTGGCCGCCGCTGATCCCAGCGCTGACCTGCTCCGATAGCGTCTCCTGGCTGATGTAGTCGCGCCAGGATTGCATGACGCGGCCGATGTCCGCGTCGCCCTCGTAGGAGAGGCGGATGCGGTCGGCGATCTCAAAGCCGGCGTTCTTGCGCATCTCCTGGATACGGCGCACCAGCTCCCGTGCCAGGCCCTCGTCGGCCAGCTCCGGCGTCACCTCAGTGGTCACGGCGACGGCGTAGCCTGCCTCCTCAGCGACGGCGTAGCCGGGCTTGCCGGAGATCGTCACCAGTAGTTCATCCGGTTGCAGAGAGAAGCCATCGAGGTCAACGGGCAATCCTGCTATCTTTCGACGAGCCAGAGTCAATTTGTCTGCCGTAGCGAACGCTTGCTGAATCTGTCCCAGCACTCCGCCATACTTTGAGCCGAGGATGGGAAGGTTGAGACGTACATGATAGTCAAAGACCATGCTATCGAAACGATCCATTTCGCCAATGACAGTGGAGGCACCGTCTGGGCCAATTCCTACAGACATGATCGAGATATGTTTGACGTTGAGCTCTTCGGCAAGCTCATTCTCCATCTGCCTAATATCCAGCATGAGTGTCCCGATGCCGACGGGTGGTCGAATGATTACTTCCTTTAGAGGCTGTCGCACTTTGAGATTCGCTTTGGCTCTTGCAGCACGTCCAAGCGAAGCCAATTGCTGTAATACGCGAACTGAATTTGATAGCTTCTCGTCGATCAGGGATTCATCTGCCACGGGATAGTCGAGCAGGTGGACGCTCTCCGGCGCGGCGGCGTCCCAGCTACGGACGAGGTTCTGGTAGATCGACTCAGCGAGGAAGGGGGTCATCGGCGCCAGGAGCCGGTTGAGGGTAGCGAGGCAGGTGTAGAGCGTCTCGTATGCCGCCTGCTTGTCCGCGTCCGACTCGCTTCCTTCGACCTTGCTCAGTACAGGCTTCCAGAAGCGACGGCGGCTGCGGCGCACGTACCAGTTCGAGAGGCCGTCGACGAAGTCCTCGATCTGGCGAGCAGCGGCCATGGAGTCGTAGTTTTCCAGGTCGTTGGTGACATCGCGGACGAGCTGGTTGAGCTCGGAGAGGGCCCAGCGGTCGAGTTCGCTGAGGGAACCCTGGCCCTCCCTTGCCCCCCGTCCTTCGACAGGCTCAGGATGCCTTGACATGGCGTCGCCTTGCTGTCCGCCACTTTGCTCGTATGCCCGTATGCCCGTTTGCCCGGGGGTAGTTGGGTTGGGGGCGGCGCCCTGCCCGTTTGCCCGTATGCCCGTTTGCCCGGGTTGCCAGCCATCGATGTTGGCGTAGGTGACGAAGAAGGAGTAAGTGTTCCAGAGCGTCGAGAGGAAGTTGCGCTTGATCTCGTCGGCGGCGCCCCAGCCGAAGTTGAGGTTGTTGGCCGGCGGTGTGCGGAAGAACATCCAGCGCATGACATCGGAGCCGATGCGCTCAGCGGCATCCTCGAACCAGATGGCGTTGCCCTTGGATTTATGCATCTCCTCGCCCTTCTCATCGCGCAGAAGGGCGTAGCCGAAGAGTGTTTTGAAGGGCTCCATCTCTTCCAGGGCGGCGCTCATGGCCAGCATGGAGTAGAACCAGTTGCGGAACTGGCCCGGGAAACTCTCCGAGACCCAATCCGCCGGGAACCACTCTTCCCAGTAGGCGCGGTCATGGCGGTAGTTGAGCGTGGAGTAGGGGACGATGCCGGCATCCAGCCAGGGGTTGCCGACATCCTTGATCCGCTCGACAGTCGCGCCGCAGGTGGAGCAGGCGATCTTGACGGCATCGATCCAGGGCCGGTGCGGGCTGTGGCCGGCGAAGGCGTCCCAGCCCTCGATGGCGCGCCTCTCTAGCTCCACTTCGGAACCCATGACCTCGAAGTAGCCGCAGGCCTTGCACTCGTAGATCGGCAGGGCCAGACCGTAGTAGCGCTTCTTGGAGATCATCCAGTCGTGCATATTCTTGAGCCAGTCCATCTCGCGGGCCAGGCCGAACTCAGGGATCCACTTGGCGCGCTGGGTGACGTCCATGACCTTGTAGCGCAGCTCGTCCATGGAGATGAACCACTCATCGACGAGGCGGAAGACTAGCTCGGAGCCGCAGCGCCAGCAGGTCGGGTAGCGGTGGGTATAGGGTTGGACGCGATAGAGGATGCCCTTCTCGCGCAGGCTGGCAAAGACGTCCGTCGCCACATCGCCGGCGAAGCGGCCTTCGAGGAAGCCGAAGCCGTGGCGCATGCCGGGCTTGGCGTCGGCGCTAAGCGTATACGTCCCGTCTTCCTCCAGCGGCGCGATGACTTCGAGGCCGTATTCCTTGGAGAGCGCGAAGTCCTCAGCGCCGGCGCCGGGAGCGATGTGGACGATGCCGGTGCCTTCCTCGTCGCTGACGTCATTCCAGGCGATGACGCGGTGCTCGACGCCTCCCTGGGCTGGCAGCTCATCGAAGGGGCCGCTGTAGGTCAGCCCGACCAACTCGCTGCCCTTCACCTCGCCCAGGACCTCGTGCTCACCGCGGATCGCTGTCGCCACCGCGCCTTTGGAGACGTAGAGCACATCATCGCCTTGCCGGATGCGGACGTAGGTCAGGTCCGGATTGACGGCGGCGGCGATGTTGGCGGCCAGGGTCCAGGGAGTCGTCGTCCAGACCAGCAAGGACTCGGATTGATCTGAAGGCGGTGTCCACCCCCCTGGCGTCCCCTCCCCCACACCGCTCACCCTGCCCGTTTGCCCGGAGGTGGCGGGGCTGGGGGAGGTAATCGGGAACTTGAGATAGACCGACTGGTGGGTGATCTCCTTGTAGCCCTCGGTGACGATCTCGTGCTGGGAGATGCCGGTGCCGCAGCGAGGGCACCAGGGCATGCTGTCTTTGCCCTTGTAGAGCCAACCGTTGTCGAAGCACTTCTTGAGGAAGAGCCAGATTGTGTAGTTGTTCTCGTCTGAGTTGGTGTAGTAGCTGTTGTCCCAGTCCATCCAGTAGCCGAGCCGGATCGATTGCTGGGTCTGGATGGCCGAGAAGCGCCGCACGCGCTCTTTGCAGGCATCGACGAAGGCATCGATGCCATAGCTCTCGATGTCCTTCTTGTTGGTGAAACCCAGCTCCTTCTCGACCTCGACCTCGATCCAGAGTCCCTGGCAGTCGAAGCCGTTCTGGTAGCGCAGCTTGTAGCCCTGCATGGTCTTGAAGCGGTTGTAGAGGTCCTTGTAGCTGCGGCCCCAGGCGTGGTGGACTCCCATGGGGTTGTTGGCCGTGATCGGCCCATCGATGAAGGACCAGCGCTTGCCGGCGTCCTGGTTGCGTTGGAGGTACTTGGAGAGGGTCTGCTCGCGGTCCCACTGGTCCTGGACATCGTGCTCCAGGGCCACGTAATCGACGCGGGTAGGGACGGGCTTAAACATGAGCCAGCTCGCGCGGGCAGTAACAAGTGACAGGTAACAAGTAACTAACGGTCATGAGAGCCTCCGGACTCGATCGAGACGAAAGATGGCCCACCTTTTCGATCCTCAGGTGGGGCGGGATCGAGCGCTAAATCGTCCGCCGCGGTGATTGGCCGCGGCTTCGCCTTTTCTCCGGAGGTATAGGTCGCATGGTAGAGGCAGGATAGCAGGCGCATCCGGCAGGCGAAAGGCCGGGTGTAACGCATCCTAGACGGCGTCCGCTCGGCATTGGCTTTGCGGTAATGGGAGGTGGCGGATGCTCTCCGTAAGGAACCTTGGCCGCCGGCGACCGGCCTGAGGTAATCGAAGATGAAGAAGGGAGTAACGCCGTGAACGATGAGATCAAAGGATTGATGTACCAGGCGCTGGAGACCGAGCAAGGAGGCCAGGAGGTCTACCAGGCCGCGATCAAGTGCGCCAAGAAGGACGAGCTACGTGAAGAATGGCAGAAATATCTAACTGAGACCCAGAACCACGAGCAGATCGTGCTCACAGCCTTCGAAAAGCTGGAGCTGGACCCGGCGGTCGAGACGCCGGGGCGCAAGATCGTCAGGCACCACGCTACCGGGCTGATCGAGGCGATGAAGATGGCCCTAAAGGAGGATCCGGCCGCCGCCGAGATCGTGGCCGCCGAGTGCGTCGTCCTGGCCGAGACCAAGGATCATCAGAACTGGAAGCTGATCGGCGAGTTGGCCGAACACCTCAAAGGCAACGAAGCCAAGGCGCTAAAGGAAGCCCACGGCGAGGTTGAGGATCAGGAAGACGAGCACCTCTATCACACCATGGGTTGGGCGCGCGAGCTCTGGATCGAGAGCCTCGGCATGTCGGCTGTGATCCCGCCACCGGAGGAAGAGAAGGACGTCAAGAGCGCCATCGGCGCGTCGCGGGCGGAGCAGTCGCGGCAGCGGATGCTCTAGCCAATCCACGCCCGGCCTTGACGCGGGATGTTGAGAAGGGCGCCACGCGCCCGGCGGTGCGCAGCCGCTGAACAACGTTAGCGTCCCCGTCACGGCCGTTTAACACTTCGCCTGCTGACGGATGCTGATAATGGTGCTGGGAGATATCTATGCAAATGAACCGCCGGCGCTTTCTTAGTCTGCTACCAACCCCGTTGGCGGCTTTGATCGTCGTGGCTTGCGGTGGCGACGATGAGCCGGAGCCGGCTCAACAGCCCTCGGGCGCGTCCGGCGCTCCCTCAACGTCGGCTACGCCATCACCCACGTCAGGGCAGGCTGGCGCTGGCTCCGGCTCCCAGGCGCAGCTCTCGCCGACGCCCGCCTGTGGCGACGACGATGACCCGACACCGGCCCAGACCGAGGGCCCCTACTTCACGCCCAACTCACCCGAGCGCGTGTCGCTGGTCGAGGCCGGGATGGGCGGGACGAAGCTGGCAGTGGAGGGCTTTGTGTTGAGCACAAGCTGTCAGCCGGTGGTGCGGGCGCTGGTCGATTTCTGGCAATGCGACGACGCCGGCGCCTACGATAACTCTGGCTTCCGTCTGCGCGGCCACCAGTTCACGGACGCGGCGGGCAAGTATCGCCTCGAGACCATCGTGCCCGGGCTTTACCCAGGACGCACGCGCCACATCCACGTTAAAGTGCAGGCGCCGAATCGCCCTGTCCTGACCACCCAGCTCTACTTCCCCACCGATGCAGCCAGCAACCAGCGTGACGGCATCTACAGCGCAGCCCTGGAGTTGGAAGACTACAAGGACGCGTCCGGCGGCAAGGCGGGGACGTTCAGCTTCGTGCTCAGCGTCTGAGGCGGCTGCTTAGTCGAGCTTCAGCACCGGGCCGAACATCGTATGAGTCTCGTAGAGGTCAACGCGGGGCATGGTCTGGATGCCAAGCTTCTGGACGGCGGGCAAGAGCAGGTCGTCCATAAAAGGCTGGACGTGGTCCGGCGACTCCCAGACCTCGGCGAGGATGATGCCTTTCTCGTTGAAGGACGCGACGTGCAGCTGCAGGCCCTCGGCGCTCTGCCAATCAATTTCACTCTTGAGCTTTTCGTATTCCACGGGGCCAATCCCCGTCCACTCCAGCAACCAGACAATCGGCATGGTGACCTCCTTCTCGCGATTCTACCGCCCACCATCGCCTCCCACCACGGCAGTCTAGCAATCGGGTAGTTGGGCAGGAGGGAACAAGATCTCTCTGTCGTTGCGAGCCATCGCCGATAGGCAAGGCGTGGCAACCTTTGGCGCCACGAGCAGAGAGATAACGGTTCGGAGTGACGCTCTTACTTGACGAACTGTAGTCGCCTGACTAGACTAAGAACAACTGTTCTTATGACAAATCCACTGTACCGTGAAGAGCCCTGCAAGACAGCCCTCAACCAGACGAAGGGGATGCCCTTCCGTTGGACGCTCAACCCCTACATGGGCTGCGTACATCGTTGCACTTACTGCTATGTCCGCGCCTACGAAAAGCGCGCCGACCGCCCTTCTGACGACAAATACGGACGCTCGATCCGGGTCAAGACCAACGTGGCGTCCGTGCTGCGCTATGAGCTGCACCGGCGGTCGTGGCGGCGCGAGGGCATCGTCATCGGCGCGGCCACGGACCCTTACCAGCCCGCCGAGGGCCAGTATAAGCTCTCGCGGGCCTGCATCCAGGAGCTGACGGCGGTGAGCAACCCCTTCGGCATGATCACTCGCGGCCCGATGATAATCCGCGACGTAGACGTGCTGCAGGAGGCGTCGCGGCGGGCCGAGGTCGGGATCAATGTTTCGATACCTACCCTGGATCCCGAGGTCTGGGCCAAGACGGAGCCAGGCACGGCGCCGCCGCGTCAGCGCCTGCGGGCTGTCAAGGCGCTGAGCGATGCCGGCGTCAAGACCAACGTGGCGATAGCGCCGGTGCTGCCGGGAATATCCGACCGGCCGGAGCAGCTGGAGGCCGTGGTGCGGGCGGCGCGCGAGGCGGGCGCGGCCAACGTCTGGGCCAACCTGCTCCATCTGCGCCCCGGCACCCGCGAGCATTTCCTCAACCACCTTTCACGCGACTGGCCGGAGCTGCTGGGCCGCTACCAGGAGCTCTACCGTCGCGACGCCTATCTCAGCGACGAGGCCAAGGCGCCGGTGCTGGGCCGGGTGGCGGACCTACGCGCGGCCTACGGTGTCGGCGGCGACAAGACGGGGCTGATCCAGCCGGCGCCAAGGCCGGAGCAAGCGTCGCTGTTCGCCGTGCTGTCACAGACGCTGCAGCCGAACCCGGACCTCGCGCTGGGGATGACGCTGGACCGGCAGCAGGCGCTGGCGTCTAGTTCGTCATGCTGAGCGCCCTCTAGGTGCAGCGAAGAATCCACCCTATAGCAGTAAACACTCCCGTATCTCTAGTTCACGCTCTCAGCCGTAGATTCTTTCGGCTGGCTTGCAGCCGCTCAGCATGACAAATTGGGCAGCAACTAACCGCCTACAATTGCGGCCATGAACGATGGCCTGCTGGATGCCTTCCGCCATAGCGCTTGGGCGAACAAAGAGCTGATCGGGTTCTGCCGCCAACTGACCCCGGAGCAGCTCAAGGCAGAAACGTTGGGTGTCTACGGCAGCGTCATCGAGACCCTCAAGCACCTCCTCGGCTCCGAGGCTTACTACAGCTTCGTCATCGGCGGCTCTTTACCCGACTGGGAATGGTGGGATGATGAACCGCCGTCGCTTGTCGCGATGGAAAAATCGGCTGCCGAGATGGCAGCTTTCTGGGAAACCGCCCTGTCACGGCCCTTCGACGCGGAAGCGGTACTCATACGCCAGCACGAGGACGGGGCAGTACGTGAGGCGCGTGCCGGCATTGTCCTGGCGCAGGCGCTGCACCACGCCAATGTCCACCGCGAACAGATATGCACAATCGTCACCACGCTCGGTATCGAGCCGCCTGACCTGGACGTATGGAGCTACGGCATCATCACAGGACGCCATTCGCTGAGACGAAAATCTAACGCTTCTTAGATCCCGGATCCTGCCCCTACAATGCGAATATGACCGACCTCGCGATTGATGTGCGCGGCCTGCGCAAACGCTATGGAGACCTCGAGGCCGTGAAGGGCGTTAACCTGCAGGTGGCGCGGGCGGAGGTGTTCGCGCTGCTGGGACCCAACGGCGCCGGCAAGACGACCGCAGTCGAGATCCTCGAAGGCCATCGCGAGCGCGACGGCGGCGAGGTCAGAGTCCTCGGCTTCGACCCCGGACGCCGAGAGCGCGCCTTCAAGGAGCGCATCGGCGTCGTCCTGCAGGAGACCGGCGTGGAGCCCTATCTGACGGTCGAGGAGACGGTGGAGCTGTATCGGGGCTACTACCCGCACCCGCGCCCGCTGGATGAAGTCATCGACCTGGTTGGGCTAACGGAGCAGCGCCGGACTCGCGTGATCAAGCTCTCCGGCGGCCAGCAGCGGCGTCTCGACGTAGCCGTCGGGCTGGCCGGCGACCCGGAGCTGCTGTTCCTGGACGAGCCGACGACCGGCTTCGACCCGGCAGCGCGGCGAGACGCCTGGGAGATGATCAAGGGCCTGCAGGCCCTGGGCAAGACAATCTTCCTCACCACCCACTACATGGACGAGGCCGAGATACTGGCCGGCCGCGTCGCGATCATCCGCCGCGGCGAGATCGTGGCGCTCGGCAGCCCAAGGGACCTGATCGATACGGAGGCCCGGACGCTGATCCGCTTCCGTATCCCGCCGGGTGCGGCCGGCCTGGTAGACGGCATCGAGGGGGCAGATGTGCAGCCCGACGCCTACGTGACAATCGCGACGGTGGACCCGACCGGCATCCTGCACCTGCTGACCGGCAGGGCCATCGACCGCGGTGTTGAGCTGGGGGAGCTACAGGTAGCGCGCGCCTCGCTGGAGGACGTCTACCTGCGTTACGTCGGTGAGGATCCGGCCCAGGAATCGGCAGAGGCTGCTCCTTCGCGCGGCTCGCGGCGGCGGGGTAGATCGTGATGGGAGCACCCCGGCCGCACGGACGGCTCCTCGTTCGAGTGCCTCAGGCGAGCGAGAACGCAGGACGGTGGGCTTGAGATGAACACCGCCGCCCTCGCACTGAGGCAGGCCCGCTACGAGATGCGCGCGTTCTGGCGCAATCCGGCCGCGGCATTTTTCACCTTCGTCTTCCCGCTGATGTTCCTTGTTATCTTCAACGTGGTCTTCGGCAACGGGACGATAGAGGCGCCGGGCGGCGAGATCAATTTCTCGACCTTCTACGTGCCGGCCATCCTTGCCTTCTCAGTAATCAGCGCCTGCTACACGAACATCGCGATCAGCGTCTCCTTCGCGCGTGACAGGGGTGTGCTGAAGCGGATGCGCGGCACGCCGATGCCGGCGCTGGCCTACCTGGGCGGCCGTATCATGCAGGCCGTGGCGGTGGCGCTGATCCTGGTCGTCATCGTCATCGCGGCGGGCGTCGTCTTCTACGGTGTGGAGTTTCCGGGCGACAAATTGCCGGCGCTGGCCGTGTCGCTGATCGTCGGCGCGGCGGCGTTCTGCGCTCTCGGCCTGGCGATAACGGCCGTCATCCCCAACGCGGATGCGGCGCCGGCGGTGGTCAACGCCTCGATCCTGCCGCTGCTCTTTATCTCGAACATCTTCATCCCGACATCGCAGGCGCCCGGCTGGCTCAACGACTTTGCCTCGATCTTCCCCATCGTCCACTTCGCCGAGACGCTGCATGGCGTCTTCAATCCGTTCGAGACCGGCAGCGGCTTCGAGGCAAAGAGCCTGGCGGTGATCGCTGCCTGGGGCCTGGCGGGCGTGGCGGTGGCGGTGCGCTATTTCACCTGGCAGCCGAGGAAGTAGCGGCCCGGCCCGGCGATTGCCTCAGCTCTTCTGCAGCCCCTCCAGCTCCTCCCGCAGGCGCTGCACCTCGCCCGGCGGCGCGGGCAGGCCGCCGTAGCGCACGTCATCGAAGAGACTGGTGATCCGTTGCGGCGTCTCGGCCGCAAGGGCCCGGTTAAGACGCGGGGCCAGCTCCAGCGGCGTCTCCGGCGGCTGCCGTTCGACGCCGTGCTGCCCGCCGGCCGCCAACAGGTCGAAGTAGAGACGCCGCGCCTCGTCCAGGCCGTGCCGGCCGCGCTGGTTGGGCCGCAGCCGCCCCAGCAGCGAGCCGATCAGGTCGCCGAGGTCCGCCGCCAGACGCCCTTCCTGATAGGTCGATTCCTTGATCTCGCCGGCCTGCTCGCGCCGGCGGAAGCGAGTAAACGCCAGCGCCAGTCCGGCCACGATCGCCGTAACCAGCGAGCCGGTGATAATTATCCTTACCAGCAGCCGGGCCCAGTCCGGCAGACCCTCCGCCTCTGTCTGCTCCTCCTGAGGCTGTGGCTCCGGCTCCTGCGGTTGCTGTGGCGGACGCTCGCCGCCATAGAGAGCCTGTGCCAGCCAGCGCACGCCCAGGAAGACCTGCTCCGCAAGCCAGAGGAAGGGCAGCGTCGCGTAGTAGACGACCTTGCCTACCACCCAGAGCACGTGGAGTGCGCCGCCTTCGAGCAGGTCAAATGCGGCGCTGTAGTCGATGATGATAAAGAGCAAAGCCAGTGCCGCCAGCAGCATCACGACGCCACCGACCGCTGCCAGCCAGGCCGGCGCGAACGAGCGGCCAAACTCGTCCTCTGCTCGCGCCGCGTGGGCCAGGCCGATGGTTAGCAGGCCGATGGCGATGTAGGGCACCGGCAGGTAAGTCACCGTTGCAGGCATATCGAGGACGCCGGCAAACACCTCGATGACCGCAATGACGACGATGCCGCTGGCGAAGCTGGTCAGCACAGCTTCAAAGCCGAGATACTCCTGCCCGCGCATGACGCCGCGCAGCCAGAAGAGCCAGAGCAGCGGTATGCCGACCACGGCCTGGGCCTTGTCGCGCAGAGTCGCCTCGGTGCGGAAGAAGACGTCGTCCGCGAAGGTGAAGTCCCAGAAGCGCCAGTCGCCGAAGAAGTCGACGCGGACGATGGCGTAGAAAAGGAGCAGCGAGAAGAAGACGCCGTAGATACGCAGCAGCCCCAGCGGCAGGCTCGATGCCTGCAGGAAGCGCGAGATACAGAACGATGCCCCCACGACGACCACTGTCGCGAGCAGCGTCGGCCCGCCGGCTTCCTTCGAGACGAGAGAGACGACGAACGCGACGACGGCATTGACCCAGAGCGACTCCATCAGCAGCAAGGCGCCACGGGTTAGGGGCCGCCGCCAGCTCACGTCGTAGCCCCGTCGCCGCTCGCCCGGGCCGCTTCCAGCGCTCGCACCGTCGTGTTGAGATTGAAGACGCGAATGCGTCCCAGGTCCTCCTCGAAGCTGCCCTCTGCCAGCGACAGCACCGTAACGGCGTGCCCTGCCCCGGCGACCCGCCGTAAGGAGGCTGCCAGCGGCTCGTCCATGCGCGAGGTGACGCAGACCAGCGTGGCGCCGTAGGGGAAGGATTGCGCCTCGCGCTCCAGCACCCGCTCGAGCGGCGTCAGGGTCAACGGCCCGACCACGGCCAGCGCTTCCAAAACCCGCGCCAGCTGGTCGGACGACCGGCCGACCGGTACACGCATCGGCCGGTCCGACTCCGGGTAGGCGCCGTTGGCCACCAGGCCGATGGCATAGCCTGCCTCAAACCCGTAGCGCGCCACCGAACCGGCGACAGAGAGGACGCGGTCGAGCATCTCCGGCACGTAGCCCTCCCAGCTGTGGGCCAGGGTATGGACGTTGACGGCGACCAGCATGTGCAGCGTGCTCGACGGCTCATAGACCTTTGACTGCAAGCTCTGATGGCGCGCTGAGGCCTTCCAGTCGATACGGCGCATCGGGTCGCCGGGACGGTAATCCCGCAGGCCGACGATACGCCCCGGGTCTTCGAAGATCCGCTCGCGTCCCTTCTTCTCCCCGAAGGGACGCTCGGCGGGGAGGCCCAGCTCCGGCAGCGTATAGAGCGCCGGATAGATGATCACGGAGTCGTGCTTCTCCTCCTGCCGCTCGGCGGAGAAGAAGCCGAACATATCGCCGGACTGGATGTAGGCCGGGCCAAGACGGTAGTAGCCGCGCCTCATCGCCTGGAACTCGAGCGGCCAGCTGACACGTTCGTACCAGCTGAGGTGAGTCGAGCGTGATAGGTAGAGGTAGTTGGGCGAACCCGCCTGCGAGAGGTGCTGCTCGTCCACCACGGCGCCCTCCGGCACCATGTCCTTGACCTCGATCCAGGGCACGGGCAGCAGCTTGTCGTTGGCCAGACGCAGGGTCATCGACAGCTTCTCGCCGGCGAAGGCGCGGTTCTCGGGGATGATCCTCTGGTAGCGCACCTGGTCGAGCACGTGCCGCGACCACGTCCGCGCCAGCATCCCCGCGACGAAGAGGAACACCGTGAGGCCGATCAGCGGCGTGCTTCCCGCGATGATCGCCACCACGGCGAGGATCAGGGTGAACTGGAGCCAGTTGTTACGCAGCCACACGCGGGGTGTCTCTCACCCCTCGATGGGGACAGGGACGCTCTCCAACGCTTCCTGCAGGACGCCCTCGGCGTCACGGCCGCGCAAGCGGCTCTGAGAGCTGAGAATGGCGCGGTGGGCCAGGACGTAGGGGGCCAGGAACTTGACATCGTCGGGCAGCACGTAATCGCGGCCACGGATTGCCGCCAGGGCGCGGGCGCCACGGAAGAGGCTGAGGCTGCCTCTGGGGCTGGCGCCGAGGTCGTAAGACGCGTGGCGACGGGTTGCCTGGACGACCTGCACGACGTAGCGGCGGATCGATGGCTCACAGTAGACCTGCGAGACCAGCCTGCTCAGCCGCGTCAGCTCCTCGGCCGTGACGACGGGCTCCAACTCGGTCAGGGGGCTGCCCTCTTCGAAGCGCAGAAGGATTGCGTCTTCGTCCGCCTCGCTCGGATAGCCCAGCTTGATCCGCATGAAGAAGCGGTCGAGCTGCGCCTCCGGCAGCGGGAACGTCCCCTCCAATTCGATGGGGTTCTGGGTGGCGATGACGAGGAACGGCGCCGGCAGCGGCAGCGTCACACCCTCGACGGTTACCTGCCGCTCCTCCATCGCCTCCAGCAGGGCGCTCTGGGTACGTGGCGTGGCGCGGTTGATCTCATCCGCCAGCACGATGTTGGCAATGATCGGCCCCGGGCGGAACTCAAACTCGCCCTGCTTCTGGTTGTAGAAGTTGATGCCGGTGATATCTGAAGGCATCACGTCCGGCGTGAACTGGATGCGCTTGAAGCTGCAGCCGATGGAGCGCGCGATCGACTTGGCCAGCGTCGTCTTGCCGATGCCAGGCACGTCCTCGATCAGCAGGTGGCCGTCCGAGAACAGGCCCACCAGCACCAGGTCGATGACGTCATCCTTGCCGACGATTACGCGGCCGATGTTGGCCTTGACGCGCTCCGCTACCTCGCGGATGGCGCTGGCCGCCACTGTCGCTGTTTCCCGGCTCCGGTCGTCAGTCATTAAATCTTGTCCCGGCGCTGCCTATACGCCTCGTCCGCGGAGTCCACCTAGCATACAGGAAGGCTTCGGCGTGGCGGCGGCACGGGCGAGGCCATAGCGCACAAGCGCCCGATCCTAGAGATGAGAGGCAGGCTGCCGGTGCTATCCTCGCAAGAGAGGAGGACGCCTTGACGGAGACCACAATCACCCCTGAGAGCGCTTTTGCTACCGCCCAGTCCCAGCTGCGTAAGGTCGCCGGCCTACTCGAGTTGGAGGAGGGCATGATCGAGGTCCTTGCCCATCCCAAGCGTGAGCTGACGGTCAACTTCCCGGTGCGCATGGATGACGGCTCGATCCGAGTCTTCACCGGCTACCGCGTCCACCACAACGAGGCGCGCGGTCCCGTCAAGGGCGGCCTGCGCTACAGCCCTATGGTCAGCCTGGACGAGGTGCGCGCCCTGGCGATGTGGATGACCTGGAAGTGCGCCGTGGTCAACCTTCCCTACGGCGGCGCCAAAGGCGGCGTCATCGTCAGCCCGCGTGAGCTGTCCGCGCGCGAGCTGGAGCGCATGACCCGCCGCTACACGACCGAGATCGAGATCATTATCGGGCCCGGCGTCGATATACCCGCCCCGGACCTCGGCACGGATGCGCGCGTCATGGCCTGGATCATGGACACCTACAGCATGCAGATGGGCTACTCCGTGCCGGGCATCGTCACCGGCAAGCCGGTGGGCCTTGGCGGCAGCCTGGGGCGCGAAGAGGCTACCGGACGCGGCGTGCTCTACATCGCCCAGGAGGCCTGCCGCCGGCGCGGGATCAGCCTGGAGGGCGCAACGGTCGCGATCCAGGGTTTCGGCAACGTCGGCGGCGCGGCTTCTCGGCTCCTGGCTCAGGCGGGCGCCAAAATCGTTGCGATCAGCGACTCACGGGTCGGCATTTACAACCAGACCGGCCTGGACGTCGAAGCTTTCTTTGCTTCGCGGCTGCCTGGCGGCTACATCGGCGACCACACTCACCACATCATCGATGACTTCCCCGGCAAGGGCACCGACCACGTCGACATCACCAACGAGGAGCTGCTGGAGCTGCCCGTCGATATCCTGATCCCGGCGGCGATTGAGGGGCAGATCACCGACAAGAACGCGCCCAAGATCCGCGCCGGAATGATTATCGAGGCCGCCAACGGGCCAACAACCAGCGCCGGGGACGAAATTCTGGCCGAGCGTGGCATCTACGTTGTACCGGACATCATCGCCAACGCCGGCGGCGTCACCGTCTCTTACTTCGAGTGGGTCCAGGACCTGCAGTCCTTCTTCTGGGCGGAGGACGAGGTCAACCAGCGTCTGCAACGGATCCTGGTCAGCGCCTTCAATGAGGTGGCATCCGTGGCCGAGGAGCGCAAGCTGCGACTGAGGGAGGCGGCCTACGTAGTCGCCCTGCAGCGCGTCGTTGAGGCGATCAGGCTGCGCGGCATCTTCCCCTAGCGAGTTTCAGCCCTCGCTCCGTCACCGGCGGTGCAGATATGCCCGCGAGGTTTTACTCTCAAGCCTTCGGCCGCAACACTCTGGGAACGGCAAGCACGCTACGGTGCCTCTAGACGAACATCGAGGAGGCCGTCATGCAGGTAAGAGAAGCCATGGCGAAGACGATAAGCATTGCGACGCCGCGGGATTCGCTCAGGAGGATCGCCGAGCTGATGAAGATGGAGGACGCCGGCTTCATCCCGGTGTGTGAGGGCGATAACGTTGTCGGCGTGATCACGGACCGCGACATCGTGATCCGGGGCCTCAGCAACGGACAAGGCGACATCGCCAACGAGCCGGCGGAGCGCTTCATGTCGAGAAACGTGGCGACCGTCCAGGCCGACGCCAACCTCGAAGAGGCGGCCATGATCATGGAGCAGCGCGAGGTCAGGCGGTTGCCGGTCCTCGAAAACGGGCGGCTGGCCGGGATACTCTCGCACGGCAACCTGGTCCAGGCTACGCGGTCGGACGGGCCCGGCGATAAGGCCACTCTGGGGGTAACGCGGGGCGCCTAGCCCGACGATCTTCCTGGCGCTCCGCGGCCCAACGTCGGCTACAATGGCGCCATGACCCAGCCTTTCTTCGCCAAGCTCAAGGACGCCGTCGCGCGCAACAACAGCCTGATCTGCGTCGGCCTCGACCCGGATCTGTCGCTGATGCCGGTGCGCAATGTGGCCGAATTCAACATCAAGATCATCGAGGCCACGTCCGACCTGGTCTGTTGCTACAAGCCTAACCTGGCCTTCTTCGAGGCGCTTGGCGAGGAGGGCTGGGATGCCCTGCGCCGCACCCTGGAAGCCATCCCTGAGGACATTCCGGTCATAGCCGACGCCAAGCGCGGCGACATCGGCAACACGGCGGCGGCCTACGCCCACGCCATCTTCGACGTGCTGGGCTGCGACGCCGCGACGGTCAATGCCTACGGCGGTGAAGACGCGGTCGAGCCATTCCTGGACTATGCCGAGAAGGGCGTCCTGGTCTGGTGCCGCTCTTCGAACCCCAGCGCCGGCGAGTTCCAGGACCTCCTGGTCGACTACGAGGGCGAGCGGCGGCCTCTCTGGCAGGTCGTGGCGCTGAAGTCGATGAAGTGGAGCAAGCACGATAACGCCGGCATCGTCGTCGGCGCGACGTATCCCGAGCAGCTGGCGGAAGCCCGCGCCCTTGCCCCAACGGCGACGATCCTCGTCCCAGGGGTTGGGGCTCAGGATGGCAGCCTGCGCGACTCGGTGCTGGCTGGCGTGACAACGGCCGGCGAAGGGATCATCGTCTCGGCCTCGCGCTCCGTTATCTACGCCTCACGCGAGGGCGACTATCCGATGGCGGCGCGCGCCGCCGCCAGGCTGCTGCAGGAGCAGGTCAACCTCTACCGCCGCGAGCGCAGCTTCCGATTCGAGCAGCAGGCGCAGCGATCCGAGCAGCAAACACAGCGGTTCTCGGAGGACTGACACGGTCCTGGAGCTCGCCCTCGGTGACGTCGTGCGGTTGCGCAAGGCCCACCCGTGCGGCGGCTTTGACTGGCAGGTCACCCGCCTCGGCGCCGATATCGGCCTGCGCTGCCTGACCTGCGGACGCCGCGTCCTTCTGGAACGCTCTACGCTGGAGAAACGGCTCAAGGAGTTCGTCTTCCGGGCCAGCGCCGCCGCGGAGACTGACGAGAGCATCCGCTCCTGATGACGGAGCTGGCGACTCCTCCGCAGCAAGCCCGCCGCAACCGCTTCATGCTGGCCCAGTGGGCCGAGCTGATGGACGACGACTCGTTCCGGCGCTTCTGGTTCATGCGCCTGGCGAGCCATATTTGCGCGAACGCCCTGTCTTACGCCCTGCTCGTCTTCACGATCCGTCTCTCGGAATCGGCGGTCGCGATGGGCCTGCTGCTCCTGACCATGCTCCTGCCGACGGCGCTGCTGGGCGCGGTCTCCGGCGTCGCCGTAGACCGGCTGCCACGCGGCCTGATCCTCTTCGCCGCCAACCTGCTGCGGGCCGTGCTGGTCTTCGCGCTGCTGGGAGCGAAGGACAGCCTGCCCTCCCTCTACATGGTGTCCCTGGGACTGGGCGTGCTGAGTCAGCTCACCGGCCCCGCCGAGGGGGCCGTGGTGCCGCACATCGTGCGGTCGCGGCACCTGGTGGCGGCGAATTCCTTCCTCCAGCTCGGGACGCTGGCCAGCCAGGTCATTGGCCTCTTGGTGCTGGCGCCGCTGCTACTAAAGACGACCAACGGCGACCCGCTGCTCTTCATCCTGGTCGGGCTCTATGTCGTTTCGGCAGGGTTGGTGACACTGATCCCGCAATTCCACTTCACTTCGGAACAAGACGGGCGTGAGGTCACGCTGAGGGCAATGCGCCGCGAGTTTGCCGAGGGCTGGATGCGCCTCAACCGCGACCCCACCGCCTTCCTGGCGCTGATCCTGCTCGTCGTTACCAGTACTTCGATGCTGATCATCGCGACCATGCTGCCGAAATTCTCCGTCAGCGTGCTGGGTGTCGCGCCGGAGAACATTGTCTTCGTGCTGGCGCCGGTGGGCATTGCAGTCTTCCTCGGCCTTCGCAGCGTAGAGTTCCTGGCTGACCGGCTAAACAAGCTGGTGACGATCAGCGGCGCCTACGTGCTGATGGCGGGCTCCCTGATCGCGATGGGGCTGGTGCCGGCCAGCGCCGGCTTGATCGAGTCCCTGGACCCGCTGGGCGTATTCAGTGCCGGGCCGCTGAACGAGCAGGCGGCCCGCATCGGCGTGACGATCCTCTACGGCAACATCTATGGCTTCGCGCTGACCGTGGTGCTGACGATGGGCAAGGTGCTGCTAAACCAACGCATCCCCCTGGCGATGCAGGGCCGGGTCTTTGCGGCGCAGGCCGTCCTCACCAACCTTGTCGCGATGGCGCCGGTGGTGATCGCCAGCCTGGTCGCTGACGCCGTGGGTGTTGCGCCGGTGATGATCTGCGCGGGCATCGGGGCGTTGCTGGCGGCAGCGTGGTCGCAAGCCCGCAGCAGCCGCATCGCCCAGCCAATTGGCTTCGAGGCGGACGCCAGGACTTCGGTCTAGAGTCAGACGGGGCGCTGATTCGTGCCCGCACGGGTTGATTTGAATGCGCGTCCACCGCTGGCCAGACCGGCGTACACGCTCACCGGGTTGATTGAAATGGAGCATCCACCTCAGCCGCACCACCCCTCGCTTAATTGACACCCAAAATCGCCGAACCTTAGACTGGAAATGCTCAGACAGGCACGTCAGGAGGGTGGACGGCATGATCGAGATGAGCGTTGAGTTCGTCCGAGTCAGCATGCAGAATTACAACCGCGTCGTCATCCTCAAAGAGAAGGAGGCGGAGCGCTACCTCCTGATCTGGATCGGCCCGGCGGAAGCCGAAGCGATCGCGATGCGACTGGGCGATGTCCAGCCACCGCGACCCCAGACCCACGACCTGCTGCGCAACATCATCGATACCCTGGGGGCGCAGGTCTCCTACATCCTGGTCAACGACCTCAACAACGACACCTTCTACGCGCGCATCGTCCTCGACCTGAACGGCAAGCCAGTCGAGATCGACTCACGCACCAGCGACGCCATTGCCCTGGCGGTGCGGGCCCAGGTGCCGATCTTCGCCGAAGAGTCAGTGCTGGAGCGCGCCGGTATCCTGCTAGACAAGGAGCCGGAGGGCCTGTTTGGCACGGAGGCTGGTCATAGGGAAGCCCTCTCCGGTGTGGGGCCGGAGGAGCTGGAGAAGATGTCCGCCTTCAAGGACTTCATCGAGAGCCTGGACCTGGACGACTTCGAGAAGCGCAAAACCTAGATTATTCATACAGCGAAGGGCGCACTTGAGGCCGCCCTTCGCCTGGTTGATCAACTCCGGCAGCCACTTTCCTGCTAGGCTGCAATCCGTTTGGCAACAGCCTAAGCCGCCTGCTAAGACCCTTTGATCGATAGAAATTGCTGTGATATTGTTCCCAACGTCACGAACTCTCGCGTGTGATTGGCGCTGATGGACAGAATGCCCCCCAGCGCCAGGCTCCTCGGTATCGGCTTCTACGTCGCTATCACCATCGTTTTGATGACGATAGGCGGACGAGAGCTGGACAAGGCACTCGATACCGGGAGACTTTTCACACTCGTGGGACTGACGTTGGGATTGATACTGGCGCTGTGGGGTGGGATGCGGCAGCTAATGGAAGTGCTGGACGCGATTAACCACAGGCGTACTGGGGGGAAGCGGGATTGAAGCGGCTGATCATCGTGGGAGCTCTTGCCTACGTTGTCGCCACCATTGCCCTTTCCATTTTCATCGTTAAGCCCCCCAAGCCGATCATCGTGATCAAGGGCGAGCCGCTCATCGAAGTCGCCGACTTCGGCAACGCGATGCTCGATTTCAACATCACCAACACCCTCATGACTGCCTGGATCGTCACGGGATTGTTGATCGTCATCTGCTTCATCGCCACGCGGCGCATCGCCATGGTGCCGAGCGGCTTCTACAACTTCTTCGAGGCGATCATCGAAGGGATCTACAACTTCGTTGTCGGCATCGCCGGCGAGCAGAACGGCCGGCGCTTTTTCCCGCTGGTCGCGACGCTTTTCATCTACATCACCTTCGCGAATTGGCTCTCATTGACGCCGGTATTCAATACGATCGGCATGTACGTGCCCCTGCACGCGGAGGAAGAGGTTTTCCACGATGACGCGCTGGTTTTCAAGGACAGCGGTCTCAGCCTGATCCCATTCGGCGCTGAGGACGTGGAGCTTGAGGCCGGCGAGTGCGCCGCGGGCGCCGAAGGCGACGAGTGCCGCCACCACGTCATCGACGAGGCGACAGCCGGGCACGTGGATGATGGCGAGAAGCTAGGTGTGCTCTTCCCCTATCTGCGCGGCATCAACACGGACCTCATGACGCCGCTCTCGTTCGCTCTGGTGTCCGTGCTATTCATCCAATACTGGGGCGTCAGCACCCTGGGTTTGTTCCGCTACGGCGCCAAGTTCGTCAACTTCCGCAGCCCAATCGATTTCTTTGTGGGCTTCCTAGAGCTAATTGCCGAGTTCGCGAAGCTGATCAGCTTCACCTTCCGGCTCTTCGGCAACATGCTGGCCGGCGAGATCTTGCTACTGGCGATGACTTTCCTGATCGCCGTCTGCTCGCCGATTCTCGTGGTGTTCTACGGCCTGGAGCTCTTCGTTGGAGCGATTCAGGCCTTTGTGTTCGGCACCCTGACCCTGGTCTTCGCCTCCATGGCCGTTGCGGCCCATGGGCCTGAGGACCACGGCGAGGGCGCCCATCATTAACGTGCGGACAATGTCCTTCCGGAAGAAGGACTGGGAGCCAAGAGGAGGATAAACGTGATTGTTCCCTTGCTGGAGATCAGCGATGAGGCGCTTCGTTTCGTAGGCGCGGCCCTGGCTATTGGTATCGGCGGCTTCGGCCCCGGTCTTGCTATCGGCAACCTCGTCGGCAAGGCCATGGAGGCGCTGGGTCGCAACCCGGAAGCGCAGCCAGTGATCCAGACGAACATGATCCTGGGTGTGGCGTTCGCGGAAGCCATCGCGATTTACGCGCTCGTCGTCGCGATCATGATCGGCTTCGTGTTCTAGAGAGAATCTCAGATCAGAGGTCTTAGCGGATGTACATCCTAGGCATCACGGATCTCGGCATTAACCTGCCGGTCCTGCTGGGGCAGATACTCAGCTTTACGTTCCTGCTGATTGTCTTGCGATTGCTGGTCTATAAGCCCGTGCTGAAAATGCTGGACGAGCGTCGTGAGCGCATCCGCAGTGGCCTGGCTGCCGCGGAGCAGGGCCTGGAGCGCGAGGCGGAAGCCCGGACCGAAGCCCAGGCCCAGCTGGATACCGCCCGGCGTGAAGGCCAGGCTATTGTCCAGCAAGCCCAGCAGGTGGCGACGCGCATCCAGGAAGAGGCGCGCGTGCAGGCCCAGCAGCAGCAGGAAGTAATGCTGGAGCGGGCTCGTAGCGAAATTCAGCTGGAGCGCGATGGCGCCATCGCCAGCCTGCGTAACGAGTTTGCCGACCTCACTATTGCCGCGGCCGAGAAGGTCATCGGCCAATCGCTGGACCGGACCGCCCACCAGCGGCTGATTGAGCGGGCGCTGGCTGAGTCGTCCTTCCGGGAGAACTAGTGGCGACAGTAGAGACGGCAGCAGCCAAGCGCTACGCCCAGGCCGCGTTCGAGATTGCGAGCGAGGCCGGCAACCTGCATGACTGGGCGGACGCGCTGGACCAGATCGCGGATTTCATGAGTAGACAGGACGTGAGCCGGGTGCTGACAAACTCGCGCGCCGGACAGGACGCAAAGCGCCGTCTGATCGAGGCGGGACTTGACCTGCCGGCCCTGCCGATGAACCTGGCCCGGCTGCTGGTCCGCAAGGACCGGACGTCGATAGCCGGCGGCATTGCGGGGGCGTTCCGCCATCTCGTCGAAGCGCGCGAGGGCATCGCCCGGGTGCGCGCCGTTACGGCGGTGCCGCTGACGGACGCGGAGACGGCGGCGCTGGAAGCTCGGCTGACCAAGGAGACGGGCCGTAAGGTCATTCTCGAGACCGAGGTAGACCCCGATCTCATCGGTGGCGTGCGGGTGCAGATCGGCGACCAGCTGGTCGACGCCAGCACGCGCGCCCGGCTGGCAGCCCTGCGCAGTAACCTGGTCAACGCGCTCTAAACAGACCTCCCAGGCGGGGAGACGGGACGACAACAACCGGACCCTCGCGACTAAGACGAGGGCTACCCGAGAAAAACGAGAACGAGCGGAGGACGCCGTTGGTAAGGCCCGAAGAAATCACAGCAATCCTCAAGGCGCAGATCGAGCAGTTCGGCGCTGAGACCGCCTCGGTAAACGTCGGCACCGTGGTCGAGGCCGGTGACGGCATCGCCCGCATCCACGGCCTCTCCGAGTGCATGTACAGCGAGCTGGTCGAGTTCGAGGGCGGCTCTATGGGCCTCGCCATGAACCTCGAAGAGGAGACCGTTGGCGCTCTCGTCCTCGGTGACTACACCAAGATCGAGGAAGGCCAGCAGGTCAAGACCACGGGCCGCGTCGCCGACGTGCCAGTGGGGGAAGCCCTGCTCGGCCGCGTCGTGGACGCCCTCGGCAACCCCATCGACGGCAAGGGGCCCATCCTCACCTCCAAGCGGCGGCCGGTGGAGCGCATCGCGCCCAACGTCGTCACCCGCAAAGGCGTCAACGTGCCGGTGCAGACCGGTATCAAGGCAATCGACGCCATGATCCCGGTCGGCCGTGGACAGCGCGAGCTGATCATCGGTGACCGCTCCACGGGTAAGTCGACCATCGCTATCGATACGATCATCAACCAGAGGGGCGGCGACCTGATCTGCATCTATGTCGCCATCGGCCAAAAGGCGTCCAAGGTGGCACAGCTGGTCGGCCTGCTGGAGAAGTACGGCGCCATGGAGCACACAATCGTGGTCTCGGCCTCCGCCTCCGACCCAGCGCCGATGCAATACCTGGCCCCTTACTCCGGCTGCTCCATGGCCGAGGAGTTCATGGAGTCCGGCAAGGACGCTCTCATCGTCTATGACGACCTTTCCAAGCACGCCTGGGCCTACCGCCAGGTGTCGTTGCTGCTACGCCGGCCCCCCGGCCGCGAAGCCTACCCCGGCGACGTCTTCTACCTGCACAGCCGCCTGCTGGAGCGCTCCGCCCGTCTGGCCGACGAGTACGGCGGCGGCTCGATCACGGCACTGCCGATCATCGAGACGCAGGCCAACGACATCTCCGCCTACGTCCCGACAAACGTCATCTCGATCACGGACGGCCAGATCTTCCTGGAGGCAGACCTCTTCAACGCTGGTATCCGGCCCGCGATTAATGTTGGCCTCTCCGTCTCCCGCGTCGGCGGCTCGGCCCAGCGCCGTGCCATCCGGCAAGTCGCCGGCAGCCTGAAGCTGGAGCTGGCCCAGTTCCGCGAGCTGCAGGCCTTCGCCCAGTTCGGCACGGCCGACCTCGACCCGCAAACGGTGCGCCAGATCGAGCGCGGCCGCCGCATCACCGAGCTGCTGAAGCAGCCGCAATACTCGCCCGTATCCTTCGAGCACGAGGTCGAGATCCTCTTTGCGGCGGTCAACGGCTTCCTGGATGATGTGCCTGTCGAGAAGACTCGCGCCTTTGAGCTTGCGCTGTACAGCTACATGGACAGCAGCCACCCGGAGATCAACGCTGAAATCAATGAGAAGATGATCCTCTCCGGCGACCTGGAGCAGAAGCTCCGGACCACCCTTGAGGAGTTCAAGCGGGCGGTGCCGGTCTGATCGGGAGGGCGCGATGAACGAAGACCCGAAGAGCAAGTCCTCTGGCGCTTCCAAGGGCGGTGGCAGCCGCCGCGGCATGGGCGGACCTCCGCCCAACGTCCGTTACGGCGGCGAGGCGCAGTCGGTCTACACTCCACCGTCGCGCCGCGAGTCCGCGTCCGGCGAGTCCTCTTCCGGAAGCAAGCCGACGGCCAACAAGGCTACCAGCCCCAAGTCCCCGGTCAAGAGGCAGGCGTCCTCGAAGTCTCGCTACGGCAGCATTACGCCGCTGAAGCCGCTGGCCAAGGCCCGCATCTTTGAGTCGGCGCTGACCCTGAACCTCGATGCCAAGAACAGCGACGTTAACGGCGACTGGCCGATGTACATCAGTAGCCAGAAGCTACCGGACTCCGCCGACCGCAGCATCGTCAACGGCGTCTACATCCATCGCTCCTGGCTACCCACGCCCTTGCCGGAGAAGATCAAAGTGAAGTTCGAGCCCGCTTAATGTTCGACAACGGATTGGAAGCGGATAAACGGATGAGCGAAACCAAAGCGCAAACTCCAGTGCCTCTTGAGGATGTGACTTACCGCATCATCGGCGCGGCAATGCACGTCCACAATCAGCTCGGACCTGGTCACAAGGAAGTGATCTATCATCGCGGCCTGTCACTGGCCCTGGACGAAGCGGGCCTGACTTATGAAGACGAGAAGCCCATCAGCGTGATCTTGGATGACCAATGGGCCGGACTTCTGTATCTCGATTACTTTGTCGAAGGCTCTGTAGTCGTAGAAGAGAAGGCGCTCTCGCACCTCCTGACTGACGAAGAGATTGCTCAAGTCATAACCTACCTTGCAGCCACAGAGGCGCCCGTGGGCTTACTGCTGAACTTCGGCCGCAGCAGGCTGGAATACAAGCGTATCCTGCCACCCAGGAAGTTTGGAGAGTGGCGTGAGCGGGCCAAGCGCTATGCCTGGCGGCCCAAGAACGTACCGCCAGCCAATCCGTTTATCCGTTCAGAATCCGCTGTCGAGGGTCCCTTGTAGATGGCTACACTTCGTCAAATCCAGAGACGCATAAAGTCGATCCAATCGACCGCTAAGACCACGCGAGCCATGTCGCTGGTCGCCGGCTCCAAGATGCGCCGCGCCCAGCAGATGGCGCTGGCGCACCGGTCCTACGCCGACCAGCTGCGCTGGCTCCTGGCGGACGTAGTCGAGAGCCTCAAGGCCGCCGAGTCCGAAGACCCCAGTGGCGAGCCGCTGCACCCGCTGCTGGATCAGCGCGAAATCAAGACCCAGGGGCTGCTCTTCCTGACGCCGGACCGCGGCCTCTCCGGCGGCCTCAACACCAACCTGATCCGCGCCGCGGGCGCCTATGTCACCAATCACCCTGATTTGAAGATGATCAGCGTCGGCCGTAAGGGCCACGACTTCTTCCGCCGCACCCGGACCGAGATCATCGGCAGCTTCTCGCGCCTAGGCGATTACCCCTCCTACGAGGACGTGCGCCCGATCTCGCGCCTCGTCATGGACGCATACACCTCCGGCGAGGTCGATAGCGTGGCGATCGTCTACCCGCGCTTCATCAATACCGTGATCCAGCGGCCGGAGCTACAGGAGTTGCTGCCCGCGACACCGCCCGAGGACGCGAGGTCAGCGCCGTCGACTACATCTACGAGCCAGACGCCCGCACCGTCCTCGGCCACCTGCTGCCGCGCTACGTCGAGATCCAGGTCTATCGCGCCGTGCTGGAGCTGGCCGCGAGCGAGCAGTCCGCCCGCATGGTCGCGATGCGCAACGCAACGGACGCGGCCGAGGAGATCATCCGTGAGCTGACCCTGCTGCGGAACAAGGTGCGCCAGGAGCAGATCACCAAGGAGCTGCTAGACATCACCGGCGGCGTCGAAGCGATGACGGCGGCCCAGGGATAGAGATATGACATTTGCAGGCGAGAAACCGGACATCCATGGCCTCCCCGAGTACAAGCTGGCTGCCTCAACGCGCGAGCTGATCGAGGAGACGGTAGCCGGCATGACCTGGACCCGGGACTGGGAATGGCTGCGCGTCGGCATCCTGCGCGAGGCCGGCCGCTTGACCCAGACCCTGGAGGACGGCTACACGAGCGACCTCATGGCCGAGTGGATCCTCGGCATCGGCTCCTGCCGCAACGCTGTCGTCATGTCCGACTACATCTTCACCTTTTTGAAGGGCCAGAGCATGCTCGAAGAAGCGAAGGCAGACCCGATCCTCAGCTCCCTCAAAGATCTGATGGCGGCGATTATGGCGCTCTCGCAGCAGCTGCGGCAGGATTTAGCAGCGCGACGAAGTAAGACGAAGTAACAGGTAACAGGTAACAGGTAACAAGTGGGCGAACTCGATATTCAGAAAACTCAGCGTGGCTTCCGGGACCTGGTGGCCTGGCAGAAAGCCGACCAGCTCGCATCTGGAGTCTATCGTGCAGTCAAAAACGTACCCCCAGGACACCTCTGGCTGGTCGATCAGATGTTACGTTCCGCTATCTCTGTCCCGGCTAACATCGCTGAGGGTCACGGCCGCGGTACACGCGCCGAGCTGGCTCGCTTCGTGGACATAGCTCGTGGCTCTCTGGCAGAGCTCGAATACTACATTCACTTTGTGGCCAATGAAGGCCTCCTCTCGGCCGAGCAGATCGAAAGACTTGAGGAAGCGAGGCGCGAAGCCGGGCGAGTCTTGTTCGGACTCTGGCGATCGTTGAAGACGATGCCCAAGACTGACTGGGACCACACAGGCAAAAGGGTTCGTGAGGACGAAGGGATTTACACCGTCTGATGCGCGGAGACTTGTTACATGTTACTGCTGAGTGGAGGAATCGATGGCTGAGGGTACTAAGGGCACAGTTGTACAGATAATCGGCACGGTGGTGGACCTCGAGTTCCCGCCGGATGACCTGCCGGCCGTCTACAACGCGGTCACCATCGACAAGAACGGCAGCCTGCTGGTCGCCGAAGTGCAGCAGCACCTCGGCAACAACTGGGTGCGCGCGCTGACGATGTCGGACACCGACGGCCTGCGCCGCGGCTCCGAAGTCATCGACACCGGCAAGGCGATCTCCGTCCCGGTCGGCCCACAGACGCTGGGTCGCCTCTTCGACGTGCTCGGCACACCGCTTGACGGCCTGGGCGACGTCCCCGGCGACCGCTGGCCGATCCACCGGCCGCCGCCAGCCTTCGAGGAGCAGGAGACGGAGCCGCAGATCCTCGAGACCGGCATCAAGATCATCGACCTGATCGCCCCCCTGGCCCGCGGCGGCAAGGTCGGGCTCTACGGCGGCGCCGGTGTCGGCAAAACCGTACTGATCAAGGAGCTGATCCACAACATCGCCAGCGAGCACGGCGGACGCTCCGTCTTCGCCGGCGTCGGTGAGCGCAGCCGCGAGGGCAACGACCTCTGGGTCGAGATGCAAGAATCGGAGGACGTCTACACCAAGACCGTCCTCGTCTTCGGCCAAATGAACGAGCCGCCCGGCGTGCGCCTGCGCGTCGCCCTCAGCGGCCTGACGATGGCGGAGTACTTCCGCGACGTTGAGGGCCAGGACGTCCTCTTCTTCGTCGATAACGTCTATCGCTACACGTTGGCCGGCATGGAGGTCTCGGCGCTGCTGGGCCGCATGCCCTCCGCCGTCGGTTACCAGCCGACGCTGGCCACCGAGGTCGGCGCGCTCGAAGAGCGGATCACGACGACCCGCAAGGGCTCGATCACGTCCTTCCAGGCGATCTTCGTCCCGGCGGACGACTACACCGATCCCGGTGTCGCCACCACCTTCGGTCACCTCGACGCCTCGGTGACGCTGGACCGCTCGATTTTCGAGCAGGCGCTATTCCCGGCCATGGACCCGCTGGGATCGAACTCGCGCATGCTGGACCCGCTGATCGTCGGCCAGGAGCACTACGACGCCGCTCAAGGCGTGCTGCGGACGCTGCAACGCTACAGGGAGCTCCAGGACATCATCGCCATCCTCGGCATCGATGAGCTCTCGGACGAGGACAAGCAGGCCGTGTCGCGGGCGCGGCGCATCCAGCGTTTCCTCACTCAGCCGATGTTCGTGGCAGAGGTCTTCACCGGCACGCCCGGCCAATACGTGCCGGTGCGCGAGACGATCCGCGGCATCAAGGAAATCCTCGATGGCAAGCACGACGCCCTGCCGGAGCAGGCCTTCTACATGGTCGGCGCCATCGAGGACGCCGCCACCAAGGCCCAGCAGCTGGCGGGCAGCTAAGGCGGGACGCAATGGCGCTATTGCTGCAGATCATCACGCCGGAGCGCGTCGTCTTCTCCGAGGACGGCGTCGAGTCCGTTACCCTACCCGGCTCTGAGGGCGAGCTTACGATCCTGCCCAGCCACGCGCCGCTGATGACGGAGCTGGCAGCGGGGCCGCTGGTCTTCCGCAAGGGCGGCCAGGAGATCGACGTGGCCGTGGCCAGCGGCTTCCTCGAAGTGCGGGACGACAAGGTCATCGTCCTGGCCGATATGGCGGAGCGCTCCGAGGAGATCGACGCGGCGCGCGCCGAGGAAGCCCGCGATCGCGCCCGGCAGCAGATCGAGGGCGGTGAGGGCGAAGTTGATCTCGCCGCTGCGATGGCCTCCCTGATGCGCGCCCAGGCCCGCATCCGCGTCCTCGAACGCCGCCGCCGCCGCCCCGGTGGCCCGCCATCGACACAGCCGTAGTAACAAGTAACAGGGAACAAGTAACAAGAAGCCCGCGAAGCTAGATAAGCGATAGAGAGTAGTGCGCCGCGATGCGTCGCGCCGCTTCGTCTGGCTGCACATCTGTGTTGTTGATGCTGAAGCTCTCGCGGCCTGGGATGGGCGTAAAGAACTCATACTGCTGCATCAGACTTCGTAGCTCTTCAACTGACGAGGTCTTTCCCGCTTCAACTCGATCCTGCTTTTGAATGCGTTGTTCCAACACACCTTGGTCGCAGACCAGTTGCACGGGACAGACATGGCCGCCGTGATCTTCCACGAGTTCACAGGTGTGCAGCACACCCGGGGTGTCCTTCGGATGGGAGTACGCCTCCGTGATAATTAAGTCCACGTTCTCGCGTGCTGCCGCTTCTATGACCAGGAAACGAATGCTATATTAACAACCTCCCAAAACGTCGCGCTGTAGTCCAGCACTGGTCTGACGCAATCGATGCTGATCTGATTGTGGAAGAACCGATAACCTGTGCGGCTCGACAGAGCTTGCCCGACAGTCCTCTTGCCGACACCCGGTGGGCCGTAGATGAAGACCAGATTCATCACGTCGCGAGAAGTCCGTAGTGCTCTCCGATCTGTCGCGCCGCTTCGTCCGGCGCGACGTTCGTATTGTCGATGCTGAGGCTCTCGCGGCCGGGGATAGGCGTGAAGAGCTCGTACTGAGTCACGAACCTTTGGATGCGTTCCACTGTGTCGATCTTCCGCATCCTGGTGCGATCTTCACCTACCACGCGCTGCTCTAAGGTCTCCTGATCGCAGACGAGCTGGACAAAGCAGACACGACCACCTGCCTGCGTCACTTGCTCATCGATGGCAGTTACGATGGGATCGTCCACGTCCCTGGCGTAAACGAACGTGAAGATGACATCCACGTCCTGACGCGCAGCCTCGGTCAGGACCATTCGCCGGATCTGTTGGACCAGCCGGTCAAAGGGCTCCATACCGAAGCTGAACACTGGCAGGACGCAATCGATGCTGAAGTGGTTGTGGAAGAGCTTGTAGCCCGTCAGCTTCGCCAGCTCTGTCGCCACTGCCAGCTTGCCGACACCCGGCGGCCCGTAGATGTAGACCAAGTTCATGCGCCGGAGTATAAGGCTAGGGTCGACTGCGTCGCTGATAGCGCCACGTCGCCAAAGAGAAGAGGGCGCCGCCAAGGAGCCACCAGGGATCCCAGAAGAGCAGGTGCCAGCGGGCGGCCGTTTCTCCCAGAGCTTCCGGCGTTTCGCGGAGCCCGCTTACCATCAGCAAGTGGTCAAGGAAATTGAGCAGGCCGTAGAGGGTGAAGCCAACACCCACAAGCCATACTGTCGCCAGTAGGGGCCCGCGTGGCAGTCTCAGACCCCAGGGTTGAACCAGGGCCAGAGTCAGGAGACCCGCAGCGACCTTGAAGACGCCGGTGAGAGCTACTAGCCAGGCTTGGCCGCCGGTTACCTCATCGATCTCTGCGGCGATCGTCCCGCTTCCGGCTTCGCCACCGGCAGCCCAGTAAAAGCTTGGTAAGGCGAACAGGAAGGCCCAGACGGCTGCGCAATAGCCAGGCCAAGATGATGATTGACACCTCGCGCCCGTGTTCATGTCCGAGACCTAATCTCCTCGTTGCACGCCCTGGCCGGGCCCAAGACGCATCGCCGGATAGAAGCTGGTAGTGATCGTGCTCAGTCGCGGTCATCCCGCAGAGCCCAGCGGCGGCTCAGCCAGAAGGCCGCTACCAGGCAGATGACGCCGCCAACGGCCAGCACGACCCACAACGGCGACGTGCCCTTGTCTTCGTCCTCCTCGATCTGGGCTGCCGTCGGGGCCGCGGCGCCGAGTACGGGCTCCAGCCAGCGCTGCGGCACCGGATAAACCTCGGTTGCGAACCGGTCGGCCAGGACGCCGGTGACGGACGAGTACAGCATCTCCACGGAGCGGCCGTCCGGGTAGGTAAAGGCGATCCAGCTAATCGTTGGGCCGGCCGGCGGCCAGGGCGGCTCCGGTGTGCCGCGCACCAGGTCTCGCCTCAGCTCCACCGGCGCGGCGGCGGACCAGAAGCGGCGCGCCTCGTCCTCTGTCAGCGTATGGTTGGCAATCATCACGGCGACGGGCTCGCTCAGGGCCGCGGCGCGGATCAGGTCGAAGGCGCCGGGCTCCGGGCCGATGAGCCGTTCTCGCGCCAGCCGGATGTAGCGGTCGATGATCTCGCGCTGTCGCAGGTTGAGGACGATCCAGACATCCTCGCCACCCTCGCTAAGGCGGACCAACCCCTCGCCGGGAAAGTAGTCGGCACGCGGGTCAATAGCTTCCGCGTCCGGGTCGGTCAGCCGCCGCGCCTGGTCCCAGTAAGCGGAGGTGATGCTGTAGCGGGTCCCCCTGGGCGATGGCGTCTGCTCCAGTACCGGCGGCGGATTGATGCGGCGGAAGAAGGCGTCCTCATCCGCCGTGGCCAGTCGCACGGAGTAAGGCAAATCGCCGCCCGCGATCGTGGTCGGTGGGCCGGCCTGGGCCGCCGCGCTGGTCAACGGTAGACAGAGCAGACCCAGGAAGACGACGAGCGGGGTCAGACGCAATTGCACTCTCAGATCGTAGCGCCCGCAAGCGCTTCGACAAAGCGCCGCGGCAGCGATATCGGGACTAGGCGAGATGACGCACGAAGGTCAGGAATTCCGGCCCGGAGGAGCTATCCACCTCGAAGCCGCGGGCGCTTAGAAAGGCGATGGCGCTCTCCTCATCCGGGCGGACCTGCGCCCGTAGATCCTGGACGCCGATGGCGCGTATCTCCTCGATCAGGTGGTTGAGCATGGCGGTGCCCACACCCTTCCGGCGCAAGTCCGGCACGACAGTGATATTCACAACCAGGCTCTCAGGACTCGCGGTCGAATCGCCTTCCGGTTGGGCTTTGAGCCAACCGATCAGCCTATCGGTGATGTCCTGGACCGTCACGTAGGCGAAGTGGCCCCCCGGCGGGCCGGGCGATAGCGCCTTGGTTATGTCTTCTCCGGCGTAGGGCCGGCCGCGCTCCGACGCGACGATATCGATGATGTCCTCGATGTCGAAGTCGTAGAAGGTACGGACCTCGTAGGGCAGATCGCCTAGCTCCATGAGCCGAGTATCGCAGGGGCGGCGGCTTAAGACCATCGGCCGAGCGGTCAGGCTGAGCCGCCGCCCTCGCCGGGTGGGTGAGCGAATTGGGGGAGGTTACCACAAGGTTTGACCGCCCTCGCCCTAGACGTTAGAATTTCTGTGCGTCAGCCGGCCTAAGGCCAGCGGGGAGGTCGCTTGGAGAGCCTCAACGAGGCCTGCGGCGTTTTCGGTGTGTTTGCCCCACACGAAGATGTCGCGCGTGTGACTTTTTTCGGCCTCTATGCTCTACAGCATCGGGGTCAGGAAAGCGCAGGCATCGCCACAACCAACGGCAAAGCCATAAGCATCCACAAGGACATGGGCCTTGTTTCGCAGGTCTTCCAGGAGGAAGACCTGCAGCATCTTCAAGGCTTCGCCGCCGTCGGCCATACCCGCTACTCCACCACCGGCTCCAGCCGCATCGAGAACGCCCAACCTTTCCTGATCGATGGCCCCAACGGCGAGATCGCCCTAGGCCACAACGGCAATATCATCAACGCCGACCTCCTCCGCACCGAGCTCGAAGCCGAAGGCCGCATCTTCGAGACCTCTACCGACTCTGAGGTCATCGCCCACCTCGTCGCCACTGCCCCCGGTCGTGACTGGGGCGAGCGCATGTCTTACGTGATGCGCCGCGCTCACGGCGCCTTCTGTCTGACGATCCTGACTAACGACGGCGTCCTGGCCGTGCGCGACCCTCTGGGCATCCGGCCCCTCTCGATCGCCAGCCTGGACGGCGGCTTCTGTTTCGCCTCCGAGACCTGCACCTTCGACCACCTGGGCGCCCACTTCATCCGCGATGTCGAGCCTGGTGAGACGGTGCTGATCGACGCGGAGGGCATCCATAGCTACAAGTCCAAAGAGCAAGACAACTCACAGGCCTTCTGCATTTTCGAGTACATCTACTTCGCCCGTCCTGACAGCTATCTGCGCGGCGAGCGCGTCTACCCGGTGCGTATGGCCCTGGGCGCCCAGCTGGCGCGCGAGCACCCCGTCGATGCCGACATCGTCACGGGCGTGCCAGACTCGGCGACCACCGCCGCCATCGGCTACGCGCGTGAATCTGGCATCCCCTTCGCCGAGGCGCTGGTCAAGAACCGCTACGTGGGCCGAACCTTTATCATGCCCGACCAGCGCATCCGCGAGCAGGGCGTGCGACTCAAGTACAACCCCCTGCGCGAGCTGCTGGAAGACCAGCGCGTCATCGTTGTCGACGACACCATCGTCCGCTCCACAACGACGCGACAGGTCGTCAAGATGCTGCGCGAATCCGGAGCGCGCGAGGTGCACATGCGCGTCACAGCGCCACCGATCACCCATCCCTGTTTCTTCGGCATCGACATGGGACGCCGCTGGGAGCTGATCGCCGCGCAGGAGACGGTCGACGAGATCTGCCGCGACATCGGCGCCGATTCGCTGGGCTACCTGAGCCCTCAGGGCCTGGTCTCAGGCGTCGGCCAAAGCGAAGACAGCTTCTGCATGGCCTGCTTCACCGGCAAATACCCAATGGAGGTGCCGACGGAGCTGGACAAGCTCGGACTGGAGCCGCCGGCCTGGGCGCGCGACCGCCATGACATCGAGTGGGAGTCCCAGAACCGGGCCCGGCCCTGGGAAATCGCCCCGGCGACCACACCTGCAACCTAGCGTGCTCTTTGCCTGTATGCCTTTATGCCCGTATGCTCGTGCGTCACGTCGGGGCATAGAGGCATACCGGCATACGGGCAATTAACGACGCTCATATGGACGAAGAGCAACCGCCGCCTCTCACTTACGCCGCCGCCGGCGTCGATCTCGAAAAGCGCCGCGCCACCGTTGAGCGCTACCGCGAGGTTGCGAAAGGGGCGGGGCGTCCGGAGGTGCTGGGCGGCGTCGGGCCGTTTGCCGGCCTCTTCGCCCTTGGCTCCAAGTATCGCGACCCCGTGATCGTCGCCAGTACCGACGGCGTCGGCACCAAGACGAAGCTCTCGGCGCTGACCGGCCGCTATGAGTCGCTGGGCTGGGACATCGTCGCCAACTGCGTCAACGATGCCTTAACCACCGGCGCGGAGCCAATTTTCTTCCTCGACTATATCGCCAGCGCCGACCTGCCACCCGATGGCAAGGTCGCCCTGGTCAAGGGCGTGGCCGCCGCCTGCGCCGAAATCGGCTGCGCCTTGCTCGGTGGCGAGACAGCCGACATGCCCGGGGTCTACGTCGAAGGTGAGTTCGACCTCGTCGGCTTCGTCGTCGGGGCCGTGGAGCGAGAGGCGATCATTGACGGCTCGCGCATCGTCCCCGGCGACCTGCTGCTGGCGCTGCCCTCGAACGGTCTCCATACTAACGGCTATTCGTTGGCCCGCCCAGCGCTCGGCGTCGCCATGGACCCGGCCAACGCCGCCGCCGGCCGCGACCGCCTTGCGCGCTTGGAGCCAGACCTCGGTGAAACGCTGGCGGATGCCCTGCTGCGTCCCCACCGCTGCTATGTCAACGACCTCAAGCCCGGGCTGCCCTTGATCAAGGGCATGGCGCACATCACCGGCGGCGGCATCCCGGAGAATCTGCCGCGCATGCTGCTCGCCGGCCTCGGTGGCCGCCTGCAGCGCGACGCCTGGCCCGTCCCACCGATCTTCCCGCTCATCCAGCGCTCCGGCGCCATCGAGGAGGCGGAGATGTATCGCGTCTTCAATATGGGACTCGGCATGGTCTTCGCCGTGGCCCCCGCGGACGCCGATACGCTCCGGGCTCTCGTCCCGGAGGCTCTGACAATAGGCGAGGTGATTGCCGTCAGCGAGGCTGATCCACGGGTCACATGGCGCTAGAATGGGTGACGTGAGGATCGCTCTGCGCATCAGCAACCCAGACGACCCGGCCAAAGCCGTGGAAGTACCTGATGCTCTCGTCGACACGGGAGCAGCCTGGACATCGGTACCGCGAGCTCTTGTCGCTGAGCTGGGCCTGCGTCAGGTAGGCACCATCCGAGTCAGGACGGCAGCAGGTCCTCAAGAACTCGCGCAGTCCTACGCTCAATTCGAACTCGTCGACAAGACATTGGTCACGAATATCTCTGTTAGCGACACCCTGACGACCGTCCTGATCGGCGTCACTACGCGCGACTCCCTCGGCTTGATGGTAGATCCGGTCAAGGGTCAACTGATCGAGACCGACTTGCTCCTTCTCTGATGCGCGCGCTACTGGCACCCTACGACAAGACCGGCCTGATCGAGATTGCGCAGGGCCTCGCCGCCCTAGACTGGGAGCTGATCGCCACCGGCGGCACCGAGAAGGCGCTGCGTGACGCCGGCATCCCTGTGACCAGCGTCTCGGAGGTCACAGGCTTTCCGGAGATCCTCGACGGCCGCGTCAAGACGCTGCACCCGGCGATCCACGGCGGTCTCCTGGCGCGGCGCTCAGAAGCCTCTCACATGCAGACCCTTGCAGAGCACGGCCTTATCGGCATCGACCTGGTCGCCTGCAACCTCTACCCCTTCGAAGCCACCGTGGCGAAGGAGGGCGTGACGCTTCTGGACGCCCTTGAAAACATCGATATCGGCGGGCCGGCCATGCTGCGCGCCGCATCGAAGAACTTCCCGGACGTGGTCGTCCTCAGCAACCCGGCCGACTACGACTCAGCGCTGGCGTCTCTCAAGGATGGCGGCCTTTCTCTTGATAAGCGCCGCGGCCTGGCCGCCAAGGCCTTCCAACACGTTGCCCTTTACGACACGCTGGTCGCGCGCTACCTGCGCGGTGACGACGAGCTGACCTTCCCGCCGGAGCTAACGGTGCCGCTGCGCAAGAAGCTGGACCTCCACTACGGCGAGAACCCCCACCAGAAGGCCGCTCTCTACGAGGAGGCGGGACTGACAACCGCCGGCATCGTCCACGCAAAGCAGCTGCACGGCGCGCCGATCTCCTTCAACAACATCCTCGACGCCGACGCGGCCTGGCGCACCGTCAGCGACTTCGAGGCGCCCACCGTGGCGATCATCAAACACACCAACGCCTGCGGTCTCGCCAGCCACGACGAGCTGCCGATCGCCTACGAGCGCGCGCTGGCCGGCGACCCGATTTCGGCCTTCGGCGGCATCGTCGCCTGCAACCGGCGGGTTGACGGCTACCTGGCGCGGGCGATGCGGGCCAGCCTAAGCCCTTCGAGCGGCCAGCGCATCCGCTATGACATCATCGTGGCGCCCGGCTTCACCGATAACGCCCTCGAAGCCCTGCAGCGCTGGCGAGACGTCCGCATCCTGGAAGTCCCCACCGGCGACGGCGTCCCCTACGACCTGCGGCGCGCCTCGGGTGGTTTCCTGCTGCAGGAACCGGACCGCAAACCGGACCAGACGCTGGAGATGAAGGTGGTGAGCAAGCGCCAGCCGTCAGAAGAGGAACTGGCGGACCTGCGCTTCGCCTGGCGCGTCTGCAAGCACATCAAGTCCAACGCCATCGTCCTGGCCAGGGATAGCACGCTGCTCGGTATGGGCGCTGGCCAGCCCAATCGCGTCAAGAGCGTCCAGCTGGCGGTCGAGCAGGCCGGTGAGAAGGCGAGAGGCGCCGCGATGGCCTCTGATGCCTTCTTCCCCTTCTTCGATGGCCTGGCGGCCGCTGCAGCCGCCGGTGTGACGTCCTGCATCGAGCCGGGCGGCTCCGTCAACGACGAGGACATCATCGCCCTGGCAGACGCCACCGGCATGGCTCTGGTCTTCACCGGCGAGCGCCACTTCAAGCATTAGGTGAGTGGTGATCCGCTCGTCCTGAGGTACATCCTGAGCAGGTCGAAGGGCTCTCGAAGGATGGGCGGCCTCCAGCGTTAGACCAGCCTTGGTATCTGGCGAAGCAGTCTGTAATGGTCAGTTTGAAGGACCGAGTCTATGCAGACGCACAACGTAACCTTGCATACCGAACGCCTGCTTCTCCGCCCATTCGCAGAGGATGATGTCGAGGAAGCGCTGAACTATCGCAACAACGAGGAGTTTGCACGGTTCCTTCCGCACATCCCGCAACCGTTCACGCGCGCGGATGCTGAGCACTTCGTCGCGACCAACATGGCAGAGCCTTGGGATAGGTATCCGACGTTTGCCATCGAGTTAGATGGTCGGCTAATTGGTACGGTCAATCTCGAAGTCGACGAAAAGAGCCAGACGGCGATGCTCGGTTACGCGATCAGTCGCGAGCAGTGGGGGTTGGGGATGACTCCTGAGGCAGCGCAGGCCGTCATTGCTTGGGCCTTCCGAACATTCGGTCTCACCAAGATCTGGGCCTCCACAGATGCACGTCACCACCGCTCACGCAGAGTCATGGAGAAACTAGGAATGCAACATGAGGGGACGCGACCCTCCCGTCACCTTGACCGGGCTGGCTTGCGGACGGACGAGGTTATATACCGTCTGCTCCGCGAGGAGTGGGAACCTACGGCTGTGCCCCCATCCACTGCCTCAAACTGACCCACTACCAAGCAGCCTGATCTTGGTGTTCAAGATTCCTCGTACCTCGGAATGACAGGGACGGTTAGGGCTTGCGGGACTTGGACCAGTCGAAGCCGCGCATGCGGATCATGCCCTTCATGTCCTTGAGGATCGTGGAGACCACCTTGACACGGCTGTCCGTGTCCTCCACCCAGCGCACCGGCACGAAGGTGACGCGCCAGCCGCTCTTGGCGCCCAGCAGCAGCAGCTCCGTGTCCCAGAACCAGCCGGTATCTTTGACCAGCGGCAACAGCTTCTGGGCCGCGGCGCGATTGATCGCCTTGAAGCCGCACTGAGTGTCACGCATACGGGCGCCGAACATCAGGTTGATTATCAGCACGAAGCCGCGTGAGAGCACTTCTCGCTTGAGCGACCGCCGCGTCTCAGTCCCAGGGCCGAGACGGGTCCCGGCGGCGATGTCGTTGCCCTGATCGGCGACGGCGCTGACCAGGCGCGGGAACGCCTCCAGGTCCGTGGAGAGGTCGATGTCCATGTAGGCGAGGACATCGGCGTTGCTATCGAGCCAGGCGCGTGTCAGGGCCCGGCCGCGTCCCGCCTCCGGGATGTGCCATGCCTCGACTTCCTCCAGCTCTGTTGACAGGCTCCTGGCGATCTCTGGCGTACGGTCGCGCGAGCCGTTGTCGGCGATGACGATGCGCCAGTCATGGTGGAGGTTGTCGGTCAAGAAGAGATGCAGGGTGCGCACGCTTCGCTCCAGCACCTGCTCCTCGTTAAAGACGGGCAGGACAACATCCACGGAGGCCATCGCCCCATTATGCGCGGGGCGTAGTAAGTGTTCTATGCGAGACTTCCCGCATTCGCTTGCCTTCACTGGGGGAGACTCTTTCGGCTCAGGCGCTAACACCGATTTTCAGGCTTCGGGTTCTTTTCCCGGCGCCTTTACGCTAAGGCTGATTTGCTTGACACTAAATAGGGCCGATGCTAGATTTCGGCTTGCTAAGACCTTCACAAATGTCGCGATCAGAGAGCGGTTCCGGTACGGACGCCGCGGGTTCATCAGCGACTGAAACGGGTCTGGCAGAGGAGACCGGCCGCATGGAACGGCTCTTTATCGGCTTCCACCCGGATGAGATCTTTGGACCCCTATACCCGGGCGCGAAAAGCCTGTTCTCCGTCGACATGGCCGAATTGCTTATCGTTTTCGGCTTCATTGCAATAACTATGGGCGTGATGGTCGCCTTCGGAAACTGGTGGTCGCGCTGATCAGGGGAGGACGCACATGGCGGTAGGAGATCGCCCTGGAACGGAGCGGCCGAAGGGTCCGGGCCTCCTGGGCTTGATCTACGAGAAGGTCTTCCACAATTACGTCTGGCAATCGATCTTCCGCAGCGGCTACCCCAATACCCCTCGAAACCAGATGCTGGTCGTCGCGACCAACGTCTTCCTTCACCTTCACCCCACACGTATCCACAAGACGCACGTCAAGATCACCCACACTTACTGCCTGGGCGGGTTGAGCTTTTTCCTCTTCCTGGGCCTGACGGTGACCGGCGTGCTCCTGATGTTTTACTACGTACCATCTGTCGAACGCGCTTATACAGATATTGCCGCGTTGGAGACCAACGTCCGTTACGGCGCCCTCATGCGCAATATGCATCGCTGGATGGCGCACGGCATGGTGATAACCGTCCTGCTGCATATGATGCGGGTCTTCTACACCGGCGCTTACAAGCCACCGCGAGAGTTCAACTGGGTGGTCGGCGTGATCCTGTTGATCCTTACCCTGCTCCTCAGCTTCACGGGATACCTCCTGCCCTGGGATCAGCTGGCGCTCTGGGCCATCACCGTCGGCACCAACATCGTCGGTTCGGCGCCGGTGCTGGGCGACTCGGTGGTCTTCGTGATGCGCGGCGGCTTCGAGGTGGGGCCGAACGCCCTCATCCGCTTCTACACGCTGCACGTCATCGGCCTGCCGTTGATAGCCGCGATTTTCATGGCCGTCCACTTCTGGCGCATCCGCCGCGATGGCGGTATGGCGCGGCCTCTGTAAGAGCAGCGTAAGAGGGAGAGCATGGCTGCAGCATCGCCAGCCCAAACACGACCGCGCCGCGAGCGAGAAGAGGAGCTTCTCGTCTGGCCAGACCTGGTCTTCGTCGAGTTCATCTGCGCCGTCCTGTTCACGTTTAGCTTCACGATCATGTCGGCGCTGGTTAACGCGCCGCTGATCAACCGCGCCAACGCGGACGTCACGCCCAACCCCTCCAAGGCGCCCTGGTACTTCCTCAATCTCCAGGAGATGCTGCTGCACATGAACGCGGCGCTGGCTGGCGTTGTCCTGCCGACGATCGCCCTCATCGTGCTGGCGGCAGTCCCTTACCTCGACCGCAGCCGCGAAGGTCAGGGCACGTGGTTCGGCACTCTAAACTCGGTGCGGATCACGGTCTGGTCCAGCATCTACGCGACGGCCATGACCGCCCTTCTTATCCTTCTCGACGCCGGTAAACACGCCGAGATCTACGAGAAAGTCACGGGCAAGAAGTGGCTTGGCGAGGTATGGCTGGGCGAGCCCCGGACTGTCAACGCCCAGACCGGCGCCGTCATCACCGATGGCCCCCCAGACTGGGCGCCCGGCTTCCTGGTGGCCCTCTACGACCTGATCTTCAGCCGTAACTTCCGGGCCATTCAGACTGAATGGAACTGGAGCATCAACCTCTTCGGCCTGGATGCCGGCTTTGGTCCCAACGGCCAGAACGGCCGAATGGACTGGCCGGATGACTTCACGCGCATCCCGCTGCCAATCATCAACGGCACCTGGTGGCCGAAGTGGGGCAATGACCACGGCGAACCGCCGCCACAGTGGTATCAGGACCTGCCGGACTGGCTCACGGGTCTTTACCCTTACGACCTCAACGTCAACCTTCCCGCCTTCCTGGTCGAGATTCTGATACCGGTGATTGTCATAGTGGGCCTGTCAATCCTCATGGTCTTCGTCCTCTGGCGCATCGGTTGGCTCCGGACTCGCCGGGACGTGATGATCGCCATCTTTACGGCCTTCATAACGATATTCTGGGTTATGACAATCGTCGGCTCAGCCTTCCGAGGCGCCGGTCAGGACCTGGTCGCGCCGTGGGACGTGCCACGCATCGACGGCTAGACCGTAAGCCCGCTCTGATACACGCTAAAGACGCAGACTGGAGAATGAGGAGGACCGCGCGACGATGGGGCGCTTAAGCATGTGGCCTGCAGTCCTCGGCCTGGCACTGGCGATGGTCGTGGTGACGCTGATCAAGCCGGTAGAGAATTCACTTGCCTTCGCCAGCGCGGCGGTCGTGATCATCGCCCTTCTCGGCTGGGTAATCGAAGCGCGCGAGGTCGCTGGCCCGCCGCCGGCCGTGGAGCCTGAGCACGAAGAGGAAGAAGAGGCGCCCGGCCCCAGCTACTGGCCGATCGTCCTCGCACTCGGCGTCGTCGGCATCGCCGCCGGCATCGTCTATGACTGGCCCAGTGGTGGCCTGCTGGTAGCTCTGCCGCTGGCCGCGGGCGCCAGCGCCGGTTGGGCCAACGCCCTCAAAGCCGAGATGGAAGCCTCCACACCTGCCGAAGGCGAGCTGCTGGGCCCGCCGCTGGTGGGTTCGGGCGGCCGCGTGCTCATGCCGGTGCCGGGACGCGTCCTGGCCGCCGAAGCAGCGGGCGGCGCCGCCATCGCCATTGAGCGCGTCGAGACAAAGCAGCTCTCCCGGCGCAGCGTCTTGCGTCTCACCTTCTGGACTGGCCTCGGCGGCGGTCTCCTCGCATTCGCCGGCATGATGGTCGATATGCTCTACCCGCGTGGCGTTACCGGCTTCGGTAGCGTCATCTCCCCCGGCACCGTGGACCAGTTCGCTCCCGGCACAAAGACTCCCAACAGTGAGGGCAAGTTCTGGCTCGTCAACCTGACAGAAGAGCAGGGAGGCCCCGGCTTCCTGGCGCTCTGGTGGAAGTGCCCTCACCTCGGTTGCACCGTGCCGTGGAACCCCAGCTTTACCTTCCAGGGCACCCGCGGCTGGTTCCGTTGCCCCTGCCATGGCTCCACTTACACCCATGCGGGTGTGCGCGTCTTCGGGCCTGCGCCTCGCTCCCTGGACCGCATGGAGCTGACCATCGACCCGAGCACCGGGCGCATCAGTGTCAACACCGGCAGCATTACCAAGGGCACGCCGGACAACAACAACTTCGCGGTAGAAGGTTAAGGAGCTAAATGAGCAGTCGCGGGGGATGGACTGACGAATGAACACGCGCAAGCAAGTCCTGATCATGTCGGCCCTACTCCTGCTGATGCTGCTCTCCGTGGCCATCTATGCTGCCTGGTACCCCACCCGGGCCGAGAACGCCGCAGAGCATTTCGATGAGCTGACCGCCGAGCGCGGCTCCATCCTCTTTGCCCGTAACTGCCGCCTCTGCCACGGTGACGTCGCTCAAGGCGGCTTACTGGGGGCGCGACTGCCTGCCGCCCCGGCGCTGGACCGGCCCGACCTGCAGGGCTTCATCGACCTCACCGCTACGCTGTCGGCCGATGTCAGCCCCACCGCGACCAGCATCCGCGTAAATGACGCCTCCAAGTTCCGCGACGACCAAGTCATCCTCATCGACGAAGAGCGTATGCAGGTCACCGGCTTCAACGGCTCTGAGCTCAGCGTTGCGCGGGGCGTCGGCCACAGTGAGGCCGGCGGTCACCTTTCCGGCGCTCCCATCTCCGGCTTGGACCCGGCCGCTCTCGATGACAAGGTCGATCTGATTACAAACACCATTACCTGCGGCCGCGTCGGCACTGCTATGCCGGCATGGGCGCAGGAACACGGCGGCCCTCTCAGCGAAGAGCAGATCCGCCAACTTATGACCCTGATCACCCAGGCTCGCTGGAACCTGGTCGAGCATGAGGTCGATATCGAAGACCTGATAGCAGCCTCGCTTGCCGAGCCCCTGTCCGCCAGCGCCACCTCTATGCGGGTCAGCGACGTGACCGTGTTCACGGTGGACGAGGCCCTGCGGCTGGGCGAGGAGCGTGTGCGCGTTGTATCTATTCAGTCCTTGCCGCTTGACGCAGCCGGCAACACCCCTCGAGACAAGAGCGGCGCCGTCGCCATAGAGCGTGGGGTCCTCAACACGGTGGCAGAGGAGCATGGCCCCGAGACTGTGATCTACCGCTTCCCTGAGGTCGCGGAGCCGTCGATCCTCCAGAACTCCTGTGGCCAGACGGCCCAGCCGGCGGCGCCTCCCGGAACGCCTGAAACGATCGAACCCTTCCAGGGCACCACCGTCCAGCTCGTGGCCCAGAATCTGGCTTTCGACATCCGCGAAATCCGGGTGGATGCCAACGCTAACGTCCGCCTGCGCCTCGACAACCGCGACACGGCCGTGAATCACAACATCGCTGTGCGTCGCAGCGCAACCGACCCGGCCGAGGCCTTCCCGGGCAGCATCGGCACAACGTTCCCAGGACCCGGCATCGACGACACGGTCTTCCAGGCAACCACAGCGGGCAACTACCTCTTCCGCTGCGACGTCCACCCAACGACCATGACCGGTACCTTCATCGTCCAATAGCCGCCTCAGGGCGAACGCAAAGCGAGGGGCCCGTGCATGCCGCCCCTCGCTTGCTATATCGGGACGAATTGCTCTTACCCGCCCTAAAGTTTGACCCGATGGCCTGACGCTCTCTATGATCATCGCGGCGGGTGATAGCGAGTGTCCTTTGCGAGACCGGTTCCGTCTGCGCTTGAAGATCGGCCCGAGCGTCCGCCTCCTCCTCAGCGTCACCTTCCTCCTTCTCCTGGCCTTCGCCGCCCGCGGTGAGCTAAGCGTCACCGCTGCGCCCGGCTACTCCTTCGGCAACGAAAACTCCTGGATCCGTATCCAGAACATCGGCAGCGCTGATGCCAACATTGACGTGAGCTACTTCGATGAGGGCGGCCGCATCGCCGGCCAGGATTCCTGTCCCTCAGACAGCTGCCCACCCATGTATCCCGGAAGCGGCTGGACCTTCTTTCAACGTGACAACCCCAGCCTGCCCGCTGGATTCAGCGGCTCCGCCGTTGTCTCCACGGACGAGCCAATCGTCGCCCTCATGGCCAAGGACGTGTTCCGAGACGGAGTCTTCGCCATCGCCGGCGATACCATTGCCACCGGCCCCGGCTCGCACCGCATGTATCTGCCCGCTACAGCCAAGCGCGACCGCAGCTGGAACGGCCGTTTCGTCATCCAGAACCTCAGCGATACCGTGATGGCCTGCCTTACCATCACTTACCTCAGCAACGCCACGGACGACGAGGTGTCCTGGGACCCCTACCGCCCGCCAAGCAACGGCACGCCGCGCAACTCCCTGCCTGGTTGCCCCAATGGCGGCATGCCCATGGCGCCCCGCGGCTCCATCTTCCGCAGCATAGACTCAATGACGGTCGGCGATGGCTTCTCAGGCTCCGTCCGCATTGACCTGCACCGCAACGCCTCCAACCAGGGGCCGGAGCGCCAGTTCATCTCTGCCAACGCCGACACCTGGAACAGCGACCAGCACTCCTTCTCGTCCTACAGGGGCTTTGACGAGGCCGAGTTGGGCAATGAAATCGTCTTGCCGCTCATCGACCGCGAAGTGGGGCCCGGCAACTCCTACAGCACTCGCTTCCAAATCGTGAACAAGACGCCATCACGCCCCGCCCGCGTCACTCTGCGCTTCGATGGCTACGACATGAGCTCCGGCACGGCCGTCCCCATCACGAAGACCAACACGATGACAATCAAGGCCTCCCGCATGTGCTTCCAGGACCGCGACGACCTCGCGAACTGCCTCGCCCCCGGCGATAGGCTGCCCTTCAACTTCATCGGCACCGTGCGCCTCACGTCCAACGAGCCGATAGCCGCCGTCGTCCTGCGCGGCACCTATAGTGGCGACACTTTTACGGATTACCGCGGCATCCGCCCTGGGGATGGCGCCAACCGCGTCCTGCTGCCGGTGCTGAACAAGAACTACGGCGCCGCCAACGGCAGGACGGGCTGGAATAGCTGGTTCCGCGTCATGGTCGCCGATGGCGGCGAAGCCAACGTCACGGTGCGCTACTACGGCCTGGACCTGCCGGGCGGCAGCGCCTCCTACACCCTGCGCGTCAATCGCGAGTTCACCGCCTTCCAGTTCCTCGAAAGCATGCTGCCGGAGGGCTTCGCCGGCACCGCGATAATCGAGTCGGATGAGCCGATCGTCGCCCTGGCCAACCTCTACACGGACGTCGACTTTGGCGACCCCGACATGACCTACAACGGCATCTCGCTGGACTGACGGACCGCCCATCTCCGCCTCCCCCACGGGCATACAGGCAAGCTGGCATACGGGCATGGGGTTTCTGACACAATAGGCCGTCGTGAAAGTCGATTCGTCTGGCATAGATCTGGCTGACCTCAAGGCGGAGCTGAGGGCGCGCTACGGCATCGACGCGTCCGTAATGACCTTTGTGCCGAAGGGAGAGACATCATACGGCTACAGGGTCGATGCGGGCGGCGCGTCCTACTTCATCCGCATCCTGCCCGAGGCGGAGGGCGCCCGCCTCGAAGGCGTTTACGGTGCCCTCGCACAGCTGCGAGACGGTTGTGGCCTGAAAGAAGCTACACCACCCCTACATGGCTTCAATGGAAGCCTGACCTTCAGGCTTGCCGGGCACGTCGTCGCGGTCTTTACCTATCTCGGCGAGGACATTCCCTGGGATCGTCCCGGTCACGCCATCACGTCACAAGAGCTCTCGAAGGTCGCCAGCGCCATAGTCCGGCTTCAGGCCTGCCGCGGCGTTGACCTGGGACGCCTTAAGCGCGAGACCTTCGCCTATCCCTTTCGGCCAGGTATCGAGAAAGCGATCTCTTGGGCCAAATCGAACCAAAGTCCGCGCGACATGGTGGAAGCCGAAGTAAGAGAGCTGGTGATTGCAGGTTGTGAGGAGGTCCTCGATCTGCTGCAGCGCTTTGAGACCCTCGGCGAGGCCCTGGCAGCCAAGGGCAACGCCCTCGTGCCCAGCCACAGCGACCCCAACCTGGCCAACATGATCTTTGGCCCCGATGGCAGTCTGCACCTGATCGATTGGGATGAGCTGGGCCTCGGGCCGCCGGAGCACGACCTCTGGATCCAGCCGGGCGCTCGTCTGGCCGAGACGCTGTCGCTCACCGCGAGCACGGCGGTCTGCCGCGCCTCGATGTCGACGTATTCGACTTCTACAGCCACCATTGGTCTCTTCAGGAGATCGAGGCCTATACCCAGCGCATCCTCTTCGAAGAGCGGCCACCGAACCAGAAGCAGAGCGCCCTCGCCCAGCTACGCGACAACTTGCCGGTGCGCTGGGATGAGATCGACCGGGATGTGAAGCGCCATCGGGCCGTCCTTAGCGCCCGCGGCTTCTGCGAAGGGTAGAATCGAAGTGTGAAGGTCGTCTTTCTCGCCGACGCCCCCTACATCCACGAGCAGCGCTGGATCCGGCACTTTGTCGCTCGTGGTAATGAGTGCGACGTTATCTCCTTCCGTCCGGCGGAGATTGAGGGGGCGCGTGTCCACCACATTGACGGCGCTGAGACGCTGGGAAAAGCACGCTACCTGGTGCATGCGCGCCGCGTCAAACGCCTCGTCCACAGCCTGAAGCCCGATCTCGTGCACGCGCTGCACCTCACCAGCTACGGCTTTCTCGGCGCACTCGCCGGCTTCCATCCGCTGGTCATCTCCGTGTTCGGCACGGACATCCTGGAGGCGCCGCACCTCACGCCCTTCCACCACTGGCTCACCCGCCACGCCCTTGCCCACGCCGATGCCATTACTGCCACCGGCCTCCACCTGGCAACGGAGACGACTCGCTACGCGCCCCGAGGCACACCCGTCACAGTCGTCCCCTATGGCGTCGAGATGGAGCGCTTTGCTCTCACGACAGCTCGGCCGGCCCGCGACGAGGTGGTCTTTGGTACTGCCTCGCGTCTCTCACCGGAGAAGGGCATCCGCTACCTGATCGAGGCATTTGCGCTGCTACGGGCCCGTTACGGCGACAAAGTTCGGCTCGTCATCGCCGGCGACACGACGCCAGCGCCCGGCGGCCCTGATCGCCGCGCCCTCGAAGGGCTGGCAGAGCAGCTCGGCGTTGCCGGTATGGTCGAGTTCCGCGGCTGGGTCGACCACGAATCTCTGCCGGCGTTCCTGGGCGAGCTTGACGTCTTTGTCCTGCCATCGATCTACGAGGGCTTCGGCGTCGCGGCGTTGGAAGCTTCAGCGATGGCGCTGCCGGTCGTCGCCTCCAACGTCCACGGCATCCCTGACGTAGTGCGGGACGGCGCCACTGGCCTCCTCGTGCCGCCCAAGGACCCTCAAGCCCTGGCAGACGCCTGCGCCCGCTTAGTGGATGATCCCGCGCTGCGGCAGAATCTTGGCTCTAGCGGGCGCGCCTACACCGGCGAACACTACGACTGGCGTCAGAACGCGGTCCAGATGGAGCGCGTTTACGAGCGAGTAACAAGTAGCAAGCAACAAGTAACGAGAAGCGCCGGCCGGCCCGGAGTCACGTCGCAATGACGGCTCCAGGCCAGCCGCGAGACGAGGGCGCTATCGAGCCGCTGGCTGAGCCGGTGCTGCCCCTGGTGACCGTGCTACTGCCCGTACGCAACGAGGCCGGCTTCATCGATCCCTGCCTGCGGGCTCTGGCGGCGCAAGACTATCCGCGCGACCGCTTCGAGGTCATCCTCCTCGACGGCGAATCGAGTGACACAACCGTCCAGGAAGTCGAGGCGCTGCAGGCGGAGCTGAGCCTGCCCGACAAGGTGATCAACAACCCGCGGCGCACCACGGCCACGGCGATGAACCTCGGGATCTGGATCGCCCGCGGCGAAATCGTCATCAAGGTCGATGGCCACACCCGCGTCGCCCCCGACTTCATCAGCGCCAGCGTCCTCGCGCTGCGGCAGAGCGGCGCCGACGCCGCCGGCGGGCCGATCCGCACGGTGGGGCAAGAGGATGCCATCGGCAGCGCCATCGCCCTGGCAATGTCGTCACCCTTCGGCGTCGGCGATACGGCCTTCCGTCACTCGCAGTCGGAGCAATGGACCGACAGCGTACCCTTCGGCGCTTACCGGCGCGAGGTCTTCCAGCGCGTGGGCCTCTTTGCGGAGGACATCGAGCGAGGTGAGGATGATGAGTTCAATTACCGGCTGCGCGACTCGGGCGGACGCATCCTCCTCACTCCTACCATTCGCAGCGAGTATTACTCGCGCTCTACATATGCAGCCCTGGCGCGTCAGTACTGGAATTATGGTCTCGCCAAGGTTGCCGTCCTGGAGCGCCACCCTCGCCGGCTGCGAGCGCGCCACCTGGTACCGTCCGCATTCGTCCTCACGCTGGCCGGCGGCGTCCTGCTCAGTGTCTTCGACCGCCGCTTCGGCAGATTGGCTTCCCTGGCCGCCACCACCTACGCCGTCGCTAACACGATCGCGTCCCTGCGCCTCGCCGCCCGCGGCCATCGGCGCGAGCTGCCCTACCTGCCCGGCGCCTTCGCAACCATCCACCTCGCCGCCGGGTCTGGGATGATCGCCGGGGCGCTGCGCATTCTGCGCTCGAAGCTGAGACGCCGTGTCGGCTGAGCCGAAGCGCGAGGCCGCCCGCGTCCGCGAGGTCTATGCCCGGCGCGCCGAACGCGGCCTGGATTCGCGTTACGACTACTGGCTGCCCGCCAATCTCTTTATCCACCAAGGCCGCGAGCGCGCCCTGATCGCAGCCCTGGACGACGCCGCCCTGCTGCCGCTGACCGGGCGACGCATCCTCGACGCCGGCTGTGGTAACGGGGCCGTCCTGCACGATATGCAGCGCTACGGCGCCCAAGCCCAGGACCTCTGCGGCGTCGACCTGCTCCCAGACCGCGTCGATCGGGCCCGAGAGCTATTACCCGGCGCCGACATCGAGGTCGCCGACGCTCAATCTCTGCCCCATGAGGACGCCGCGTTCGACGTCGTCCTCGGTTTTACCCTGCTCTCTTCGGTGCTTGATGAGACCATTCGACAGCGCATAGCCGCCGCGATGACGCGCGTAACGAAGCCGGGAGGCCTCATCGTCCTTTACGATTTCTGGACCAACCCCACGAACCGCGACGCCCGTCCCCTGCGCCGTGACGATGTCCGCCGCCTCTTCTCAGGCCACCCCATCGCGTTCCGGGGGGTGACGCTGGCGCCGCCTCTAGTCCGGACCCTGATCGGTCTGCCGGGCGGGCGGCTCGCCTGTAGCGCGCTGGAGGTGTTACCTTTCTTGCGGACTCACTTCATCGCGGCCGTGCGCATCTAGGCGCCGCGGAGGCCCGCTTGCCAGACGAATTCCTGCCCCTCGCCCGGCCCGACATCAGCGAAGAAGAGATCGCCGAGGTCGTCGATACGTTGCGCTCCGGCTGGCTGGTCTACGGACCGAAGACACAGCGCCTGGAAGAGGACTTCCGCGCCATGACCGGCACCAAACACGCCGTAGCCGTCAGCTCCTGTACAGCCGGCATGCACCTGGCCCTGCTCGCGGCCGGCATCGGCCATGGCGACGAGGTGATCACGAGTACGATAACCTTCGCTTCCACCGTCAACGTCATCCTGCACACCGGCGCTACGCCCGTCCTGGCCGATATCTGTGGCGACGACCTCAACATCGACCCGGCCGAGATTGCCCGCCGCATCACCCCCAGGACGAAGGCGATCATGCCCGTCCACTACGCCGGCCAGGCCTGCCGCATGGACGAAATCCTACCGCTCGCTCGCGAGCGCGGCATCCGCGTAATTGAGGACGCGGCCCACTGCGCCGGATCGTCATACAAAGAGCAGCCGGTCGGCGGCATCGGCGATGCCTCCGTCTTCAGCTTCTACGCGATCAAGAACATGACCACCGGCGAGGGCGGCATGGTGACCACGGACGATGACGCCCTAGCCAGCAAGGTCCGCATCCTGCGCAACAACGGCCTCGATAACAACGCCTGGAACCGCTATTCCGCCGCCGGCTCGCCCTTCTACTCCGTCCTCGAGCCCGGCTTCAATTACCGTCTTACGGACCTCCAAGCAGCCATCGGCATCGGCCAGCTGCACCGCCTACCCCAGTTCAACGCGCGTCGATCTGAGCTGGCGGCGCGCTATACCGAAGCATTTGCGGAGCTGCCGGAGGTTGAGACGCCGACGGTCCGGCCTGACGTGACGACGAACTGGTATATCTACGTCATACGCCTCAGCGGCCTCAATATCAGCCGTGACGAGGTTGTCGCCGAGCTCAAGCAGCGCGGCATCGGCTCCGCGGTCCACTTCCTGCCGGTGCATATGCATCCCTACTATCGCGAGACTTTCGGCTACCAGCCGGGTGATTACCCCATCGCCGAGCGCGAGTTCGAGCGGATCCTCTCCCTGCCGCTCTTCCCCCAAATGACTGACTCAGACGTCGACCGGGTCGTCAGCGCCGTCGAGGAGATCGTTGCCCAGCACCGCGCCTGAGAGGGACGAACGCCAGCGCCGCGCCATCGACGTGCTCGTGGCGACGCTAGGGCTGGTCGCCTTCAGTCCGCTGCTGGCGCTGATCGGCATCCTGATCAAGCTGGAGTCGCCCGGCCCAGTCTTCTTTACCCAGAAGCGTGTCGGCAAAGACGGACGCCCCTTCGAGATCATCAAATTCCGCTCCATGACGGTGGCCGAGCCTGGCCAGCAAACGCCGACTGAGGCCGGCGATATGGAGTCGTTTGTCTTCCGGCCGGTTGGGCGCAAGACGGCTATCGGCCGCGCCCTGCGCGCCTGCAGCCTGGACGAGCTGCCCAACCTGCTAAACGTCCTGCGCGGCGATCTGCACCTCGTGGGCCCGCGCCCGGACGAGCCGGAGCTGGTCGCGCGGTACCGCCCCGAATGGCAGGCCCGCCACGACGTGAAGCCCGGCATCACCGGCCTGGCGCAGGTCAACGGGCGCACGGATTTGACCTACTCGGAAATGATGACCTACGATCTCGATTACGTTTCGAAGCACCCGTTTGCACGCGACGTGAAGATCATGCTGAAAACTCTGGGCGTTGTCCTCCGCCGCGAGGGCGCGCGATGAAAGACGCCTTCCCCGCCAATCCGGGCGTCAGTGACTGGCTCCGCCGCGCCGGCCGTGTTGTCCTCTCGCTCGCCCTCGACGTTGGTATCGTCCTCGTTGCCTATGTCGTCGCCCTGGAGCTGAAGTTCGACGGCACAGTCCCCAATGAGTCCTGGCGCCAGCTGGCCTGGGCTGGGCCGCTGATCGCTTTCGCCTACATCCTGGCCTACCAGTCCCTCGGCGTGTACCGCACTGCCTGGCAGTACGGCAGCGTCCGCGATGCCCTGCTGCTCTTCGCCGCCGTAGCCCTGGTGACAGCTGGCATCCTCGCCGTCAACCTGCTGCTCCCCAAACGGCCGATCCCTCTCAGCGTCAACGTGATCAGCGCCGCCTTCATCTTCCTTTTCCACGGCATGGCCCGCATGCTGCCGCGCATCTGGGGCAGTGGCTCCCTGGTACCCATGCAGGACGCCGAGCGCCAGCGGGTCCTGATCGTCGGCGCCGGTGATACAGGACAGCTCCTGGCCTGGGAGCTGCAGCATAACCGCTCCCAACCCTACCGCGCCGTCGCCTTCGTGGATGAGGACCCGGCGCTGCGCGGCAAGCGCGTCCACGGCATCCCGGTCGTCGGCACCCGCCACGACATCCCGGCCGTCCTCGAAAAGCACGTAATCGACCTCGTGGCCATTGCCCTGCCGCCGGCGCAGGCTTCGTCGCTGCAGGAGATACTCGCCCTCTGCGAGCCATCCAAGGTGCCCGTCCGGCTGGTGCCTCGCCTCTCCGAGATCATGGAAGGTCGCGCCCAGCGCGGCGAGCTGCGCGAGATCACGATGGATGACCTCCTCGGCCGCGTCCCCGTGGCGGTAGACGACGAACTCTGCGAGGCGACGATCTCCGGCCGCGTCGTCCTGATCACGGGCGCCGGTGGCTCCATCGGCATCGAACTGTCGCGCAAGGTAGCTGCTCTCAACCCGGCCGCCCTGCACCTGGTCGATATCAACGAGACGGCCCTCTATGAGTTGCGCAACGAGCTGCGCCGCAAGGCCGCCAACGCCGACCTTGTCAAAGCCTGGCTCTGCAGCATCGCCGATCGCCAGCGTTTGGACGACGTGTTTGAGGCATCGCGGCCGCAGGTCGTCTTCCACCTCGCCGCCTACAAGATCGTGCCGATGATGGAGGAGCACCCGGACCAGGCATTCGAGACCAATGTGCTCGGCACCCTCAACGTCTTTGAGGCAGCGCAGGCCGTCCAGGCCGACCAGGTCGTCTTCCCTTCCAGCCACACGGCGGTCAACCCGGCCAGCCTCTACGGCGCTTCCAAGCGAGTCGGCGAGCTGCTGGTGGCATCCATGGCAGGCCAGACAACGCGTATCTGCGCCATGCGCCTGACCAACGTTATCGACGCCAAGGGCGCCGTCCTCTCCCTCTTCGCGCGCCAGCTCCAGGGCGGCGGCCCAATCTCCGTCACCGACCCGGAGGTCGCGCGCTACTTCCTGACGATCAGCGAGGTCGCCGGCCTTGTGATCCAGGCGGCGGCGATGAGCCGCGGCGGCGAGATCTTCCTGATCGATGTCGGCGACGAGGTGCGTATCGGCGAGTTGGCGGAGCGGCTGATCCGCTCCCAGGGCATGGAGCCCGGCAAAGACATCGCCATCGAGTACATCGGCCTGCGCCCCGGCGACAAGGTCCGCGAGAATCTGATCGGCGAGCACGAGAGCTTGCTCCCGACCTCGCATCCGGCCCTGCTCACGGCCATCTCGTCGCTGACTACCTCAGCCGCCGAGCTGCGGGCCGGCATTCGTGAGCTGGAGGTCGACCGCCGCCGCACCGGCAACCTGCCCGCCCGTCTCCACGCCCTCGCCCGCATCGACCGCGCCCCCACCCCGGAATCGACCTCAGAGCGCCTTTCGCTTCAGGAGCCTTAGCCGGACATGGCCGCACGTAGGGACGAACCTTCAGGTCCGTCCGGGAGCCGCCACGACACGTCCCAGCGCTCGGACGGAGCTTAAGCTACGTCCCTACGTTTTCCATGAAGTTCGTCTCTGTCGTCGGCGCCAGGCCGCAGTTCATGAAGGCTGCTGTGCTTAGCCGCGCGTTACGTCAGAAGCACGATGAGATCCTGGTCCACACCGGCCAGCACTACGACGATCTCATGTCCGACGTCTTCTTTCGCGAGCTGAAGATGCCTGCGCCTAACGTCAACCTTGGCGCCGGCTCCGGTAGCCACGCCTCCCAGACTGCCCGCGCCCTAGAAGGCCTCGAAGCCGTCTTCATCGAGCAGAGCCCCGACGTCGTCATCGTCTTCGGCGACACCAACTCGACTCTCGCCGGAGCGCTGGCGGCCGCCAAGCTCGGCCTACCCATCGCCCACGTTGAGGCCGGCTTGCGCAGCTATGAGCGCGACATGCCGGAGGAGATCAACCGCGTCCTCACCGACCACGTCTCCACTTACCTCTTTGCGCCGACGGCCACCGCCGTCGGCCGCCTCCGTGGCGAAGGCATCGACCGTGGCGTCTACCAGGTCGGAGACGTGATGTACGACTCCCTCCTTGTCAGTCTGCCGGCCGCCCGAAAGCTCGAAGCGCCCCTGCTGGCGTCGCTCGGCGTCAAACCCGGCGGCTACTACCTCGCTACGGCCCATCGCGCGGCCAACACGGATGATGCTGCCACCCTCGCTGCCTTGCTGGACGCCTTCGGTCGCCTGGAGGAGCCGGTTATCCTACCGCTGCATCCTCGCACTCGTGATGCGATATCGAGCCTTGGGCTGACTCCCGCCGCCAATCTGCGCCTCATCGACCCCGTTGGCTACTTCGAGATGCTGGCCCTGGAGCGCAACGCCCGCGCCGTCTTGACCGACTCCGGCGGCGTCCAGCGCGAGGCTTACTTCCTCGCGGTGCCCTGTGTTACGCTGCGGACGGAGACGGAATGGCCGGAGACACTGGCCGGCGGCTGGAATGTCCTGGCCGGGAACGACGTCACCATGATTGTCGAAGCGGCCCGAAGGCTGCGGCCCGAATCACAACCGCTGCCCGCGTTCGGCGATGGCCGCGCGGCCGGTAAGATCGTCGAGATACTGGAGCGTGATTCACCCAACCGCTGAGGTAGAGAGCGGCGCGAGCGTCGGCGCTAACACGCGCATCTGGCACCACGCCCACGTCCGCGCCGGCGCCGTCATCGGTTCCGATTGCAACCTCGGCCTCAACGTTTACGTCGATTCCGGGGCCGTCATCGGCAACCAGGTCAAGATTCAGAACCGCGTCAGCATTTACCGCGGTGTCACCATCGAAGATGGCGTCTTTATCGGCCCCCATGTCACCTTCACCAATGACCTTTACCCCCGCTCGGTCACCTCAGAAGGCGAGTCGATAGAGGAAGAGGGCTGGACGCCCGTCGCCACGCTGGTCAAGTACGCCGCCTCAATCGGGGCCGGGACCGTCATCTTGCCGGGGATCACCATAGGCCGCTGGGCCATGATCGGCGCCGGCTCCCTTGTAACCCGAGACGTGCCTGACCATGGCCTCGCCCTCGGCAGCCCGGCACGGCTCGCCGGCTATGCCTGCCGCTGCGGCCGCCGCCTGCAACCTGACGCAGGGCGTTGGACCTGCCCTCACTGCCACCAAACCTACGACCTGCCTCCTCTGCCCGAGGCCGGCGATGATTAGGATCGCCCAGCCCTTCATCGGGGACGAAGAGCGCGAGGCCGTTCTCGCCGTGCTCGATTCCAGACGCCTGGCAGCCGGGCCTAAGACGCGCGAGCTCGAGGAGATCTTCGCGCGTGACGTTTCCGGCACCCGCGAGGCTGTCGCCGTGGCCAACGGCACCGCGGCGCTGCACATCGCCCTGCTGGCCCACGATATCGGCCCCGGCGATGAGGCGATCACGACGCCCTTCACTTTTCAGGCCACGGCCAACATGATCCTCGCCACCGGCGCGCGTCCCGTCTTCGTCGACGTGCGCGAGGACGGCAACATCGACCCGGACCTCATCGAAGCCGCGATCACGCCCCGCACGAAGGCCATCCTGCCCGTCCATCTCTACGGCCGTCTCTGTGACGTCGACGCGATAAACTCCATCGCCCAGAAGCACGGCCGCGCCCTGATCGAGGACGCTGCGCAGGCCCACGGCGCGACTCTGGGTGGACGGGCCGCCGGTAGCTTTGGCACAGGCTGCTTCTCGCTCTACGCCACCAAGAACATCATGACCGGCGAAGGCGGCGTCCTGACCACCAACGACAGCGCCCTGGCAGGACGCATGCGCCGCATCCGCTCCCATGGGGAGAGCGAGCGCTACAGCAGCAGCGAGCTCGGCTTTAACTACCGGCTCACGGACATCGCCGCCGCCATCGGTGTGGTACAGCTCGGTCGCCTGGCGGGGTTCACGGAGGCTCGCCGCCGCAATGCCGAATACCTTTCGGCCCATCTGCGAGGCGTCATCACGCCGCCGCCAGCCGTTGAGCGCGACGCACATGTCTGGCACCAGTACGCCGTCCGAGTCACCGGCCGCGATGCCCTCATCGATTGGCTTCAGCAGCGCGGCATTGAGAGCGCGGTGCACTACCCTCGCGCCCTGCCCGACCACCCTCTCTATCGCGACCTCGGCTACGATGGCGCCGACTACCCCGTCGCCTGCCAGCTGGCGCGAGAGGTTCTCTCGCTACCGGTACACCCCGGCGTCAGCGGGTCTGACCTCGACCAGATCGTCGAGGCCGTCAACGCCTGGGCCGAGTCGCGGCGCGGCGAGCCGCTGGCGGCACATGAGTAGCGACCTGCGGGCTGGCGTCATCGGGCTGGGCTTCGGCGCCAACCACGCCCGCGTCCTCTCAGAGCTGGCAGGCGTCTACCTCGCCGCCATCTGCGATACAGACCCCCAGCGTCTCGCCAGCGCCAGCCAGGGCCGCGAGATCGCGACCTACACCATCTATGCAGAAATGCTGCGCCGGGAAAAGCTCGATGCCGTGGTCATCGCGGTGCCCGCCCGGCTGCACGAGCCCATCGCTATGGCCGCCATCGCCGCGGGTTGCGCCGTCCTGATCGAGAAGCCACTGGCGCCATCGCTACCGGAGGGCCTGCGCCTCACCGAGGCCGCCACCAAAGCCAACGTCCCTCTCATGCCCGGCCATATCGAGCGCTTCAACCCTGCCCTGCAGGAGCTGGCACGTCGCGTCCACGGTGGCGAGATCGGCCGCGTCCTGCAGCTCTCAGCGCGGCGCATGGGCGCCCTGCGGCTGCCGCCCGAAGACGTCAACGTAATCCACGACAGCGCCGTCCATGACATCGACGCCATGCGACTCGTCCTCGGCAGTGAGGTCGAGCAGGTCTATGCCGCCGCCCAATCCGGCGTCATTACCGGCCTCGAAAACAGCCTCAACGCCACGCTGCGCTTCGCCTCAACCGATGCTCTTGCCGGCGCCATCGGCAGCCTGGAGGTCAACTGGCTGTCCCCCCTGCGTCTACGCGACCTGACCGTCCTCGGCGAAGACGGCCTCTTCGTGCTCCAGTACGCCGCCCAATCACTCAAGCTCTACCGCTCGCCGCCGCGCTCAGGTCCGGTGCAGGGCTGGTCGCTGGTCACCGACCCTGACGGCGACCCCTCCTACACAGTCCCGATTGAGCCGCGTGAGCAGCTAGTAGCCGAGCTCGAGGCGTTCACCAGCGCCGTCCGTGAAGGCACACCGATGCCCGTCGCCGCGGCTGACGGCCTCGCCGCCCTCGCCATCGCCGACGCGCTGACGCAGTCGGCCCGCGGCGGCCAGCCGGTGACGCCGGCCCGCTATGCCTGACCTGCGCGTCGCCGTCGTCGGTCTCGGCAAGATCGGCCTCCCCCTCGCGGCCCAGTATGCGGTCAAGGGCGCCTCGGTCATCGGCTGCGACATCAACCCTGAGGTCGCCGGGGCCGTTAACGCCGGCGCCTGCCCCATCGGCGGCGAGCCAGGCCTGCCCGAGGCCGTAGCTCAAGCTCATGCCGCCGGCCGCCTGCGCGCTACGACCGATACCCCCGCCGCCGCCGCCGAAAGCAACGTCGTCGTTGTCATCGTCCGCGTCGGCATCGACGAGGCCAACCACACCGACCTCAGCAACCTGGACGCCGCCACAAAGGCTATAGCGCGTGGCCTGCGCCCCGATACGCTGGTCATCCTCGAAAGCACGGTGCCGGTCGGCGTCACTCGCAGCCACTTCGGCCGCCGCCTGGCCGAAGGCTCCGGCTTGAGCCTCACCGATTTCCGCCTTGCCTACAGCCCCGAGCGCGTCTCCTCAGGCACAATGTTCCGCGACCTGGCGACCTACCCCAAGGTCGTAGGCGGCATCGATGCAGCCAGTGGCGAGGCGGCGCGCGCCTTTTACGAGCAGGTCCTCGACGCCGAAGTGCTCCTCGTCGCCGACGCGGAGACGGCCGAGTTTGCCAAGCTGGCCGAAAGCATCTACCGCGACGTCAACATCGCACTCGCCAATGAGCTGGCCATTGCCGCCGAGGCGCTGGGGGTCAGCTATAAGGCCGCGGCCGCAGCGTCAAACTCGCAGCCTTACTCCCACCTGCACGCTCCCGGCCTCGGCGTCGGCGGCCATTGTATCCCCGTCTACCCCTACTTCCTGATCGAGGCGTCCGGCCAACCCATCGTCAGCCTCAGCCGCCAGATCAACGACTCGATGGCCGCCTATGCCGTCGACAAGCTGGCCGCCGCCTTCGATGGCAACCTGGCGGGCAGGCGCGTCTTGATCCTTGGTCTCGCTTACCGCGGCGGCGTCAAAGAGGCTACTCTCTCCAGCGCGTTGCTCGTCGCCGATGCCCTACGACAACGCGGCGCCCGCCCCCTGATCCACGACCCCCTCTTCACAGCCACCGAGATCGAATCCTACGGACTCGAAGCCGCCGATCTGCCTCCATCTGAGCCGGTAGACGCCGTTATCCTCCAGGCGCTGCACCCCGAATACAAAGACTTAGACTTGTCAGCGCTGAAGGGCTGCCGCGTCTTCCTCGACGGCCGCGGCGCCATGGACCACGCGCGCGTTCAAGCGGCCGGCATGCGTTACATCGGGATTGGCGTGGGTTAATCGGGGAGACGCGCCGGAGCGCGGCAGCTAAGCTGCTACCTGCGCTCTCTCAGCGATAGCGAGGTGTGTGGACAGCGCCGCTAGCAATCGGCTCGTCCATGTAGAGATCGCCGTTACGAATTTTCAGGTTGAAGCCGCAGTCCGGGTTAGTGCAGACCCAGGCTTTGAAGTGAATCGCCGCGCCCTGACTGCCGAAGTCGGACAGTGGCACCAGGTCACCGGACTTGCATTTCTGACACTTTGGAAAGCTGAAGCTCGCTGGATCCACAGCGCCTCCCAACCCCTCGGGCGAAAAATCTGGCTGAGTATAGCAGACCTTACGTAAACGTTACAATTGGCTGGACGGGGCTATAGCTAATCGGCCCGATTTTGAAATTGCGTTAGCGATTAGATTGTCATGCAACGGCAGCGACTAAGTATGCGGCCCCTTAGCTCTTGCGTGGCCTACCTCGACGCGTCACACGCCGGAAATAGACGTGGCCGTTTACATCCCAGATATCGAGGTCTATGCCTACCCTGGAGGAGGCGCGGCGCAGACGCACCTTTACACTGCGGACATTTTCACTTGGTTCAAGCTCAAGGTCGCCTACGTCATTCAGCTCAACTCGGCGCACAAATTCATCGTACTTCTGCTGTTGCTCTCGCACCGCGCGTGATGATCGAGACGGCAGCGGCGCTTCATTCGGCTTTCGCAGATGTAGTACGGGCATTGGGGGTCCCCCTCTTGCGCTAGTTATTCGTTATGGTGATCAGGAAGGAGTACGCGTGATTCTAGTCCAGCAAGATGATTAAAGCAATCCTCATCTCAGATCACTTATTGGCCACAAAAGTAGCGTGGATTCTCAGCCTGCGTGAGGCGTGGCCCCATCCGTTAGCGTTTGGTAGACTCGGGACACCGGAGAGGTGCTGGAGAGGCCGAACAGGCGCGCCTGGAAAGCGCGTAGCCCCGTCAGGGGCTCGTGGGTTCGAATCCCACCCTCTCCGCCAGTCACTAGCGTGACAGCATCAGGCTTCGCTCTCCTTCCCCAATTTTTCCGCACAGAAGGGACGGCAAGCCGTTAAGGCTTGTGGGCCTCTCCGAACGATGCTGGGAAGGAGCCTGCCGGCCCATGCCGGACTCGAGTAAGTGAACGGCCCGCCATCCGCGTAGGCGAAGCCAATCTTTAAGACGCCGTCCCGAAGACTGCGCGCCTTCACAGAAGCGGGATCGGCCTTATTGAGATGGATGCCGCGTTGTTGCGAAAGACGCTGGCGAAGTCCGCCGACTCTCCGAACGTGAAGCCGACTTCAAAGCCCAGCACGTGAGGGCTGTCTTAGCTGGGCGTCTGGTCCTGAGGCTTGGTGGACTGCTCGAAGGCCTTACGCATCTCGGCTTCTTTCTCGTCCGCCGCTTCCTTGGCAGCGTCCATAGCCTCACGAGCGTGCTGTTTTAGCTGGCCGAGAGCGTTCTTCGGCGATTCCGTCGCGGCATCGATCTCTGATTCGAGTTTCTGCGCCGCCTCTTCGACGGCGGGCGCCTCACCGTGCTCAACCTTACCGAGCACGGACGCCACCGCGGCGCCGATCAGGAAGCCCAGGAAGAAGCCCAGTCGCATGCTATTTACCCTTGCGCCTGCTATTAAAACCAGCCAGCACTCCCAAGCCCTTCTTCATGCCCGCTGCCATGCCGTAGGTGCGCACGATCGGCGAGACGGCAGTGCGGCCGACAAACTCGGTCGTACCTCGCACCGTATCGGCAGCGCCCCGGATCGAATCGACGGTGGGCTTCACTGACTCGTCCAGCAATTCGCGCACGCTGCCGATCAGGCCCTTTACGGTAAAGCCAACGACCATGAGCATGATCAGCGCGATGAAGAAGAAGATGATGCCGATGATGCCGTAGACGATCACCACGACATCGCGGACATCTGCCAGGGCAACGAGGACGGACATGGGCGGCTCCCGGGGACTAGAGAGCGGCCCGCGTGGCGCTCTTTGGCAGTATAGCAGCGTCTGACGGCTCGCCCCGGCCGCTGGCCGTGCGCGCGATTATACCGCCGCCGATTACCCTCTCGCCGTCATAGATAACGGCCGCCTGGCCGGGCGTGATCGCCCGCAGCGGCTGCCGGAACTCGACCTCGATTTCGTCATCACGCACCCGCACCAGGGCCGGCGCCGCCGGGCTCTTGTAGCGCACCTTGACCTGGGCCTCGAACTCTTCGGCCGGTGGTCCGCCTTCGGTCCAGCTCGGCTTGTCGGCCCAGAGCCCGCGGGCGAGCAGGTCTTCCTCATCGCCGATCGTGATCAGGTTCAGCTCCGGGTCGATCTCGGTAACGAAGCGCTTGCCACCGAAGGCGCCGATGCCCTTGCGCTGGCCGATCGTGAAGCCGCCGACGCCATCGTGCTGACCGACGACCTCTCCCGCGGTGTCGACTATGTCCCCCGTATGCTGTGGCAGGCGCTCCGAGAGGAAGGCGCGGTAATCGTTGCCGGGTACGAAGCAGATCTCAGCGCTATCCGGCTTATCGTGGAGCGGCATACCCATCTCAAAAGCGAGACGGCGGATCTCCGCCTTCTCGTACTCGCCCACAGGGAACAGCACGCGCGAGAGGTCCGGCTGGGTCAGCGTGTAGAGCACGTACGACTGGTCCTTGCCGTCATCAATGGCGCGCAGCAGGCTGACGACGTCGCCGTCGCGGCGGACGCGGGCGTAGTGGCCGGTCGCCAGGTAATCGGCGTCCAGGGCGATAGCACGGTCGAGCAGGGCGCGGAACTTGACGTGCTCGTTGCACGCCAGGCAGGGGTTGGGCGTCCGGCCTCGTTCGTATTCCGCGACGAAGTAGTCAACTACCCTGTGGCCGAATTCCTCCTCGAGATTGAGCACGTAGTGGGGGATGCCCAGCACCTCGGCCGCCGCCCGCGCGTCGTCAATGTCCTCGACACCGCAGCAGCGCTTTTGGTGCAGGCGACCCATCGGGTCGTCCCGCGTCCAGAGACGCATCGTGATGCCGACGACGTCATAGCCTTCGCGGACCAGCAAACCTGCCGCCACGGCCGAATCGACGCCGCCACTCATCGCAACGACTACGCGCTTGTCCATGCGCTTATCTTAGGCGATGCGAGGGCACCGTCAAAATGGCCGCACCTGCCGTCGCCACTCTGCCGCGCCAAAGCCGCGATTCACGTCGCCCTCAACAAGTCTGCTCGGCTATTGCCTCTGGTATCATGAAGACGGTGACAACAACACAGATCGAACCCTCAGAACTGGCGCGACGCGTCGTCGACCTTCTCTCCGACCGCCAGGCTGAAGACATTGTCCTCCTCGATATTCACGAGATCGCCTCGTTCACGGACTACTTCGTGATCGCGTCGGCTCAAAACGCGCGCCACATGAACGCCTTGATCAACTCCTTCGACAAAGACCTCGCTAACGAAGGCGTCAAGTCGCTGCGCAAGGAAGGCCAGTCCGATTCCGGCTGGGTCCTGGTCGATTTCGGCGCCGTCATCGTCCACATCTTCACGGCGGAAGACCGCGCCTTCTACAATCTCGAAGGCCTCTGGGGCCGCGCCGGCGTGCCCGCCGTCCGCTTCCAGTCCTAGCTACCTGCCCCTACCCGAAGGCGCTTTCCAAATGACAAACCTTCTCGTGATCATGAACCTGCTGAACCTTCACCCCGCGATTCTCCTGACCAACTCTCATGCCCATCCCGATACTTTATCTGCAACCTAAACGCGAAGGCAACGCCATGACCGGCGCCTGTCGTCTGGATGAAAACGGCCGAAACTTAAGCTATATACGACGCCATAAGGAGGCTAACCGATGCGACTACTCATCCTAGCCCTGGCCGCCGGACTCGTTTCTCTCTACTTCATCTCCAAGCACCGCAAGCTGGAGTTCGAAGTCGAGATGAAGATGGAGCCCAAGGACGAGGTCGCTGATGGCGCGGCGCCTGCCTACGAGGAAGAGCACTAAGCCCTACCGTCTAGCCGGATCGGGCCCTGAGATGGCGCTGCCACCGCGACGCTGCCACCGCGCTCGACCCAGATGCGTTCCATCTCCTCCGTAATCGCCCGTGGCTGGCCTGCCTGAAAGGTGAAGGGCCGCAGGGCGCGACTTGCCGTGCCCGGCAGAGCCCCGCCGTCGGCGAAGCGCGGCAATCGCACTTTCTGATTCAGATCTGCTTCACGGATCGTCGCGAATGGCTCGCCGCCGTCGGCTACCAGTTGCGCCTGCTCCACCATCTTGCGTCGCATCATGATGACGCCACGATCGCTATCGCCCAGATGCTCTTGCGTGCGGTCGGCGTTCGTGCCTTGGCCTACCCAGGCGATGAAGTCCTGGTTCATGACATGGCTGCTGATCCAGCGCCCGGTCTGAGGGTCTTTGATGGGTGAGTACCAATAGGGGATGCGTTCTTGCTCAAACGGCTCCTCTCCCGGCACATTGTCCAGGAACCAGCCAACGCTCAGCGTGTTCTCATCGTCAATGGGTACACGCCACTCGAAGTGATTACCCGTATAGAGCGCGTTGGGCCAGAGACAGACGCGCCCCACCGTCCAGAGTTCATTGTCCTCGGTCGTGTCGGAGCGGATGCGGCGGTAGACGAAGCCGTAGTCGAACTCGTCAAAGCCGATTTTGAGGTGTGTGGGCGAGTAGGGACCCGTCGAGCCCTTCATCCGCAGCGACCAGTTCGAGTGTAGCCACTCAAAGTGCACCGGGTCGATCGAGTTCTCCTGGCACTGCACCCAGTTGCAGGGGACGTGGGAGAAGACGATCTGCTTGTAGCCCTGGTCGTAGAAGACGTCCCAGTCCGGCACCAGCGGCGCCGGCTTCGGCCCCAGATAAGCCCAGAGTAGACCCGCTTTGGCCTCGACCGGGTACGACTTGATCAGGATCTTCTCCTTGAAGTTCGCCTCCGGGTGCGCCGTCTCTTCGAAGGGCTGCTCGATGCAGTGGCCCGCCTCGTCATAGAGCCAGCCGTGATAGTTGCAGCGCAGCCCCGTCTCCTCCACGTAGCCGTAGGAGAGGTCCGCGCGCCGGTGCGAGCAATGCTGGTCGAGGAGGCCATACTTGCCACCGAGGTCGCGATAGAGCACGAGGTCCTCACCCATCAGCCGCACCGGTTTCGTGGCGTTGTCTTCCAACTCCGCCGCCGCCGCGATCGGCATCCAGTAGCGCCGCATCAGCTCGCCCATCGGCGTGCCGGGTCCTACCTCGGCCAGGTAACGGTTCTCGTCTTCGCTGAGCATGCGTAAACCCCCGCTGTGATATGCGCGGATCGTAGCTTCGGCGGCCAAGCCTCGCAAGAGCGACGGGTCCCACCACGGGCGCGCCCCGTATAATTGGAAGCGTGCGCGTCTCTGAGATCGGTGAATTCGGCCTGATCAAGCTCCTGGCCCGGGAGCTCGGCGTCCAGTACCTGCCGTCGCCCGGCTCAAAAGCGCCGCCCGGCCTTCTCGTCGGCCTCGGCGATGACGCGGTCGTCACGGCGCGACAGGAAGGCGCGCTGGTCTGGACCACTGATACGATGCTCGCCGGCAACCACTTCCTACCCGAGCTGACGGCCTGGCCCGATATCGGCTGGAAGGCGCTCGCCGTGAACGTCAGCGATATCGCTGCCATGGGCGCTACGCCCCACCTGGCTCTGGTCACCCTCATCCTGCCCGAGGACGCCTGCGTCGAGGACGTCCTGGCGCTCTACCAGGGCCTCAAGGAGTGCGCCGAGGCCTACGGCGTTACACTCGGCGGCGGCGATATTGTCCGCGGGCCGGTCTTCGCCGTGACGGTCGCTCTCTCCGGCCGGGCCGACGAGGCGCGCGCTGGCGGGCCCCGTGTCATGACCCGCTCCGCCGCCCGTACCGGCGACGTCATCGCAGTCAGCGGCTATCTCGGCGACTCCGCCGGTGGGCTACGTCTGCTCCAGGACGGCGCCGATTTAGCCTCCGCAGCGGCTCTATACCTCCGTCTCGCCCACGAACGCCCTCAGCCCAGCGTCTCCCTTGGCCGCGCGGCCGTCCGCGCCGGCGTCCGCTGCGCCATCGATGTCTCCGACGGCCTCGTCCAGGACCTCGGCCACATCGCTTCGGCCAGCGCCGCCGGTATCCGCGTCGAAGCTAACCGTATTCCTCTCAGTAACGCCCTGCACGAGACCTTCCCAGGCCGCGCCCTCGGCCTGGCGCTGACCGGAGGCGAGGATTACGAGCTCGTCCTCATCGGGCCGCGTCCTGCCATCGAATCGCTGCTCAACCACGACACCACCGTCACCGAGATCGGCCAGGTGGTTGAGCACGATGGCCCCCACGTCGCCGTCGTCGACGAGACCGGCCGCGAGATCCCTCTACCCCATGCTGGCGGCTGGGACCACTTCGCTAACCCATGAGCGGCGAAAGCGCCCCCAGCCTCACCTTCACCAGCGCCAGCCCGTCCGATACGAAGCGCCTCGGCGAGCGCCTCTCCCGCCATCTCCAGCCCGGGGACGTGGTGCTGCTCCAGGGGGACCTCGGCGCCGGCAAGACCTGCCTGGCCCAGGGCATCGGCCGTGGCTTGCGCGTAAAGGAGCCGGTAAAAAGTTCCTCCTTCGTCCTGGTCAACGAGTACAACGGCCGACTCCATGTCCACCACGCCGACCTCTTCCGCCTCACCGACCCGCAGCAGGTCTTTGAGCTGGCCCTGGAGGAGAACGCCGCCGATGGTCTACTCCTGGTCGAATGGCCCGAGGTCGCGCCGCGGGAGCTGCCGCCGGAGCACCTGCTCGTCCGCTTCGAGATTGTCGACGCCAGGACGCGACGCATCACGATGGCGGCCCGCGGCGCCCGCTACAAAGACGTCTTGAACGCACTCAACGCCCCGACACCGGAGAAGACGCATGGTCGCGCCTGAGGGCCTCATCGTTGCCATCGACACCTCGGGCGACGTGGCGGGTGTGGCGATCGGCGAGGGCGGCATCCTCATCGCCGAGACTACCTGGCAAGCGCGTCAGGCCCACTCGCGCGAGTTGCTGCCCGCCCTCGACTGGCTACTAACCCGCGCCGGACGCGGCAAGGACGAGATCGCCGGCGTCTGCGTCTGCCTCGGGCCCGGCTCCTACGCCGGTCTGCGCGTCGGCCTCAGCACCACCAAGGCCCTCGCCTACTCTCTCGACGCGTCGTTGGCCGGCGTCGGCCGCCTAGCCGCGGACGCCCTGCCGATCGCGCTGACCACCGACGCGCGCGTCATTCCCCTCCAGGCCGCCGGTCGCGCTGAGCTGGCCTGGGCGGCGTATGCGGGCATACGGACATACGGGCATACGGGCAGGGAGCTGGACGAACTTATCGCGCCGCGTCTCGATCCCGCCGGCGTCCTGCTCGAAGCCATCCAGCCCGGCGACATCGTCTGCGGCGAGCTACGCAGCCTGCCGGCGCCGCTGATCGATAGCATCATCGCCAGAGGCGCCCGCATCGTCGAGGTCAGTCCAAACCGCGTCATCGCCATCGCCGCGCTGGGCCAGGCGCGCCTCGCCCGCGGCGATATCGACAACGCCGACACGCTTGTGCCAATGTATCTGCGCGCCCCAGCCATCGGCCCTCAGCGCTGACGGGTCCTGCGAGGTTGCACGAGACGCACGCTAGCGGGCTGTAGCGGCGGCCTTCAGGTCGCCAGGGGCGGGGCGCGCTCCCGTGAAGCAAGAAGCGCCTAGGAGGAACCATGTCCGTCCGACTCGTTATCCAGCTAACGTCCGCGCCCGGCAAGGGCGCCGAGCTCGCCGCTGAGATGGCCTCCCGCTGCCGCGAGGTCCAGCAGGAGCCCGGCTGCGAGCAATACGAGGTATTCCATAGCGCCCTTGAACCCGACAAGCTCGTCCTGCTCGAGCGTTGGCGCGACGCCCAGGCCCTCGAAGTTCACTCCCAGCTCAACCGCACCCGCCCGCAGATCGCGCCTGAGCTACGGAGCAGCGCTCCCGGCGAGCGCGAAGACTACGAATACAACCGCACCCGTTGAGTCCATGCAGCTCCTCGATAGCTATCCCATCATCGTGACGGAGCGCCTCACAGGCTGCCGCGACTTCTACGCGCGCTGGTTCGGCTTCGAGGTCGCTTTCGAGGCTACCTGGTTCGTCTTGCTGGTCAACGGCTCCACCTCGCTGGCCTTCATGAGCCCCGATCATCCGTCCTCGCCGCCGACACCTGCCACCTACACCGGCGACGGCATGTTCCTCACCCTGCAGGTCGAGGACGCCGCGGCTGAATACGATCGCCTCAGCACTGCCGGCCTCAGCTTCGACCTGCCCCTGACCGACGAGCCCTGGGGCCAACGCCGCTTTGGCGTCGTCGATCCAGCCGGCATGTGGATTGATGTGGTCCAGCAGATCGAGCCCGCGCCGGGTTGGTGGGAACCGTATATCCCAGCCTGAGATTGCCCCAACGCCGCGTATCCTGTTACCTGTTACTTATCTGAGCCAAAGGAGAACAATGGAGCGCACCCTGATCCTGATTAAACCGGACGCCATGCAGCGCGGCCTCGCTGGCGAGATCCTGAGCCGGCTGGAGCGCCGCGGCCTGCGCATCGCCGGCCTCAAGCTGCTACAGGTCGACCGCACCCTCGCCGAGCGGCACTACGGCGAGCACGCCGGCAAGCCCTTTTACGAGGGCCTCGTGGGCTACATCACCGCCTGCCCCATCGTAGCCGCCGTGCTTGAAGGCACGGACGCCGTCGAGGCCGTCCGCTCCACGATGGGCAAGACCAACCCGCGAGATGCCGCCCCCGGCACGATCCGCGGCGACTTCGGCCTCGAAATCGGCCGCAACCTGATCCACGGTTCCGATTCCCTGGCCAGCGCCGAACGCGAGGTCGCCCTCTTCTTCCAGCCCACAGAGCTCCAGAGCTACACCCGTGACGTAGACGCCTGGGTCTTCGAGAAGCCGTAGAGGCTACGCATGGAAGACGACGGGACGCGAGCAGCGGGGGCAGAGCTACCCGGCGGCTACATCAACCCTGTCGTCAGGATTGGCGATACGGTGCGCCGCCAACCGGGTCCTAATCCGGAGTTCGTCCGTACCCTGCTCCGCCATCTCGAAGCGTGCGGCTTCAAAGCACCACGCTTCCTTGGCATCGACGATCAGGGACGAGACATCTTCAGCTACATTGAGGGACACGTCGCCTGGGAAGCAGAGCAGCCGCCCGGCGTTTGGACGGATGAGGCGTTGATCGAGGTGTCGCGCCTCACGCGGCGCTTTCACGACCTCACGGCAGACACGGCCCTCGCCGGCAATCAGGAGGTCGTCTGCCATAACGACCTATCGCCGCGAAACACCGTCTATCGTTCCTTCGATGGTTTATACCGTCCTGTGGCGTTCATCGACTGGGATGATACCGCTCCTGGTGAGCGCGCAGCCGATCTCGCTTTCTCGTTCTGGAGCTACCTGCATCCCTGCCCTCGCCACGCCAACATAGGGACCCACGCGAGGCGGATGCATGCCATGCTGGACGCATACGGTTTCGAGGGTGACCGCGCTAAGATGATTGGCCGCATGGTCCGTCGCGTACAGACCGTCTATGACGGCATCATTGAGCTCGCTGCCACGTCGGCGGCCCACAATAGGCTCATCCGTCTGGGAGCCCTCGAATCGATTAGTGAGGGCCTCGACTGGCTGAGAGACAATCAAGTCGCTTTGGAGGAGGCACTCGAGTAAGCGTGGTCCAGGTCCGACAGGCCGTCCCGCTGCTACGCGTCGCCGACGTGGAGCGCTCGATGGCCTGGTACGCGGAGATGCTCGGCTTCGAGGCCAGCCCGTTCTTCGAGCATCCGTATGTCTTCGCCGTCCTCAGCAACGGCCACGCCGAGATCATGATCAAGCGCGGCAACGGCTTCCGTCGTGGCCACCTGACAGCCGATATCTGGGATGTCTACCTCCGCCTCGAAGGACAGCGCATCCGAGAGGTGTACGCCGACCTCCAGGCCAAAGGCGCCGACATCGCCCGGACGCTAATGCAGATGCCCTACAACGACTGCGAGTTCGACGTCCGCGACCCCGATGGCTACGTCCTCTGTCTCAGCGAGCGCCTCGCAGACCCCAGCGGCATCCCGCCGATGCCGCACGAGAATGAGACATAGCGCCTAATTCCGCCGCAGCGGCTTCAGCTCGAACCCAGCCCGCAGCCGGTTTGTCTCCAGCATCAGGTCGTCATCGTTCGTCAGGAAGGAGGAGAGGTTGCCCGTCGTCAGGCCCAGCCGTGCCGCCGCCGCGCTGACGCTGCCCTTGTGCGCGGACAGCACGTCCAGCAAAGTCGAGGCGCAGGGCAGATAGCGCTGATCGCGGCGCCCCACCTTCAGCCGCCCGTCCTTGCCGATGCATACTGCAATCGCCTCCGGGACGCCCTCCGCCGCCACGGGGTTGCGCACCCGCAGCGCCAGCGCCAGCCGCAGCCGTTTCAGCGCCCGCACCTTGTTCTCGGCCTGCAGACGGCTCTCCTCGGCGATCACGGTGATGCCGGATCCACGGTGCCTCAGCCGCACCGCCGACTCAACCTTGTTGCGGTGCTGCCCGCCCGGCCCTGAGGCGCGGTAGGTGCTGACCTCGCACTCCGCCAGCAGCGCCGCATTCAAGGCGGCATCCCCTTCGGCGGTCTGAGGCTTCGGATAGTAGTAGCTCATCGCGTTTGCAGCGCCTCGTTGTGGGGGTCCACCGACAGCCCCGCTTCCGGCCCGCCACCGATCACGAAGAGCACATCGCCGATGCCCTGCACAGCCAGCCCGTGACGCGGTGTCGGCAGGTCCGGGGCGGCGCTCCACGTCCCGGACGCGGGGTCGAAGACCTCCACCTCCTCGAATGTACGTGAAGGCCCGAATGCCTCGCCGCCCGCGACATAGACCCGCCCGTTGACCGAACCGGCCGCGGTGCCGCCTCGCGCCGTCGGCATCGGCGCCAGGCGTTGCCAGGGTCCGGTCAGCGAGTCCAGCGCCTCGTTGTTTGCCTTCAGCACGTCGTTCCAGCGCCCGCCGACGACGTAGATTTTCCCGCCTGCCGCCGTGACTCCCAGGTGCTCCCTCGGCTCAGGTAATGGCGGCCCGGCGCTCCAGCGGTTCGCGGCCGGGTCGTAGACCATGGTCTCGGACGGCGCGTCGCCTGTGCCACCGGCCACGATAATCTTGTCGTCCAGCACGGCCGCGCCTCCAGCCGTCCTGCGATGTGGCATATCGGCCATGCGGCTCCAGGCGTCGCGCGCCGGGTCAAAGGCGAACACGGAGCGCGTCGCGTTACCCAGCCCGCCGCCGAAGACATAGACCTTGCCCCCGAAAGCCGCCGCCATCGCGTGGTCGCGCGCTTCCGGCAGCTCCTCTTTGCGCTCCCAGCGGTCCGCCGCCACGTCATAGACCTCTACAACATCGCTGCTGCCGCCCGTGGCCCGGAAGCCGGCGATGACGTAGATCTTGCCATCAAGCACGGCAGAGGCCACCTCGGAGCGCGGCGTCGGCAGCGGCGTCTTCTGGCTCCAGCTCAGCTGCGCCGGCGTCCCTTCCACAACCACTCGTGTCTGCATCGGCGTGGGCGCCGTCTGCAAATCAGAATCGCCATCGCAGGCTATGGTGGTCAGCAGCGTGATCAGCACCAGGAAAGCGAAACGAAGGGTCACTAGTAGAAGAACAGCCGCGTCCGCCCCACGACCGCGTGCAGCGGGTCGGTCTGTACTTCGCCCACCGATATGCGGTGGCGCAGCTCCGGGTCTTCCGGCACGCCGTAGTAATACAACGCTGGGCTCAGGTCGTAGACCTCCGGCACGTCGAAACGGCCGCTGTCTTCCATGTAGGTCGCGATGATGCGGCTGCGCTGGCGGCTGCTGGCGTTAACCCACATCCGGACCGCTTTCATCGGGAAGCAGCGGTTGGAGAACGTGACCACTAACGGCGCACCGGGCTTAAGCGCCCTGCCGATTTCGGCGAAAACTTCTTCAGGATGAGTCAGATACTGCACCGAGACGCACAACGTTGCGCCGTCAAAGCGCCCGTCTTCGTACGGCAGCTTGGAGTCCTGGTTCAGATCTTGCACCGTGTACTCCGCCAGCAGCGGGTTCTTGCTCAGCTCCAACTCGTTCATCCCCAGCCCAACGACGCGCCGCACCGGCAGATCGGCCGGGTAATGGGAGACCCAGCTGCTCATGATGTCCAGGTACTCGCCATCCGGCGGCAGAAAGCGCCGGTAGGCCTCGCCAACGGCCTCGATGGCGTACTCGTCGATGTGGGTGACGAGTCGCGGCTCGGCGTAAAACTCCGCGTCCGGCGACTCATCTTCGCGGCTGAACGATTCTCGTGGAAAGCGCGACGGCATGGCCTTAGTATGCCACTGTGCGGGACGGGTCGTTCGTCTAAACCGAACCAAGTAGAAGCTCGCGGCGGCGACCCTCGATTGAAAGGAGCCGTAACCAGCCGCTGGGTCTCGTTGACACCCTTCGCAGACGAGACCTAGACTTGAAACATTAATCGAATAGGAGCACGGGAGCTTGGGGAGCCAGGCTGAGAGGGTGGCCCAACCGCCACCGACCGTCGGGACCTGAACCGGACAATGCCGGCGCGGGCAGCTGAGGGTAGGAAGAGGCGCTCCAGCAGCGCCTCTTAACTTTATGACGAAAGCGCGCATCGCCCTGACTATCGCCGGCTCGGACTCGGGCGGCGGCGCCGGCATTCAGGCCGATCTCAAGACCTTTGCCGCGCTTGGCGTCTACGGCGCCTCCGCTATTACCGCCGTCACCGCTCAGGACACGCGTCGCGTCTACGGTTTTACCGAGCTCCGCCCCGATTTCGTCGCCGCCCAGATCGACGCCGTCATGGGCGACATGGGAGCCGACGCCGTCAAGATCGGCATGCTCGCCAGCGCCCCGATCATCGAGGCCGTCGCTGAGCGCCTGAAGCACTGGGGTGTCACCAATCTGGTCATCGACCCCGTCATGGTAGCCAAAGGCGGCGACACCCTCCTGCGCGAGGATGCCGTCGACGCCCTGAAGCAGCGCCTCATGCCCCTCGCCCTTGTCCTGACGCCCAACCTGCCTGAGGCCGAGGCGCTGGTCGGCCGTTCCCTCACCACCTGGGAGGACATCAAGACGGCCGCGGAGGAGATGAGCAGCTGGGGAGTTGCCAACGTCGTCATCAAAGGTGGCCACAGCGAAGGCCCCACCGCCACCGACCTTCTCTACGATGGTCACGGCTTCCGTGAGTTCTCCGCCCCACGGATAGATACCCAGAACACCCACGGCACCGGCTGCACCTTCGCCTCCGCCATCGCCGCCACCCTCGCCAAGAACGATACCGTCCCCAACGCCATCGCCGCCGCGAAGGCTTATGTCACTCTGGCGCTGCAAAACAGCTACGCTATCGGTGAAGGACACAGTCCGGTGCATCACTTCTATCGCTACTGGCGGCCCCACCTCAACGAGGGTTGACGGGCCAGATTGGTAACCACGGGACAGGGATGGCGACTAGACAAGGCAGCAAGATTCATGATCGCGGCTGAACGCGCATTCACGTCGGAAGACTGGGAGACGACAGTCTCGCGCGCCTATTACGCTCTCTACCACGCCGTAATCGCCCTGCTGGAGAACAAGACCACCGTGCGAAGGAATCGCTGGGAGCACGTCGAACTGCACTACCTCTTTCGGAGCCAATTCGCGCAGCGAGGTTTCCTCTTTGTCGTAAGAGATGCAGAAGACTTCGAAAGACTTCACAGACAGCGACTCGCAGCAGACTACGAGCAACGCGGCCTCAGCCGCAGAATGACAGAGGACGCTCTCAGAACCGCGAATCGCTTGTACGCCAAAATACGAGAGGTGATCAGTAATGGCTGAGTCGAAAAAGAAGATCGCCAAGGCTGCCGAACAGTACGCCCGTGAGCTTCGCGAAGAGTTCTCCAAGTCCGAGCCCGAAGTGATCATTGGCGGCCCGGATGGCTTTGATGTCTGGATACGGCTACTGTTGCCGGCCGAGCTAATTGACGAGTCCTACGACGAGATCATGGACACTATCGTCAGGCTCGATCACCGCTATTACGAAGAGACAGGCGTAAGCATCGTTACCACCCTCGCGGAGAAGGAGCCGGTGACCAATGTCTGAAGACGCGCTCATCATCGGCGGTAAGAGCTTCCGATCCCGCCTCATGGTCGGCACCGGCAAGTACGATTCGCCCGAGGATTGCGTCGCCGCCCTTGACGCTTCCGGCGCCGAGATCGTCACCGTCGCGGTCCGCCGCCTCAACCTCGAAGACCCGAACGCCCGGACAGAGCTCGATTACATCGACTGGCAGCGCTACACCATCCTGCCCAACACCGCCGGCAGCAAGACCGCGGACGAGGCCGTCTTCGCCGCCAAGCTGGCGCGCGAGCTAACCGGCTCCACCTGGATCAAGCTCGAAGTCATCCCCGACCCACGCTATCTCCTGCCCGACCCCATCGGCACCCTGGCCGCCGCCGAGACCCTGATCAAGGACGGCTTCACGGTGCTGCCCTACATCCACGCCGACCCGGTCCTCGCAATGCGGTTGGAAGAGCTGGGCTGCGCCACTGTCATGCCCCTCGGCTCGCCCATCGGCTCCGGGCGCGGTATCTTTACCTTGGAGGAGATCCAGATCATCATCGAGAACGCTGGCGTGCCGGTGGTCGTCGACGCCGGTCTGGGGGCGCCGTCCGAGGCCTCTCTGGCCCTGGAGCTCGGCGCCGACGCTGTCCTGGTCAATACCGCCATCGCTAGGGCGAAGGACCCGGCGGGCATGGGGCGAGCCTTCCGTCTCGGCGTCGAAGCCGGACGAATGGCCTACCAGGCCGGCCGGATCGAGAAGAAAGCGTACGCTTCCGCCAGCAGCCCTCTCGAAGGCGTTGTGGGACGCTGAGGAAGCTATAGGGGGTTCAAAATGGCACTACCTACGCGCATCGGCCGGGTCCGCTTACCTGTCCTGTGCTTTGTCGTTGGCAAGTCGGATGTCAAAAACAGCGACATCGAAGCCACCGTCCGAGACGCCGTCGCCGGCGGCGTCTCCATGGTCCAGCTGCGGGACCACGACGTGCCCGCCGGTGAGCTGCTCGACATCGCCCGCCGCCTCAAGGCGATCACGCGTGGCAAGGCCCTGCTTGTGATCAACGACCGTGTTGACGTGGCTGAAGCCGTCGAGTCGGACGGCATCCAGATACCGGAGCAGGGCCTGCCTACCCGCATCGTCCGCAGCATTATGGGCCGCTACGTCGTCATCGGCCGCAGCGTCCACGGTGTCGAGGCCGCCCAGAATGCCGCTCGTGAGGGCGCCGAGTACGTCATCGCCGGCACGATCTACAAGAGCGCCTCTCATCCAGACGCTGAGCCCGCCGGCCCCGAGTTGATCAGCGCCATCACCAAGGACAGCTTCCTGCCCGTCCTAGCCATCGGCGGCATCACCGTCGATAACATCGAGGACGTCGTCAAGGCCGGTGCCGACGGTGTGGCCGTCATCTCCGCCATCGCCCAGGCCGATGACCCCAAGGCCGCCGCCGAAGCCCTGACCGCCGCCCTCAAGGAAGCCTGGGCCAACCGCGGCGCGGCGCTCGCCAGCGCCTAGCCGCCCAAGCGGAGTCTGATCGCCACGTCGGAGGCGACCGTTACCCTCAACGGCAAGCCGCGCCAGGTCGCGCCGGGTCTCAGCCTCAGCGCCCTGCTCGATGACCTCGGTATCGACCGTCGTCTCGTCGCTGTCGCCTACAACGAGCAGGTCATCCCGCGTGACACCTACGACTCCGTCCACCTTCAGGACGGAGACCGCGTCGAGGTCGTCCGCATGGTCGGCGGCGGCTAGCTATGCCGGACGTGATTGTCGTCGGTGGCGGCGTCATTGGCTGTGCCACGGCCTACTATCTCGCCCGCGAAGGCGCGTCGGTTACCCTCCTCGAGCGTGGTGAGCTGGCCGGCGAAGCCTCCGGCGCCGCGGCCGGTCTGCTGGCTGCCCTCTCGGACGAGGGCGGCAATCGTGGCGCCGCCTTCCAAGCCCTCTGCCTCGACAGCCTCAGCCTCTATGGCTCGCTCCTGCCCGAGCTCGATGCCACGGGCGTTGACGTGCGTTACCGCCACGGCGGCGTCCTGCACGTCGCCTTGGATGATGCCGAAGCCCGGCACCTGCGCCATCGCTTCGAAGCGCAGAGAGCCTTAGCCCCGAACAACCGCTGGCTGGACTCCGCCGGCATCGCGCGAGAGGAGCCCCTAGTCAGCGCCAACGCGACCGCCGGCCTGCTCTCCCCCGATGAACACTACCTTGATCCTCAGCGCCTCACCCTCGCCCTCGCCGAAGCCGCTCGCCGTCATAGCGCTACTGTCCTCACCGAGACGCCCGTAACCGCCCTCGTTCGCCACCGCGACCGTCTCGCCGGCGTCCGGACGCTAACCGGGGCGTTGCCTGCTGACCACGTCGTGCTCGCCGGCGGCCCCTGGACATCACGCCTCGCGGCGCGTCTCGGCGCTCACGTCCCCGTCTATCCCGTGCGGGGCCAGATGCTATCCCTTAAGGGCCCCACGCCGCAGCTTGGACACGTCATCTGGGGCGCCCATGCCTACCTAGTCCCGCGCGAGGACGGCCAGACCTATGTCGGCGCCACCGTGGAGGACGTGGGCTATCGCCGCCGCAACACCAACGCCGCCCTCACCCACCTTCGTCGCGCCGCCGCCGCCCTCGTCCCGTCCCTCGCCTCTGCGCCGTTGCTCCGCGCCTGGTCCGGCTTGCGTCCAGCCACGCCTGACGCCCTGCCGATCATGGGCCTGCTGCCCGGCTGGCAGAACGCCTGGGTCGCCACGGGCCACTTTCGCAACGGCATCCTGCTGGCGCCGATCAGCGGCCAGCTCCTGGCTCAGAGCATCCTCAGCGGCTCCGACCACCCCACCCTTGGCCCTTTCTCCCCCAACCGCTTCGCGGAGTAGATAGGCACTGCCTCGATTTGCGGTAGGCCGCGAGGCGGTGATGCCGCTATCCTTCAATCGCCGCCACCAGCGCCCGCGCCGCTGACTCCGGGTCGTCAGCGCCGCACACCGCGCTGATCACGGCAATGCCGTCCGCGCCCGCCGCCACCACGTCGCCCAGGTTACCCAGGTTGATGCCGCCGATGCCGATCACAGGCACGGCGACCGCCTGCTTCACCTCACCCAAACGCTGTGGCGAGGCCGGCCGGGTCCCCTGCTTCGCCGCCGTCCCGAAGATGTCGCCCACGGCAACGTAGGTCGCCCCTGCCACCTCGGCCGCCTGCGCCTCGTCCGGGTTGTTGGTCGACACGCCGACCAGGAAGTACTTCGGCACAATGCGCCGGACTTCCGTAAGCGGCAGGTCCTTCTGTCCTACGTGCACGCCGATGCCGCCGCGCTCCCGCGCTCCTTCCTGCGCCAGAGCCAGCGCCAGATCGGCATGGTCATTGACGATGAACACCGCGTCGTGCTCCTGGCAGAGCGCATAGAGCGCCCGCGCTTCGGCTAGCTGCTCGCCCTTGTCGCGCAGCTTGTCGCGCCATTGCAGCATCGAAGCGCCGCCCGCCAGCGCCGCCCTGCCTACCTCGACTGGATCGCGGCCCTTACAGGCTGCCGGATCAATCAGCACGTAGAGTCCGCCGATCTTCGCCATGATGTTCCTAACGCCCCCGTCTGCTACTATGCCGTTCGACTACGAGATCACAGCACGGAGACGCGCCATGCCCCTACTCGATATTCTGGGAACCCTCGACCCGATCCTGGAAGACTCCGCCTGGATCATGTTTGCGCTCGGCGTCGGCCTCGGCCTTCTCGGCTTTGCCCTTCTTGCGCTCTACCCCATCAGCCGCGACTAAGCCAACCGTCTCGATCCCCATACCTCGGGGCTGAAACCCTGCTGCCTCGATCATCTCATTCCGGGCAACTACCAGTCGCGAAGAATCTCACGCCGGGTCCTCACTAACTCTCCTCACGAGCCTAAAGAACGTACCCGGCCGTCAGAGTGACTTCCGGATCATCACGGCCAGACGAACTCGCCGTCCTTGTAGGCCTGCTTCACGAACTCGTCCGTAAAGGCCGCCGTCACGTCCACCGGCTTCTCGATGCCCTGGAAGGCCAGCAGCGTATCGTGGAACGCTTGCCACTGCTCACGCGTCTGCCAGCCGAAGCCGTTGCGCCGGGTCTGCTCCGTCTGCGCCCGGTCCAGCTCCGTATTCAGCATGTAGCGCTGGTGCTCCCGGTCTTCCTGGGGCGCGAACTTCATCACGATCTCCAGCGCCTCGTCCCGGTTCTGGTCCGCGTAGCCGATGCCGCGTAGCACAGCCTTGACGAAGCGCCCGGTTGCGTCCGGGTCGCTGGCCACGTAGTCGCGCGACGCCACGTAAGTTAGCCCCAGGGATTGGATGCCGAAGTCGTTGGGGTCGAAGACCCGCGTCTCGAAGCCGAGGCGCCTGAGCGTGTCCGGCTCGTTGGAGAAGAAGACGGCCAGGATATCGACCTGCCCCTCGGTCAGGATGCGCGGGTCAAAGCCGACGCGCACCTTGTTGACCGTCTCGTGGTCGAGGCCATTAGCACCGGCCATGGCCAGGAATTCCGCCGGCACGCTGCTCTTGTAGCCGAAGGTCTTGCCGGCCCAGTCCGTGACGCTGCGGATGCCGGAGTTCGCCAGCACGGCGTAGCCCTGCTCGCTGCGCTGCCCTACCAGCGCAATCGAGACCACCGGCAGCCCCTGGGCGTTGCGCTGCAGCACCTGCGCCCCGTTAGCTGTCGTGAACTGGATTTCGCCCGCCAGCATTAGCTGCAGGTGCTCGCCGGACTGCGCGTGCCGGATCTCCACCTCCAACGCCTGCTCCGCGAAGAAGCCCTTCTCCTGCGCCACGTATGCCCCGACAAACGGTAGGTTGGCCTGCGCCTTGAACCCCGCCATGAACGTAACCTTCTTCGCCTCGCGCGGCGGACTGACAGCCGCCGGAGCGTCCTCACCGCCGCTTCCGCAACCCAACATCAGTGCGGCCATCCAGAGGACGCCAGCGAAAGCCATCAGCCGTCTAGTCCCGAAAAGTGAGCGGTTCATCAACACCAACCTTGCCTGAGCCCGTCCTTCCGACAGGCTCAGGATGCTATCTCAAACGTTTCTTGGCTTGCCGATCTTGGGATCCTAGGTCGCAGTTCAGCCCTCACCTGACGTCCAGCGTTGATTCGTGCCAGAACAGCAGCCGCCGCTCCAGCGCACTTGTCAGCAAGAACAACCCCACGCCGATGATCGCCAGCGTGAACACCCCTCCGAACGCCGTTGCCATGTCCAGGTTGTTATTCGCTATGTAGATCACGCTGCCCAGGCCCCTGTCGCCGCTGAACCACTCCGCCACCACCGCGCCGATCACGCTCAGCGGTATCGAGACCCGGAAAGCGGCGAAGACGTAGGGCAGCGACGACGGCAGCCGCAGCCGCAGGAATACCTCGCTCCGGCTGGCTGCCAGTGATTCGAGCAGCGCCAGCGCATTCGGGTTCACGCTCCGGAAGCCTACAAGCGCGTTGACCATGATCGGAAAGAAGACGATCAGCGCCGCGATGAACACCTTCGGCATAAGCCCGAAGCCAAACCAGATCGTCAGCAGCGGCGCCACCGCCACGATCGGTGTCACCTTCACGAGGATCGCCAGCGGAAAAATCGACCGTTCAAGGAAGCGCGACTGCGCCATTACGGTCGCCAGCGCAAACGCCACGCCCGCTCCCACCAAGAAGCCGAGCATCGCACCTTCGAGCGTCTTCAATCCTTCCTCGGCAAATAGCCAGGGGTCGGCGTAGAGCCGCTCCGCCACCCGCGAGGGCGACGGCACGATGTAAGGCTTGACGTCGCGCAGCCGTACCCAGGCTTCCCATACCGCCAGCACCGCGGCCAGCCCGATCGCAGCCGGGATGACGTTAGCCAGCAGCTCGCGTAGCCAGCGCTTACGCGTCCGGCCGACGGCTTGCGCCTCAATCCACACCCGCTCTTGTGCGACCGGCAGCGTCACGCCAGGCTCCGCTCTCGCAGCAATGCTCGCAGGCGCCTCGTGTACTCCAGGAAGGACTCGCTGACCTCGACCTCTTCGTCACGCGGGCGCGGCAGGTCGATCTCCAGCGTCGCGGCCACCCGTCCCGGTCGCGGCGTCATCACGACGACGCGGTCGGAGAGCAGCACCGCTTCCGTGATGCTGTGCGTGACGAAGATCACGGTGCTATCGCGCTCGGCCGCCTCCGACCGCCAGACCCGCAGCAGCTCGTAGCGCATCGCCGAGCGCGTGATCTCATCCAGCGACCCGAACGGCTCGTCCATCAGCAGCAGCGACGGCGACGTGACCAGGCAGCGCGCCAGCGCTACGCGCTGCTGCATGCCTCCCGAAAGCTGGTGCGGATAATAGCCGCGAAACGCGTCCAACCCCACCAGCTCGATCAGGCGCTCCGGATAATCCCTCTGCCCGTCTGTCCGCTTGCCCGCTTGCCCGCCGTTGACCTGCAGCGGCAGCCGTACGTTCTCGATCACGCTGCGCCAGGGCAGCAATGACGGATCCTGAAATACGACCCCGACCTGCTTGCGCCGCTGCGCCTCTCGCGGTGGCGTGCCGTCGATCAGCACCCGTCCCCGCGTCGGCGATTGCAGTCCGCCGATGATCCGCAGCAGCGTCGACTTGCCGCAGCCGCTAGGCCCGATCACCGAGACGAACTCGCCTCGCCGCACTGTCAGGTCGATGCCCTCCAGCGCCGGCAACGGCCGCTCGGACACCTCGTAGACCATCCCCACGCCCTCGATCAGAACATGGCTATTGGTGCGCTGCTCTGGCACGGGCTCTGGGTAGTGCTCGCTCGTCACGTCGCCTCGCTGCTAGACCGGGTTCGGTCTATTCTAGAGCAGGCAATCGGGAGGGCATACGTGGCCAAATCGATCGGCATCATCGGCGGCACCGGGCCGGAAGGCAAGGGCCTGGCAGCGCGCTTCGCCATGGCTGGCTTCGAGGTGATCATCGGCTCCCGCTCCGCCGAGCGCGGCGCTGAGGCGGCAAAAGAGGTAGAGGCTGCCGGCGTCAAGAAGGTCCGTGGTGGAGCCAATGCCGAAGCCGCAGCCAAGGGAGATATCGTCATCATCACCCTCCCTTACGAGGGCATCCACGAGACCCTCCAGCCCCTGGAAAGCGCCATCGGCGAGAAGGTCGTCGTTTCCACGGTGGCGCCGCTGGCGTTCAGCCCCGGCCGCGTTGGCCTGCTGCCTACCCAGCGTGGTTCCGCCGCCGAGGATATTCAGCTCCTCCTGCCACTGGCCCAGGTCGTCGCCGCTTTTCAGAACCTCGCCGCCCGTAAGCTGATGGACCTGGCCAAGCCCCTGGAAGGAGACGTCATCGTCTGTAGCGACCATCCTACCGGCGTGCGCGAGGTCATCGACCTCGCCGCCATGATCCCAGACATCCGCGGCGTCAACGGCGGCGCCCTCTACAACAGCCACTACGTCGAGGGCATTACCGCCCTCCTCGTCAGCGTCAACCGCATCCACCGCGTCGAGGCCGCGATCAGGGTGGTCGGTGTCTAAATTGCACCCGGCCTGCCCTCATGCTCGTATGCCCGCATGCCCGCCTGCGCATTTGCGCGTATGCCCGTATGCCCGTATGCCCGCGGCGGAGTGGGGAGGCGAGGGGTGGTAACTATCACCGCCATCGAAGGCATCCCCGAGGTCAGCCCCGGCGATAATCTCGCGCTGCTGATCGCCGCCTCCCTGCGCCGCCAGGAGATCGAGCTGGAGGACGATGACGTCCTCGTGGTCACGCAGAAAGCCGTCTCCAAGGCCGAGGGGCGCTTCGTGGACCTCGAGACCGTCGAGCCCTCGCCCCTCGCCATCGAGCTGGCTACCACCTGGGAGAAAGACGCCCGCCACGTTGAGGTAGTGTTGCGCGAATCGAAACGGATCGTGCGTATGGACCACGGCGTGATCATCTGCGAGACGCGCCACGGCTTCGTCTGCGCCAACGCCGGCGTCGATGCCTCCAACGTACCCGGCGGCGCCCTCATGCTCCTGCCGCTAGACCCCGACGCCTCCGCCCAGCGCATCCGCGAAGGGTTGCAGCGCGAGACCGGCATCGACATCCCCGTGATCATCTCGGACACTTTCGGGCGTCCCTGGCGCACCGGCTCGACCGAGGTCGCGATCGGCGTTGCCGGCATGCTGCCCGTCCTCGATTACGTCGGCCAGGTCGATACCCACGGCCGTGAGCTGCGCGCCACCTGGATCTGCATCGCCGATGAGTTGGCGTCCGCCGCCGAGCTGGTCACCGGCAAGCTCAACCGGGTGCCGGCCGCCCTGATCCGCGGCTACGCCGTGCCCCGCGGCGAAGGCTCCGCCCAGGAGATGGTGCGCCAGGCAGAGCGTGACATGTTCCGCTGAGTGTTGCGGTTTCTTTATGAGATCATGGGCTAAGTTCACGCTGACGCGAGGGTTACAGCCTGGAGTTATTCGGGTATAATCATCCACACGCCCTATCGTGCGCCTGCCGTTACTGCGGCCCCAGGAAATACTCGAGAACTTGCAACTCATATGGATCAGCATCTAACAGCGCGCTCGTACGACCTTCGGCCGGTCCTCCGCAAGTACCGCTTCTTGCAGGAGATCTTGATCGTTGGCGTCGGCTACCTGATCTACTCCCAGGTCCGAGGCCTCGCCGCCGACCGCGTCGTCGACGCCTTCGCCAACGCCTACTACATCGTCGAGTTCGAGCAGAGCCTTGGCATCTTCAAGGAGCTCGCGCTCCAGACCACCGTCTGGCCTCACGACGCCCTGGTGCACGCCTTCAACTTCGTCTACTTCTACGGACTCTTCCCGCTGCTCCTGCCGACGGCGGTATGGCTCTACTTCAAGCGGCCGGACGTCTACATCTTGGCCCGCAACGCCTTCCTGATCTCGGGCGCGATAGCGGTCTGCTTCTACATCGCCCTGCCTACCGCGCCGCCAAGACTGATCGGTATGGGCTTCATCGACACCGTGGGCGCGATCAGCGGCAGCTTCGCGCCGACCTATAGCAGCATCCCCGGCGTCAACCATTTCGCGGCGCTGCCCAGCATGCACGTCGGCTGGAACTTCCTTACCGCCATTGCCATCTTCCTGGCGCTCTCAGGCATGCGCTGGCGGGCGCTCATCCTGCTGCTGCCGGTCGTGATGTTTACCTCGACTGTCGTCACCGGCAACCACTACTTCGTCGATGGCCTTCTGGGCATGATAGTCGCCAGCACCGGACTCGGGATCGCGATGCTGCTGCACCGGCGCGGCGAACGCCGCCGCACCCAGGCCGAGGTCCCAGAGACTCCACAGCTCGCGGCTTAGCTACGGTGTAGCCTCTGCGCATGAATCATGGAAGGCTAGGCTTGCTATTGGGGGCGGTTGCCGGGGTCGCAATGGCGGCGGGAATCCTGGCTGTCTTGGCGTTAAAGGGCGAAGACAGGGAAGAGCAGGCACCGACCGGCTGGCAGACCTATCGCAACGAGTTCCTGGGTTTCGAGATCAGCTACCCTCCAGGCTGGCACCTGCAAGAACGAGGCAATACAACTGAGCCGGCGGAGCCTTTCATCACGGGTGGAGTGACAATATCCGAGGAGGAAGGAGCCGGTAACAGAACCAGGGTGTTGGCGTACAAGAACCTTCGGACCGACTGGTGTTTGAGAGGCCGACTCGTGGATCGCCCGATTACTGTGTCTGGTGTTGATGGCATCGAGACGAACTGCTACGCCTGTGAGGCGGACGCTCCACCCGAAACCTGTCCTGCAGAGGCGCATACGATCGTCCGCATCTTCGGTATTCTTGGGGAGATCGAATCCTTCGGCGTGCTGGGCTGTCCAAGTTTAGGAGACGAATCCGTCCGGCGAATCGTCGAGAGCTTCCGGTTTACCGGCGGACGGTAAACGCCAGTGGCGCGCTTGGAGACTAAGCGCCGACTTCCTGATAGTAGGCCAGCAGGCGCTGGGCGACGTTCTCCCAGTCGAACAGACGCGCGCGTTCCTGCGCCGCGTCTGCCAACTGACAGGCCAACGTCCGATCCTCCAGGATGCGCGTGATCGATGCCGCCAGGGCGTCCGCGTCCTTGGGGGGCACCAGCAGGCCGGTGACCCCGTCTTCGCCCAGCGTATTGGAGCCGTTGATCGTCGTCGCCACCGTGGGAGCGCGGGCCGACATTGCCTCCAGCAGCGTGATGCCGAACGCCTCGTTCACCGTTGAAGGCGAGACGAAGCAGTCCGCGCGCTGGTAGTAGGACGGCAGGTGGTCCGGCGGCACGTAGCCGGGGAAGGTAACGTCCTTCAGCCCCATCTCGGCCGCCATTGCGATGTACTTCTCGCGCAACCCGCCCTCACCCACGACGACCAGGCGCGCATCCCGCACCCGATGCTGCACCGTCTTGAAGGCCTCCAGTAGGTACGGGATGCCCTTGCGCGCTTCGATGCGGCCCACGAACAGCACTGTCGGCCGTTCATCGTCCAGGCTCGGCGGCACCGGCATCTCACCGGCGAAGCGCATGAAGTCGACGCCGTTGGGGATGACCTGATAGTCGGCCGGCACGTAGCGCCCGATCGTCTTGCGCGCCGCCTCTGAAACGGCGACGTGCCCGTCCAAGTGGCGGTTCCAGTACAGCACCAGCGGCCAGATGGCGATGTAGGGCAGGTGCGGGCCTTCGCGCCAGGTGTGAAAGGTCCCGACCTTGACGGCCTTGGTCATGCTCAAGAAGGCAGGCCCAATGCAGGGCAAAAACGGCTCGTGAATATGGACTACATCGAAGGGGGGCCGTGCCGCCAGGAAGCGCCGGATCTCACCGATTACGAAGGGGCTCGGATTGACGCGAGCGGCGTCCCCAGGCGAGAGCACACGTGAGGTAGAGCCGAGATGAGTCGTGTAGCTGTTCTGCGGCAACCTGCCATCGCCAGCCGGGCCAGCGATCTCGACCTCGTGCTCCATAAGATCGTACTGGTGCGCCAGGTCAAAGACGTGACTTGTAACCCCGCCGGGGTGGGTCAGATCGTACGGACTAATTAAGAGGATTCGCACCTGGCAGCGGCAATTCTTGCTTGCGCCCGGGCGGCAGGACCGTTAGGAGAAGAGACTTGCAGCAGCAATTCCCCTCATTTTGACGGCCTTGGCCCCAGGGAGCAAGCTACGAATCCGATATTTTCCCGCTTTTGTCTATGCCTCGCCGCCGGTGGTAAACTCGACGCAATGGAAGCGTAATGGATAACGACTACGTCCTGAATCTGGAAGAAATTCTCCACACCATCGAAACTGCGGAGGTGCTTCGCATCCGCTTCCTCCTCCTCGATAAGCGCCTCCTCATCGACAATCGCTTCAACGAGTTCGAGGGCCCGCTAGTCAAGATCGTCCCACGCGCCAGCTCTTCCGAGGAAAGCTTCCGCAACCTCAAGCGCCTGCGCCCCCGTTTCGCGCTGCCGGAGAAGATGACGGCTATCTGGTGGCCGAAGTACATCAACACCCTCTACAGCACAGGCGTCTGGCAGGCTATCACCAAGCGCGTTGCCGATACCGGATTCACCGACTCCGTCCGCCAGTGCGACGACATCCTGCGCGAGCTCCTGACCCTCGAACGCCAGGAGATTCGCAACGCCATCTCGGGCGATGGCTTCCAGACCATCTGGCAGCGCACTTCGACCATCTAGCAGAGGTCCCGTCTGACCCAGCTTCGGCCCGCCGCCCGCGTCGCCCGCCTCGTCAAAGAGGCTCTGGCCGACCTGCCGCCGGAGTACGCCGAGCGACTGGATAATGTCGCCTTCATCCTCAGACGGGCGCCGATGCCGCGCGAGCGCCGCCGTCAGGGCCTCGGCAGCCTCTACGGGCTCTACGAGGGCATCCCTCTGACCCAGCGTGATTCTCACTATGGCAGCGTCATGCCGGACCGTATCACCATCTTCTGGGGCGCCCTGGCGCGTGACTTCCCGGATGACGGGACCCTCGAAGACCAGGTGCGAAACACCGTCTACCACGAGATCGCCCACTACTTCGGCCTCGATGAAGACGACCTTCACCACACCCGCGTCCGCTAGGAATGGCAACATACTCCGGCTTCTGAATCCCGCGCCGGTTATCTGTACCGCTGCCACCAGCCTCATTATTAGCGGCCAGCGCGAGGCCGACGACGGCGAAAGTATCCTCCAACTTCCCGGTTTCGCATTCCCGGTTTCGCACTTCTCACGATTACGGCTTCGATCTTCTTCTCACGGGCCAAGTCTGGCGCGGCATATGTCATGACCAGCGCCACGGCTCTCGTCTCGCTTGGTGGCGCTATTTTCCTTACTGCTCGCTTCGATTAAGGAAACCGGACCGCTGTTTCACCTGCCGAATGCTAGAATTGCGGCAATTCAGCAAATGAACACGTTTGAATCCCGCCGCAACGTGTCTCAAGGCCGGCGCCTCCAGGGCCTCCTTGCGCTGATGATCGTCTGGGACGTCATCGCCCTGCTGGCCGAGCTCTCTTTCGGCGGTCCACTCCTCAAGATCACCGGCGACGAAATCGGCGGCATTCTCGCAGCCCGCGGCTCGTTCAGCGGCGCCGCCCTCATCACCGCCTCGATTTACGTCTATGCCCTCGTCCGCGGCCCTCTAAAGCACCGCAACGTTGTCTGGGTCGGCGTCGTCCAGCATGGCGCCGCGGCCCTCTTCGCCGTCTACCACGTCGCCACCAACCACGTCGAGTTGGAAGGCACCATCCTGCCGCTGATCGTCGCCCTTATCTTCCTCGTCCTGCTGCTAATCAACATGCCGCGCAGCCAGCCCGCGGTCTAATGTCCCTGACCCCCTCTGACGCCGCAATCAGCGCGCGGGTCCTCACCCGGATCATCATTCTGCTCATAGCCGCCTGGAGCCTGGTCTGCGCGGCCGTCCTCATCGGCTTTCATGGCGCCACCGCCGGCGCTCTCGGCGCAGGCGTTGAAGACGAGGCCGGCCAGCGCCTGCTGGGCGCGCATCTGCTGATCCTCGTGCCGGCTTACCTGCTGCTTGCCTGGCGGCCGGAGCGCTACCAGACCTTCCTCTGGCTGCCCCTGGCGTCTCAGGCTGCGACAGCCTTTGCCGTCACCTACAGCATTCTCACGGGCGAGACCAGCTTCGGTGATGGCGTCCTTGCAGCGGCCGTGAGCAGCATATTCGTTGTGCTTCTGGGCTTTGTTTGGGTGAGTGAGCAGCGCACCGTCGCGCGCGCCAAGCTCGACGCAGACCAGGCCGAATCAGCGCCCGCCGACGCCACTCCTTTCCGAGAGCCTTAGCAGAGCCCTCACCGCCGCAACCTCAACCTGGTTCATCGCCTCATCTCGAGACGGCATTTCGCCGCTCACTCCCGTCACTTCGATCACGTCGAAGACGGTGCGCAGTGACTCGTGCCCGGACCCCAGCGATCCTGCCAGGCAGACCACCGGCCGCCCGCTCGCCCGCGCCAGCCGCGCCACGTATTGCGACGCCTTGCCGAACGCCGTCTGCCCGTCCAGCCGTCCCTCGCCCGTAATCACGACGTCCGCCCGCAGCACCTTTTCCCGCAATCCGATCGCCTCCGCCACTAGCTCCGCGCCCGGTCGCAGCTCGGCGCCTAGAAATGCCAGCAGGCCCGCGCCCAGGCCACCCGCCGCACCGGCTCCAGGCCGCGTCCGCACATCAATCCCCAGGTCGCGCGCAACGATATCGGCAAAGTGGCTCAGCGCCGCATCCAACAGCTCAACCGCCGCCGCGTCCGCCCCCTTCTGGGAACCAAACACGGCCGAAGCTCCCGTGGGGCCGCAGAGCGGGTTCGTTACATCCGTTGCTCCCAGAATGCGCGGGGCCTTGATCTCTGGCCGAGCCTCGGCCGCGTCGATGCGCGCCAGATCCGTCAGGGCAGCGCCTCCGGGAGCCAGCTCCGTGCCCTTCGCATTGAGCAGATGAAATCCCAGCGCCTGCGCCATACCGGCGCCACCATCGTTGGACGCGCTGCCACCCAACCCGATGATCAGCTCTCGACAGCCCTGCTCCAGCGCTGCCGCGATCAGTTCGCCCGTGCCGTAGCTCGTCGCCCGGCGCGCGTCAAGCTCCTCCGGCCGCAGCCGCCACAAACCGGAGGCCTCCGCGCATTCGATCACTGCTGTGCCGCTGTCGAGCCGCACGAATTCCGCCGCTACCGGCCGCATCAGCGGGTCGTGCGCGTTAACAGCGACGCTCTTACCGCCCGCCGCCGTCAGCATCGCCGCGGCTGTGCCCGGCCCGCCATCCGCCATGGGCGCGAGCTCCAGGTCCGCATCCGGGAACGCCCCACCCAACCCGCGCGCAATCGCCGCCGCCGCCTCGATAGCGCTCAGCGTGCCCTTGAACTCCTGCGGCGCGATCAGGATTCGCATCTCACATGTTTGCCCACTTGCCCGTTTCAGCCGTAGATCTCGTCCCAGCGAAATACCAGGGCCACGACCGCCGCAACCACGATCACCACGACATAGACGAGGATCGCCATACGCAGCCGCCGCCAGATGCGCAGCGCCCAGGGCTGGCGCAGCATCGCAAAGGGCAGGATCGCCAGCCCGGCAAGGAGCAGAAGCAGCAGCAGAACGCGCATCGCCTGGCGATCATAGGCGTCGCCCTCCGCGCCTGACAACGAACGCGGGCCGCCGGGCTAAGTGCTATCCTGCTCCCGTGGCTGAAATAACCCTGGCAATCCTCGTCATCGGCGTCCTCTTTATCGCCGACCCCGACCGTCTACAGATGGTCCTAGACCGTCTGCGCGAGCTCTCCGCCTGGCTCGCGGAATAGACCTCTAGCAAACCCTCTCTCGCCGCAGTCGTCCCGTTTGATTCCGAGGCATGAGGCATCTCGCCCCGCCGCCTAGCTCTGCGTCTCGGCGTGATGCCAATCTGGCTGTGGCCGAGCAGTCTGGGGCTCTTTGGGTTGGTGCCCTACCCGGGAGTAATGTTGCTGCGCTCCGTCGCAGACCTTGAGGGCTGAATGTCCCGGTAGGCCGCCGCCTCCATGAGTCGCCCTACCTCGTTCCTCGAAGGCTGCGTCGCGGTTCCCAGGTAGTGCCATTGAGCAGCATTTCCCGCTAGCCTTCTGCCCGGCTCTTCAGAAGCAACCGTTCCTTAATATCGTTCCCGTGTTGACTATTCATAACAAAATGGCTAGCGTCCATAACAAATTCATTACCGCGCCCTGGCCGTTGCTTGCCAGCGACAGACCATCGTGACGTGGCAGTGGGTTTGGGATCGCCCGAGTGCATAGACACCGATGCGGTTCCGCGACATTGGCCTACTGCTGTTTGTGAGCCGCAGTAGTCGAGACGGGCGTGCAACCGGCGCCCGATTGGAGACCTGGAGATTACTGTGGCTGCCCGAAACGACCCCGCCGAAATGGACCGATATCACCGCACCCGGACAAGACTTATCAAGCTAACCGCGGCAGCCGCACTGGGGCTGATTCTCGGTGGCGGCGCTCTGCTGACCCCGACACTCACGGCGACCCCATCGGCCGAGGCCGACCCTGCCACGAAGATCATCGAGCAGAGCGCGACCCTTTCGACCAGCAACCAGAACATGTGGGGCGGCGCCGCCGGCACTCCCCTGGACCAGACCATCACCCTCTTCAACGAGACCTGGGATGAGTCCGGGGGCTTCGATGGCGTTGAGGAAGCCTGCGTCGATTTCGAGGTCGAAGAGGTCTGCGCCGATTTCGGCGCCAGCTTTGACGCCTCCGTCAGCGGCGAGATCGGCATGTCCATCGGCCTGGAAGGGCTCGATGGCGGCAAGCTCAGCATCACCTACCCGGTGACAGTGAAATTTGAGGCGCCGGCCGATAACTCCCTTCGACCCCGGCGACGCCGTCGATATCAAGACCTCGATGATCGTCGACTCTGCCAACGCCAAGATTGTCGCCGAGTTCCCCGGCCTCGACCGTATCAGCTGGGACGGCGTTTTCGCCTTCAACTCTACGGCCAGTGGTTCATTCTGTGTATTCGATTGCATCGAGGGCGAGATCTTTGACATCGGCTTCGATGAGAGCGGCGAGATCTTCGGCTTCGACCCGAGCAGTCTCAACGGCTGCTTCAACATCCTCATCAATTTCCCTGCCGGTCTTAGCCAGTATGACGACTTGGACGAGAACAACGATGACGACGAGCGTTGTAACCACAATGGCTACATCTTCAACCCGGACGTGGACGTAACCTCCACCTTCAACGCCGCTAACGGCACCATCTCCGCCGCTGGTCAGAACACCTACGTCATCATCCCCGTCAGCGCCGTTACCTGGGCGGGCCGTCTGGCCGGCCTTCCTCCCTACATTCAGCTCAATCTTGGCACCGTCGACCTGGGCGGCGTTACCATCAGCTGGACCACCTTCAACGTCATCATCACCGCGATCGAGAAGATGAAGCAGGACTTACTCTTTACGCCGCGCGTGGATGTCAACCTGGACTGGGACAAGACGCTCTCTTTCAAAGTCCTCGACGGTACCACCAGCGCCGAGCTGCAAAACAGCAGCGGCACTGATGCCACCTTCAAGGTCGGCGATACATTGCGGCTGACCACCAACGCCGTGAACAACAAGGTCATCCCGATTACTCCCACGCTCTCCATGGGCAGCGCAACCATGTCGAACAACACCCGCAGCTCCACCTCCGGCGAGCTGACGCTCAAGGCGCTGTCGTTCACCATCGGCACGCCGCCCTGGGAGGTCTGCCTTGGCGAACTTGGTTGTCTCGATATTTGGGATGGCGAGACCGAAAACTTCGGCCCCGTCTACCAGGAGAACTTCGCCATCGGCACGGCCGACCACAATATCTTCAACTCCACCTTCAACATCGGCGGCTTCAACTCGCCGGAGCTAGATCCCTTCGATATCGTCCCGCGCCCCATCATCGAGGTGCGCAAGGACCTGGTACCTGCCAACTCCCCCGGTAAGTTCAACCTCAAGATCGATAGCACCGTGCATGCCACCAACGTCGGTGACGAAGGCCACACCGACCGTATTCCCGTTGAGCCTGGCACTCGCACGATCTCCGAAACCGAGGGCACCAACGCCGACCTCAACTTCTTCGACATCTCCATCACCTGCGTTGAGTACGATGGTGGCGACGTCCACACAGAGAGCGCCGGCGCCAGTCCCGGTCTCGGCTCCAGCATGGACATAGAACTTGAAGGCGGCGAGGACCTGATCTGCACGATCAAGAACCGCCTGCCCGCGCCGGAAGACTGCGATTCCATGACCTTCGACAACGTCATCCTCGGCACGCCGGATAGCAACGCGGCCGATACCCTCGACGGCACCAACAAGCGCGACATCATCATCGGTTATGGCGGCAATGACGTAATCGACAGCTTCCTGGGCGACGACTGCGTCGCCGGCAATGCAGGCGATGACAGGATTTCCACCGGCGCCGGCAAGGATGTCGTCGATGGCGGGACGGGCGACGACACCATCGATTCGGGCACTGACAATGACACGGTGTACGGCGGCGATGACGATGACATGATTTCCAGCGGCAACGGCAACGACGACATCGAGGGAGGCGACGGCGACGACACCATCCTTGGTGGTAATAACAACGACACGATCCACGGAAATGCCGGCGCCGACACCATCAACGCGGGTAACGGTAATGACACGGTGCATGGCGGTGGGAGCAACGACAACATCATCGGCGGCATCGGCAACGACCTGCTCTACGGCAACTCCGGCAGCGGCGACGTGATCAACGGTGGCTTTGGCACTGACAAGTGTCACGCAGCGGACGGAGGCGGATCGGCAAGCCCCGGCGAAACCGTGAAGCTTTGCGAACAGCAGGCTCCTGTGCTGCCGTAATTGCCAGCGACAGCTATTTAGAGAGAGGCCCTCCAAATTGGAGGGCCTCTGCATTGACGGGACTCTGCCGCCGCCAAATCCTGGCCGACGATGTCCCATCGTCTCACTGCACCTGGAGCTAGCGGCAAACAGTATGAGGAGCGCCCGCTGGGAGGTCTAAGTCAGTCTCACCAGCCGTTACGGATTTACCCGAGCCTGCGTTTCTAGATCGTACGAAGGAATCGGCGGTTACCCGGGTGGCTCCCTGGGCGCCGCACGCGAAAGGAATCGCAGTGCTGTTCTTCAAGAAGTCAGGCAAGACCCATCTGAATGATGTCGATCTGGAGGAAGTCCGGCGCCGCGTCCACGGCATCCGCGAAGTTAGTGAACGGCCTGCCAGTCTTCAGCTCTTCGCCAAGCTGGGGGAGGAGGGCGGCGTCCGTCAGATGCCCGCCATGACCGAATTTCCGGTGATCCCGCGGCTTCTGCCCGGCCAGATCCCTTCAGCCGGAGATCGATAACCCAGTCTGCTGCCGTAGAGTCTGCTAGCATCCATCCAACGCGAATTTGATGTCAGGAGGCGATGTGTACGTAGTCCTCGGCCTGCACAAAATCCTGCCCAACCATCTCGATGAATATCTGGCAAACGTCGCCCTGCACGCGGCCAACAGCCAGTCCGAGCCCGGCTGCGTCCGTTACGAGGCGCTGCAGGACGCCGATGACGCCACCATTTTTTGCCTGTTCGAAGTCTTCCAAGACGAAGCGGCCTTCCTTGCCCATCGCGAGGCACAACACTACAAGTGGTGGATGGAGCTCTCGCGTGACTGGCGTGATGGGCCGGTGGTGGACCAGCACGTGATGGACTTCGTCACGCCCAAGCCATCCTGAATCATCGGGGATTGTTTCCCTTAGACCGCCGAACGGCTGGGACTCCGGACTCAGCGGCCTTGATCTAGAATTCGGGCGTGACCCGCGACACACAGCCAACCCAGGAGCCTCTTGAGACCTCCTTGCTCACGGCTGAAAAGCTACTGCGCTGGCGCCATCGAGATGGCAAGTCACCGTCCATTGCATCTCCGAAAGGCGTCGTCTTGACGCACCAGGGTAGGCTCGCCGGCAATTTGGCGCCGCGTTGGGGCCGTAAGACGTACCGGGGTCTCTCAGCGGAGCTGGTTACTCTGCCTCGGAGCAGCGGCGCCGTCGCGATCAGTCGCGGCCTCGCGGTCGGCGGTCCGGCGGTGGCCATCTTCGTCGAAGAGCTGGCGGTCTACGGTGTCAGGGCGATCATAGGCGTCGATATCGCGGGCAGCCTGGACGAGAAGCTGCGCAGCGGCTCGGTCGCCGTCATCGAAACAGCGCTTGTGGGCGATGGCACGTCGCCTCACTATGCGGCCGGCAGCGCGATGGTCACGCCTGACGCTGACCTCTCGGCCGGCCTTCAAGCCGCTCTGCGTACCCAGGGTCTCGACTTCAGCACGGCGAGCGTTTGGTCTACCGACGCCCCTTTCCGCGAGACACCCACGGAGATCAGGCGCTTCCGAGATCAGGGCGCATCCCTGGTCGATATGGAGACCGCAGCCCTCTTTGCTTCCGCAGGCGCTCTCGGCATCACGGCGGCGAGCGTGTTGATCGTCGCGGACGAGCTGTTCGATGGCTGGCGGCCACCCTCTGACATGACGGGGATCCAGTCGCGTCTCGGACGCGCGGCGCTCGCAGCCGTCGAGTGCCTGCGGACATGAACCCAGCGGTCGTCGTCATCGCCTACAACCGGCCAGCGGCGCTGCGGCGGCTGCTCGACTCGCTAGAGCGCGCCACCTATCCGGAGGGCGAGACGACCCCGCTCATCATCTCGATCGACCGCGGCGAGGAGCCGGCGGCGTCCGAGGTCTTGTCCAGAGCGGAGGCGTTCGAATGGCGCTTTGGGCCGAAGCAGATCATTCGCCAGCCGAGCCGGCTCGGCCTCGTGGCTCATTTCCAGGCCTGCGGCCGTCTCTCCGCCGAGCACGGCGGCGTGATCATCCTCGAAGACGACCTCACGGTCGCGCCGCCGTTCTACAGCTTCGCCGTGCAAGCTCTCGCGAAGTATGAAGAAGACGAGCGTATCGGCGGGGTCTGCCTCTACGGCCTCTGGTTCAACGGCTTCACCCAGGAGCCGTTTTCGCCGATAGAGGACGGCTCCGATGCTTTCTTCCTGAAGCTGCCTTACACGCAGGGCCTGGCATTTACCGCGTCCCAATGGCGGGCCTTTGATGAGTGGTCCCAGCGCAACAAGGCCGGCCCCCATCCGGGACTACCGTCTCAATTTCTGCGCTTTGAGGCGGACGAGTGGTTTCCGGAGCTCGCCTACTATCTGGTCGCCCGGCGAAAGCTGTTCTGCTTTCCGCGAGTCTCGCTCACTGCCGGGTGGGGTGACGCCGGCGCCCACTTTGCCGGCGGCACTTCCTGGTTTCAGACGCCCTTGCAGGCTGGCGACCGCCGGTTCCAGTTACCGGAGCTGGATGATGCCGTCGCTGTCTATGATGCCTTTTACGAGATCGAACCTGGAAAATTGCGCCGCCTGGCGACGCATTTACCCCCTCATGGTTTTGATGTCGACCTCAACGCTACCAAGCGCCCGGCCAACCTCCACCGTGACTACGTCCTGACGACTCGCCTTGTGAGGCAAGCAGTTGCTACCTTTGGGCTGGAGATGTACCCGCCGGAAGCAAACGTGGCTCAGGCTGTGGCGGGGAGTCAGATTTCCCTTGCCCTGCGGGAGGACGTCAATTGGGACCTCTGGGCAGGTGTAGAAGCCCGAAGGCGTCTGCATGCCCACGCCTGGTCGCGCAACCGGCCCAGCCGCCGCCGCTCGGCGCTGTTTGCCGCTGCTGAGGTGGTGCAGACGGCGCGCCGGTGGTGGAGCCAACGTACCGCGAAATAAGGAGCCCGCGGCAGAACGCGATTCTGGATTCGGGCGTATATGTAAGAGATGCGCCGTCCGGACAATCCCTGTGGAAGCAGCCTGCCGATCCAGTCTCCAGATGCCCACCAATCCCGATCAGCCGTGAGGCTGTCCTGCTGGTCGCGGGATTGCCCAAGGCCGGCCGCCTCGATTAGCGTCACGAGGTGATCGGGTGCGACTGGTGATGGCCGAAGCAGGAGCCGCGTCCGCGACAACTACGGACCGGCGCGCTGTCGTGGCCGAGGCGTTGCGGCCCCTGGCGCGGCTTGCTCTGAGCGGCCTCATTGTCCTCAGCCCCTTCCGAGCCCGCGTCAGCGTCCTGGACGAGCGCATCACCGATACGATCTACATCGAGTACACCAGCTTTCTACTCTTCGTCAGCGACGTCTTCCTGATCGCCGTGCTGGCCGTGTGGGGCCTCTCGCTTATCCTTCAACCGCGCAAAGTCTGGCTCGGGCCGGCCCTCATCCGCTGGCCCGTGATTGGCCTCCTGCTGGCGATCTGGGCCTCGATACCGCTCTCGGTCGACCCATCACTCTCTGTATACAACGCTTTGCGGGTCACGCTGGCGGCGGGACTCTTCGTCTATTGCGCCAACGAGATCGACTCGTTGACCAGGCTGCTCCCAGCTCTGACATTGATGGTCACGGTCCAGGCGCTGGTTGGCATCGGCCAGGTTCTGGGTCAGGAATCGCTCGGCCTCAGCGCCCTGGGTGAGTACGATCTCTCGCCGGACGCTCCCAGCGCCAGCATCGTCTGGACCGAGGACGAGCCGCGACTACTGCGTGGCTACGGCCTTACAGACCACCCGAACCTCCTTGGTGGCGCATTGGCTTTGGGCCTGCTGCTCCTCGCCACTTGCCTTCGTGCCCTGCGAGGCCCGGTGTGGCCGGGGCTGCTGACTGCCCTCTTTGCCCTGGGAGTGGTTGCCCTGCTGCTCTCGTTTTCGCGCTCCGCCATGGTCGGCTTCGCGGCCGGTGCGGCTATGATTTTCTTCCTGCTCGCCTACCGCCGTGACTGGTCGAGCTTTGGGGCCTGGCTTGGGGCCTGCCTGGCCTCGGGCCTGATCCTCGCCGCCTTCCTGGCGCCCTATGCTCCCTATCTCTGGGCTCGTGCCAGCGCCGGCGCTGCCCTCGAAGGCAGCACCGAAGCCCGATCTCTCAACGAACGCGAGGCCTTGGCCAAGGTCTCCAACGAGATATTCATCGATAACCCCGTCACCGGCGCCGGCATGGGGGCGCTGCCCCTAGCGATGCGTGAGGCTTTCCCCGAGTTCGGCTTCGACTATCAGCCTGCCCATACCGTCCTCCTGACCGCCGCCGCCGAAACCGGGCTGCCCGGTGCTTTCTTCTACGGCGTCCTCCTGGTTACGCCCTGGGTTTTGCTCTGGTACCGACGGCGTCAGCTGACGCCGGAGCTGATCGGGGTCTCCGGAGCACTGCTAGCGCTGAGCATTGTCGGCCTCTTCGACTACTACACCTGGAGCCGAGCGCCGGGGCAGGCCTGGCTCTGGATCACGCTGGGCCTCTGGTGCGGAGCCTACGCGCGGGCACTGAAAGCAGATGCCGATGCTTGACCTGATCTTCGTGCCGGTGCTGCTGATCTACTTCTCGATTGTGACCTGCCTCTTTCTCTACGGCGCCAACTTCTTTCATCTCACCGTCATCGCCCTGCGAGCGTGCCGTGTCTCGCCACCGGCCCTGATACCGGAGGTCTGGCCAAGGGTCGCTGTGCAACTGCCTGTGTACAACGAGATGTATGTCGCCCGCCGGCTGATCGATGCCGCCGCCCGGCTCGACTATCCTACTGACCGGCTCGAGATACAGGTTCTCGATGACTCCACGGACGAGACGGTCGCCGTAGTCGAGCAGGCCGTCGAGCACTGGCGAGCGCAGGGCCGCGACATCAGCCACGTGCGCCGTCCCTCGCGGCAGGGCTTCAAGGCCGGCGCTCTGGCTTACGGCATGGAGCTGACGAACGCAGAGTACCTGGCCGTCTTTGACGCCGACTTCATCCCCCAGCCAGACTTTCTACGGCGCACCTGCCCCGTCCTCTACGCCGATGACAGTCTTGCCTTTGTCCAGACGCGCTGGGGCCACACCAATCGCGGCCACTCGCCGCTGACGATGCTGCAGGCCCTCTCGATCGACGGACACTTCGCGATTGAGCAGTACTCGCGCTGGCGCGCGGGCTACTGCTTCAACTTCAACGGCACTGCCGGTGTCTGGCGACGGGAAGCGCTGGCCGACGCCGGCGGCTGGAACTGGGACACCCTGACCGAAGACCTCGATATCTCTTATCGAGCCTTTCTGCGTGGCTGGCGCGCGGCCTACCTGCGCGACGTCGAGGCGCCGGCAGAGCTAACCGCCAGCTTTGCGGCCTACCGGCGACAGCAGCATCGCTGGGCGCGCGGTAGCCTGCAGTGCGCCCAGAAGCATGTCCCCGCGATCTGGAAATCGACGGTGTTGCCGCTCTGGACCAAGATTCAGGCGACGTTGCACCTGACCGGCTACTGCATCCATCTTTTGATGCTGGCGCTCTGCTTCCTTTATCCCGTGCTGCTGGCCGTGTCGGCGCAGTACCCCTCGTTGCTCTCACTATTTGGCTTCATGGCCGTCTTCAACCTTGCCGGCCTCGCGCCAACCGTGCTCTTCACGTCGGCTCAACAGCAGCTCAACCGCCGCTGGTGGACCATGGCGCCGCTAGTGCTGCTGCTCAGCCTCCTGGGCGCCGGCATGATGCTGACGACTGCCCGGGCCGCCTGGCAATCGCTATCGCAAGCGCCGGGCGCTTTCGAGCGGACGCCCAAGTTTGGTCTCGGCGGCCAGAGACGGGAATGGCTACGCCTGCGCTACGAGCTGCCGGTTGATAAGATCGTGATTGCGGAGTACGCCCTGTGCGCCTTCAACCTCTACACCAGCTACACGGCCCTCAGTCATCAAGTCTGGACGGTGGCCCTCTACACAGCCGTCTTCGGCCTGGGCCTGGGCCTTACCGCGACCCTTACACTTGCTCAGGCCGCGAGCCGGTGGCTACAGTTGCGTGGCGAAGCGCCGTCATCGATCCAGGCAAGCGCGCCGGTGGCGGGCGAACCATGACGGCGACGGTCAGCCGCGAGCTTTCTGCCCTGGAAGTCGCTGTCCTTGAGACGGTCGCCTACTCCGACGTCTTCGACTTTCCCGTCACCGCGGAGGAGGTCTGGCGCTCCCTGCCCACGCCCGCCTCCCTTGCCGGCGTGACCTCGGCTCTGGCGTCCGTGTGCATTCTTCCGGAGATGCTTGCCTGCTCCCAACCCTACTTCCATTTCAAAGGGCGCGAAGAGCTGGTTGCCCGGCGAGAGCGCCGACGGGAAAGCTCGACCGTCCTCAGGCTTAAAGCTGAGACCTATGCTGGCCTGATCGCGCGGCTGCCCTTCGTGCGGATGGTCGCTCTCACCGGCTCACTGGCCGTCCATAACTCGGACGACGACGACGATATCGACTACCTGATCGTCACGGAGCCGGGACGGGTCTGGCTCACCCGCGCCATGACGATGCTCATCGTCCGGCTGGCCGGCCTACGCGGAGTTACGCTCTGCCCCAACTACTTCCTCGCCGAGTCCGTCCTGGCCCTGCCTCAACGCGATCTCTACACGGCGCGGGAGTTGCTGCAGATGATCCCTCTGGCCGGCCGGGCTGTCTACGACCGCATGCTGGCAGCCAACGTCTGGTGGCGCGATTTCCTGCCCAACGCTGAGCCAGCTCAACCAACCCTCAGTCTTAACCGCGGCCGGTCGCTATTCCGGCGTCTGGCCGAGGTCGGCCTACGCACCTCGCTGGGGTCGTTCGCCGAATCCTGGCTGCTGCGCGGCAAGGCAGCGGAGCTGCGTGGTCAGGCAGGCGGCAACGAAGAGGCCGTCTTCGATGAGACGATGTGCAAGGGCCACTTTGATGGCTATCGCCGCCGCACCCAGGAAGCCGTGGCCAAGCGTCTGAGCAAATTGTCTGGAAGCCAGCCATGAGCCGCATCCTCGTTGGCCACTCCTACTTTCTCCGTTTCGACCCCAAGCTCTGGCGGGCACGTCAGCCCTATCCGCCGCTCGGCACCCTCTACGCCGCTGCCTTGCTACGCGAGCGCGGCCACGACGTCGCCGTCTTTGACGCGATGTTGGCTGCTTCTGCTGACGAGTGGCATGACCTGCTACACCGCCAGCAACCATCGGTAGCGGTGCTCTTCGAAGACAACTTCAACTACCTCTCCAAGATGTGTCTCCTGCGCATGCGCGAGGCGGCCTTTAGCATGATTGCCGCCGCGAAGGCGCAGGGCTGTACGGTGATCGTGGCCGGCGCCGACGTGACCGACAACGGCGCGGATTATCTGCATCACGGCGCCGACTACGCTGTGATCGGCGAAGGCGAAGAGGCGGTCTGCGAGCTTATCGAGGCCCTGGAGCGTGGAGGTGGCGCAGAAGAGGTCGAGGGCCTGATGTTCCGCGACGAATCCGGGGAGGTGCGCTCGACGAGCAGACGCGCTGTGATCCGTGACCTTGACGCCCTCCCTGCGCCCGCCCATGACCTCATCGACCTGGATCGCTACAGGGAGGCCTGGCAGCCGCGGGGGCGCTTCTCGTTGAATCTCGTGACCTCACGCGGCTGCCCCTTCCATTGCAACTGGTGCGCCAAGCCGATCTGGGGCCAGCGCTACAACGTCCGCAGTCCCGAGAGCATCGTCGAAGAGATACGGAGGTTGCGCGAGCTCGGCGCCGAGCATCTCTGGTTCATGGACGATATCCTCGGCATTAAGCCTGGCTGGCTGACGGAGCTGGCCGAGCGCCTCGAAGCTGAGGACCTGCAAACACCATTCAAGTGTCTTAGCCGCGCCGACCTCCTTCAGCGCCCCGGCGAGGTCGAAGCTCTGCGGCGCGCGGGCTGTGAGATGGTCTGGATCGGCGCCGAGTCCGGTTCCCAGTCCGTCTTGGACGCGATGGAGAAGGGCACAACCGTCGAGCAAATCCACGCCTCGGTCCGCCGCCTGAAGGAGGCCGGCATCGGCGTTGCCTTCTTCCTCCAGTTCGGCTATCCCGGCGAGACCTGGGAGGACATCGAGGCGACGCTGCAGCTCGTGCGCGACTGCGATCCGGACGACGTGGGCATGTCGGTCTCCTACCCTCTGCCCGGTACGCCCTTCTTCGAGCGCGTCCGCGACCAGATGCCCGGCCGCCACAACTGGGTGGATTCGGAAGACATGGCGATGCTCTACGACGGTCCCTTCCCCACCTCCTTCTATCACCACCTCCATTCTCGCCTCCACACCGAGTTCCGGCTCCAGAAGGCTCGCCGGAACAGCAGCGTCGCCGCCGCCGTCTCACGTCTTCTACGCCGAGGTCAGGCGCGGCCGGCCCTCGGCCTCGTCCGCGATGCGGCTTTGCTACCGCTGCAACGCGCGCAGCTTCAAGTGCTGCGCCGTCGCGGCCATGCAGACTCCGCCGCCCTGCCGATAGAGCTGACGCGTGTCGAAGCGGCAACGCCGTCCGGGCAGGAGAGCGCTCCTCCCCGGCCCAAGGGCTAGCTGACATGCCTGAGTCATCCGGGCAGCCCGATCTGGCCGAGGTGGGCAGGGGCTTCTCCGCCAAAGCAGACGAGTACGACGCTCTCGCCGTTACTCATCCCGTGGTGCGCTGGATGCGCGGCAGGATCCGGGCGCTGGTAGAGAACGAGCTTTCGCCGCCCGGCTCGATACTCGAAATCAACGCCGGCTCCGGCCTCGATGCTCTCTACTTCGCCGCGAAAGGCTATCGCGTCCACGCGACGGATATTGCTCCCGGGATGCTGGCGGCATTGGCGGCCAAAGTAGCCTCACCCGAGGCCGGCGACCGTCTCAGCTACGAAGCGCTCTCGTTCGCCGAGCTCGGCAGCGTCAGCGGCGGCCCCTACGACCTCGTCTTTTCCGACCTCGGCGGGCTCAACTGCACCGAAGACCTGGAGCGTGTCGCGAGCGGCCTGCGCTCCGTCCTGAGGCCGGGTGGCGCCATCGTCTGGGTGATAATGCCGCCGGTCTGTCCCTGGGAGCTGGCGCAGCTCCTGCGCGGCCATCGCGACACGGCCCTCCGCCGGCTACGTCGCGGCGGCGTCATCGCTAATGTCGAGGGCGCGCGAGTGCCGGTCTGGTACCACAGTCCCGGTCGCGTCCGGCGGGCGTTGGGCCGGGACTTCCGGATCACCAGGCTGCGTTCGTTCTGTCTCTTCTGCCCACCGTCTTTCTTCCACGGCTTCAGCCAGCGCCATCCCGGGCTGACCCGCACGCTCATGCGGCTAGATGATCTGATAGGAGGCCTGCCTCCTTTCAACCGCTGTGGCGACTTCTATGCTCTTGTCGCCTGTTACGATGGCTGATTTCGGGTGACGAAGCAGACCATTCGCACTCGATAGCCGATAATCGGGCAGCGTGAGCAGTGAAGGGCGAAGATGCAGCTATCCGTGATCATCCCGGTGCGGGACGACGCGCGTATCAGCCGCTGCGTCGCATCCGTTTGCGCCGCCGCAGCCAATCTCGACAAGGGCAAGACCCAGGTCATCGTCGTCAATAACGGCTCCGGCCCGGAGCTGGCCCCCGTGCTCGCCGGCCTTCCGCCGTCCGTTGAAGTCCTGACCGAGCCGATTATCGGGCCCTTCGCTGCCCGTAACCGGGGCCTGGAGCGCGCCACCGGCGCCATCGTCTTATTCACCGACGCTGCCTGCATAGTTGCGCCAGACTGGCTTACGCAGGCGATCAATGGCTTCGCGGCAAACGATGCCACGGATATTCTCCAGGGCTATTCCGGCAGCATGGGGCGTTCATCCCTGGACCGCTTCATCCAGTCCCGCTACGACTCACGCTTCCGGGGCCAGGCGCCCGGCATGCCGGTGGAGTGCGACACCCGCAACCTCGCGGTGCGCCGCTCTGTCTTTGACCGGATGCGCTTCAACGACCGCTGGCGGCGCGTAGGCGACACCGAGTTTGGGCTGGTGGCGGAGCAGATGGGGCATCGTGTAGCCTTCTGGCCGGCTCTGCGGGTGGTGCGCGAGCACGATGCCGGCCTGTGTCTCTTCCTGGCCAAGCAGGTCAGCCATGGCTGGGGGGCGCAACGATTGGTGCGTCAGATGCCAGACCTGCGCTGGCATAGTGGCCACCCGCGGGAGATCGCTGGTCTCGCGTCCACGCTTGCGAAAGCTCCCGGGAGCCGGCTTGCCCTCAGTGGTGGACTCTCCCTGATCCTGACGGCTGGCGGTCTACTCGCCGGGCGGCTCAGGGCTAGCCCAAATCGTCTCGATCTCGCGTCTGCGACCTTGCTCGACAAGCTGGCCGTCCTGCTGGGCCACTTTCTCTACGAGGCCGGCGCCGACGAGCCCTGGCCCGCCGATATCCTTGCACAGCGCCTGCACTGGAGCCGGGGCTAGCTGACGAAGCTCCGGCCGCCGAAGTTGCGGTCGAAGGGCACGTCCAGCAGCTCCAGCACGCTGGGGGCAAAATCGCGGTTATCGACCGTAAGTCTTGTCGCGGATGCACTGCCAGCAGGGCGCAGATAGCAGAACCCACGGCCAACGTGGACGCCATTCCGCGCCTCACGCCGCCCCGAAGTGATCACGGTGCCGTCCGGCGCCCGCAGCTGAGGTGCGCCTTTGACCTCTGGGTTCGCCACCATCATGGCGTCCGGTAGCCGGTGGGACATTGGCCCCGGCTGCTCCTTCTCCACGCGCCAGAGCCGGGTGAAGACCTGCTGTCCGTCGTGGGTGGTGAACTGGCAGATGAACTCCTCCAGGGCGTCGAGCATGGCATCGGCTTCCTCCGGCTGGACCAGGCCCGAAGCCTCACGGCCGGCGAGATTCACTCGCACGGCCGGATGCGTCTCGTGCACAACTGTGAATAGCCGGTCTCTCTCGAAATCAAAATCTGCCGACCCGATCGTGTTCTGGCGCGCTGCCCGGAAGCTGTGCGGCAGCAGCCGCCAGATCGCCCGGTGGAGCCAGTCCGGCATCAGCTCGCGGATGCGGCGCACCAGGTCAGGACGCGCGTACCAGTCTTGAGGCGCGCGACCCTCGAACAGCGCCAGAAGCTGCGGTCCGAAGGGTTCGTACTCCCGCTGCTCGATCATGCCGTGCAGCGCCAGCAGCATTACGTGGCAGTCCCGCCCTGCCGCCTGGAGTATCCGTGGCCAGGCCGCATCGAGCTCCCCCAAAATGGCCGCCATCGCGTCAACATTGGTCATGGAGGGCGTGATGTCCTCCGGCGCCGTCAGATAGTGGCCGCTCATGTGAATCTCGCTCAGGGTGCTGACCAACAAGTTCCAGTCCTGTCGGGACGCCAGCCCTTCCAGAAGCTTGCCGCGCATCTGGATGCCACGGCGCATGCTCTTCACCATCGCCAGCTTGTCGCGTGGTGTTTGCGGCTCCACGGTGTCGAAGCTGAGGGGGTGCCTCCCGTAAGTCTTATCGATCCAGCCGCGGAAGCTATCCGGGTATGAGATCGGTATGACTTCGTCGTGCAGGCCCCAGGAGATGCAGGTCCGGAAGCCGGGCGCCTGCACCGGCGGTACGTAGGGCATGTCAATGATCGTCGCGGTCTGGCCGGCCGGGATCAGCGCCTGCCAGAACGGGCTCATCGTGTCGCTGATCGCCTTGTTGCGCAGGTGCCGCATCTCCTCGGCGTACCACTGGGTCCAGAAGTAGAGGCCATGCTCGCCGGGGCTGAGACCGCTTGCGAAGGTCGGCCAGATGCCGCCCGTGATCACGTCGCCGTCCGACGTTACGTCCAGCGATTGTGACTCACTGCAGAAGCGCGCCAGGTTAGGCAGCCGGTTTTCGGCCAGGAGTTCTCGGAACAGCGTCGATTCAAGGGCGTCCAGCGCTACGATCAGTACCTTCGGCATCAAATTCCTTGGTTGCGCTGGGGAGGCGCTGCGGCATCCGTGGGCTGTTTCTTAAGCGAACGGTGCAAGAAATCAGCACTGCGGTCAAGCTATTTCCGGCTGATGCATGTACAATCACGGCGCGTCATGCGACGCTAGAAACAGTGAGCCGCAGACGGCCTGTAGCCGCGCATCGGCCTCTTAGCCATGAACTACATCACCCACCGCGATACCCTCAGGATGGCGCCCTAGGCCGTGCGTTACTCCTACTCCGGCTGGGACGGCACCCAGGAGATTAATCCGCTCGACCCTAGCGAGCTCCTGGACCTCCTGGCCGATGATCTGTTCCAGGACGGAGACCTGCGCAGCGCCCTCGAACGTCTGATGACGCGCGGCGCTCGCCGGCCTGATGGCGAGCGTCTTCAAGGCCTTCGCGACCTCCTGGAGCAGCTACGCTCCCGCCGGCGCGACCAGCTCACTCACTACAACCTCGACGCCTCCATGGACGATATCCGCGAGAAGCTAAAGGGCGTAGTCGAGCAGGAGCGTCAAGGCATCGAGAAGCGCGTCCAGGACGCCGGCCAGTCCGACGCACCCCAGGAGATACGTGATCTTCTAAAGCAGGTCGCCGACCGCAAGCGCCAGGCCCTCGATAACCTGCCACCGGACATGGGCGGCATGTTCCAGCAGCTCCTCGACTACGAGTTCATGGACGAGACGGCGCGCTCCAACTTCGATGAGCTGGTCAATGACCTGCGCCAGAAGATGCTCGGCAACTACTTCGAGGGCATGAAGCAGGGCATCCAGAACCTGACGCCGGAAGACCTGGCGCCCGTCCGCGAGATGATCAAGGAGCTGAACAAGCTGCTCAGCAAGCACCTGAGTGGTCAGGACACGGACCGGGACTTCCGCGACTTCATGGACCGCTTCGGCCACATGTTCCCGCCCGAGATCGAGGACATCGACGACCTGGTCGAATATATGCAGCGCCAGGCCGCCCAGATGGCTTCGCTGATGAAGAGCCTGTCCGATGACCAGCGCAGCGAGTTACAGCAGATGATGGAGCAGCTCCTGCGTGACGACAGGCTGGCCTGGGACCTGGCCCAGATGGCCGGCCTGATCGAGGCGATTACCGGCGAGCCACTGGGGCGCCAGTTTCCCTTCGCCGGCGATACGCCCCTGGGACTGGACGAGGCGATGGACCTCTTCGGCCGTTTGGGCGACTTCGACGAGCTCGAGCGCCAGTTCCAGGAAGCGATGCGCGAGCTGGACGCCGGCCACATCGACCCAGACCTCGCGGAGCGCCTGCTTGGCCCCGAGGCGGCGGCCATGCTGGAGGAGGTGCGGCGTCTAACACGCACCCTCGAAGAGGCAGGGCTGATCCGTCAGGGTGGCCGCAACTTGGAGCTAACACCGAAGGCAATCCGGCTACTCGGCGAGCGCGCTCTCAAAGAAATCTTCGACGAGCTACGCAGCGACCGCACCGGCCAGCACGACACCCGCCTCCGCGGTCAGGGCAGCGAGCAGCTGATGGAGACCAAGCAATGGGAGTTCGGCGACCCGTTTCTCATGGATATCGGCAAGACGGTATCGAACGCGATCTTCCGCTCCGGCCCCGGCACACCCGTCAAGATCGACGTCAAGGACATCGAAGTCTACCGCACCGAGTCCCTGGTCAGCGCCTCGACGGTCATCGTCCTCGACATGAGCATGTCGATGATCCGCTCCGGGGCCTTCGCCGAGGCCAAGCGCGTCGCGCTGGCTCTCGATACTCTGATGCGCAGCCGCTTCCCGCGCGACTACCTGGAGCTGGTCGTCTTTTCTTACTTCGCCGTCGAGCTCAAAGCCGGTCGCCTGCTGCAATCGGACTGGTCGATGAACCCGCGCGGCACTAACATCCAGGAGGCGCTGCACCGCGCCCGCAACCTGCTCAACAAGCGCCGCTCTTCCTCTAATCGCCAGATCATCCTGATCACGGACGGCCAGCCGACGATGTACACCGCCAGCGATGGCCAGGTCGTGCGTGGCTGGTCACCCTACGAGTGGCCGCGCTACTCGCCGGAGGCTATGGAAGAGACCCTAAAGGAAGTCAAGCGCTGCACCCTGGACGGCATCACCATGAACACGTTCCTCATGGCAGGCGACCCGGAGCTTGTGGCCTTCGCCAAGCTGATGACCGAGATCAACAAAGGCCGCGTTTTCCTGACCACGCCCGGCCGCCTCGGGCGCTATATCTTCTTCGACTACCTCAAGGGCAAATCGAAAGTCCTCTAACAGCAGCGAATCGAATAGACGCGCTATAGCCCGCCCGCGAAGGTGTCACAGGCGTTGAGGTCGCCGCTCTCGTAGCCGGTGTGGAACCAGCGCTGCCGCTGCTCCGCCGAGCCCTGGGGATCCAGCGCTCGGGGTCGACGCGGCCGGTAGCGGCCTTCTGGATGCGGCTGCCGCCGCGCTGAGGCTGTCGGCGATGTCGGCGTCCGTGAGCCGGTTCAGGCACCGGCTGAACCCATGGCACCAGGGCGCTCTCTCGCACCCGGCCTCTGCCTTCCGCCAGACAACACCGCGTCCAGGTGCTCCGAGGCGATCTCGACCGGGGTGAACCGGATTAGCAAATCCATAGCGATTGAGAAGACGGCAGCATCGTCCATGCGCCCCACGAACGGCACGAAGTCCGGCAGCAGGTCGATTGGCGACGCAATATACAGCGCCGGCAGCAGGATGACACCGCGGAGCAGTAACGGCACCCGGTTGTCCTGGACAAGCCGCCAAACCAGCTGCGCCTTGCGAGACCAGGAGAGCCGATCAACGCCCAACAGAACGCCGGCAGAAGCGGCCGGCCGCCACCGGCTGAAACCCCACAAGATAACCAGGGCCAGCAGACGCAGGATGATTGCCATGCCCCCAGTATCCGGCCTTTTCGTTACGGCCTCAATACAAGGGATGCCGGATCGTTTCAAGGCCGACACACGCGAGCGAACGCAATGACGTGAACGTAAGGGTTCTGGTAAGCTACTCTTCACTGCGAGCAGCCGTGGAAGCTTGCAGAGTCAGACGAGGGATCCTTGAACGAACCTCCCCAACAGCCCGCGGAACACGATCCGCTAGCAGCCCTGCGTCAGTGGCCGTTTATCCTCTATAGCCTCAACCGCGTCGGCGCCACGATTGGCCAGGCGATGTTTCAGACCGTGCTCATGTGGCAGGTCTACGACATCACGGGCTCTGCTTTCAGCCTGGGGCTGCTCGGCCTGGTGCGCTTCTTCCCCTCCCTCGCGACCAGCCTGATCGGTGGCGCCGTCGCCGATGCCTACGACCGCCGTGTGGTCATGATCGTCGCCAAGATCATCCCCTTTAGCTGCGGCGTAATCCTGGCCGTGGCTACGCTGGGCGATTGGGTAAGCCTGGGGTTGATCCTCGGTCTCTCGGTCTTTATGGGCATCGCGATGGCCTTCGAGGGGCCAGCACGTATCGCCCTGCTGCCGGCTATCGTGCGGGCGGAGACGTTCGAGAACGCGGTCACAGTCAGCAACACTATGCAGAAGCTGGCGATGGTCGTTGGACCTACCATCGCCGGGCTTGTGATTGCGGTCGCGGGCGCCGGTGCAGGCTACATGGTCTTCTGCGCCAGCGTGGTAATCGCGCTGGTGCCCTTGCTGCTGCTGCGCTACGCACCTTCCTCGGGGCCGCGTCAGCGCGTGAGCGTGGCGGCAATCAAAGAGGGTGTTGCCTTCGTGATGAAGCGGCAGGTCCTGCTGGGGGCAATGGCGCTGGACATGTTTGCCGTGATCTTCGGCGGCGCTCAGGCATTACTACCGGTCTACGCAGCGGACGTCCTCCACGTCGGGCCCACCGGGTTCGGCGTGTTGTCCTCCTCAATGCAGATCGGCGCCTTCTCAATGGCGGCGATCATGGTCATGCGCCAACCGGTGGTCAGCACCGGCCGCGTGCTGATCTACAGCGTTGTCGTTTATGGCCTCCTCACCGTGGCCTTCGGCGCGTCGACTTTCTACGTGCTCTCGATCCTGCTCTACGGCCTCATTGGCGCGGCCGACCAGGTCAGCGTCGTCATGCGCCAGACCACGATCCAGATGGCCACCCCGGATGAGCTGCGCGGACGCGTTAGCTCCGTGAACCAGGTATTCGTCGGCGCGTCGGGGCAGATCGGCGGCATGCGGGCCGGCTTTGTCGCTGCGGTGGCCGGTCCCGTCTTCGCAGTCGTCAGCGGCGGCATCGGCGCCGTGCTGGTGGCTGCACTTATCGCCTGGAAGATGCCGCAGCTCTTCAACTATGAAATCAAGCGCGGCGGCGTAGTTATCCCCAACCCGGAAGCGGACATCGACCAGACGGCGCTGCTGATGCCGCAACCCGATGGCCAGGAGCCTGCTTCGAAAGAGCGCGAGGCTGCCGAAGCCGTGACCGCCCAACGCTCCTGAGACCTACAGCGCTAGCGCCCGTGTGACGATGATTCTCTTGAGGATCTGTTGGTTACGCTTTCGCCCCTACGTCTGTCCATCCGGCAGGATGCCCTGCCTTTAATCTATGTGCTGGGCTTTATCGCACTCCTTCTGGCACGGCCCTTTGATGACGCAACCTTTGTAGCAATCGCCGATGTGATCGGGACACTGGCGCCGCTGGCTGCCGGTGTTATCTCGATCATCGTCTCCCGCCGTAGTCTTGGTGCTGCGCGGCAAGCATGGCTCCTGATCGGGGCCGGTTGCTTCGTCTGGGGCCTGGGTGATGCGGTCTGGACCTACTACGAAGTTGTCCTCGAACAGGAGCCGTTCCCTTCACTGGCCGATCTGGGCTATCTCATAGCCGTGCCGTTGCTTTTTGCAGGCATCCTCGCGCTCACTGCGCCACGCGAGCGCAAGGCGCAGGTCCGCCGCCGGCCTCGATGCTATGGCAATCGTGGCGGCGGCGGGAGCGTTGAGCTGGCACATCGTCGTACGGGAGACATTCACAACAAGCGAACTGTCCAGCATGGAGAAAGTGCTCAGCAGTCTCTATCCTCTCGGAGATCTCGTGCTGCTCTTTTCTCTCGCCGTGGGACTGCCGCGTTTGAAGCAAGGGACCGGCAATGTCGTGCTGGTTGTCCTCGCGGCCGGGGTTGCAGCCTTTGTGATCGCGGACTCACTTTTCGCCTACCTGACGATGAAGGACGCCTACGCTGCCGGCTCGCTGGTCGATGCAGGCTGGGTGCTGGGTATGGCGCTCTTCGGTTATGCCGCCCTCCTTCACAACCGGTTGCAGCCCGAGTATTTGGAGGCGAATTCGCCGGTCTCAGCGCCTGGAGTCCGCCAACTTGCGCCCATCGTTTTGCTGCCGTTCATCCTTGCCTGGCTGCTCCTGAGCGATATGCGTGGATCAATCGGCACGGCCGAAGGCTTGCCGACCTGCATCTTCGTTATCGCCTACGCGGTCCTGGTGGTGGCGCGGCAGGCGATGAATTTCCTCGACTCGCTAGAGATGGGCCGGCGCCTGGCGCTACTCAATACGCGGCTTGAGGCGAAGGCGGAGTATCTCTCAGACCGCCTAATGCAGGAGCAGAAGCTGGCGAACCATGACACCCTTACGGGTGTACTCAACCGGCGAGCCGTCATGGCCGAGATCGAGCAGCTCCTGGCATTGCCCAGCCTTACCGATGACGCCGGCGCGATCGGCGTCGTTGACGTTGATAGTCTAAAGCTGGTCAACGACACCGAGGGCCACTCCGCGGGTGATGTCCTACTGCGCCGCATTGCCGGCGCCCTGTGCTTGGAAGGCGCCATCGTCGGCCGCTTCGGGGGCGATGAGTTCATCGTGGCGCTACCGGGCGCTAATGAAGTGCAGGTACAGGCCTATATCGCCCTCGTCGATTGGCGGCTTAACGGGGCGCCGCTGCCGGAAGGGCCGGCCTCGAGAGGTGGCTTCAGCGCCGGCTTCGCCTTCTATCCGGCGGAGTCGAAGATATCCAGCCAACTCCTCCACCTGGCAGACCAGCGCATGTATGCGGAGAAGCAGCAGAAGGCGCAGGATCGGTCCGGCGGTAGCCGGGCGGCTTAACCATTACCCTTAATCCCCATCCAAACATCGGCCATTCTTGTTTTGTAAGGCCCAAGCATCTTTTGTCAGACGCGCTGTCCGTGTAATCTTCATCCACCCAGGCGCGGGTTTCATAACTTGCGCATTTCATTGACCCTTGCCCGTACAGCCATGAGGAGGGCTCTTTGGGCCTGGCCCGGCTTCTCTCCGGTCAGCTACTGCGCATTGCGGCGCTGGTTATCGTTTTGGCTCTGCCTTTGATCCTCCTGGAAGGCGGATTTAATCCCCAGCGCACCTCGGCCGAGCCAGCTAGCTGCACCGGCGCTTTCCTCGATGACAGTCTAACCGTGACATTCGCCGAAGGTTCAGCGACTTCAGGTCCGCCGGGCACCCTCTTTAGCATCATTGTGATCTTCGGATTCCAGGGCGGATATGCTGCCGAGGGCCAGGCCGGCACACAAGCGCTCCAGGTCGTGGAAGCGATTTGGGACTGGAATTTTGACGACGATCCTCATAACCGCGTTGGCTTTACGGAATTCGATGATGGTTCGGAAAGCACAATCTTCGAACCGCCACCGCCGGTACTGATCAACGCGGCGGTCCCGCTGGACGCCACTCCAGGCTCCTACCCAATCGCTGCCTGTTACTCCGTCTCCGGTGAGGGCACTTTTTGGACTTACGGCATGTTCGAAGGATTCGCCGGCGAAATCGAGTCCTCTCAGATCGAGTTCCTGGTAACGGAGCCGCCGCCGACCGAGGTGCCGGATTCAACCAACACTCCTACGCCTAATGACGAAGATGAGAGCGCCGACGAGAACGACGAGCAGGCAGATGAGGCCGACGAACAGCTAATCGTAACGCCGGCGCCGACCAGCACTCCCGAGCCGACGCCGACACTGATTGCCCTGGCAACCAACACGCCGGTGCCGCCGACGCCCATCCCGCCGACTGAGGTGCCGCCCACATCGTTGCCGCTGATCCTCGGCGCCCAGACCTCTACGCCCGGACCGCAGGTCACCGCGACCTCGCAGCCGCAACCAACAACGGCGCCGGCTTCGCCTACCAGCGCTCCCGCTCCAACGAGCACGTCCGGGCCGGCACCTCCATCCCCGACCTCGCCACCGCCGCCGTCACCGACGCTGCCGGCCAGCGACGTTCTGGGGACCCTCGACCGGCCAGAGATATTCCGCATCGTGCCCTCACCTAACCAGGTCTCGGGCGATATAGACGTCATCCTGACCAACCTGGGCCTGGCCGGCTTCACGATGATGCTGGTCTTCGCGACCGCCGTCGTCTTCAACCAGACAATCAACGACAACCAGGACTCGATTGAGGCGGCTCTGGCGGGCCTGCTGGCGCCGTTCGCGGCTATCAAGGGCGGCGTGCAGGGGCTTGCCGATAACTTCGGATTTATCAAGACGCTGGGTTGGCCGCTGATCGTGTTGGGGTTAACCGCCGGTGTTTACGGCTTCCTGGAGCCGGGCTTCGGCTTCAACGAGAAGAGCGTCATCGTCGTCGCGAGTCTGTTGCTGGCCGCCGGGGCGATCACTTATCTCACGGACGGCGTCGAGGTATTCATCGCCAACCAGGTCTATGGTGAGAACGCCGCCGTGCGAATCTTCCCGCTGGCGATCGTCATCGCCGCGATCTCAGTGATGATCTCTCGTGTCTCCAGCTTCGAGCCCGGCGTGATCTACGGCTTCGTAGCCCTGGCAGTCTACCTGCGCCCGCATAATCTGACGGCGGCGCAGGAAGGGCGTTCGGTCTGGATACCCAGCCTGCTACTCCTCTGCCTCAGCGTTGCCTGCTGGCTGGCCTTGATCCCGATACGCGATGCCATTGACGGCGGCAACAGCTCCTTCCTGGTCGCCTTCCTCGAAGGTGTGACGGTGGCGGTCTTCATCGGCGGGCTGGAAGGACTCTTCTTCAACATGCTGCCCCTGAGCTTCATGGACGGCGAGAAGGTCTATCGCTGGAACAAGCTGATCTGGGCCTTGACGATGGGCACGGTGGCGCTGCTCTTCTGGCACGTCCTGCTAAATAGCGAGCGTGAATACTTCGATGCCCTCTCGGAAACCACTCCGATGGTGGCCCTGATTATCGGTGGCATCTGCCTGGGCTCAACCGTGATCGTCTGGCTCTTCTTTAAGCTCAAACAGCGCAGCGCTTAGCGTCTCCCAACTGCCACGGAAATACGCCGTCTCCTCGTCTCCTGCCTACGGCGTTGCTTGACCGCGATGATACGATCGCCGCAACCCGGAAGGTGACGTAAGCGTTAGCGTCGGCGGGAGGCGGTCATGCAGGAGCCGGGGCAAGGCGAGCAACCTCAGCAGGGCGGCAATCGCCGGTCCGAGTACGCTACCCGTGACCTGACCTCCGGCAGCATCCCCAAGAACCTCTTCCATCTCGCCTGGCCCCAGAGCGTCGAAGGCTCCATGCGTGTCGTCGATCAGGTTGCAGACTTGATCTGGGCCGGCTTCCTGGGTACCGGCCACCTCGCCGGCATTGGCGTTTCGCAGCAGTTCACCCAGATGGCCTGGACCTTCCGCAACGGCATCGATACTGCTCAGCGGGCGATGGTCTCGCGCGCCGTCGGCATGGGCGATATACCTCTCGCCAACCACATCGTCTGGCAGGCTACGACCCTCAGCGGCGTGTATTTCCTCATCGTCGGCGTCTTCGGCTTCATCTTCACGGAGACGATGCTGCGCGGCTTCGGCGTCTCAGAGAGCGTCATCGATAAAGCCGCTCCCTACATGCGCCTCCAGTGGCTGGGGCAGTTTGGCTTCGGTTTCCAGATGCTCTGGGGTCAGGCACTGTCCGCTTCCGGCGACACGCTGACGCCAATGAAGGCAACGATGTTCTCTCGCGTCCTCCATATGGGCCTCAGTCCCATTTTCATCTTTGGGCCGTTGGGTCTGCCAGAGATGGGTCTGCAGGGCGCCGCCGTCGGCAGCATGGTCGCCAACTCTTGCGGCAGCCTGATCAACCTGCGCGCCCTCCTTCTGGGGCGGTCACGGCTCCACCTCCGACTAAGCGACTACCGCTTTGACCCCTCGATCCTCTGGCAGCTGATCAAGATCGGCACGCCTGCTGCCGTTAACGGCATGGAGCGCTCTATGGCGCAGCTGATCCTCGTACGCCTGGTGACGCCCTTCGGCGATAACGCCCTGGCCGCCTACACCGTGACCCGCCGCGTCGAGATGTTCTCCAACCTCGGCAGCGCCGGCCTCGGCATGGCCAGCGGCATCATCGTCGGCCAGAGCCTTGGCGCCGGGCGGCCGGAGCGGGCGCGTGAGACGGTCATCTGGGGCACGGCCTACGTACTGATGATCAAATCAGTCTTCTGTGCGTTCCTCTTCCTGTTCCCAGAGCTCTTCCTCTCGCTGTTCACGCGCGATGACGAGCTGCTCGATATCAGTTCCAAATGGCTGCGAATCCAGATCCTGGCTTACCTAGCAATGGGCGTCAGCCAGGTGGCGATGCAGTCCTTCATGACGGCCGGCGCTACCTTGTTCCCTGCCGCCGTGACCCTGATCACGGTCTGGTGCATAGAACTGCCCCTGTCCTACCTCTTTTCGAATGAGCTGGGGTTGGGTCAATACGGCATCGCTCTGGGCATAAGCATCGGCACTTCCTGCCGGCTCCTGTTCTACGTCCCTTACTTCTTCTCCGGCCGCTGGTTGCGCGTCAAGGTCTTCAGCGATCAGCATCAGGGACCGGCACAGCCACAACCGGCCACAGCCGGTCCCTGAAACCTGGAAATCCCAATATCCCCAATTGACACAAAGTGTCTAAGCACCTAACGTTAACTGGAACTGCCGGGATTGACCGGAAGCTCATCTATTGCCCGTTGTCTAGCTCCTGCGAGCGCTAGTGACCGACGAGACCGACAGCACAGGTAGTCCCAGCCGCAGTGGAGGCGCCTTGAACGAAAGCCGTTCAAGCAATGGCGCCTCGGTTGAGACAGCGCCTGCTTCGAAGGCCTCGATTCCTGAAGAAACCCCTGCTCCTGCCGACGCAGTGGCGCTTCTGGCTCAAAGTGGTGGCAACGGTGGCCGCACTGGCGGTGGCCGGAGACCTGGCGCCGGATCTGGCGGCCGTCCCGGAGGCCCAGGTGGCGGACGCTGGCAGGGACGGGACCTGACCACCGGCAGCATCCCGAAAAACCTCTGGGGTATGGCCTGGCCTCAGGGCGTCGAAGGCGTCCTGAGGATAGTTGACCAGATCCTGGACCTGGTCTGGGCCGGCTTCCTCGGCACGCCCCACATCGCCGGTATTGGCGTAGCGCAGCAGTACACCCAGATGGCCTGGTCAGCCCGTCAGGGTATCGACACGGCCCAGCGGGCGATGGTCTCGCGCGCCATCGGCATGGGCAACGTTGCCCTGGCGCAGCTTTCCGTGTTTCAGGCAGCGACGGTCACGGCTGGCTTCGCGCTTCTGGTCTCCGGCATCGGCATCCTTCTTACCGTCCCGCTGCTGCGTCTCCTCGGCGTCTCTGAGGCGGTCATCGGCGAGGCGGCGCCTTATATGCGGGTGCAGTTCGCAGGCCAGGGGATCATGGGCTTCCAGCAGCTCTTCGCCCACGCCCTGATGGCGTCGGGCGACCCCATTACACCGATGCGGGCGCATATAGTTTCGCGTGTCAGCCATGGGCTGCTCAGTCCGCTCCTGGTCTTTGGACTCGGAGGCATGCCGGAGCTTGGCATCGCCGGAGCCGCGGTTGCCGCCGCGATTGGCAACACGCTGGCCCTCGCCATGGTGACTCGCGCCCTCTTCACCGGCCGCAGCAGTCTCCACCTCAAGCTCTCCGAGTACTGCATAGACCGGAAGTTGATCTGGCAGATCCTGCGGATTGGCGGTCCCGCGGCCATCAATGGGGCTGAGCGCTCGGTGGCGCAGCTTCTGCTCGTCGGCCTCGTGACTCCCTTCGGAGACAACGCCCTCGCGGCCTTCACCATCTCCCGTCGCGTCGAGATGTTTGCCAACCTCGGCAGCCAGGGTTTCGGCCAGGCCAGCGGCGTCATCGTCGGTCAGAACCTGGGCGCCGGCAACCTGGCGCGGGCCAAGGAGACCATTCTCTGGGCGCTGGGATTCGTTATGTCGATCAAGTCAGTGCTAACTCTCCTCCTGTTCATCTTCCCGGAAGCGTTCCTCACGCTCTTCACCCGGGACCCGGAGTTGCTGGCCATCGCCTCGACCTGGGTGCGGATCCAGTGTCTGGGCAACCTGGCGCTGGGGCCGGGCAACGTCTTCAACCAGTCGTTCATGACCGCGGGCGCCACCGTCTATCCAATGCTGGTCACCCTGTTCGCACTCTGGGTGGTGGAGCTGCCGCTGGCTTACGTCCTCTCGCAGTCTCTGGGCATGGACCAGTATGGAATCCCCTGGGCTGTCGCGATCGCCTCGATCATCCGGCCTCTCTGCCACGTCCCGTACTTCCTCTCCGGGCGCTGGATGAGAGCCAGAGTCTTCGCCGGCGCGGGCCCGCCAGGTGGAGCTCAGGCCGCACAGATAAGCCCTTCTCTGAGCAGTTAAAAAACCCTCTACTTAACTTTGACCGGATGATGTAGAATCTGCTCCGGTCGAATGCGCGGCTGGAGTTGCAGCTCCTCAGCAGGCCCGGCCATCCCCCGCAGTTCTGTTTCCTAGATAGGCAATCTCATGCTGAAACGGAAAACCCTGACGCTCGAAGAGGCCATGCGCGTGATCAATGCCGTCATCGATCACGCCAAAAAGTCCAACCACATCGGTATCGCGACTGTCATTGTTAACCCGCATGGCGAAATTATCGCCTCCGCGAAGATGGACGGACGCTCGCCACGCTTTTACAAAGCAGCCCATCGCAAGGCTTACTCGGCTGCCAAGTTCGAGCGCGACACGTCCGCAATCATCGACCTACACGCCGCGTCTGAGGCGGAGGGCCGCAAGGGTCCCCATGACTGGAACGACTCGATGCTTTCCACGTTACCCGGCGGTTACCTCGTCGTCGATGAGGAGGAGAACATCCTCGGCGCCGTCTCCGTCGCGGGCGGCACGGGCGGTGAGTTCTCAGACTGGAACTTCATCAAGATCGGTTTTGCGGCGCTCGGCGATGGCTATCATCACCGGCCCGGCATGGGTGAGCACTGAGACCTGGAGGAGAGTCGATGCGCAAGCAACATATCCTGACACTGGAAGAGGCGATGAACGTCGTCAACGGCGTGGTCAACTTCGCCAAAGAGAACAACCATCGCGGCGTGGCCGTGGTGGTAGTCAACAAGTACGGACAGCTGGTTGCTGCAGCGAAGATGACGGGCCTCGCGAACCGGGTAATGGGGGCCGCCCACCGCAAGGCCTACTCGGCATCCCAGTTCGAGCGCGACACTTCCCTGGTCATCGACATGCACCAGGAAGGCGAGGCGAAGGGGCAGAAGGGCCCGCATGATTGGAACGACCGCATGCTCTCGACGCTGCCCGGCGGCTATTGCGTCCTCTACAACGGCGAGGTCATTGGCGCGGTGGCTGTCGCGGGTGGCGGCGGCAACATCTCCGACTGGGAGTTCGCAGAGAAGGCGTTTGAGTGCCTGGGACCCGGCTTTACCCATCGCGGCAAGACGGAAGTCCACGGCTAGAGGAGAGAAGAGATGCCGCTTGAGTACAACGTCCTAGAACTGGCTGAGGCGCAGAAGCTAGTAGATGTGGCCATTGATTACGTGAGCAAGAACAACTTGCCCCCAGCCGCCATCGTCGTCTGCGACAAGTTCGGCGAGATCCTCGCGGGCGCCCGCATGGACGGCTGCTCGCACATGTACTGGCACTCGGCGCACCGCAAGGCTTACTCATCCGCGATTTTCGAGCGCGACACCGAAGGCCTGATCGACTTCTGGGCGGGCCAGGAACGCAACGGCCACAAGGGGCCGATGGACTGGAACGACACGATGTTGACCACGCTCTCGGGAGGTCTCGTAGTGTGTAACGGCGTGGGTGATGGCCCTTACGGCGGATTTGCAGTCGTCGGCGGCATCGGAGTTTCGACAGAAGAGCCGGCCGACGAATACCGGATTGCGGAGGTCGCCATTGAGTCCCTCGGGGACGGGTTCCGCCACCGCCGAGATTGGAACTAAATCATGCAGGAAATATTTGCCAACCAGGCCCACGACCCGATACCCGTCGCCGTCAAGCTCGGTGACCTGATCCACGGCGCCCGCGTCACCGGCGCTGACCCGGCTACGAGTGAGCTGCCGGACACGCTCGAAGCGCAGTCCGCCAACGCGCTGCAGAACATGAAAGCCGCTGTCGAGGCGGCGGGGGCGTCGCTCGATAACGTTGGCCAGGTCAGTTTCTTCTTCAAAAACTTCAGCGGCGCTGTCATGCGTGACGTGATCAACCCGCTCTGGGTAGAGATGTTTACCGACGAGGACAGCCGGCCCACCTACAAGTTCATGCCGGCCCCTGAGCTGCCTGGCGACCAGCAGGTACACGTTGAGTTCTGGGCGGTGCCGGGTCAGAAGCGCAACTCGATCCAGATACCCAACGTGGCCCACACCAACCCGATCCCCTTCGGCGTCAAGATGGGCCGCTACCTCTTCTCATCCCGCTGCTTGCCCATGGACCCGGCCACGGGCAAGAACCCAGAGGGCCTCGACCCTCAGCTCAGTTGTAGCCTCGGCAACGCCTCGACGTTGCTGGACATGGCCGGCATGTCCTGGGGCGACGTAACCCAGGGCCGCGCCTTCCTCACGGACATGGCCAACCTGCCCAAGATTGAGTCTGCCTGGAAGGCCAAGACCTCGGCGCCGCTGGCCCCCGTGGTTTATGGCGTCGGCGGCAACGCGCAGGTCTACGTCGAGTTCATCGCCGCCGGTAAGGCCGGCTAGGAGGGTCCGATGCCTGCTACTCTCAAGCGCCTCAACGAGGTCTACCCGTCCGACGTCAAGTCGACCGTGCCGCTGGGACTGCGTATCAACGACATGCTCTACACCACCAGCCTCAACGCCGCCGACCCGGTGACGGGCGAGATATCCGGCGACATCCGCGAGCAGACCGCAAAGACGCTGCAGAACCTCAAGGACATGGTCGAGAAGGCCGGTGGCACGCTCGATAACGTGGCCCGCGGCGTCGGCTACTGCACCACTCCCGACGACCGTACACCCGTCGATGAGGTCTGGATGGAGATGTTCCCCAACGAGAAGGACAAGCCCGCCATGAAGGTGCTCCTCGGCGAGCTGCCGGCCGGCCAGCTGGTGCGCCTCGATGCACTGGTCCTGCTCGGCGCCAAGCGCACCCGTATCGACATCCCCAACGTCTCGGCTCATGACCCGACGATCAAGATCGGCAACTGGGTTATCACCTCGCGCTGTCACGGCAACGACCAGGCAACCGGCCAGATCGTTGAAGGCGGCCTGGACGCCGAAGCCAAGCAGACGCTCACCAATCTCTCGACGTTGATCAAGCTGGCCGGCGGCAGCGACTCCAACATCGTCCAGATAAACACCTACGGCCGCGAAGCTGACTACATTCCAGCCGCCAAGGCTGCCTTCGAGGTCCATTTCCCGGACCCGGCGAAGCGACCCGCGTTGAATCAGCAGGTCAACTTCGTCTCCTCCCGCATGCAGGTAGCGATGGAGATGTTCGCCGTCCTGTAACCAAAAGCGTCTTCGGATAAATCAGAGCTGCCGCGAGTGGCTCTTAGCAGTGGAGGATTGTCATGGCTACCGGTGAGCTGTTTCAGGAACTTTATCTAGACACGCAACACAACTCCCTGCCGGCTGCAGCCAAGGTTGGATCCGTAGTAATTGCTCCGTCCCTGCTGCCCGTCGACCCGCAGACCCAGAAGGTCGTCGATGGCGACCTGGAGGCGCAGCTGCGCGCTATCTTCCAGAACATGGACCGGGTGCTCGAAGCCGGCGGCTGTACCCGGCAGGATGTGGCCCGAGTCACGCTCTACATGACTCAGGTCAGCGACCGCACCGCCATGAACAAGGTCTACGCGGAGTGGTACCCGGACGAGAACACCCGGCCGCCGCACAAGTACGTGCCCGCGGAGCTGCCGAAGGGCATCCTGGCCACGGCGCAGGTAATTGCCCAACCCGGTGGCGGCGTACGTGACATCGAGATCCCCGGCATCCACCATCAGGACTACATGTCGCTCGGCGGCCTCTGCGGCAACATCGTCACCTCGTCGCGCATCTTCGGCACCGATCCGGCCACCGGCAAGGGCAGCCAGGAGCCCGACGAGCACACCGCCATCGTCTTCGGTAACGCCGACACGATCCTCAAGATGGCCGGTGGCAGCTGGGACAACATCGCCCAGGCGACGGCCTTCATCGGCTCCATGGAGCTGGCGCCCACGGTCGAGAAGCAGTGGAAGGAGCGCGTCAAGCCCGGTAACGACGCGCCGTTGCACTTCATCGAAACCAGCCTCGGCGGCCAGTCACGTGATGGCAAGCCGATGCTGCCGCGCCTCGAGATCGTCGCCGTCCTCTAGGCCGCAAGTAGAGAAAAAACGCAGAAGGGGGCCTCCGAGTTAGGCCCTTTCTGGTTTAGATTTGACAGCCCAGCTTCGCTCACGGATGATCCCACTCAACGAAAGGTAGAGATGGCAGAGTACGTAAACGTCGGCAAGCTAAGCGAATTCCCCGAGGGCCAGCTCAAGGCCGTCAGCGTCAACGACGAGAAGGTTGGCGTGGTCAACCTCGCCGGGCAGCTGCACGCCTTCAGCCGCGAATGCACCCACGTTGGCGCCGACATGATGGGCAGCGACCTCTACGGCAATGAGATCCTCTGTTGGCTACATGGCTCCGCTTTCAACGTCGAGACCGGTGAGGTAGTACAGGGCCCGGCTAATGACCCACTGCCATTATTCGCCATTCGCATCGAGGGCGAGGACGTGCTCGTCGGCAAGGCGTAGTGATGATCGGTTTCGAATCCGTCGGCCGGGTGGCCGACTTCCCTCAGGGCTACGTCCGCGGCTTCAAGCTCCAGGATGAAGAAGTAGCTGTCGTCCAGGTAGACGGGCGTTTCTACGCCTTCAGCAACGCCTGCACGCACGAAGACGTCGATCTCGCTGACTCGATGCTCAACGGCGTGGAGCTGGCCTGCGTCTTCCACGGTTCCGTCTTCAACGTCGAAACTGGCAAGGCGCTGGCCGGTCCCGCCTACAAGCCTCTCGCGCTCTACAGCGTTCGTGTCGAGGGCGAGGACGTCTTCGTCGGCGAAGAGTAGCCGTGGACTACGTCAAAGTCGGGGTTGTGGGCGACTTCCCCGATAACATTATCAAGCTACGTCAGGTAGGCCGGGAGCAGGTTGCGGTGGTCAAGGCGGCGGGTGTCTTTCGCGCCTTCAGCAGCTTCTGCACCCACATCCAGATTAACTTGATTGGCAGCCGCGTTGAAAATCAATCGGTCTGCTGCTGGCTCCACTACTCGGTCTTCAATCTCGAGACCGGCGTCTGCGTCGAGGGACCAGCCCGCGAGCCGCTGACGATATACAGCGTCCGGCTCGAAGCCGACGAGGTACTGGTCAGCCTCGATCAGCCGGCGACAACGCCAGTTGCCTCAGTAAGCTAATCGGCCTACTTTCCGGCCAGGCTATTGGCCCGACGTATCCGACTGCGCCTTCCGAGACGTCCAACGGTGATCGAATCTCTAGTGATGCCTGTCATCTGCGAATTCGCTCCAATTCAGCAAAATAGGCAGATTCCCTGTCTAAAGTTTTTGCGTTCTGGCCGATAACACCGAAGAGGCATAGACAGGCGCTACCTTAGCGTCCTGTTGCTTGTCCCACGCCTCATGGAGGAGCGCAATGACAAATCGTGGTTTAGCCCGCCCTCGTTGGTTTGCGTTGGGCGTTGGCCTTGCGGCCATGCTCATGGTATTCGCCTGTGGCGGTGACCAGGGAGCTTCGACCAGAAGCGAAGACATGGCGCCGCCGGAGCAGCAAGTCCTGCGCCTGCGCCTCGTCGGCGAGCCCAAGACCATCGACCCACACCTGAGCAACTTCGCGTCCGAAACGACGCTGACGAAGCCCCTCTTTACCGGCCTCTTCACGTACGACGAGAACCTGAAGGTGGTGCCGGGGATCGCCTCTCAGATGCCTACCGAGGAGAACGGCGGTATCTCGCGGGACGGGCTGACCTACACGATCAAACTCGAGAAGGACGCCAAGTGGAGCGATGGCAAGGCCATCACGGCTAACGACTTCGTCTACAGCCTCAAGCGCGCCCTCGATCCCAAGCTCGCCGGCCCTTATGTCTCCTTCTTTTACGGGATCAGTGGCGCCCAGGATTACAACACTGCCCTCGGCACGGCTACTGCTCCCAAGGACCCGTCTGAAGCCGAGCTTACGGCCCTACGCGACAAGGTCGGCGTCAGCGCCAAGGACGGCAACACGGTTGTCTACCAGCTGACCACGCCCAACCCCAGCTTCCTCAACCAGCTCGCTCTCTGGACCGCGTTTCCGGTCCGTGAGGATGTCGTCACAACCCACGGCGCGAACTGGACCGAGGCCGAAAACCACGTTGGCAACGGCGCTTTTGTGTTGCGTGAGTGGGCGCACGATGAGCGCATCGTCTTCGAGCCCAACCCTTACTGGCACGGCGAGAAGCCGGCCCTGACGCGCATTGTGATCAACTTTATCGCCGATGACGCGGCGGCTTACGCTGCCTACCTGGCCGGTGACCTCGACCAGGTCATTGTCCCGCCGGCCAACCGCCGCGATGTCCTCTCTCCCGGCTCAGCGTTGAACGAGCAACTCGTCCGCATCCCGGACCTCAACACCTTCGCGGTCTTCATGAACAACAGTGCTGCCCCCTTCGACAACCAGAAGGTGCGGCAGGCGCTTGGTATAGCCATCGACCGCGAAGCCTACGTCGAAGGCGTCCTTCAGGGTGGCGGCCGTCCGACCACCTCCTGGGTGCCGCCCGGCATGCCCGGCTTTGACGCCTCAATCGGCAGTGAGAACGCCTACAACCCGGCAAAGGCCAAGCAGCTCCTCAGCGATGCGGGCTTCCCGGAGGGTCGCGGCCTGCCCAAGATCACTTTCGTCGCCGTCGCCAACGACTCGAACCGGATCGCCGGCCAGTTCATCGAGGACCAGCTCAGGCTCAACCTCGGGATCGAGGTGGAGCACGAGTACGTCGATTCACGCACCCGTGGCGCTCGCTATACGGCCAACGACTACCAGGCAACGATCATCAGCTGGAACGCCGACTGGCCCTATCCGGATAACTGGCTGCCGGACCTGTTCGGCAGCGGGGCGCTCAACAACCACACGGCCTGGAAAAGCATGAAATTCGACGACCTGGTCCGGCGGGCTGCCGCTGAGACCGACGACGAGGATCGGCTGGCCCTCTACGGTGAGGCCCACAAGCTGGTGATCGATGAGGCCGTTATCGCCCCTCTGTACAACCGCGAGAGCTTTGTGCTGGTCAAGCCGCACGTCAAGGACCTTGTCATCACCAGCCTGGATGGGTCGATCAAGGGAGACTACAACTTCCACAAGACGTACATCGTCTCTCACTAGGAGAAAGCGGGAGCAGGATGGCTCCAAAATTGCGACAGCGGATTAGGACGGACGAAACGGATGGGACTGGCTACCATCCGTTTGTCCGCGCCTACTGGCTGAGCTGACGCCGATGGCCATCTATGCCCTCAAGCGCCTTCTCTGGCTGATCCCCGTGCTGCTCTTCATCTCTATCGTCACCTTCGGGCTAATGCACGCTGTCGAAGGCGGCCCATGGGACGAAGACCGCAGCGTGCCGGCAGCCGTGACGGAGAACCTCAACCGCAAGTACGGCCTCGATAAGCCGGTCTGGCGCCAGTACATTAATTTCGTAACCAATGCGGTGCAGGGCGACCTCGGCGTCTCTTATCAGCGCCAGGACAAGCCCGTCACCGACATCATCCTCTCGGGCTTTCGTGTTACCGCTGTCCTAGGGCTGATGGCCCTGCTGCTGGCAACAGCCGCAGGTGTCAGTCTAGGCGTCATGTCAGCGCTGAACCGTAACCGGTTGCCGGACTACGCCGGCGTGCTCTTTGCTTCCTTGGGGTCGGCTCTGCCTGCCTTCGTGCTGGGCATCTTCCTCATCTACCTTTTCGGCGTGAAGCTGCAGCTGCTGCCGACCTTCGGCTGGGACGTGCGCCGAGGCCTGATCCCCGGCTGGCTGCCGCCCATCGAGCAGATGGTGTTGCCCGTGATCACCCTGGCGGCGCTGCCGGCTGCCTACCTGGCGCGCGTGACCCGCGCCAGCCTGCTGGACGTGCTGCGCCAGGACTACATTCGCACCGCCCACGCCAAGGGCCTGAGCAGGACGGCTGTCCTCACGCGTCACAGCCTGCGCAACGCTGCCATCCCCGTGCTCACCGTCATTGGGCCGATAACCGCCGGCCTCGTGACCGGCTCCTTCATCATCGAACAGCTCTTTTCGGTGCCGGGTACCGGCCGGCTCTTCGTCCAGAGCGTCACGGCACGAGACTACGGCCTGATCATGGGCACAACCCTGTTCTATGCCACTGTCATCGTCGTTGCCAACCTGGCCGTAGACCTTGCCTATGCCTTCATTGACCCACGGATCCGCTATCGATGAGCCGGATGGCGCGCAGGGACGGCGGCCTTGGTGTTCGAGGGCAGAAAGACGGCTCCCTGACCCTCACGGGTTCGCTACCGCCGGCTCACGGCCTCTGGAGGCTTGCCTGGCGGCGTCTGCTGCGTAATCGCCTTGCGGTGACGGGCCTCGGCGTCATCGCCGTTTTCGGGCTCGTGGCACTGCTGGCGCCCCTGATCGCCCCCCACGACCCGTCAGCGCAGAACCTGCGGGAGACCTTCGAGCCACTTAGCCTCAACCACCTCGCCGGCACCGATAACCTGGGCCGCGACTGGTTCAGCCGCCTCCTGTACGGCGCACGCCTTTCTATCGCCGTCGGTCTTTTCGCCCAGCTCATCGTCCTGGGCATCGGTGTGCCCGTGGGGCTCGCCGCCGGCCACTTCGGCAAGGGCATCGATACCTTTCTCATGCGCACGACTGACCTCGTCTACGCTTTCCCGGACCTGCTGCTGATCATCCTCCTGCGTAGCGTCCTCGGAGGCAGCATCTTCACGCTGTTCCTGATCATCGGCATCGTCAGCTGGGTAGACATCGCCCGCCTCGTCCGGGGCCAGGTCCTGGGACTCAAAGGTCAGGAGTTCATCGAGGCGGCGCGGTCTCTCGGCGCTTCGGATCGCGACATAATGGCCCGGCACCTCTTTCCCAACCTGCTAGGTCCGCTGATCGTCGTCGTGGCCTTTGGCGTGCCACGCGCCATCTTCATCGAGGCGTCTCTCAGCTTCATCGGCGTCGGCGCCAACCCGGGCGTGCCCAGCTGGGGCTCGATGGTGCAGGAGGCTTACGCGGCTATCTTTTCCTCGCCGCACCTCGTCATCTTCCCCTCGGCGGCGATTGCGCTGCTCATGCTGGCCTTCACCTTCGCCGGAGACGGCTTGCGCGATGCCCTCGACCCACGTACGGAGGTCACGGCTCGCCCTCGCCGCGACATCGAAGAGCCTACATCGCCAGCGCTGCCCGTGCCCCACGAGACCGACACAGAGCTGCCCCGCGCGGCCTAGCTATTTAGCGCCGGAAGTCTTCTTGTCCCGGCCAAAGGGACCGCCGGCCAGCCTTTCCGAGTGCAGGGCGAGGCCCATTTCCCATCCTACTTACCCATACGGACGGCGCCGCTTCGAGCGCATGAAGCCATTGCAGTATGCTCAGAGCATTGATGAGTGACTTTCGCCAGGGCCTTGGTGACCTCAACGAGAAGGTGGGGCAGCGTCTCTCGGCTCTTGACCGGGATCGGGTCATCCGCCGCATCTGGGATGGCGACCACACCGTCTGGAGCCCGGACCCTACCGAGATCACGCGGCCCAACCGGCTCGGCTGGCTTGATGTCGCGGCCGATATGCTCGCCCAGGCTCCGGCGCTGCAGGCCTTCGCTGAGGAGGTGGCAGCCGAGGGCATCGAGACACTTGTCCTCATGGGCATGGGCGGGTCCAGCCTCAACGCCGAGGTTATCGATAGCATCCTACCGCGCCGCCCCGGCTTCCCGGCGCTGCGCTACATCCTCGACACCACGTCCCCAGACGAGATCGCCGCTGTCGAGCGCGAGATTGACCTGACGAAGGCGCTGTTCATCGTTGCCAGCAAGTCCGGCACGACGGTCGAGACTATGAGCCAGTACGCCTACTTCTGGGAGAAGCTGCCCCAAGGCCGCAACTACGTGGCGATTACGGACGCAGGCACGCCGTTGGCTGCCCTGGCGCAGGAGCGGGGCTTCCGCCGCCTCTTCCTTAATCGAGACGACATCGGTGGGCGCTACGCCGGTCTGTCTTACTTCGGCCTGACCCCGGCGGCGCTGGCCGGAGCCGAGGTTGAGCAACTGCTACGCCGCGCTCAGCCGATGATCGACTCTTGCCGCCAAGAGCGCGCCGAGGGGAACCCCGGCGCCGTCCTCGGCGCTCTCCTCGGGGAGGCAGCGCTCGCCGGGCGCGACAAGCTGACGCTGGTGCTACCCGAAGCTCTGGCTCGCCTTGGTGACTGGATCGAGCAGGTTATCGCCGAGTCCACCGGCAAAGGCGGGAAGGGTATCATCCCCGTCGCCGGCGAGGCTCTCGGGGCTGCGGAGGTATACGGCGAGGACCGCCTGTTTGTTGCCTACGGCGACGCCCCAGGCCTCGACGCGCTCGAGGTGGCCGGCCACCCTGTAGTGCGATTGCCCCTCATCGATCCTTATGACCTCGGTGGCGAGTTCTTCCGCTGGGAGTTCGCCGTTGCCGTCGCCGGCCACGTCCTCGCGATCAACCCATTCGACCAGCCCGACGTACAGGCCGCCAAAGAGGCCGCGGAGCGCTCCCTCAGCGGCGGTGCCACGACCTCGGAAACCTCAGGCGATCCCGCCGCAACGCTGGCACAGGTGCGGCCCGGCGACTACATCGTCATCCAGGCCTACATCGCGCGTGATGAGGCAGTCCGGTCTCGGCTGGCGGCCCTGCGTCTAAGGCTGAGAGACCGCTTCCGCGTGGCCACGACGGTTGGCTTTGGCCCGCGCTATCTGCACTCGACCGGCCAACTGCACAAGGGCGGGCCTGACAGCGCTGTCGTCTTCCAGATCGTGGGCGATGATGCGGTCGACCTGCCGATCCCCGGCCGTCCGCTAACCTTCGGAGCTTTGCGCCGCGCCCAGGCCCAGGGTGACTTCGAGGCCCTGCGTGCGCGCGGACGCCGGGCGGTGCGCACCACCCTCGAAGCGCTGGAAGCCGCGGGCAATTGAGGAGCCCGCTGACGGGCTTTATAGAAAGGATAAGAGCCCGTGAGTGAGGCAGGCATGTCGGAGGAGCTGGGGGGCAGCGTTGCCCTCGTGACCGGCGGCGCGCGCAACATCGGCCGCGCTATCGCCGTGGCGCTGGCGGCCGGCGGGGCGTCGGTCATGGTCAATGCCAATACATCAAGGCAGGCGGCAGAGGAGACCGTGACGCTGATCGAGAACGCCGGTGGCGCTGCCGCCGTGCACATCGCCGACGTAAGCAACGCCGATGCCGTCCGCCGTATGGTCGACGCCACCGTCGAGCGCTTCGGCCGGCTGGACATCCTGGTCAACAACGCCGCCATCCGGGCTGAGACGCCGCTGGCACAGATCGACCTCGCGGAGTGGCGGCAGGTAATGGGCGTCATACTCGAGGGTTCGTTTCTGTGCAGCCAGGGGTGTCTTCCCCACATAGCCGCGGCGGGCGGCGGCACGATCATTAACATCGGCGGACAAACCGGCCATACCGGCGCCGCCAATCGCGCCCATGTAGTCGCCGCTAAGGCTGGACTGGTGGGGCTTACCAAGGCTCTTGCGCTAGAGTTGGCGCCGCAGCGGATCACCGTGAACCTCGTCGTCCCCGGTACTATCGATACCGTCCGCGGCTTGCCTGGAGCGCCCGAGCGACCGCCGGAGCGCCAGGTCGTGCCGCCGATTGGCCGTCGTGGCTATCCCGAGGACGTGGCATCCATGGTGCGGCTGCTGTGCGGCCCCAGCGGGCGTTACATCACCGGCCAGACAGTGCACATCAACGGTGGCGGCTCGATGTTCTAGAACACGGGCTCGTGGTCTTAGCCGCCGGCCAGCCTGACCTGGTAGCCCAGGCTTCGCAGCTTCTCGGCGATGCGCTCCCGGTGATCGCCCTGGATCTCGATGGCGCTGTCCCTCAGCGTGCCGCCGGCGCCGCAGAGACGCTTCAGCTCCTGGGATCTCGCCTCCAACGCCGCGCCGCGCTCGGGGAGCCCTCTGACGACGGTTACCGTTTTGCCGCCGCGTCCGCCTTTTTCGCGGAAGATGCGCACCACGCCATCGTCCGGCAGGCCCGGCTTGGCTGCGGGCCTAGGTGATGACTGCGCCGGTGGCGTGGCCTTGGCGCGGCCTCCGTCCGTCGAGTAGACGAGACGATTCTCGCTCACATGCTCAGTCTAGCAGCCACCGGATGTGAGGCCGGGCGCCGGCAGCATCATCCATCGCTGACTGGTGTGTCTCTACCCCAGGTTCTTGGCGAAAAACTCGAAGGTCTTGCCCCAGGAGTCCATCGCCTGTTCCTGGCGGTAGGCCGGGCGGTCGTGGTACCAGAAGGCGTGGCCGGCGCCGTCGTAGCGGTGAAACTCGTACTGCTTGCCGTTCTTCTTGAGCTCTTCCTCCAGCGTATCGACCTGCTTCGGGTCGGGGTTCTGGTCGTCGTTACCGAAGAGGCCCAGCACGGGGCAGTTGAGGTCCTTGGTCAGGGTGTGCGGCGATACCGGCCGCTGCGGTGTCAGCTGGTCGGGCTGCTGCACGGAGGCGCCGCCCCAGCAGTTGACGAGGGCATCGAAGGCGCCCGTACTAGCCGCTGTCAGATAGGCATGACGGCCGCCGGAGCAGGTGCCGATGATTCCCATCTTGCCGCTGCTGTAAGGCTGCGAGGCCACGAAGTCACGCGCTGCCTTGAGATCGCCGATTACGGTTTCGTCGGGGACGCCGCCGGCGCCGCGAGCTTTGGCTGCCGCGTCGTCCGGAGAGCCGTAGCCGAAGCGCGTGTAGAGGTTCGGGCAGATCGTCGCGTAGCCGTGCTGGGCAAAGCGGCGGGCAAACTCGCGATAAATCTCATCCCAGCCGGGAAGGTGGTGCACCAGGACGATTCCGGGGAAGGGGCCGTTGCCCGTGGGCCGCACGTAGTAGGCGTTGATCTCATCGCCGTTGTGGCCTTTGATCTTGATCGTTTCGGCGGTCATACCATCCGCGGCTGCGGTGTCAAGCTGGTTCCAGGATGTCGCTACCAACGTATCTGCCTCCGTCTAACTATCGGGGATTCGCGAGTAGAAGAATCCGCTGAGGGCATGCCTTTGTCAAGCGCCGTGAGGACGAACGGGCCGTCTATTCCCCGGTGAGTGACGCTGGATGGCAGGGGTAAGCTTCATTACCGATGCGGCGTGTTCCAGGAGATTTCGCGGTAGGTGCTGACCTGAGACGGCGAAGTCCCATCGACCACTAACAGCTCGACCAGCATCACGGCTTTCTGAGTGCCGAAGGTCTCACGGTAGTAAGCTGCCTCGGCCGTGCTCCGGAGCAGGAAGTTGGTGCCATCTACGTTCAACAGTCGCAGGCGCTTGCTGACCTCGGCATAGTCCTGGACTTGAAGGAAGCTGTAGACGTCACCGCCATCTTCGGGTGGCGAGAAGCGCGTGTGACCTTCCGGTAGCTTGCCGCTGTAGTTTAGAAGGAAGACGCCGCCGGGGCCGCCCTGAACCCACAAGCCAACGTACTCGGCGTTCAGAGCCGGATCGACCGGCGCCAGGGTCCCTACGAAGGCCTTGATCCGATCACGCTCACCTTCGAGACCGGTCCTGTCCAGCACAACGCGGTAATCGAAGCCTGACCAGTCCCCGGCCATGGTCACGACAATATCTTTGACGCGCCCCTTGCAGATGTCGCCGGCTTTTCGCTGGCCGGTTTCCACGTCGAGGATGTAGAACCGCTCGATGAGGTAGTCACCAACCAGCACCTGGTCGGCGTTTTCCGGAATGTGGAAGGTCGCGGCGATGTTACGGGCTGCCTCGGCGGCGGTCGGCGCTGAAGCGTCCGGGTAGCTCACCATCCCAAAGTAACCGGCTATGACCAGGACAATGGGCGCCAGGGCTAGAACCGCGAGCTTGATGGTCTTAGGAAGCCGGCTCAATCGAGCCGAGACCACCGGCTGGGGATTACCTTCGTTCATTTGCTACTATCCCGCCCGGAGGCAGTTTTTATCTTGGCAGCTTGTGCTTTCGCCACTTCGAGGCTAGGCTGTCTTCGCATGATGCGTTTCTCATTGCCGCGCTTCGGCGAGCGGCTCCGCGGAAGCGTTGCGTTGCTAGGACTGACCGCAGTCCTGGCCGGAGTCATCATCCTCTATTCGCCGACTCTTGACGACCCCTTCCACGGTGATGACTATGTTGCCTTCACCGAGTTCAAGAGCAAAAGCATACTGACCTACAGCGAAGACGTCCTTCTCTTTCAGGACAGCAACTACTACTGGCGGCCCCTGGGCAAGATATTCCATCGCGTCCTCTACGAGGTAGCCGGCCTCGATGCTTTGGTCTTCCGGCTGACCGCCTTGGGTGTGTTTCTCGCGACGCTCGTGGCACTCTATGCCTTCTGTGTCCGGGAGCGCCTGGGTACGCCGGTCGCTCTCGCTTCGGTATTTATCCTCGGCGTCCTGCCAAACCACGTCGTCAGCGTTGCCTGGGTGACCAATACCTCCCGCCTCATGGCCGTGCTCTTCTTCTTGCTATGTCTGCTCTTGCTTCAAAGGCCTGGACGCCACCGGCTGCTCTATGAAGCCGCCGCCGTACTCTGCTTCGTGGCCGCTGTCCTTTCGGATGAGACGGCGCTGGCCCTGGCGCCGGTACCGGTGCTCTATGCGGGCCTGGTCGCGGATAAGCAGATACGCTGGCGATCCCTCCTCGCGCGAGGACTGGCTTACGGCTTCCTTGTGGCCGTCCTTATCCCGATGCAGTTCAGCAACACCCTGGATGACGAAGCCCGTCTCAGCGTTTACGGCCTGGGGACCCACGTTGTCACCCAGGGCTGGGCTCTGGTTTCTCAACTCGTCTTACCGCTGACGCCTCCCGAACCCTGGGAGGTCATGCTGGATTCGATCCGTCCGCTGCAATGGGGCGCCGGCCTGGCGGCAATTGCAGCCGGGGCGCTGCTCTTCGCCGTGGGGTCAGCCAGAATGCGCTGGCTGCTGCTCTGGACTGCTCTCAGCCTGAGCCCTTTCTGCCTCTGGGGCGTGCTCTACACCAGTCCCAGATACGTTTACATGGCCGCGGTGCCTTATTCGGTCATCCTGGCCTGGCTTTCGGTGGAGCTGTTCGGCGTCCTTCGCCGTGTCGCCGCTGAGAGGGTCTCAACCGCCCTGCTGGTACCGCTTTCACGTGTGGCGGTGGCTGGGGCAGCGGGACTCGTCCTCCTGCCCTCGGCCTCAATGCTGATGAGCCGCAATGATCTATGGAGCCAGCATACCGAGGACTGGGGCACACTGGCCATGGAGCTGCGACGGGAAGCCCCCGAACCAGCGAGCGGCTCCAGGATCGTCCTGTTCTACGGCACTTGGTCGGATACCTGGGCACGCGCGGCGGTCTGGACTATCTACGGCGACCACTCCCTGACGGTCCAGGTAATCCCGCCGTACCGGCTGGATGTGGAGTACGGGCCCTTCACCGAGAAGGATTTTGTCTTCTATAAGGTAGGAGATCAGCTGCTACCGAGCACGGTCTACGGGGCCAGGCGGTAGCTCCCGACGTTACGGGCGATATCGCTAAACTCCAGCACAAACACCGAGACGCCGCCAACATAGACCCGCACCGTCTGGCCGGCGAGCTTATCGGTCTCTTCTAGCCCTAGCCCCACCACCTGCGGATACCAGTCGTTGGCCTCAAGGATCTTCCGGGGTGGTGTCCAGTCGAGAAGGTTGCGGCTGAAGCTGATATAGATGCCTTCTTGCTGCCACTGCTCGCCGTCTGTGTGATTTAGAAGCGCGACGTAGCTGCGCAGGTACGTGTTCCAATGCACGCTGGGTCCCCAGTATGCTTCGACGTGCGGACCCTTCCAGCCGGTGCTGGACGGGAAGAGCGCTGTGGCCTCGCCGCCGACGCCGGGTTGGGTCCAATTACCTGCATGAAACTTGAAAACGGTACCAGGCTGTCCCAGGTCGGCAAGCCGGCTACGGGCGACAGCTACTCCCTGCTGCTCGATCGGGCCCGCGTAGTTTGAGAAGAGGAAGTAAATGTAGCGGCTGCTGGAATCGACTATCACGCTGAAATCGCCGCTGCCGCCGGTGAAGTAGCCATTGTCGTAGTCGCAGTCGATGTCGTAGCCGCTCCGGATTACGTAACCGCGGTTCTCCCAGCTCAGGCCGTCGTCATAGGAAACCGCCGCCCCGATAATCGGCGCGGTCTGGCAGTCCAGGTCGTCTGGCTCAAAGTGGTACCAGCCGTAGAGAACCAACGTCGCTGGGTCGGTCCACGTAGCTTCCATCCAGACGCCGCCCGGGCGTTCGAGGTAGGGGAGCTGGATCAGCTCTGGCTCGCTCAGGTTCTCGACAGAGTCGCCGCTGCTTCGATAGGTCTCACCCCAGGCGGAGTTCAGCACCATCACGGTCTCGCCGGTCCAGAATGCAGGGCTATTGGAATCGACGATTCCTGGGAATTGTTGCAGCGGCGATTCAATCAGCTGGAACTCGAAATCGATTGGCGTACGCCGGAACGCCTCCCTGAGCTGGATCCGGCAGACCCGGCGGTCCAAACCCTCCTCCAGGGTTGATGGCCTGTTGCCGCTGCGATGGCGGGTTGGAAAGGCGTTTGGCCGGACGGGAGGGCAGTCTACTGATTCCTCCGCCAGCCCTAGCTCCTCCTCGACGACGTCCCCTTCAAGCAGGAGGAGCATGATTCCCGCGGTCAGGCTCACGCTAAAGACAATCAGCATCGACAACAGCGAGACAGTAATCAGGCGCCGGATCAATAGCTGTCCTCATGCGCGGAGCATCCCAACCCAGAGGGCCACGCGCGGATACGTATCGAGTTTCTCCTTAGAATCATATCGGAATAGGGGCCGCGTCTCATTTCAAATCACGCGCACGCCGAATTGAGCAACCAGCGAGACTCAACGAACCGGGAGACAGCGTCCTAAACTTGCCATGGGCAGGCATGCCTTGTGGATCGCTCGTCAACCGATGTGGTCCAGGATGGAAGCGGAAGGAAACTGTCGCGCCGGATGGCTGACCACAGAGTCGTGATCGTAGGAGGCGGGTTCGGCGGCCTTTATGCCGTCAGAGCGCTGTCTGGCGCGCCGGTATCAGTAACTTTGGTTGACCGGCGCAACTTCCATCTCTTCCAGCCCCTGCTCTATCAGGTGGCCACCGGCGCGCTTTCACCTGCCAACATCGCAAAGCCCCTACGTTCGATTCTGGCCGGGCAGGCGAACGCAAGGGTCCTGATGGCGGAAGTGCGTGATTTCGACCTCGACCGGCGGGTCGTCCACCTGGACACTGGAGACATCGAGTATGACTCGCTCGTGGTGGCGAGCGGCTCAGAGCCGCATTATTTCTCCCACGATGATTGGCAGGCTGTTGCTCCTGGACTGAAGACGGTCGAGGACGCCCTCGAGATGCGGCGGCGCATCTTCCTGGCCTTCGAGGAGGCAGAGCGGTCGCCTGGCCAGCGTCCGGGACTCTTGACTTTCGTGGTGGTTGGCGGCGGCCCAACCGGTGTCGAGCTCGCCGGGGCGCTGGCAGAGATCGCGACTACTATCGTCAGGGACTACCGCACAATCCGCGCCAAGGAAGTCAGCATCGTCCTCATCGAAGCCGCGGCCAGGGTGCTTCCCAGCTACCCCAACGAGCTGTCGCGGAAGGCAGAGCTCGCGCTGAGAAAGCTGGGCGTCGAGGTCCGGACAGGCGCCTCTGTCGCTGCCATCGATGCCCAGGGTCTCGACCTGACTAGCGACGGCCAGAGCTCGCGGTTACCGGCGTCGACTGTCCTTTGGGCAGCGGGCGTCCGTAGCTCTTCCCTCGGGACCAGGCTGGCGAAGGCGGCCGGCATCGAGACGGACCGTCAAGGGCGGCTCGCCGTCGGGCCGCAGCTCAACCTCCAAAATCATCCAGAGGTCTTCGTCGTGGGGGATCTCGCGCATGTGGAACAGGACGGAGCGCCGTTGCCGGCCGTGGCGCCGGTTGCGATGCAGGAGGGGCGGCACGCTGCCAACGTCATCCGTGGCAGGCTAAGCGGCATCGAGACTCCGGCCTTTCGTTATCGGGATAGGGGCGCCATGGCGACGATTGGCCGTTCGGCAGCGGTAGCCGACCTCGGTTTGATCAAGCTGAGCGGGTTTGTGGGCTGGCTGACCTGGCTGTTCATCCATCTGCTCTATCTTGCCGGCTTTGAAAACCGGCTCCTGGTGCTAACCCAGTGGGCGTGGAACTACTTCGGACGCAATCGATCGGCACGCTTGATTACGCGCAGCGAGGCGACTGAAAAGGGATCAGGCCGGCTATAGCCGCCTTCAGGGCGGCGGCTTCAGGCCGGCATCACCGATAACGGGCGCTGAGATGCCTGGGGAACGCGGCTGGGATGGAGCGTCCGGCAATGCCAGGAAGGTAGACTCCTGCCGGTTGGGAATCGCCGGGACAGCCCCTCCTTCAACCCAGACCAGCAGACTGGCAGCGCCAGGATCCTGGGTAGCGGCGCATGGCTGTGTCTCTCGGCCAAGCTCCGTCAGGGCATCTCGAAGAATCGGCGACAGCTGGGCTGCGACCTGAGAAGGAAGCGCTGACGGCGTTACAGCAACAGAGGGTGGCGAGGCCCATACCTGGCAACGGCCCACCTCTCGCAGGTCGCTCAGGCCGTCAGGAAAGCCCGCCGCGGCCAGGAGTAGCCTAACCTCGCTGATGGGAGCGGGCGGCTGGTCCACATAGGCCACTCTGTCCGGCCCTTGAAGCTCTGCATAGAAGGCCGGGACACCCGCTGCTCGCAGTTCAGCATCGATCAGGGCCGCGACCGCCAAGGCGACGCGTGAGTCATAGAAAGGGGGTTCCTGAGCGAACGTCCAGAGGACATCGCCGGCCTGGGCCATGCGGGGCACGGGGCGTGGCAGTGGGGTGGCTGGTGGCTGCTGTGCGCCGGCCGGCCAGGCCTGTGCTGCAATGACAAGGAAGACAACGAGGATCAAAATCGGCTTCGCGTGGGACATCATTCGCACGCTATCACAGCGGGCCTTGCAGTCAAATTACATATCGCCTGCGCTGGAACAGGTCTGGCGCCTGACAGGCTACAATCCGGTGTCAGGCACTGGAGTAGATACCGAAGGAGTTGTGATGCCTCCGACGCTCGCAAATGGCAAAGTCTGCTACATCGAGATACCCGCTAGCGATATCCAGCGCTCGGCCGCCTTCTACGCCGCAGTCTTCGGCTGGCGGGTCAGGCAGCGTGACGACGGGCACACCGCCTTCGACGACACGACGGGCGAAGTGAGTGGCTCCTGGGTGACCGCCCGGCCGCCCTCGTCCGAGCCTGGTCTCCTGATCTACATCATGGTCGATAGCGTTGCCGCGACGGTAGACGCCGTTATTGCCCAGGGCTGCGAGATCGTCCAGCCGATCGGCGCTGACGCTCCCGAAGTGACAGCAAGGTTCCGCGACCCAGGAGGCAACGTGATCGGCCTCTATCAGGAGCCGGACCCATAGGAACCGGTCCGCAACTCCCGCCCAAAGGAATGACAGACGTGCGCTTCAGGGCAATGGCGGTGCAGGTAACCTGCCGATCACGTTCTCTGTCCAGGCGCCGACCTGCAGCAGTTGGTAGTCTGCTCGCGGCCTCGTGATGAACTGCAGGCCCATCGGCAGGCCCTCCGGCGATAGGCCGCAGGGTACAGTGATCGCCGGGAAGCCCAGGAAGCTCCACGGCACCAGGAAGGTCGCGTTGCCCGTCCCCGGTGGCTTGGGGGCCGGCGCCGGGGTAGTCGGCGTCAGGATGGCGTCCAACGGGCCGATCGCCGCAAGCACCTTCTCAGTGAGCCAGGCGCGCATCCGCCGTGCCTGCAGGTAGTAGGTCGCCGGTACCAGGGCTCCTGATCGGCCGGCGCTGCCCGAGAGGTCCATGTCCGGATGCTCGTCAGCGTGGAAAGTGGCGCCCTCCGCCGCGGTGACAATGCGGTCTGCCTGGTAGACGAGGGGGAACTCATCGGGGAGATTGAAGTCGCTGATCTGGGCCCCGGCTTGCTTCATGAGGGACACTGACCGTTCCAGTGCCTCCAGAACCACCGGCTCGCTGCGGTCCAAGGCGAAGTTACGCACCAGGCCGATGCGTGGTGGGCGCATGGCTTCAAGTTGGAGATCTGCCGGTGGCGCCGAGTCGGCGATTGCGGTGTGGTCCTTCGAATCCGGCCCCGCCAGCACTGACAGCACCAGTGCGAGGTCCGAGAAGCTTCTACCGATCAGACCGACGTGGTCCACCGACCAGGCGAAAGGGAAGCAGCCAAAGCGACTGATCCGCCCATAGGTTGGCTTTAGCCCGGCGCATCCGCAGTAGCAGGCGGGCCGCAGATTGGACCCCATAGTTTGCTCACCGATAGCGAAGGGCACCATTCGCGCCCCCACTGATGCACCGGAGCCGCTGCTGGTACCACCGGCCGTGTGCTCCTGGTTCCAAGGGTTACGCGTCGGCAACTCCTTATTGCGGACCGGCATGTGCGTCTTGCCCATGACGATAGCACCGGCCGCACGAAGCCTTGTCACGACGGTTGCATCCTCTGGCTCCATAGGCAGGATGTCCAATGCGCGCATGCCGGTGGGCAGGCCCTCTACATGAAACTCGTCCTTGATCCCGAAAGGCACACCGTGCAGCGGACCGCGCAGCCGACCCGTCACAACCTCGTCCGATAGGATGCGTGCCTGCGCACGTGCGCCGGCAGCGTCGAGGTAGCTCCAAGCCTGTACCTTGCCTTCCGTGGCGGCAACGCGCTCTAGCAGGGCCTCCACAATCTCGATCGGTGTGATCTCACGCCGGGCCACGGCGTCCGCGATCTCTCCGACTCCGAGGTTGGGAACAATGGTGGACAGATGGGTGCTTTCGATTGCCATCGAGTCTCCCTCCAGGGACGTTACAGCGGTTCGATGTGTTCGGGCAGGGGCGTCCCGCTGACTGCCACCATCGCCGTCGCCAGGGTCTCGAGGGCGCTCTCAAGCTGCGGCTCAATTTCCGGGCCCCACTGAGCCAGCGCCTCCTTGCGTAACCACTCCAGGACTTCTTCCTTGCTGACTGGTGGGCTGAGTCTCATGTTCGCTCCTGGCGGTTGAGTCTTATCAATGGCATCGAGGCCGGATGTACTGCCCGATACCATTGGTGTTAGTTCCTGGCTAACCGTTTCGCCTTGGCATATTCGGATCGAGCCACTGCAGGTGCGCCGGCAGGTTCGAGTTGTGGAGCCAGGGCCACTCGAAGGTCCAGGTTGCCGAGAGATGCCGCGTAGGGATGCAGTTCATCACGTTGGCGCAGTAGAGCTGCCATTCCTTGAGAATGGCGGCGCGCTTCTGAGGATCGAGCTCCCGCCGCTGACGGATGATGAACTCATCCGTCTTGGGATCTACAACCGCGGACACTGGTCCTTTGCTATAGAAATTGCGGAACAGGATGTAGTCGACGTCGGTCGCACCGCCGGCGCCCGACGAAGTTCCCGAGATACCCTTGAAAGTCGCGGAGTAGGTGACGTTGTCGAAGTATTCCTGACGCTGTTTGGGCAGGTTGTTGGGTCGCACGAAGCCGGACTTGTCCCAGTAGTCGATCATGAAGGTGTTGGTCTCTTCGTTGTTACCGATGTTGGTCCAGATGTCCATGTCGAAGCCGGAGGGGTAGCCGGCGGCGGCGACCATCTTCTTGGCTTCGGCCACGTCGTAGAAGTAGTTCTTGGAGCCTTCACCCAGCTCACCTTTGCGAGGATCGAGCCAGAAGCTCGGGTCTCGTGGGGCATTGGTGTTGAAGAACTTATCTATCTCAATGCCGGCCGCGGCAAAGTTCTGCTGGTTGCTCTGAAACTCCCAGATGGCATCGAAGTCTATCGCCCGCCGCAACGCCACACGGACGCGCGCATCACGCCAAGGTGAAGTTGCAAGGTCTACTTTGCCGATGACGATGTAAGGCGTGGCTAGAGGGTTGTCGGCGCCATGGATCATGATCGCCTGCGGCGCGTCTTTGCGAGCGGTCAGCGCGTCGCGCGCGTTCGGTTCGTAGGAAATCACATTCTGGGTCAGGAATTGGGAGTAGTGGTTGGACAGCTCCGGAATGATGGGGTGGACCCAGCGCTCGATGAATGGCTTGCCGCGCCAGTAACCGTCGAAGCGCGTGAATGAACGTGAGACCGAAGGTTCAATCTTGTCGACAATCTTGGCGTTGGTGCCGATCTGCGTGGTCGCCATGAGGTCCGGCCGATCATTCAGTTCTTTGGGAACGATCTTGAAGGCGAAGTCTTTCTCGCTCATGCGGATCATCAGCGGAGCGTAAGGCTCCTTCATCTTCATGACCATCGTGAGGCTGTCGGGATACTCAATCTTGTCCAGCACCTCAACGAGGCCGTCTCGGTTGGTGCTGATCGCCAGGAACTTCTCGATACTGGTCTTCCAGTCGTCGATGTTCATCTCGCGTCCGTCGACCGGCGCGGTTGGCTGAAACTTAACCCCCGGCCGCAGCTTGAACGTATAGGTCAATGAGTCGCCGCCAGCTTCCCATGACTGCGCTAAACGGCCGTTGATCTTGGCGTACTCAGCCGAGCCGGGTTCGATCCCCGGGCCGCGGTTCGGTTCGACGAGGTACTCGTAAGTCTCGTCGTTGAAGTCTTCGACAGTCGAGGTGTTAGAGAGGTAGGGATCGAGGCTGGATGTAAGATCCCTGTCGACGCGCGAGACGAGGACGCCGCCGGGGACCGCCTGGGAAGTCTCGTCGGCCCACTTCCAGTTGTCTCTTTCGTAGATGACGGCGCCTGGTGTGCGCACCGAGTTCGGGTCGATAGCAAGGACCTGGGTATCATCCTTACCACCACTGCAAGCCAGTAAAGCCGCAGCGCCGGCTCCGGCCATGACGCCGCTGACAAATCGCCGCCTGCTGACCCCCCGGCGTGAATAAGTCTCCCAAAAGGACCGCGAACCGTTATTCATTATTGATAACCCCCTTCTAGGCTTGCAGGCTGCTTGCCTTAGGGCAGATAAACACGCGCCAACATGCTTTTCAACGTTTATTCCTTGCACGTTTTGAAGCTATGCCTCGACGCGACGCGCCGCGCGGGTTGCGCTAGTGATTAGAATGACGCTACGGGAAATGCCACGTAAGCCCAAAAGTCCAGTCTTCCCTGACAGCCCAGGTAGGTGGCTGGCGTGGTTCCGCGTTCGAGCCCATGGCGCCGAAGGCGATAAGCTGTCCCCAGCCGAGGTCGGCAAGCTTCTCGGTGTTTCTGAGGCGACTGTACGCAGATGGGAGGCCGATGTTTCGCGGCCTCGACTAAATGACCTTCTCCATCTCTCCAAGATCTACGGTGTCACACCCCTCGAAGAACAATTCATGATCACGGCGTTCACCGCGGGCGCCGAAGAACTCCCTCCAGACCCGGGGACCTTCCTGCAGGAAGCGACAAATGCCCTGAAAGTCGATTTCCCTGCCTGCATCCTGGACAGCCTGTTCTTCATCCGTGCCTGGAATAGTTACGCCGTGGAGCTTGAGCAGCCTCCAGGGATAGTTAGACCAGAGGTTCATCCCTTCGCCATGAGTCTGAGCCCCGTGGCCGTCCAGCAATGGAATGAGGCGGACGAGTCGGCTAGTCATCGCGCTTGGCGGCGAATCCAGGAGTTCTGGCTCCTTACAGCCAGTCTCTGTGGCACTGAGGCTTACAAGCGGCTGGTCAACTCTCTAAAAGTGGCTTCGCCCGTCTTCTGCGAGCGCTGGCTTGCTTCAGATCAGGCGCCCTCGGACCTTGCCCGGCCAGTAGGCACCACCTACTTTGTCACCGGTCCTCGCGGGAGGTACCGCCTTGTGCCGCTTACCATAGTCCTGCCACCTGTCTACCATTTGCGACTGTACATGCCCGACGACAGCCAGACAGAAATGGCTTTAAGCGCTGCGAAGGCAAAGGGCCAACCCACGGTCCACGTCAACCCATCGATCCACTGGTCGCTCACTCCGACTACTGAGCCGGGCGCCTGAAGGAACCGTCGCACAAGAGTCACAGCGTTTGTTCGATTACTACAAGGCGGAGTCAGCGGCCGGTCGGGCAGACTGACGCCGCGAGTGCGCATGAGGCTGCTCCCGGTAACTAGAGCGTCGACAAGCGGGCCTATTTCCGACGAAGGGCGACTCAAGATTAGGCTGATCTATCTCAAACTCGAATGGCGGAGAGGGAGGGATTCGAACCCCCGGTAGGGACAAGCCCTACAGCGGTTTTCGAGACCGCCGCATTCAACCGCTCTGCCACCTCTCCGCGCGCATTATATCAAGGCGCCCCGCCCAGGACGGGGCGCCTTCCTCTGCTTGAGCGCCCGGTTG
>WHTK01000025.1 GCA_009377745.1 Dehalococcoidia bacterium
GGAGTTGGACGAGCCTCCGGCAGGACGCGGTCGTAGACCCGCAGGTCGCTGCCACAGATCGAGAGATGCTCCATCCGCACGATGACCTCGCCCGGGACCAGCAATGGCGCCGGCGTCTCCAGAAACTCAAACTGCCGCGGACCGACTAGCTGCGCCGCTTTCATCGTCTCCCCCTATCTCGATATCGCCTTGCCGCGCGCCAATCCTAGGCCATCAGCCGCCCGATCGCACGCCTTTGGCGCCAGGCGCCGGAAAAAATCTCGCGATGCCGGTAAGATTGAAGCGTGAACAGCGACCAGCGCATCTACCTCGACCATGCCGCCACGACGCCGCTAGACCCGCGCGTGCTGGAGGCGATGCTGCCCTACCTGGCCTCGGCCTGGGGTAACCCTTCGAGCATCTACTACGAGGGCCGCGAGGCGCGCAAAGCCCTCGAAGCCGCCCGGCGTGACATCGCCGCGGTGCTCGGAGCCAAGCCCAACGATATCGTCCTCACCAGCGGCGGCAGCGAGAGCGACAACGCGGCGATCCGCGGCGTCGCCTACGCGGCCCAGCGCCGGGGACGCCACATCATCACCAGCGCCATCGAGCACCACGCCGTCCTTCACGCCGTCGAGCAGCTAACGCAAGAGGGCTTCGAGGCGACGTACCTGCCCGTCGATGGCGAGGGCTTCGTCTCGCCGGAGGGCCTACGCGCCGCCCTGCGACCCGAAACAACCCTGGTCTCGATCATGTACGCCAACAACGAGGTTGGGACGATAGAGCCGATCGCCGAGCTGGCGCGCGCCGTCAAGGAGTACGACCCGCGCATCGTCTTCCACACCGACGCGGTGCAGGCCGCCGGCTCGCTCGACATCAACGTCGATAACCTCGGCGTCGATATGCTCTCCCTGGCCGCGCACAAGATCTACGGGCCCAAGGGCGTCGGCGCGCTCTACGTGCGGCCTCGCACACCCTTCGCGGGCCAGATGCTGGGCGGCTCCCAGGAGCGCAACCGCCGCGCCGGCACCGAGAACGTCGCCGGAGCGGTCGGCCTGGCGAAGGCGCTTACAGTGGCCTACGAGGAGCTAGACACTCGCAACGCCCACCTCCGTGACCTGCGCGACCATCTCTGGCGCGAATTGCCGCGGCGACTGCCCGGCGTCCGCCTTACCGGCCCATCAGACCCGGAGCGCCGGCTGCCGAACAGCTTTAGCTGCTGCCTCGAAGGACTGGAGGGTGAGGCGGTGCTGATCCAGATGGACCTCAACGGCATCGCCGCCAGCAGTGGTTCGGCCTGCACCACTGGATCGCTGGAGGTCTCCCATGTCCTGACCGCGATGGGCATCGACGAGGCAGCGGCGCGCGGCAGCCTGCGCCTCACCCTCGGCCGCGACAACACCCGCGACGACATCGACACCGTCCTCGAGCGCCTGCCAGGCCTGGTAGAGAAGCTGCGGCGGCTGGCGCCCTCGCGTCCGGTTACCGCGTGACGTTGACATGGCGCTGCTCAAGAAACTCACAGAATTCGTGGAGAACGGACCGCCGTCACAAACCAGCACGTACCACGGGTCTCGTGAAGCCGCGGCCGATCTCGTCAAAGTCGATATCGTTGGCGAGAGCAGCTACCAGAAAGAGCTGGGGCAGCTGGCCGGACCAAAGCTGTACGACGGCGTCTCGAAATGGCTGCTGGCATCTCTGACACCCGATCCTGCCAATCCTTACGACGAGAACGCGGTAGCCGTCAGTATCCAGGGATTCAAGGTTGGTTACTTGGCCAGACCGATGGCCAAAGCATTCCAACACATGATGATCAGCGCGGGCATGGCCGGCGAGGATCTGACCGAAATCGATGCCGAAATCCGGGGTGGCTGGAGCCGCGGCAACGACGAAGGCCACTTCGGCGTAGCCCTCTACCTACCCGAGAGTGTCGCGAAGCAGCTTGGTGTTACATGATCTCTATCTGAGGAAGCGCCTAACATTGTTCAATGTCCCGCCTCACCCTTCTCGCAGCGAGCCTCGCCCTGACCGTCATACTGAGCGCCTGCAGCTTCGGCAAGCCGGCTCCAGACTCGAACACGCCTAGCGCCTCAGCCGATGGCGAGGTAATCGGCGAGCCGATCCTCTTCGCCACGGAAGTGCCCACCGCCACCAAGGACAACTGTCCTGTCCATCCTGACGTCTGCGCCCTCGCGGCAGAGGTAGACGAACCGCTGCGAGTCTTTCAGGAAAACCTGGCTGAGCCGGGATCGCCCGACACGCTCTCAGATGGCGATATCAGCGGCATTATCTCTATCCTGCGACCTGTGGATATCGAGTGCACCTACAGCGGCCCCATGATCTATGACCTCTGCGAGGGCGTCCGCTCCGACCAGAAGCGCCTTGGAATCTGGGTGTGGAACGACTCCTACGGCAATGACCGAGGCGCCTGGACGATTACGAGAGTCGAGCGGGAGCTGCTGTTCCGCTCACCACGCCCTGACGAGGTTGCCGACGAGCTTGGGGAGCCCTACCTGCGCCTCGTCGCCATCGGCTGTCCGGCCTCGCTAGGAGGCCTGGCCAACTGCCGGGACAACTTCAGCTTCGTCTTCAGCTCGAAGGCCAAATATCCGCATGACGATGCCTCCCGCCGCTACGTGATGATCCTGCCGGTCTCCTGGCCGCAAGACACGGCGCCGGCCGCCAGGCTGATCATCCCGTACCCGACATCGAATCGACCCACAAGCGAGCTTGCGCCCTTTATCCTCGGAGGCGTCGTCAGCGGCGAGGCAGCGATCTTCACGCGCGAGCCGTCCTGGCTCTCCGGCCAGCCGGACGCGACAACTGGCGTCTTCGTACCCTGGCGGCCTTGATCGCGCCCAACATTGTTCGAATCTTCACACGGCGTTAAGATCGTTACGTCATGGTTCAGCCCAGCGACCAGCTTCCCGTAATCAACGTCTCCACCACCGTCGAGCAGGATCTGGAGCAGAACCTGCTCCTCGGCTCGGTCGAGAACCTGCTCAACTGGGCCCGCAGCTCCTCGCTCTGGCCGGCGATGTTTGGTCTCGCCTGCTGCGCCATCGAGATGATCGCCACGGCGACCTCCCGCTACGACATCGCCCGCTTCGGCGCCGAGGTCTTCCGTGCCTCGCCGCGCCAGGCCGACTTGATGATCGTCGCCGGCACCGTCACCTGGAAGATGGCCCCGGCCGTGCGCCGCGTCTATATGCAGATGCCGGAGCCAAAGTGGGTCATCGCCTTTGGCGGCTGCGCCACGATGGGCGGCCCCTTCGCCTTCGGCTACAGCACCCTGCCCGGCGTCAACCTGATCGTCCCGGTCGATGTCTATGTGCCCGGCTGCCCGCCGCGGCCGGAGTCGCTTTTGACCGGCCTGATGATGCTGCAAGAGAAGATCAAGCACACGCGCGACGGCCGCACCGACCGCTCCGAGCCCACCGGCGACTTTTCCCAGTTCTTTCCCGAGAACGACCCAATCCGCCTGGAGCTCGAGTCGCTGTTCCCGCCCTTCGCCGGCCCGACGGCTCATCGCCGTCTCGAATGCGCCTACTGCGAGCGCTCGTTTACCTCGGAGCAGCTTTCGGAAGAGTCCTGGAACTGCCCCACGCCCCTCGATCAGCGCCCCGGCGGCCGCTGCTTCTTCAGGTCCTAGCAGACGGCGCGGGGCGTCGCTTCTCCATCACGACAGGCCTTCCTTGCGTACGAGCTGAGACTCTTGTCTTCTGTCGCGATCAGTACCTGAACCACACTCGCCCGGCGATATCCCGCCTCGACACGGGGCCAAGCCGGCGGCTATCCGTGCTCTCGGAGAGGTTGTCGCCCTGGACGAACCACTCGTCATTGCCGAGGTACCACTCTTCGCCTCGCACCGTCACCTGAGCGCCCGGACCCGCCGCGATGCGTTTCAGGCCGAGCCGTCCGCTGGCGCCCGCCTGCCGCACGACCACCACCTCGCCGACCCGCGGCGACCGCAGCCGGTACGTCAGCGCCTCCACGATTAGCCGGTCGCCCGGCGCGTAGGCCCGCAGCATGCTCCGCCCCTCGACCACATAGCGGCGCACAAGGCGCGCTGTGAGCAGCCCGGCAAGAAGGGCCAGAATTGGCAGTAACAGCTTCATAAATACACGGAGAGGCCGGTCTCGTCCGGCCTCTCCGTCTCTCAATCGTGTTCTAGCGCGACAGCCTTATGCCGCCACGCTAGTGGCTACTTGTTGTCAACGTAGACTAGCTCGCCGCCGACGGCCTGGTTGGAGCCGGCCTTGCGCGTCGCAACGCCCTTCGTCTCCCAGAAGATCTCCGCGATGCGGTTGGTCGCCGTAAGCAGCTCGGTCGCGGCGGCGACGTCGACGTTCTGCTTGTTGCGGGAAGCCAGCTTGTTCGCGTTCCAGAAGGTGGTGTGGAGGTCCGAGTACTTCTCCAGGTGCTCAGGGCGGAAGTAGTCGTGCCAGAGGATATTCAACTCGCGCTTGACGATCTCGCCGTGCTCCTCCTTGACCTTCACGTAGCGGACGAAAGAGTTCTCGCGGGCGGCGCCTTCGGTCGTCAGACCTTCGATGAGCTGGTCCATGCGCAGCACGGTGAGGGCCGCGATCTGGGCCGCATGCGGGTCATAGATGCCACAGGGAATGTCGCAGTGCGCCGAAACCGTCTCGGGCGGCGCAACGCGGTCGAATAGCCGGAGCACTGGGCTGACGAAGTTCATGGTCCCTCCTTGTCGGACGAATAGCGGGGTGCTGCCCAAGTTCGGGCCAACGCGATTCTACAGCAAGGCATAGCGCAGGAAAACGTTTTGCGCCGCACCACCCATCTCAACCCCGCGAATCTTTGCCTTACGCCAGCGCGCAGGGGGATGCTAAAATGCGCCTGCCACGGGCTGGCAAACTTGTTGCTTGTCACCTGGTACTTGCTACTTCATGCCACGAGGTGCGTCCTGACCCAGGTCCGTAAGGCTGTGATCCTCGCCGCCGGCTATGGCACTCGCCTTCTGCCCGCGACCAAGTCGCAGCCGAAGGAGATGCTGCCCCTGGTTGACCGGCCGATCATCCACTACTCGGTCGAAGAGGCGGTCAACTCCGGCATCACCCAGGTGATCATGGTTACGGCCTTTCACAAGCGGGCCGTCGAGGACTACTTCGACCGCTCGCGTGACATTGAAGACATGCTGGAAGAGAAGGGCGACTTCGAGCGCCTCGAGGAGATGCGGCGCATTTCCAAGATGGCCGATTTCGCTTACGTCCGTCAGGGTGAGCCGCGCGGCCTCGGCGATGCAGTGCTCACCGCCCGCCACTTGGTAGGCGATGAGCCCTTTGCGTTGATCCTGCCCGACGACGTGATCGTTGGCGCCAAGCCGACGACGCGTCAGCTCATCGATTGCTACGAGCAGCATCACGTCAGCGTCGTGGCCGTGCAGGAGGTGCCGGAGGCCGACACGCCAAGCTACGGCATCGTCGCCGGCGACCCTGACCCGTCCGACGACCGCGTGACGCGCCTGCGCCTTCTGGTCGAGAAACCAGCGCTCGGCACCGCGCCCAGCCGTCTGGCGATCGTCGGGCGCTACCTGCTGACACCGGCCATCTTCGAGGCCATCGAGCGCACTAACCCCGGCTACGGCGGCGAGATCCAGATTACGGATGCCATGCAAATGCTCGCCGGCGAGGAAGGCATGTATGCCTACCGCTTCGAGGGCGAGCGCTTTGACACCGGCCGCCCGTTGGGTCTGCTCGTCGCTTCGATTACCATGGGACTGGCCCGGCCGGACGTCGGGCCGGAGCTACGCCGCTTCCTGCGCGGCATCGATTTGAGCGAGGCCTGATGCGTATTCTCTCCCTCGGCTTCGGCCTGCCCGACAGTCAGGTCGATAACTACGACTGGGCCAGCGCCCTCTCCTTCTACGATTACGACGCCATCGTCGTCGACCCTGCCGAAGCGGTATCGAAGCTGGTTGAGGACCTGACCAAGGCCGGCGCCGGCTACATCACCTACAACGAGGAGCCGATCACCGAGGGCCCGAGCACCGCCCTCGCCGTCGGCCTGGCGGACCTGCTGCGCTCCCGCCGGGAGGAGGTCGAGCGGCTGCTGGCCCACGGCGGCATCGTCGTCGTCTTCGCCTACCCGGACGTGCCGCATACGCACGTCTTCGGCTTTAACGGCTGCCACCGCTACTACTGGCTGCCCGCGCCCACCGGCGCCGATTACGGCCCGAACTTCATCAAGCGAGCAGCCGGCACCCAGGTCAAGCCCGTCGATTACGAGCACCCCTTCGCCGATTTCCTGGAGCAGCAGCGCACGAACGTTATGTATCGCGCCACCTTCGCCGAGGGTGCGGAGGGCATCCCCGGCGCCCGCGTCATCGGCCGCAGCAACGGCGGCGCGCCGATCGCCATCGACTTCGAGGTAGGCGGCGGGCGCGTGATCTTCCTGCCGGCCCTGCCCCAGCGCCTCAGCACCTCTGAGCGCCAGGCGATCGCCGGCAGCATCGTCGCCGCCATCCGGAACCTGCTGATCACCTCCGTGGAGGACGACCCACCGGAGTGGCTGGACGCCTACCTGCTCCCCGGCCTGGAAGAGTCACGCAAGCAGTACGAGTCCGGCGATTCCAAGCTGGAGCAACTTGAGGCGGAGGTCACGGTCGCGCGTAACGCCTATCGCGGCCTCGACCGTTACCGTCGCCTGCTCTGGCAGGAGGGTAAATACGGCTTCGACCTGCCGGTGCGCGACGCCCTGGGTCTGCTCGGCTTCAACCCGTCCGGCGCGGTGGACGAGCCCGGCGCTTTCTACTTCAGCGGCGAGCTGGTCTTTGTCGAGACGGAGGGCGGCATCGGCCCCGTCGGCATGGAGCCGCACTACCGCCTGCGCGAGCGTCTCGAATCGAGTATCGCCCACGAGTCGCGCCGGCCCCACGGCCTGATCGTGATCAACGGCCACCGCAACCTGCCGCCGGACGAGCGCCCGCAGCAGCACGAAGACTCCCTGCGCGTCGCCGCCGAGAGCATGCGCTACGCCGTCGTCGATGCGGTGCAGCTCTTCAACGCGGTGCGCGACAAGATGGACGGCAAAGACGTCTCCGCCTTCGCCAAGAGACTGCTCCAGACCGAAGGCGTCGTCGTGACGGGGGTCTCGGAAGCCTCCGCCGCGGCCGCCGAATAGCTACGAATGCCACTACGTAGGGACGCAGCTTTAGCTCCGTCCGGCGAGCGTCCGTCTGCTGAGAACGGACGTGTTTGAGATGGACGGGCGTCCACGGACGGACCTAAAGGTTCGTCCCTACGTACCCAGGGCATCTCTTTGGGGGTGTCCCCCCAGTCTCTCTTTAAATAACATTAGCGGAGCATACCGATAGGATGCGCGGCGCCGGTCTCCGGCGGCGGCGCTTCGTCAACCCTCCCGCCATGAGAGGGCTTAGGGAGAGGACAACCAGAGAGCATGACTTCCTCAAGCAACCCCAGGGGCTGGGCCTTGATCCTCGGCGCTTCCAGCGGCTTCGGCGGCGCCACCGCCGTCGAGCTGGCCCGCAACGGCTTCGATATTTTTGGCGTCCACCTCGACCTGCGCTCGACCGTCGTCCACGCCCAGGAAGTCATCAAGGCCATCGAGGCTGAGGGGCAGCAGGCCGTCTTCTTCAATATCAACGCCGCCGACGCCGCCAAGCGCGCCGAGGCGATGCAGACCGTTGTCGAGAAGTGCGGCGAGACCGAGTCATTCGTCCGCGTGCTCATGCACTCGCTGGCCTTCGGCGCCCTGCAGCCCGTCATAGCAGAGGACGCCAAGGGCGCGCTGAGCCAGCGCCAGCTGGAGATGACGCTGGACGTGATGGGCAACAGCCTGATCTACTGGGCCCAGGACCTGGCCTCCCACGGCCTGCTGCGTCGCGGCAGCCGCATCTTCGCCATGACCAGCTCCGGCGCCTCCCGCGTCATCCGCAGCTACGGCGCCGTCTCCGCCGCGAAGGCCGCGCTCGAAGCGCACATCCGCCAGCTGGCCTACGAGCTTGCGCCTCTCGGCGTTACGGCCAACGCGATCCGGGCTGGCGTCACCGACACGCCGGCACTGCGCCGCATCCCGGAGGGCATCAACCTGCTCGAGCGGGTAAAGACGAGCCATCCAGCAGGCCGCGCCACCACGCCGGAGGACGTCGCCAAGGCGATCGCCGTCTTCGCCGATGAGCGCCTCGACTGGATGACCGGCAACGTCATCGGCGTCGACGGCGGCGAAGAGATCACGGTCTAGGAGAGGGTCTGGGTTGAACGATCAGGCTGTTTCCGCCAGCGAGCGAGTTCCCGTCATCTTTCTCCCCGGAATCATCATGCCGGCGGCGCTCCGTTACGCCCCGCTTCTGCGAGAGCTGGACGGCATCCAGCCAGTCGTCAAGGACCTCGAGGTCTACTCCCAGGATGCGCCGCCTCCGGACTACTCCATCGACCACGAGGTCGAGGGCGTTTCGCGGGCCGCTGATGCTGCCGGCCTCGATCGCTTTCATATCTATGGCCACTCAGCCGGTGGCGCCATCGCGCTGGCCTACGTGGCACGGCACCCCGAGCGTGTGCTGAGCCTCGCAATCGACGAACCAGCGACCGACTTCAGCGACGCCGACAAAGCGATACTGAAGGCCGACCTCGACAGGATTGCCGCCATGCCGGCCCCAGATCCGATGCGCGCTTTCATGCAGATGCAACTCGCTCCCGGCGTGGATCTGCCCGCCCCGCCTCCAGGGCCTGCGCCGGGGTGGATGGCGCTGCGCCCTGCCGGCATCGCGGCCTTCACCGCCGCCCTGATGCGCCACACCCTGGCGCCAGGAACCTTGAGCGAGTTCCTAGGGCCGGTCTACTAGAGCCACGGTAGCCTCAGCCATCCTCACTGGCAGAGCATGCGAGATAGGCTCGAAGCCAGCTTTCCTAACTTCCGGTCGGAGCTTTACGAAGGCATCCATCACATGAACACCTCCCACCAGGCTCAGCCAGCGCGGGTCGCGGCGGCCCTGCGGTCCTTGTGGGGCCAATAGTGCCGCGGACTCGCGCCGTCTTCGTCGACCCGCGTCTCGACTGGATGACCGGCCACGTCATCGGCATCGACGGCGGCGAAGAGATCACGGTCTAGGCAGGTAGCGAAGTAATGACAGAACCGCCGATCACCAATCACCTGGGACAGCCTATCGGCAGCCCGCTTCCCGAGCATTGGGCTCCACCAGCTTGGCCAGAGCGCGAACCCGTCCAGGGCCAGTTCTGCCGTCTAGAGCCGCTTGAGCCATCTCTTCACGCGGAACAGCTTTTTGACGCCTACGCACAGAGCAGCGACGAACGAAGCTGGACTTACTTACCATATGGTCCATTCATCTGGTCCATTCATCGATCTTGATGCGTTTCGCAGCTGGCTGGAGAGCGATTGTTTGGGTATGGACCCGTTATTCTTCGTCATCTTTGACCTCCAAGCTGGTAAAGCCGTTGGGATGGCGAGCTACTGTCGCATCATGCCCGCCGCTGGCTCTATCGAGGTCGGACACATTCACTACTCTGCTCTTTTAAAGCGCAGCGCGATGGCCACGGAAGCCATGTTCTTGATGATGCAGCACTCCTTTGAGCTCGGTTACCGCCGTTATGAATGGAAGTGCGACGCACTTAATGAGCCATCGAAGGCGGCAGCGCAACGTCTCGGCTTCTCTTACGAGGGCACGTTCCGTCAAGCGACGGTCTACAAGGGCCGGAGCCGGGACACAGCCTGGTTCTCAATTATCGATTCTGACTGGCCAGCGCTGCGAACCGCTTACGAACAGTGGCTCAATCCCTCCAATTTCGACAGCCAAGGCAGTCAACGTATTCGCCTTTCCGACCTTACTCGTCCACTCACCTCTTAGTGGTCTACTATTTCTAACGTTCGGTGATGCTTACTAACTTGACCCTGACGTGACGCGTCACCTCCGATAGGCTGCTCAGAAAGCTTACTCTTGACCAAGACGCGGCTCTTCGACATCCTCGATGCGCGCGGCCAGAAGCAACGCTGGCTTCTGGCTGAGATGGCGCGTCGCGGCTATGAGCTGTCGGATAACTACCTCCCTCAGATCAAGTCCGGCGAATCTCTGGACCTCCGTCAGCCTGTAAAGAGCCTCGCTTTTGCAGCGTCAAACTCCTCGTCTGTCAGCAGGCCTTGTGTCTTGAGCTGTGCCAGTTGGGTCAGCTGCGACATCATGTCGCTGGCAGCAGGCGCCGGCGGGGGCATCGCAGAGCCGGCTGCCTGCTGGGCTTCCTGGGCCTGCATCGCTTCCATTTGTTGCTGAATCTCGTCGACCTTCTGCTGCGACTCGAAGGCCGCCTGCTCCTGCGCTGATGCCTCCGCCTTCCGCTGCTGTCGCCCTACAACGGCCCCTGACGCCGCTGTTGCCGTACCGGCCACCACCGCCGTACGCGCCATTGTCCCCATCAAGCTCCGTCTGCCTCGCCGCATAATCGCTGCCGCCCCTTTCGTGCTTCGGTCTTAGGCCGTGGACGTCTCCATGAGCTCGTCGATCACGGCGCGCGGGATACGCGCATTGAGAACGACCTCGCCTCTAGCCTTGCGCAGGGTGCTGGCAAAGTGCGTTGCCCAGCTGTTCTCGAACAGCATCATGGCCGCCGAGGAGTCCGGCTCCAGCATCGAGCCGAACTCCTCCACGTCTGCCTCGGTCAGTAGATCAGTAAGCCCCGCGATCACCGGCTCGAAGTTCGGATCGCCGGTCACCAGGTCCTTGATCTCGACCATCTCTGTTTGTCGAGAGGCATCCTTCCTGATGAAGAGAATGTCCAGCACGCGGATCGTGTCAGACTTCACCAGGTCGGTGAGGGCGGGCACTATCTCGCCTGTGAATTGATTGCCCGGGAACCTAACCACGAGCAGCTCGACCGGGCCTATGGCCATTTGCGCCTCCCATCACAGCAGACTCCGCATCGAATTCGAAGCCGCCTTTCGTATTGGACCGGCCGCTGCCACGCTGGCTAAGCCTGCTCAGCGCAAACCCAGCGGCATGCCTCACCAAAATTAGAGCGCCTTATTCGTCTGCTGGTTAGACCGAAGACTAACCATTTGGCCCTTATCGCCGGACGCCGCCGATTTCATCTCAAATTAGTGTTGAACTATGACTCAGTTGTTTGTCCGTTTCGCGAAGCGAAGGCCCAAACATCGGACTCGCTTAATCGAACTTAGTTAGGTAAATATGTGGCTAGAAACACGCACACGATTACCGATCCGGCGAGCCACTGGATATAAGCACCCATACCGTGAACAAGTACCTGAGATCTGCCTCGCAAGATGCACGCTGAGTAAGGTCGGCATCCGGGCGTTGCGGCAGGCACCTGGGCCAATATTCGCCATGCGCTATCGTCTTGGGCTCCTCTAGCATTGGTAAGCGGCATTTCTGCCTGAGGAGCCCATGCAGAGCGAGAGCGTAGTCCCAGGTCAGGCGGCGCGCGAGCGAGGCAGCGCCGGGCGCATCGCGCGGTCGATAGCGAGTCCCGCCTTCATCGTGGTGGGCGCCCTCCTGCTGTTTCTCGCGAATCTCCTCCTCTGGGCCGATACCACCGTCCTCGATAGCGGCGAGTTTACTCGCACCGTTGGCGGCGTCCTCGACGAGCCCGCCGTCGAGCAACGGCTGGCCGGCGTGCTCGCCGCCCGCGCCACCGAGTCCGGCGCCGTCCAGCAGCAGGTCGGCCAGCGCCTGCCGGAAAACCTCGCCTTCCTTTCGCCGATCCTCAATAGCCAGGTGGAGGCCCTGCTGGCTGAAACAGCGCGGCGCTTGCTCGCCGCTGACCTGACGGGCGACCTGCGCGACCGGACGATCGCCGGTCTCCACACCCGTCTCGTCGCCATCCTCGAAGACGACGCCGCCCCGGCCGCGCAGGTCCAGGGCAACGATCTCGTCCTCGATCTGCGTGAGGTCCTGCTGCGGCTCTTCGACCGGCTTGGCGTGACACCGCCGCAGCGACTCGCCGAGCCAACCAGCGACATCGGCCAGGTCGTGATCCTCGAAGACACGGCCGCCCTGCGCCAGGCGTCGTTCCTGGTCAAGAACGTCCAGGAGATCCTGCTCGGTCTGCTCTTCGGCTCCGTCGCCGCGTTTTCGCTGGGCGTGGCAACGGCTTCGCGCCGGGCCAACAGCGGCGCGATCTGTGGTTACGCCATCCTTGCCGTGGGCGTAATCACGCTACTGATCATTCGCGTGGCAAACTTGGGGCTCGATTCATATGCGGGCGACCGGGTCGTCGCCCGCTCCTTCGTCAATGCCGTCGTGGGAAACCTGGAGTGGCAGTCACTGGGGCTGATCCTGCTGGGTGTCTGCCTGGTCGCGATGTGTGACAGCCGCATCCGGCTCGGCCTCCAAACCTTCGAGCGGCGTGTCCGCGCCCGGCTGGAGGGCGTTGGTAGCGCAACCCTGCTCGTCATCGCCGCCGGGATGGGCCTCGTCCTGCTTCTCGTCTAAAGTAGTATCGGGCGCGCCCTTCCAGCGACGCTCCCAGCTCGCTTCGAGTTAAGCCAATGATCCAGACGACCGAGCAATACTCGCTTCAGCTCATCGGACGCATTCGGCCGACGCTTCGAGCCTGGACCAGGCGCCGCGGCAGGGTTCGGAGGGAGCGCCGGACGCCTGGCTCGAAGTGAGTCCGTCCTTCGCGCCAGGACTGTCCGGGATCACTGCGGGCGACGAGGTCATCGTCGTAACCTGGCGCGCCGAAGGATCTGGATCCGCCGGCCCGCCGGCCGGGAAACAGCTGCCGCCGTCTACGAGGCCCGGCTGATGCGCTGGAGATTGCGCAGAAGCAGCCCCTGGTCGCCCAGGCGGCGGCGCATATCCCGCTCCAGGCCGCCTATGGGGTAGAGGTTCTGCGGCGCACGCGGCTCCTTATGAGGCTCGCTCGCGAAGCGTGGCAACGTGGCAGCCACGAAGTCGGCAAACTGCGAGACCTCCGCGGGCTTCAGCGAGGTGCTCGCTTCGCAGCGGATAACCCCGGCCCAGGGGTGTCCTTCGCCGCCCGGCAGTTTGAGGTACCAGGAGTAGCGGCTCCACGGCGTTTCCAATAGAAACACCGGTGTGCGCTCACCCGGCTTGAGCCTCCCGACGATCGCGGCCTGCTCCGGCTCCAGATACTGCGCCTGATGAGTCTTCAGGTAGCCGACCGCGCCGGCAATCGTCTCCCGCTGCCGGACGTGCCCGTCCACGACCAGGAGGTCCGCTGCTGTCGCGTTATGCGCAACGGCCACTTCCAGGTCCTCGCGCTGTCTGCGCACAATCGTGTCGAGGGCCGCCGGCGATGTGTCGACGGCAGGCACGCCGTAGTAGATGACGCCGTTGCCGCAGTCGATCTCCCCGAGGGTCGCCGGCCCGATGGCGACCCGCCTCACCTTCACCAGCTCGACCGTCGCGCTCGTGTTGCAGAGCACCGTCCCGGCCGCCAGCGATACGCAGACGCCCATCCGGCTGGGACCCTCGTCGTCGTTCATCCACAGCCGTGCGTCCATCTGCTGGACGCCATCGACAAAGACAACGGTCCGCGCTGGCGTCGCTTCAGGGCGAATCGGCTGCCAGTTGGCGGCGGCCACCTCTACGGATACGTCCGCCTGGCCGCGAGCGTCGTTCTCGCCTGCTTCCGCGAGCTCTAGTGGCGAGCCGTAATCGGGCGCCCAGGACTCGACGGCGAAGCGCATCAGCGGCTCTCGACCCGCTCGACCTGGGACGCGGCGCCGTTCTTCGTGACGCGGAACTGCACCGGGATGCGGTCCGCCAGCTCGGCCACGTGCGTGACGATACCGACCATGCGCCCGCGCGCCCCAAGTTCCTCGATGGCCGAGGCAACGGTTTCCAGCGTGTTCTGGTCGAGCGCGCCAAAGCCTTCGTCCAGGAAGAGCGCATCCAGCCGGGCGGAGCTGTGCGCCGCCAGGTTGGCGATGTCATCACCAAGGGCCAGCGCCAGCGCCAGCGATGCCAGAAACGTCTCCCCGCCCGAAAGCGTGCGCACAGGGCGTTCCTCGTTCGCGTTTATGTGGTCAACTACCACAAAGTCTGTCTTCGCCTTGTTGAGGCCGAGAGAGTACTGGCCGTCCGAAAGTTCCCCAAGGCGCGCGGTTGCGCCTTCAACCAGCCGCGTCATCGCCTCCTCCAGATACCAGCGCTCGAAGTGGGTCGAGTTGAGATGCAGCCCCAGGCTGCCGGCGACGCGAGACGTCTCCGCCTGCGCGTTCAAGTCCCGCTCCACCGATACTCGCTCCGCCAGTCGCAGGTCAATGTACTCGAGCTCCTTCTCGGCGTGAGCCTTCGCTTCCAGGACAGCGTTCTGCGGCCCTCGCGGCGTCATCGCCACGCCTGCCTCGCCGCAGGCGTCAACCTGGCGCTGCTCCAATCCGGCCGCCCCGGCCAACGCCGATTCCTCCAGCTCCCGGGCGGCGTTCCCCGCGGTTTCTTGTTCAACCGCCTTGCTCGCGGCCCAGGCGCTCAACGTGTCCCAGCTTGCCGCCACGCTGGGCCCGGCAGCGGGCGCGCCGTGGGCGGCAACCGCGTCCCGGGCGGCGTTGAACCGCAGCCAGGCGCCCTGGTCCTCGCTCTCCAGGGTCGCAAGAGCCTCGTCTGCCGCGACGGAGGCTTCCCGCGCGGTCCGATCCCGTGTGCGCGCGGCCACCAGCCCGGCTTCGGCCTCATCGATGGCCCGCAGTAGCTCACGGCACTCGTCCGCGGTGACCATCCCGGCCAGCTGCTTGTCGGCGTCTTGCAAGCGCTGCCGGTCTCGTCCGATCTGCTCCTCGGCGCGACCGCAGTTCACCCTGGCGACCTGTTCCTCCTCACGCCGCTTCTTCAGCTCATTCTGGGCAATCTTCAGGGCGTTGTTCGCCTGCTTCAGGCCCGGAGGCTCGCTGAGCTTCGGCGCGGCCGTGAGCTTCTCGCCGCAAACCGGGCAGATGTCACCCGCCTTGAGCTCACGCGAGGCGTGGTAGGCGGAATGGGCCCGCTCGAGCGCCTTGCTCTTCTCCTCCGCCGCCAGCGCGCCGCCCTCCGCCACCTCGACCGCTTTTGTGGCCGTCGCGAGGCTTGCCTGGACCTGCCGCAGCCTTGCCTCCCCCACCGCTATCGCCGTTAGCAAGGTCTCACGCTCGCCGTATCTCGTTATGTAACCTTCGACCAGGGCGCGTTCCGGCAGCTCTGCCCGCTGCGTCTGAAGCAGGCTCAGGGCGTCATTGGCGTCGCGCGCCTCGCGCCGGGCCGCGGCGGCGGCCTCCTGTCCCAGCCGCAGCCGTTCACCGAAATCGCGGATGCCGGCCGGCGCCTTGACCGCCCGCAAGGCGGCGATGATCTGCTCCGCCGCCTGACAGGCTGCTCGATGCTCCGCGGCATCCTTGCGAAGTCCCTTCAGCGCCTCTTCGTTGCCCTCCAGCCGGGCCAAAAGGTCGCCGAGGAGGGCCACTCTCTGCGCCTGCTCCTGGTAGGCCTCCTCTGTTACCTTGGCCAGCTCGTTTTCCAGGCGCTGACTCAGGTTGTTGCCCAGCGTTGTTGCCAACCTCGCCCGCTCGCGCGCTGCCTCGCCGATGCGGCGGTACAGGCCGATGTCCAGCAGACGCACGAGCAGCTCCTGCCGGTCCGACGGCCTTGCGTGCAGCAGCTCCGCGAACTCGCCCTGCGGCAGGACGACGCAGCGGTTGAACTGGTCGAAGCTCAGTCCGAGCAGGTACGTCACCTGGCGCGTGACATCTTCCGCGGTCTCCGCAAGAAGCTCCTCCCCGCGCGTGAGGCGCGCTTCCGGCGTGGAGGCGCCACCGGTGCGAGTGTTGCGCCTGACTACACGCGTCGCGGCGTACTCAGCCTCACCCAGGCGAAACACCAGGCGTACGCGCGCCTCCTGTAGTCCCTGACTGATAACCGGCGCGACCAGCGATAGGTTATGGAAGCGCGAAATGGCGCCGTACAGGGCAAATCCCATCGCATCGATGATGCTGGACTTGCCCGCGCCCATTGGACCGGAAAGCACAAACAGGTCGGCGTCCGTGAAGTCGATTTCGGTGCGGTCCCGGAAGGAGGTGAATCCCTCGATCTCAAGCCGTAACGGGCGCATCGTCCTCCTCAACCAGGTCGTCGAAAAGCTTCAAAGCGCTCTCGTCGCGCACGTTGGCGTGCTCGAAGTAGCTCGCCAGCAGGTCTCGCGGCTGCATACCTTCGCGGCTCACCAGCGACGGCTCCATCGTCGATGGTGCGTCGATCTTCACTTCGACAGCGTTGGGCAACAGCTCCCGCACTTCGTCGGCGAGGCCGGGCCGTAGCGCTTCGTTGAGGTAGACCCGCAGGTAGGCGTCGCCGAGGTCCGTCTTGCGCGCGCTCAGTTGTTGCAGGTCGCCCCGCACGGTAATCATGCGCCGCCCCGATTTCAGCTCGATCGCCCTGGGCGTGCGGATAGGCGATCCCGCCTTGGCATCGAACAGGAGCAGGCTCTTCGCGTCCTTCTCTTCACCGAAGTCGAGCTGCATGGGTGAACCACAGTACCAGGCTGGCCACATCAGGTTCAGGCCCTGAGGCTTGTGGATGTGGCCCAGGGCAACGTACTGGGCATTGAGGTTAAGGCTTTCGGGCGGGACCCAGTAGTCCTCAATCGTCTCCGAGGCCCGTTCACCACCGCCGAGCAACGCCCCCGTGATCACGAGATGGGCCAGGACCATGTTCACAGACGACTCGTTAAAGCCACCGCACAGGGTCTTCAGAATGCGGTGGCAGCGGTCCCAGTACTGCGATTGGTGCTGCGCCTGCTCCTTGTTCATCAGGTCATCCGCGCTGACGATCTTGCTGCGACTGGGCCACGGCATGAGGGCCACGCGCGCCGTTTCGCCGTTCCTTATCGTCACCTCAACGCAGCCGCCGTCTTCCGGACGCTTGAGCTTCGCGCCGGTGTGGATGTTGGCGAAGTTGAGCAGAGGCCGGATGGCATCGAGACGTTCGGCGTTGTCGTGGTTTCCCGAGATCAGCACCACCTGAGCCCCGGCGGAGGTGAACTCCAGCAAGGCCTTGTAGACGATCTCCTCGGCGGTCGCGCTCGGCGATTGGTGGTCGAAAATATCGCCGGCGACCAGCACCAGGTCAACCCCCTCCTCGCGGACGATGCCGGCCATTTCGGCGAAGACGGCCCGGTGCTCCTCCTCGCGGCTGCGTCCTCGGACGGCCCGGCCCACATGCCAATCGGACGTGTGGAGGACGCGCATTTCTAGACCAGCCCTTCGAAGGGGTCGCTGGGGCCAGACGCAGCGACTAGGGCGGACTCGGTCTGACGCGTCGCCCAGGCAGGGAAGGGGAACTCGAGCACGACCGGCACCGGCAGCTCCGGCTGGGAGACGATCATCGTGCCCGGCTTGAGGATCGTCGCGCGCTGACGCACCGTCTCGGGCAGGAAGCGGTATTCCTCACGGGTCGCTTCCGCGCTATCCAGCCGCCCTACGACCCGCAGCGATGAGTTGGCGACAATACGGCGCTCGACTTCGCTTGCCGTCTGCTGCGCGCCGATCAGGATGATCCCCAACGAGCGCCCGCGTTCGGCGATGTCCAGGAGGATCTCCTTGATCGGGCTGCTGCCATCGCGCGGCGCGTACTTATTCAGCTCGTCCAGCACCACGAAGAGCAACGGTTTGCCGCTCCCGGAGCGTTCCTTGTCCTCGAACGCCTTGCGCAGGACTGAGCCGACGACGAAGCGCTGGGCGCGGTCGTTCATATTGTGGATATCGATTACCGAGAGACGGGAGTCGAACCGGATGCGGTGCTCCTCCGGATTGAGGATGTCGCCGCGGATCAGGTGCTGCACGTGCTGGGCGCTGCCGTAGAGCCGCCTCACGAAGGCGTTGATCGTCCCCTGGCCGATCGCGGGGCCGGCCCAGGTCTGAGGGTCCTCCGCCAGCTGGCTTTCGATGTGCTTCACGAGGCGCTCGTAGGTATCGATGTTGGCGGCGACGCCCTGGTATTCGAGGCTCGCGGCGCCGTATCCGTAGGGTTCGGCCTTGCGAAGTTGCGCCATGACGTTGTGCAGGACCATCGGGTACTGCGCCCGCTCGTCCTCCGCGTCGGCGAAGAGGAAGGGCAGCAGGTCTTGCGTGCAGAACTCATGCACCGTCCAGAAGAAGGATGTGACATCGCTGGCCCGGCTGCTGACGTCCGGCGCGGCCGACGCGACACCGCGTCGCGGCGGCGCCCAGAACGTCACGTCGCTGAACGGGCGCGCGGTGAGCCCCAGCGGCTGATAGCGCACTGCCCGCTCCGGCGTCAGCTTGTTATTCGGACGGTCGAGGAAGAGCAGGTCTTCGCCCTTGACGTTGAAGACTAGGCCGCACGTGTTGATCGCCTCCGCCCCCAAGGCGCCCGATTCGAACAGGCTGAAGAGCAGGAACAGGGCGTAGGTCGATTTCGTCGCCACGCCGGACACGCCGCTGATGTTCACGTGCGCGCCGCGGCGGCCGTCCATGAACTCCAGGTTGGCGTACACCGGCTCTCCGTTGCGGGAGAGGCCAATGGGCACCTTTTCTTCCCAACTATCGGCGAACAGCGCCAGGTCGCGGTCGCTGCCCTCTGCTCGGAAGACGTCTTCACCTGGCCACGGTGGCACGAAGACTTCAGGTTCAAACCGGGTAGCCAGGATCCTCGCCGCTTCGCTGACCTCGGCGGGCAGGACGCCATCCTTAATTAAGAAGACGTCAGTATCGAAGCGGGTCCCTTCATGCCGCGTGCGGACCTGGGTTACAACCCCGAAGATCCGCACAACGCGGCCGTCGGGCAGGACTCGCTGGAGCGCAACCAGGTCATCGAGCTGCAGTACCTGACCGGCGCGCAACGCCACCCAGAATTCCAGAGGAGTCGCGTCCTCCGTCCCCAGGACTTGCCCTACGGGCGTTGGACTCTGCGTAAGCTCTGGCGGCTGGCGGGCGCCGTTATCGTTCATCACTGCCCCCTGTAAAGGCGAAGGGGATTAACCGATTAAGAGGATCCGGGTACGAAACATATGTTTGAATACTACGCTGCTACCACAAACGCCGCAAGTCAAATTAGCCTGCGGCTGCAAGGTTCTTGGGCCTGAAGCCTGGCCTGGCCTCCTGGAGCTAGTCGTCCCGGAGATTGGCCCTGGCGCCGGACATCGGGCGTAGCCTGGCCCGCGATTTAGCGGCGGTGAGCAACGCCTGCTTCACGCTCCGCCGGTCCAGGCCGCCGGCAAAAAGCAGCGACTTGATCGTCACGGGCGCCACCTCCGTGGGGTGGATCACCTCGCCCACGTCGACGAAGTCAAACTCCGCGACCGCGACCCCCTCCAGCGAGATGAAGTCGCCCGGGACTCCCAGTTCCTCTTTCAAGACCGTACCCAGGTAGTGAGCGATGGTCTGGTCGGCCAGCAGCACGAACGGCACTTTGAGCTCGATTGTCCGGGGCAAGGCATCCCGAATGCCCTGGGCAAGGGCGAGCACTCGCGCCGGTTCGAGCTCCCCCGGCCACCGAAGCGCAATCGCGATGGGCTCTTCCCCCTCCTCCAGGTCCAGACGCACCGCCGACTCTCGGATCGCCGCCGCGACGCGGGCCGCGTCCAGCTCGCCCTCCAGCTCAATCTTCGGCGCCAGCACCGGCACGTTGCGCAGCGGCAGGATCGACTCGTCGCTCACGTAGAGGTTGGTGCCGGCTTGCACCGTGAACTGGGAGGCGCCAATCGCGGTCGCCCGGATGCCCAGGTTCGGCTCGATGATCGTCGGCAGCGTGATCGTGCGGCCGAGCGCGCCGCGTATCGCCTTGGCCAACGGCATACCGAGGTCGCCGAAGTCGCGGTACTCGCGTTGGAAGATGAACTCGGACACGCCGCCGGAAAAGATGACGGCCTTGGGCAGCGCGTCAGAGGGTAGCGGCTCCGTTAGCATCAGCTCGGCAGCCAGGCCTTGCGGCGTCTGTCGCTCTATGAGGCCCGCCAGGATGTCCGTCCAGGTCTGGACGATCCTGGCTTCGTCTTCGTCGGACAGGGGTTCGCCCAGGGCGAGTCTGATGTCGAGCTGCTTTGCGACTCGCCGGGCCGGCTCGTGGATACGCGTCAACCGGCCCTCGTCGTCCTTGACCAGCAGGCGCGCGCCGATGGCCACGGCAGCCGTCGCCAGGATCTCCCCGTCCCGGACCAGCGCCAGCTTGGTCGTGCCGCCGCCAATGTCGACGTTGAGCAGCGTGGACTGGTCGCGCCGCGAGCGCGCCAGCGTGCCGGAGCCGTTGGCGGCGAGCACGGCCTCCAGGTGATGTCCGGCCGCGGCGCTGACGAACTTGCCGGTGTGCTTGGCAAATACCTCGGCGATGGCGCGAGCGTTGTTCCGCTTCAGCGCCTCCCCCGTGAGGATGATCACGCCGCTATCGACCTCATTGGCCGTTGCTCCTACTTCCCCGTAGGCCCGCAGGACGAACTTACGTAGCACGTCCGCGTCGATGGTGTTGTCGTTGCGGTAGGGCGTCAGAATAATCGGCGACTGCCAGAGCACTTCGCGGCCCACGACGACGAAATGCGTCTCCGCGTCCTCACCGAACTTCTGCATGTTGATGCGGGAGAACATCAGGTGGGAGGTGGAGGACCCAATATCGACACCGACGGTCACGACCTGGACGTTTTCCATATGCCATTCGAACTTCTGGGCGGCGATCTCCTCTTCGCTCAGGTCCTCGGCCAGGTGCAGCCCGAACTCATCGTGCCAGTGCAGCGCGCCACCCTCGTGCGAGTGAAGGCCGGCGTATCCGTCGTGGCCGTGCCGCTCGTCGTTGTCCTCAGCCATCCAAGATTCCTCCTTCTCCACCAATCCTCAAGCCCAGGCCGGCCCTGGTCTGGACCTTAAGCGAATTTGCCGCGGGCCGGCGTATAGAGCCCCACACGTTGATTGATTCGTTACCGAAGACGATCTCTGCTCGGACGGAAGTCTCTAGTGAGAATGTCCGTGAGCGCCCTCTGCGGCGTGACCGCCTTCGCCCTCCGGCATGTGAAGGTGGTCGCGGAGGCCGCAGAGCAGGACAGTGTTCATGTTCTTCCAGACGACGTCCACGGTGGAGAATCCCGCCTCGCTCAGCCACCCCAGCTGCTCGATCAGGGTCCCCGGCATGTCGTGACCGCCACCACGTCTCAAACCGGCCTCATGGTCTTTGGCGACCCACGGCCCGAGCGGCGCCAGTGAGGGACGCGCCGGCCGCACGTAGTCCAGGTTCAGGAACATACCGCCGTGTCCCGTCAGGCGAAACGTCTCCGCATAGAGGTCGCGAATGCGTCGCGGGTCCCGGAGGTTGTGGATCGCGATCGAGGAGACGGCGAAGTCGAACGGCCCTGTGACCGCTCCGGCCCAGTCCGGGGTTGCCAGGTTCGCCTGCACGTACTCCACGCGCTCGCCGAAGCGCTCCAGACGCTTGCGGGCTTCAACCAGCATCGGCAGCGAGCCATCCACCAGCGTGCATTGCGCCCCGGGGAATTGCTCCAGCAGCACCTCGTCCAGATAGCCCGGCCCGGCCCCGAGATTGATGTAGCTGAACTCGTCTTCCGGCATCTTGGTGATCAGGGCGCGGAACATCATGAAGTGGCGCCGCCGTTCTTCCGCGCGTCCAGTCTGCCGTTCCAGCCAATAGGCTACGTACTCTTCGTCGTTCCAGTCCTCTTCGGGGTGATCGTGGCCGTGCTCATGTTCATGCTCCGTTGCCGCTGATCGGGCGCCGTGCTCCGCGTGCGCCCCATGGTGTGTCGATTCCACTTTTCACCCCTGATCCTAAGTTTCTCTTGCTGAATAGCTTGACAAGATTGTCGTCGTGATTCTAGCCCCCAGCCCCTCTCGATGCAATTGCTTGCAACTGCAAGCTTGGAGCAAGAATCCCCGGCTCCCGGCCGGTGCTACTTCTGCCATCCGCAGCTCAATCAGCTACTCGCAGCGGCCTCATCGGCGACGATGACAACCCGCTTTGCCGCGACACGCGCCGCCGGTATCTCTGCCCCGGCGAGCAAGTCACGCAATGCCTGGCGCTTCTCCGCGCCGGCGACGAGGAACAATACCATCTTCGCCGCCGATAGCACTGGCAGCGTCAGCGTCAGCCGGGGATGGTCGGGACGCTCGACCCGCGTCACCCAACGGTCCTCAATCGCCGGCGCCGGGTCGCCCGCAAAGAGCGAGGCCGTGTGGCCATCGGCGCCGAGACCGAGGATCACAAGGTCGAAGACCGGTAGCCCCCGCCCCATGACAGCCTCGATCTCGCGCTCGTAGGCCTCGGCGTCACAGGTCATACGGTGGACTCGCGCCGGGACCTTGCTGAGCAGAGAGTCCCAGGCCATGCCGAAGTTTGACGCGGGATGTTCGGGCGGTACGCAGCGCTCGTCACCGAAGAAGACGTCGATTTCGGGCCATGGCAGCTCGCTCGTGGCAAGACGTTCGTAAACCGCCATCGGTGTCGTGCCGCCGGCCAGGACCAGGCTACGCGGGTCGGCGGCGACAATCTGCTCCGTTGCCGCCATGACAAAGTCAGCCGCGACGATCAGCTCTCGCTCTATCGCAGGTGCCATTGGTTGGGAGCGACGAGCGCCTTGGCCTCATCCGGACCCCACGTGCCCGCCGCATAGAAGCAAACCGGCGGCGGCGCATCGATCACTGGTTGGACGATGGCCCATGCCCTGTCGACGGCATCCTCGCGCACGAAGAGCGTCTGGTCACCCTTCATCACGTCGTGTATCAGCCTCTCGTAGGCTTCCGTGGGCTCCACCATGAAAGCTTCCGTGTCGTACGCGAAGCTCATCTCCGACGGCTTTGCCTGCAGCAGCGCTCCCGGTACCTTGGCCAGGAACTGGAAGGTGATCTTCTCCTCAGGCTGAATCCGAAGCGTCAAGTGGTTTGGGTGCAGCGGCGCATCGTCCGAGGTTGCAAGGTAGGGGATCGGCGCTTGCTTGAAGGCGACCTCAAGCTCGGTTGCCCGGAACGGCAGGCGCTTGCCGGTGCGCACGTAGATCGGCACGCCCGCCCAGCGCCAGTTTTCGATCTCGATCCTCAAGGCCGCGAACGTCTCCGTCGTGGAATCCTCGGCCACGCTCTTCTCCTGGCGGTAGCCCGGGACACTATCGCCTTCCACGACCCCGGCCGTGTACTGGCCCCGCACCACCTGACGCGGCTCCACGGGTTTCACGGCCAGCAGGAGCTTCGCCTTCTCGTCCCGAATCGCCTCGGCCGCGAATGAGGACGGCGGCTCCATCGTAAGCAGCGCCAGCATCTGCAGGACGTGGTTCTGCAGTATGTCTCGCAGCGCGCCGACCTGCTCGTAGAAGCGCCCGCGGGACTCAACACCTATCGACTCTGCCACCGTGATCTGGATGTGGTCGATAGACGTCCGATTCCAGACCTGCTCGAAGACCGAGTTCGCGAACCGAAAGACGAGTATATCCTGGACCGTCTCCTTGCCGAGGTAGTGGTCGATTCTGAACACCTGCGACTCGTCAAACACCTCGCGCAGGGTCTGATTCAGCCTCCGCGCCGATGCCAGGTCGGTGCCGAACGGCTTCTCCACCACAACCCTGGCGCCCTTGTCCAGGCCGTGTTTGGCCAGGCTATGGACCACCTCTGGCATCGCCTCCGGTGGCGTTGCCAGGTAGAAAATCCGGTTCGTCTGTTGGCAGCGCTTGACCAGCTCTTCGTAGCCGCCGGGGCTGGCCTCAAGATAGGAAAGGCATCCGGCGAACTCATCCCAGGTCGCGGCGTCGAGACCCCTGCGAGAGCCGGCCTCCACGGCTTCACGCGCCAGGGCACGGAAGCCATCTTCATCGATCTTGCTCCGCGCAAAGCCAATTATCGAGCAGGCCTCCGGCAGCAGCCCCGCCAGAAAGAGGTTGTAGAGGGCAGGCAGGAGCTTACGGCGCGCCAAGTCGCCCGTCCCGCCAACGATCACGATGTCCTGGCTCTCCGGTCGATCGAGGGTCACGGCTCGCGCACCTCGTGGCCGCCGAACTCGTTCCTCAGCGCCGCGATCAAGCGCATGGCGAAAGAGTTGTCGTCGCGAGACGTAAAGCGCGCGAACAGCGCGGCGGCAATCGCGGGCGCCGGTACGCCTTGCTCCACTGCCTCGTTGAGGGTCCAGCGCCCCTCGCCGGAGTCATCCACGTAGCCGCGCAGCTTCTCCAGCTTCGGGTCCTTGGCCAGGCCGCGCTCTGCCAGCTCCAGGAGCCAGGAGCGCACAACGCTACCCTGGTTCCACAGCCCGGCGATCTTTGCCAGGTCGTACTCGAACGCGGACGCCTCCAGGAGGTGGAAGCCCTCCGCGTAGGCCTCCAGCAGCCCGTATTCGATGCCGTTATGCACCATCTTGGCGAAGTGGCCGGCGCCCGATGCGCCGACGTACGCGTAGCCCTTCTCCGGCGCCAGGCTCGCCAGCAGCGGCTCGATAGCTTCGAAGGCGCTCCTCTCACCGCCCGCCATCAAGCAGAAGCCGTCTGCCAGCCCCCAGATACCACCCGATGTGCCGGCGTCCAGGAAGGAGATGCCGCGCTCCTTCAGCTTCGCCGCGCGGCGCACCGAGTCCTTGTAGTAGCTGTTGCCACCATCGACCACGATATCGCCGTCCGACATTATGTCCACTAACTCCTCGATTACCGCCTCTGTCGCCTCACCCGCCGGCACCATCAACCAGACGGCGCGCGGCGGCGCCAGCGCAGCGGCCAGGTCGCGCAGCGAGGCCACGTCCGAGACGGCCGGGTTCTGGTCGTAACCCAAAACCTCGTGGCCGTCGCGTCGCAGGCGCTCGGCTATGCCCGCCCCCATTCGCCCCAGGCCCACCAGTCCGATCTTCATTCCATCTCTCCTGCCACTTGACGCTCCCTCAAAGGCTAACGCCTCACGCCTCGGTCCACACCCAATCGCGGATTTCCGGCGCGTCCTCCAGATGCTCCCTTGAATAGGCAGTCGCCGCCGCGATCAGGGAGGCGCACTCCTCCATCAGCTCCTGTGAGCGCCCCTCGTCCAGCTTGCGCGTACGCCGCAGCGCCTCGATGCAGAGGTGATAGCGGCTCATGCTGTTCAGGACCACCATATCGAACGGAGTCGTCGTCGTCCCCTGCTCATTGAAGCCGCGCACGTGGAACCGTTCCGTGTTCGGACGGCCGTGCACGATCTCATGGATCGCCCGCTGATAGCCGTGATAAGCGAAGACGACCGGCCCGTCCACCGTGAACAGCTCCAGAAAGCGGCTATCGCTCACGCCGTGAGGATGCACGTCGCTGGGAAAGAGCGCCATCAGGTCGACAACGTTGACGACTCGGACCTTCAGCTCCGGGGCGTTTTTCCGCAGCCACCATGCAGCCGCGACCGTCTCCAGCGTCGGTATGTCGCCGGCGCAGGCCAGCACAACGTCCGGCTCATCGCCCTGGTCGTTGCTGGCCCAATCCCAGGCCGAGGCGCCGCGTTTGCAGTGGTCGATAGCCGCCGCCATATCCAGCCACTGTAGCTGCGGCTGCTTGTCGATCACGATCAGGTTCACGTAATTGCGGCTGCGCAGACAGTGGTCCGCCACCGAGAGCAGGCAGTTGGCGTCCGGCGGCAGATAAATCCGGCCCACTGTCCCGCGCTTGGACAGCACCACGTCGATCAGGCCCGGGCCCTGGTGGCTGAAGCCGTTGTGGTCCTGCCGCCAGCAGGTGGACGTGAGCAGGATGTTGAGTGAGGCGACCGGTTCGCGCCAGGCAAGCTGCGACGCCGCCTCCAGCCACTTTGTGTGCTGCACGGTCATCGATGCGGAGATCATCGCGAAGGCTTCATAGCTCGCGAAGAGGCCGTGGCGGCCCGTGAGGAGATAACCCTCCAGCCATCCCTGGCAGTTGTGCTCGCTCAGCACCTCCATCACCCGGCCTTCAGGGCTGACGTGTTCGTCGATGTCGATCGTCTTGCCGGTAAAGCAACGAGACTCGACCTCGAAGACATCGCCAAGCCGGTTGGATTCAATCTCATCCGGACAGAAAAGACGGAAGTTGGCGCTTGCGGCGTTCTCCGTAAAGACGTCGCGCAGCATCCGGCCCAGGACGCGGGTAGACCCCTGCCGCTCAGTCGCCGGCAGCGGCACGTCGACGGCGTAGTCGCTGAACGCCGGCATCTTGAGGTCCGCCATGAGCCGGCCGCCGTTGGCGTGGGGATTGGCGCCCATGCGCCGCTCACCCTCGGGCGCCAGCGCGGCCAGCTCGGGCATGAGCCTACCCTGCCGGTCGAAAAGCTCTTCGGGCTGGTAGCTGCGCAGCCACGCCTCCAGCATCGCCAGCTGCTCCGGACTTGACCTCACGTTGGCCAGGGGCACCTGGTGCGACCGGAAAGTGCCCTCCACCGCCAGACCATTCACAACCTCCGGCCCCGTCCAGCCCTTCGGCGTCCGCAGCACGATGGCCGGCCAGGATGCCCTCCCCGAGACGCCGTGGCGGCGCGCGTCTTCCTGGATGGCGCGGATCTTCTCGTAGCAGGCGTCCAGAGTCGCCGCAAACTGCTGATGCACGCTGAGCGGCTCGTCGCCTTCGACGAAATGGACGTCGTAGCCGCTACCCTCGATGAAACCCCGGATCGCCTCGTCATCCATGCGTCCGTAAACGGTCGGGCTGCCGATTTTGTAGCCGTTGAGGTGCAGGATTGGCAGGACGGCGCCGTCACGCGCCGGGTTGAGAAAGCTCGTCCCCGCCCAGGAGCCGGCCAGCGGCCCCGTCTCCGCTTCGCCGTCCCCGATTACAGCGACGGCGATCAGCTCCGGGTTATCGAAGGCCGCGCCGAAGGCATGCGACAGTACGTAGCCCAGCTCGCCGCCCTCATGGATCGAGCCTGGGGTCGGCGCGCTGACGTGGCTGGGTATGCCGCCCGGCGTCGAAAACTGCCGGAAGAGGCTTAGCAGGCCGGCAGTGTCGCGCGAGACCTCGGGATAGAACTCGGAGTACGTCCCTTCCAGATAGACGTTTGCCAGCAAAGCGGGGCCGCCATGGCCAGGCCCTGTCAGATAGATGACGGACGCATCCCGCTCTCGGATCAGCCGGTTCAGATGGACGTAAATGAAGCTAAGCCCCGGCGAAGTGCCCCAGTGGCCCAGCAGCCGTGGCTTGATCTGATCCGGCCGCAGCGGCTCTCGCAGCAGTGGGTTCTCCTGGAGGTAGATCTGGCCCACGGTCAGGTAATTCGCTGCCTGCCAGTAGCGCTGCATCCTCTCGAGTGTGTCCTTCGCAAGCGGCCCATCTCTCGCGATGCGGGTCTGAGTCTCGACCGCCCGCCCGGCCTCGACCGCGCTGGAAATCGTCGTATCGAACTCAAACAGAGGCATGAATTCCTCCTTGTGAGATCAGACGTTTGACATGTCTGGCAATCATCAGGTCTTCGTCCGTCTTCATCACCCGCACGGTCACCCGGCCGCCAGTGGCGGAGATGACGGGCGCGTTCTCTTCGTTCAGCGCCGGCTCAAGCTCGACGCCGAGGAAGCCCAGCCCATCGCAGATGCGCTGACGCACAGCCGGCGCGTTTTCACCGATGCCCGCCGTGAACACCAGCGCATCGACGCCACCCAGCGCTGCGGCGAGGCCGGCCAGAAACTTCTTCGCCTGATAGCAGAAGAGCGCCACGGCCTCCGCCGCTCTCGGGTCGGAGGCTTCAACCTCAAGCAGGTCGGCCATATCGCCACTCATCCCCGACACACCCAGCAGGCCGGATTCCGAATTAACGAGCCGGTTTAGCGCCTCCGCGCCCAGGCCATCCCGCCTGAGCAGATGGATCAGCACGCCGGGGTCGAGGTCGCCGCTGCGGCTGCTCATCACCAGGCCACCGGCGGGCGTGAAGCCCATGGTGGTGTCAATGCAAACCCCGTCACGCACCGCTGCCATGCTGGCCCCATTGCCCAGATGGGCGATGATCACCCTCCCGCGAGCCGCTCCAGGGTCCATAGCCGCCAGCTCCTGCATGACGTACTCATAGGAAAGCCCATGAAACCCGAACCGGATCACGCCCGCGTCCGTGTAGCGGCGGGGCAACGCATATCGTTGTGCTACGAGTGGCATATCTCGGTGAAATGCCGTATCGAAGCAGGCTACCTGCAGCGCCTTGGGTAAGGACTCGGCCGCCAGCCGGATGCCGGCCACGGCCTGCCGTGTGTGTTCGGGGTCCAAAGCCGCCAGCTCTTCCAGCGACGTCAGCAGCTCGTCTGTGACCAGCTGGGGCTGTACGAAGTCCAGGCCGCCATGCACGACTCGATGGCCGGCCGCGGCAATCCCTTCGTCGAGGCCTTGCTCCCGCAGCCAGCCAAACCACTCTCGAAACGCCGAAGCATGCTCTGAGAGCGGGACCTCTTTGTCCAGCAGCGTTGCCCCATCCGAGTCTGAGATCCTCATCCGCGATGGCTTGAGGCCGATCCGGCTGATCTGGGCCGCAACCAGCGGCCTTGTGACGGCGTCGAGGTCATACACGGCCGACCGGAGGCTGGAGGAGCCGGCATTGATCGTCAGGAGCCGTGACGCCATCAGGACCTAGCTCTGACCTTCATGACGCTCGTTCTGGTTGCGCCAACCCGAGGCCGTGCACGGCGACGCCGATCAAGGCGGCATCGGAGGGCATTACGTGGATCGGGACGCGGGACAGCAACTCGCTGAACCGGCCTTTGCGCTGAAAAGCGTCGACAAAGCGTCCCTTCTCCAGCGCCGGCAGAATATTGATCGGGATACCCCCGCCAAGGTAGACGCCGCCCGTGGCCAGCACCTTCAGCGCCAGGTTGCCGGCCTCCGCGGCCAGGATGGAGACAAACATGTCGAGCGTGGCCGCGCATAGCGGCGAGGGCCGCTCGGCAGCCAACGCTGAATCGATGATTACGCGCGCCTTGTCCTCGGCTCCGGCGATCTCGTCAGCGACCTCGTCCCACTCCGGCGCGGCGTCTTTGCCCCTTAGGAACTCGTAAATGAAGGGCATGCCGTTGGCCGAGCAAACCCTCTCGAAGCTCACGTGGCCGAACTGCTCGCGCATGGATTCGAGCAGCTCAATTTGACCGGCGTCGGTGGGAGCAAAAGCAGCGTGACCGCCCTCGGAGGGGCAGGCTCTGTACTGGGAGCCGTCCCAGATCAGGAAGGCCTCGCCCAATCCCGTACCGGGAGCGATGACGGCAATCGCTCCATGCCTGACAGGTTGCCCCGGATTCAGGATGTGCAGGTCTTCGGGCTTGAGAAACGGCACCGCCGAAGCCGTCGCTTCCAGGTCGTTGAGCAGCGTAACCGTGGCCAGGCCGAACTGGTCGCGCAGGTTCGATTCCTCGATCAGCCAGGGCAGGTTGGTGGTCTTCGCGACGCCGTCCATCACCGGCCCCGCCACGCCGAAGCACGCGCCTTCCACGGTCTGATGGGTCTCGCTGAGGAATTCCCGGACAATGGCGGCAAGGCTCGGGTAATCACTGCTCGGGTACTCTTTCTGGGTGATCGGCGCGCGGGGGCCCGCTTCCGTAGAGAACAGCGCCATATCCGTCTTGGTAGCTCCGATATCGCCGGCCAGGATCACGGCCATTCCTGTCTCTTGTCCCCTCGAACTAATGCCTCGCGCGGCCAACAGCGCCGGCCCCCAAATCGGCTGACCGGTGCTGGGACACCCATCAAGATTAGTTGGCGTCCCTGATCTGTCGAGCCTCGCGGGATGGCGTTTCAGTTTCAGTTACTTCACAAATATGTCGTTCTCATGTGAGTTGATAGAAAGCCCCGAGGACACCGCCGTATACGAGGTGCCCAATCACTATGAAGATTGGCGTCTGGTGTCCGTAGTTGAGGGCCAGGAACCCCGGCGGCGCCAGCTGCCGCGTTGGCGTTGGCCCGCGCTGCTCGCTTGCCATTCGTGCGTGGAAGCTCGGCATGATCGGCATCACGGCCGCGAGCAGGAAAGCGGCGTGGACAAAGCCGATCAGCGCCCCCAGCCACCATGTCGCCTGGTCCCAGCTCTCGAACGCCGCAATGTAGATCAGGGCGAACAGCCATCCATTTACAAGGTGTGCGGCGAATCCTAGCAGCTTCGCCCGGTCACGGTCCGCCGTGAGCATCGTCCCCACCAGGAAGGGGATATTGATCCGCGTTAGACCAAATCCCTGGCTCGCCGCCATGAGTAACGTCAGCACCATAGTCGCAACAAAGCCCCAGAGCAGAAAGCCCGCCAGGTTCACGAGCCGGTCTCGAGCTTCAGGTCGGTTGCCGCGGCTGTTGGTGCGGCCACAGCCTCACCGGTAATCTCCGCCAGCGTCAGGGCGGCGCTGATCAGACCGATGTGGGTGAACGCCTGCGGGAAGTTGCCGAGAGCGCCTCCTTCCCTCGGCTCAATCTGCTCGCCAAAGAGACCGAGATCGTTCGCGTAGGTCAGGAGACGCTCAAAGCTAGTCCTCGCGGCATCCACTTCTCCTCCGCGAGCCAGGCACTCCACGGCCCAGAAACTGCAAATCCCAAAAGCGCCCTCACCGGGGGGCAAGCCATCATCGGTCGAGTGACGGTAACGATAGATCAGGTCTCCCTCCGTCAACTGCTCGCAAATCCTGGCATAGGTTGAGCGCATCTTCGGGTCCATTCCATCGATGTAGCCATAGAGTGGCAGCGTCAGAAGGCTGGCGTCCACCTCCTCCCCATCGAAGAGGCGCGTATAGCTTTCAATGCTCGTGTTGTAGCCGTGCTCCTCGATGGCGTCTCGGATCGCCTGCCGCTCCTTTCTGAATTCATCGACACTTACTTTGATGTGGCCTCTTTCATGCAGCCGTATTAGACGGTCCAGCGCTACCCAGCAGAGCACCTTGGAATGCGTATGCTGCGCCGGTCCCGCCCGGACCTCCCAGATGCCTTCGTCCGGCTCCTGCCACCGCTTGCAGACGGCGTGGCCCAACCCGTTGAGGAACTTCGCCGTGTCCTTGTCGATCCGGCCGTCCATGTCGGCGAATCGGGCCACCGCATCGATAACCTCGCCGTAGACGTCCAGTTGCAGCTGACCGTGAGCGCCGTTGCCTACACGCACCGGCCGCGAGCCCTGGTAGCCTTCAAGATGCGGCAGTTCTTTCTCAGGCAACTTGGCCTCACCGTAAACGTCGTAGACCACCTGAAGCTCAGGCGCTGTGAGTCGCGTCGTGTGCAGCATCCAGGCCAGGAATGCTTGGGCCTCATCTCGATAATCCAACCTGAACAGGGCTCGCAGCGTTAGGGACGCGTCTCTGAGCCAGCAGTAGCGGTAGTCCCAGTTCCGGACGCCGCCGATCCGCTCCGGTAACGAGGTTGTCGGCGCCGCGACAACGGCCCCGGAAGGCGCGTAAGCCATGAGCTTGAGGGTCAGCGCGCTGCGTAGCACCGCGTACCTGTATGGACCAACGTAGGAGCATCGTCCTGACCAGGCATGCCACCAGCTAATACTCCTTGCTACCTTCTCGCGGGCTATAGCGCCGAGCGCCGGGATCACGGCGGGCGCATCCTCGGAGAAGCTAAACGAGGCGTATCGCCGCTCTCCCGCGGTCAGGCGTACGCGGCCACTGGCCCCGGTCCGCTCGGCATCGACTTCCATCTTAAGGTCGCTCATGAGAATGAACATGCCCTGCTGCGTATCAAGCCAAATGCCCAGCAATCCCCGGTCCTCGAGGACGCCGGCTGCCCGTCCATAGTCCGGGCGTGGCAGGTAATCGATTTCGATATCGACCTGGCCCTCCGTAACCTCAATTTCCCGTAGCAGCTCGTGGGCTGGTGTAAGCTCGAGGCGTTTCTCGGCTTCGGTGGCAACCGGCATCAAGTCCCTGAGGACAAAGCCGCCACTTTGACAACGAAAGATGGTTTCCAGGACGTTGGTCTCCGGTAAATAGCGGCGTTGAACTTCATACGGACCGGCCGGCCGCACCCTGAAGAAGCCGCCTCGCTGCACATCCAGCAACGCCCCGAAGACCGAACGGCTGTCGAAGCGCGGAAAACACAGCCAGTCGATCGAGCCCTCGGATGAGACGAGCGCGGCGCTGCGACAATCACCGATGACCGCGTAATCGTCAATCGGGCGGTAAGACGTCATCTCTCCTCCAGGCGAGCCTCCGCACAGGGGCTAATTCCTTCAACCATGCCTCGCCTGCTGAGAATACGCCAGCGGCGTCTCAACCACAGTGCTCCTCCTGCTAGGATTGGCTCTATCAGGAGGAGCGCTGACAAAATGGTAGACGACAAGCCTGGGAATTTACGCTCTCAGATCAGACTCGCGGGCACTCTCGCTGCTCTGGCGGTCTTGATCCTCTTCATTGCCCTCAATTTCGGGGATGTTGAGATTGAGCTGTTCATCGCCAACCTGGACACTCAATTGGGCTTCGCTCTGATTTTCGCTGCTCTTCTCGGCTTTCTCGTAGGCTACTTTGTGCCGAAGAAATAGGACTACGCTGCCCGACTGCGCATAAGCATGCAGCCTGGCCCGTCATGGGCGGGGACAACGCTTAGCACGGCATGCGGAGCTCCGGCAGCGCGCCCCACGAAGGCTGTGCCTGCTGCCAGCATACCGATTCTGTATCGGATCGATCGGTAGACAATTGCGGCTATCAAACAGATCAGGCCCTGGGCATAGCCCGCCCTGAACAAATTAGTTTCGAAAAACGATACTGGGCTTGTCGATCACGCGCTCTCTCATTCGACGTATTACTAGAGCCGGTCTCGACCAGCTCAATTTAGACAGAAGGAGACAAACGGATGCGATTCATGATCATCGTCAAGGCTAATGAAGACTCAGAGGCAGGCGTCATGCCCAGCCGGGAAATCATGGAGGAGATGGGCAAGTACAACGAGGAGCTGATCAAAGCCGGCGTGATGCTCGCGGGCGACGGGCTCCAGCCGAGCTCCAAGGGGGCGCGCGTCAAGTTCACCGGCGGCAAGCACGTCGTGACCGACGGTCCCTTCGTCGAGACCAAGGAGCTGCTCGCCGGCTACTGGGTGATTGAGGTGAAGTCCAAGGATGAGGCCCTCGAATGGGTCAAGCGCATCCCCTTCGATGAGGGTGAGGAGATCGAGGTCCGTCAGGTCTTCGAGGTGTCCGACTTCCCTGCCGATATCCTGCCGCCCGAGGAAGCCGCGCGCGAGCAAGCCTGGCGCGACGAGCAGCAGCGCAAGGCCGCCACGGCCTAGTTCCCAAAAAATGACGCCGGAGTGTCGATCTCGCTGATCCTCGTTCGACGTTTTAGCAGAGACCCGGCTTATCCGGGTTCCAAATCCACAATCAGAAGGAGACAACGATGCGATTCTTAGGACTACTCAGGGCTGACGCGGACTCAGAGGCGGGCGCTCCCCCAAGCAAGGAGCTGATAGAGCGGATGGGGACGTTCATGGAGGAGGTCGCGAAGGCCGGCGTTCTGCTCGCGGCCGACGGCCTTCACCCAAGCTCCAAGGGCTTGCGCGTCAAGTACTCGGGCGGCAAGGCCACCGTCACCGACGGGCCCTTCACCGAATCGAAGGAGCTGGTCGCCTCCTACGCGGTGTACGAAGTGAAGTCGCTGGACGAGGCGGTCCACTGGACCACGCGCTTCCTTGAAGTGCTGGGCGAGGGCGAGTGCGAGATTCGCCCGATCTTCGAAGCCTCAGACTTATCTCCGGATCTCTTCTCTCCCGAAGAGGCCGCGCGTGAGGAGGCATGGCGCGAGGAAATGGCCAAGAAAGCCTCGCAGGCCTAGCGCGACGGGCTACCACGCCAAGGGCCGGCTGGTCTTGACCGGCCGGCCCTTGGCTAACCGGAAGGAGACACCCCGATGCGATTCATGCTGCTGATGATCCCCAAAGGCTACGAGTCCGCGGCCCCGGGCGAAATGCCGGATGCCGCCGCGGTCACGGCGATGAATGAAGTACAACCGAGCGCTGCAGGAAGCCGGCGTCCTGCGCGCGCTCGATGGCCTCCACCCGCCTTCCATGGGCGCGAGGGTTTCGTTCTCGGACGGCCAGGCCACCGTGGTCGACGGGCCCTTCACCGAAACCAAGGAGGTCGTCGGCGGCTACTGGATTATCGAGGTGGCCTCCAGGGACGAGGCGGTTGCCTGGGCTTCCCGCTGCCCCGCCTCCGACAACGAGGTGATCGAGGTGCGACAGGTGCAGGAATTCTCTGACTTCCCTGCCGCCGTCAAGGAGGCCGCGGCCGGTCTGCCGGAGATGCAGTCGCAAAACAAGGCGTAACGCTCTAGTCGTAACGCCCAGAATATTGCACGGCTGGATTGAAGATGGTCTGATCGGTAGTCGTGACGGCTACCGATTACACCCACGGTGCTATCGACGCGGTCTGGCGCATCGAGTCGCCTCGCCTCATCGCCGGTCTGACGCGGATCGTGCGCGATGTCGGTCTGGCCGAGGACCTCGCGCAGGACGCCCTCGTTGCGGCCCTGGAGCAGTGGCCGGCGTCGGGTGTCCCGCGCAACCCCGGCGCCTGGCTCATGGCCACCGCCAAGCATCGCGCCATCGATCATTTCCGCCGCAACACCCGGCTGCAGCAGAAGCAGGATCAGCTCGGCCGCGAGCTGCAGGTCCAGCAGGAGCTGACCGAAGGGGACCTCGACACCTCCATGGACGATGACATTGGCGACGACCTCCTGCGCCTCATGTTCATCGCCTGCCATCCCGTCCTCTCGACGGATGTCCGCGTCGCGCTCACCCTCCGCCTGCTTGGAGGCCTGACGACAGACGAGATCGCGCGCGCCTTCCTCGTCCCGGAGCCGACGGTCGCCCAGCGCATCGTACGGGCCAAGCGCGCCCTCTCGGAGTCGCGCGTCCCCTTCGAAGTGCCCCGTGGCGACGAGTTAGTCGTCCGCTTGGCGTCGGTGCTCGAAGTCCTCTACCTTATCTTCAATGAAGGCTACGCGGCCACCGCCGGGGACGACTGGATGCGGCCGGGCCTCTGCGCCGACGCTCTGCGCCTCGGCCGTATTCTGGCCGGGCTCGCGCCGGAGGAGCCCGAGGTCCACGGCCTGGTCGCGCTCATGGAGATCCAGGCCTCGCGGTCGCGGGCGCGGATTGGCCCCTCGGGCCAGCCGATCCTGCTCCTCGATCAAGACCGCGGACGCTGGGATCAGCTCCTCATCCGCCGCGGCCTGGCGGCGCTCAAGCGCGCTGAGGACCAGGGCGGTGCCACGGGCTCATACGCGCTGCAGGCCGCCATCGCCGCCTGCCACGCCCGCGCCCGCACTCCGGAGGAGACGGATTGGCCGCGCATCGTCGCGCTTTACGAGGCGCTCGCCCGGCTGCAACCATCGCCCGTCGTGGAGCTGAATCGTGCCGTCGCCGTGGCGATGGCGTCCGGCCCGGCAGCGGGCCTGGAGATTGCCGATGCGCTGACCTCGGAGCCGACACTCAGGACCTACCACCTCTTGCCCAGCGTCCGCGGCGACTTCCTGGCCAAGCTCGGTCGCTTCGGCGAGGCGGCCGTCGAATTCGAGCGCGCGGCATCGCTCACCCGCAACGCCCGTGAGCGCGAACTGCTCCTCGAACGCGCCCGTCAATGCGCTCGCGAAGCGACATCGCCGGAGCCTCGATAACGTCAGCCGCCAAGGCTTGAGGCCCTATTGAGAAATGGCCCGCTGACTTCGCATCCACGCTGATCCAGCACGGCCTGATCGATGAATTCCGGCTGGGGATCAATCCCCTCCTTCTCGGAAGCGGCACACCCTTGTTCAAAGGCGGCTCCAGGCTGGACTTGAAGCTCCTGGAGTCAAGGACGTTTAAGTCCGGGCTCGTCATCCTCCATTACCAACCGAAAGCTGGACCCGCCGCCCTGGGCTAGTCCGCCAGGACGATAGATACCTCGCCGTTGCCCTCCAACCAGGCGCGCCGGACCTTCCCAACATCGTCCGTACCCGCCTGCCGCACGGAGGTCATCAGCTCGTCCAGCGTGATCAAGTTCTGGCGCATGTTCTTGCGCAGCGGCTGCCCGTCCTTGATCAGCTCCACCGGCTGAGGATGCACCAGCCGCCCGATCGCTTCGAAGTTGTAGCCTGCCCAATCCACCGCGATGCTCCAGAAGACGATGGTGCCGACCAGGATGATGCCCTCCGGTATCGACGTGTACTCGCCCGCCATACCGTTCTGGGCCGCATCCGCAATCAGCACGACGACCAGGATATCGGCGACGCTGATCGTCCCGGTTTCGCGCCGCACCAGGCGCAGCAGGGCAAAGATGAAGAGGTAGAAGAGCGACCCGCGCAGAAAGACCTCAAATATCGATAGCGCCGGCGAGAACATGCTGTGCCAGTCCGGTAACGCGAACATTCCATCCTCCTTGCCCTGCGCTATCTGTCCGCAGGGATGCCGGGAAGAATCTTAAGGAGGATGGCGAGAAGGGAGTAGCCGCTTAGGATGACCAGAGGATCCCGAGACGCCGTCCGCGTTGAAGGATGCGATACCCAGCTTGCCCGGCCGGCAGGATTGCAGCGGCCCGTAAGTCACGTTATCGGCCGGGACCTCCAACAACCGCGAAACTTCACCGCCGCAGTCCTGGTAAATGCGAAATCCCGCCTCGTTATCCGAGTTGTCTTGCCATTGCAGCGAAAGCCGGCCTAGCTCGCCCTGTCCCGGCGGCACCGGCTGGTTGAGGTCCGGCAGCGCGCCGGTGATCCGGAGGTTCGTCGGCGCCGCTGGGGCATTTGCTGCCGGCGAGGTGCCGGCTGTGGGCGGCGAAGGCGTGTCTTCATCCGTCCCACAGCCGGCAACCGCCACGAAGGCTGCTAGGACTAAAGAGGCGTGGATCAGCTTCCGGATCATGGTCAAGGTCAGCGGCCTCGCTAGGGCGTGAAGACTAGGATCGTGCCGTTGATATCCACGCGATCTCCAGCCGCCAGGTCGGACGGCAGCGGGACGATAACGTCATAGCTGCCGTAAATCAGGGTGCAGGGCACCGGCTCCGCGGGGATAGTGATAAAGACCTCCACCAGAATCTCGCCGCCGGCCGCCGTTAGCTCGTAGCCCGCCGGCCGCGCGCAACCACCGGGCAGTCCCGCCCTGGCCTCGACGACGTAGCTGCCGGCTTGCGTCGCGCTCGGCTCAATGGCCGCGGCGTCGATTGGCGCCAGTATGCGTGTCAGTTCAGGGCTATCATCCGGCTGCGATGGCTCCTGCGGCGGCGAGCCGGGGCCGCTGCCCGCGCCACATACATCAGCGCTAAAGGTGAAGGTCGGACTGGGATCCCAGACTCCGGCGGCCAGCAGTTGGTTCAGCCTTACGAAGTGAACGCTGCCCTGCTGCAAGCCACTCCAGGCCAGACGCTGGGAGGACGGGTCGAGAGGCCCAGCGCCCAGGAAGCTGCCTGGCGCCCAGCCGTTATTGAAGAGGCTCAGGTCGAGCCATTGCTGGCTGGCAGCCGGATTATTGCCTCGCCAGTCGAATGTGACCTCCAGCCGGCCGTCCGCCAGACAGGATTGCGTAATGAAAAGCTCGCTGGTGGCAGCGCTCGCCGGTTGGAATCCAACGATGCCCGCCAGGATCAGCGCGCTACCAAGGATCGCTGCTAAACGTGATCGCATTTTCAACCTCATTGCCGAAATGGAGTAACTCCTAGTATGACGTTGGACAGCCGTTAGAAGTTCCGCGCTGCCCAACTCCCGCCGATATGGAATGCCGCTTTAACAGTTTACGGGACGACTGCGACGGCCCTCTCGGTGTCATTCCGCGAAGATATGCTTATGCAATCCCCCAGCCCGTTCACCCATCGGACCTCCCTGGGCCACGCGTTGAGCGACGAGTCCTGGCTCGATGCGCACTCCACGGCCTGTGAGGCGGAATATCGGCAGTTTGTCACCCGGTCCGGCTTCGCGCCGGGCTGGACGGTCTTGGACGCCGGCAGTGGCAGCGGCGGCTTCGTGCCGTTCCTGGCCGAAGCAGTTGGCCCTCGTGGCAGCATCATCTGCATAGACGTTGCCCCCGAGAACTGCCGGCTCAGCGCCACCCGCCTCAATGGCAGCGTGGCCGGCGCGGCAGTCGCCTCGCTTGACGATCTACCCTTCCCGGCTGCCTCGTTCGATGCGGCCTGGTGCGCCAACACCACTCAGTACCTGACGGATGAACGCCTGCTGGACGCGCTCGAAGAGCTGAGGCGAGTCGTGCGCCCGGGTGGCCGCGTCGCTGTCAAGGACATGGATATGACCGCCTTCCGCGCATCGCCCGCGGACCCGTTCCTCTTCTCCCACCTCGCCGAGGCATGTCTGCTCGCTCCGGACGCGCCACCAGAATCGGCGGGTTCTTTGCGCGGCCGTGACCTCAGGCGCCGGCTGGAGCAGGCCGGGTTTGTTGACGTGCGCCAGCAGTCGGCCTTCATCGAACGTTGGGCCCCGCTGCGGGCCGTCGAGCGCCAGCTCTGGTCCGGCTGGTTGAGCTATCTCGCGGGCCTGGCAGCCACCAGGGACGTCCCCGCCCGCGATCTCGCCGCTTGGCGCGAGATCGCCCGCGATGACGGCGTGCCCTTCGTCAGTCGTCCCGACTTCTACGGCTGCGAGGCGCAGGTGCTGGCTGTCGGCGCGGTGCCGGAGGTGGCGGCGTGACCCTCGCTGCCTCTTACATCTTGCCGGTCCGGCGTCAGGTCACCACGGACATTGCCGAGCTTACCGGCTATCTCCTCTGGCTCAACCGCCACGTGAGCGAGCTGATTGTCGTCGATGGCTCGCCTCCGGACGTGTTCGCGCATCACGCCCGCGCCTGGCCGGGACTTAGGCATGTCGCGCCCTCGCCCGAGATTCAAGCTTCGAATGGCAAAGTAGCCGGCGTTCTGACCGGCGTCGCGCTCGCCGGCCACGAGAGCCTGGTCATCGCCGACGACGACGTGCGTTACGACCTCCGATCTCTGGAGCGCGTCGTCGCCCTGCTCGGCGAGGCGTCGGTCGTGCGCCCCCAGAACTACTTCCAGCCCCTGCCCTGGCACGCGCGCTGGGATAGCGCCCGTAGCCTGATCAATCGCGTCAGCGGCGGCGATTGGCCCGGCACTCTCGCCGTGCGCCGGTCGGTGTTGCTCTCAACCCGCGGCTACAGCGGCGACAGTCTGTTTGAGAACCTGGAGCTCGTGCGCACCGTGCGCGCGGCAGGCGGCCGTGAAGCCGTGGCGAGGGACCTCTATGTGCGGCGCTTGCCTCCGTCCACGGCCCACTTCCTCTCACAGCGTGTGCGCCAGGCTTACGACGAATTCGCGCGGCCGGCGCGCCTGCTCTGGCAACTCGCGATCCTTCCCCTGGCGCTGACCCTGGCCTGGCGACAGCCGCGCGCTCTCCTTGGCCTTGGCGCCCTGTCCGTGGCAATCGCCGAAGCCGGGCGCCGGCGGGATGGCGGCGCCCGCGTGTTTCCTGCTTCGACGTCACTGTTTGCGCCGCTCTGGCTGACCGAGCGCGCTATCTGCAGCTGGCTGGCCGTCGCCTCCCGCCTCCGCTTTGGCGGCGTTCGCTATGGCAACGGCGTCATCAGCCATGCCGCGACATCCCTGCCGCAATTGAAACGGCAGATCGAGGCTCAGGCGGAGCCCGCACGATGGTAAGGACACTGAACCCCTTTGCCTCGCGCCAGGCGCTGGCCAACAGCAGCTACGGCCGCTGGTCGGACGGCCAGCTCCTTCTGGGCGATGGAGGATCACCAACCCGAATGGCGGAGGACGTGCACGCGGCGCTGCGGGCAGTGCTGCATGACCCGGACTTCCCCTGCATCGGCGCCAAATCAGTCGTCAACCAATCGAGCTATCGTTTCGGCCTCTACCCTGAGATGGGATCGCCCTCGGCCACGGCAGGCCTGGCGCTCGATCTATTCCGCTTCTCGGAGGAGCGGCCGCGCATTGAAGGCGACTTCACCAGCTTCATAGCCAGCTTCCTGGCGCCGAAGCTGCGCTCTGCCAGGACGTTCGAGGATCTGCTCTGGCGTCAGCTCAGCGCCCTGCACGAGCTCGATCGCGAGCATTTCGATTGGAACCCGCAAGTTGCCGCTGACCCAACCGACCCTGCTTTCTCCTTTAGCTTTGCCGGCGGGGCCTACTTTGTGGTCGGCCTCTCACCCGCCAGCCGGCGTTGGGCTCGGCGCTTTCCCTGGCCAACCCTGGTCTTTAACGATCACTTCCAGTTCGAGCGACTGCGCGAAGCTCAGCAATTCGACCGCATCCGCGACGCCATTCGGGAGCGCGATAGCCGCCTCCACGGCTCCGCTAATCCCATGCTTACCGATTACGGCGCCCACAGCGAAGCGCGACAGTATTCCGGACGCAACGTTAACGGAGACTGGCGCTGTCCGGTGCATTTTGAGTGAAGGAGATTGACTCGTGCTCTCACGGACCGTAGACGGCTTGACCCGCAGACCGGGCGCCGCTTTTCGCATGGCGCGCGGCCAGACCCTGCGCATCATCGACCTCGAAGGCGAGCAGGTCGCCGACCTCATCGCATTCTCACCGGACGGCGAGGAGTGGCTCTCGTCCGGCCGCTCGATTGATTACAACGGCACTCTCTCGTTCACGAAGGGGCACACGCTTTACTCCAACCGCAGCAACCCCATGCTGACGATTGTCGAAGATACCGTCGGCCGCCATGACTTTCTCTTCGCGCCCTGTAGCCCGGAAATGTTCGAGCGTCTTTACGGCTTCGACCGTGCCCATCCGAGCTGCTTTGGCAACCTGGCGCGCGCCCTGGAGGCCTTCAACATTGGCCCGGACCGCATCCCGACGACCTTCAACGTCTTCATGAACGCCGTGATCGACCTCGATGGCTCCGTCAAGGTACTGCCGCCCACCTCGAAGGCCGGCGACCACTTCGGTGTCCGCGCCGAGACCGATCTGATCGTCGGGCTCACAGCCTGCTCGGCCGAGCAATCGAACAACTGGCGCTTCAAGCCCATAGGCTACGTGTTGTCCGGCTAGGGCGTTAGATCACGCATCCAGTCCACACGAGCCCACGCATCGGCGGCAACGACGATGTAGGGTCGAGCATGCTCGGCCCTCGCTCCACCAGCGCCACCGGGCTCCCTCGACGCTGACCTCGCTTTCAAGTCAGGGCAAGAGCCGACGACTCGTCAGAGGCGCTTTTCGTGGTCGCCGGGTTTACCAAAGCGACAACGATATTGAAAGGTCTGCCGGTGACGAAGGCACGCCCTCCGTCACCGGCAGACCGTTTGCGAGCTGTGCTAGCTGGTCTTGCGCATCTCGCCTTCACCGTGCTCGGCGTCGGAAGCGCCGCTGCTCCGGCGTAGCTGGCTGCTCTCATCGCCCGGTGCGCCGTGGATGATCTCACCGCGCCAGGCGCCCGTCTCGGAGCCCCGCTCTTCAATAAACTCCTTGAAGCGCTTTAGGTCCCCCTCGACGCGGCGTGAGACGAAACCTAATGCGCCGCCGATCTGCTCCTTGAAGTCCTCCGGCTCGTAGTCCATGTGCACCTCGATCTCGGTCTTGGCCGCGTCCTTGGGATGAAACACGATGGTGCCGCCGTTCATGGCGCCGCCTTCGCTCTCCCAGGCTAGGACTCGTCCGGGACCTGACGGGTGATCCGCGCATACCCACTCTTTGCGCTGACCGCTGAGCTCCGCCGCCCAGAAGAGACGCTCGTCCCCGAGCTGCTGGACTTCATGGATGCCCTCCATGAAGCGGGGGAACTCCTCAAACTGGGTCCACTGGTTGTACGCGGTCTGGACCGGGACTTCAACTTCGATACTCTTGTCGATTCTGGCCATTGCCTGTACCTCCTGGCGTTTTCCGCAGACTAGGGCCTCTGGCGATTCAGAAGCCCTAGACGCAGGCGCTTCAGCGTTAAAAGCGCGTCTCACGTGAGCCGCTTGGGCTGGGATTTTGGATTTGAGAGAGACTTGAAATCTTTTTTGTAAATTTTGTCATTTTATCCTGCTGATCTGTAACGCCCGACCTTCTTCGGCGTTTAGGTACTTGGGACGATCCGCAGATGTTGGTCGCCCGTATCAGCACAGCAGGGATGCGAGACATGTCAGGCGCCTTGGCTAAAGGGCCTGGCAAACTGGCGTGGGCCGGTCGCATCCTGCCCTGCTCGCCTGTCTCGCTCGCCTGGCGGGGGCAAGATGGACAGCGCACGCGAGCAGATGATCGTCCAGAATTTACCGTTGGTGTCATTCGTCGTCTCCAAAATGACCGACGCTTCCGGCTCCAGTCCTCTGGACCGCGAAGAGGCTATCGCCTATGGCACCGAGGGCCTGATCCAGGCCGTCGATAACTACGACCCTTCCCGTGGCGCCACCTTTGCCAGCTTCGCCATTCGGCGCATCCGTGGCTCAATTCTGGACGCTATCCGGCGCATGGACGTGCTTCCCCGCTCCCTGCGCAAGAGCGCCCGCGAGGTCGAGCGCGCCAACCTGGAGCTCGCCACCATGCTCGGCCGCTGGCCCACGCCCAAAGAGCTGGCGATGAAGCTCGGCATGCCCGTCGATCAGCTGCGCTCCATTCTCGGACACGCCGCCTCCCGCGTTGTCTCCCTGGAGAAGATGATGGGCGATGGCTCGAATGACAGCGCCGCGCCCTGGGAAACCTCCGACCACGCCGAGTACTCCGACCCGGCCGCCGCTACGGACCGAGTGGCGGCGATGCAGCTGCTCGGCACCGCCCTGGGCTCGCTTTCGAGCCGCGACAAGGCCATCGTCCAGCTGCGCTACGGCAAGTCAATGCCGCTCCACGAAATCGCTAAGAAGATGAACTTGTCTGAATCGCGCGTCTGCCAGCTGCACAAGCGCATCCTCTCCAGTTTGAAGAACCGTCTCAGGCGGGACATTGAGATCGCCGCCTAGAGGCGCGACCTCAATGAGGCAACGGATTTGCCGATACTTAGATTAGCGCTATCACAACAAGGGCATGGAATGGCCAAGGACCTACAACGCCGCCTCATAGGACGACCAAAGCCGTCTGGCGGATCCATTAATCAAACAGAAGCCATCGACGACCAGGCCCGGGAGCAGTTGCACCGGGTCATCGTTGCGGTCCAGATCATCGGCGGCGCCGCCCTCCTGGCCTACGTGGCGCCGCGCTTCGAAGGCGACATTGCCCTCTTCCTGATCCTGGCGGGGCTCAACCTGGCCGCGGAACGCTGGCCAATCTCGATCTACGGCGATACCCACCTGTCGGTGGGCTTCGTCCTCACCATGGCGATCATCATCTTCTTCGGCGTGCCCGGAGTTGCCATCGTCGCCCCCTTTGAGGCTCTGGCAGGGCGCATCGGCCGCCGCTCCGTCGATTACCTGGCCCTGCGCACGGCAGGACGGTCCGTCTTGATCTACGCCGCCGCGGCGGTTGCCTATGCTGCCTTCGCCCGGGTCAATCCGCAGGACCTGAGCTGGAACATGGTCGCGGGTGTTGGCGCCGCGACGCTGGTCTGTTTCTCGGCTTCTGCCGTGCTGATCACCCTTTCCGTCTGGCTACGTACCGGCGAGCAGCTACGCATTGTCCGGGAGAAGCAGCAGTGGGTCGCTCCCCACTTCGCTGCCCTCGGCGTCCTCGGACTGGCGCTCGCCGCCGCCTACATCGCCGTGGGCTATGCCGGCGTGGTCGCGTTCATGACGCCGGCCTTGATGATGCGCCTGGCGATGAAGCAGTACGTCGATAAGACCGCCGAGAATGTCGAGAAGCTAAAGCAGCAGAACGCGGCCCTGCATTCCGCCAACATCGAAATTGTCCGCGTGAGCGATGAGCTCCAGGTCAGCTATGACGGCACGCTCGAGGCCCTCGTCAACGCCCTCGACGCCCGCGACCAGGAGACCAAGGGCCACTCGATTCGCGTCTCTCACTACATGATGGACATCGCCCGTGAGATCGGCATCGTCGAGGGCACCAAACAGTGGATCGACATGCAGCGCGGCTCCTTGCTGCACGATGTCGGCAAAATCGGCGTCAGCGACACCATCCTGCTCAAGCCGGGCAAGCTAACCGGCGAAGAGTGGGAGCTGATGCGCAAGCACCCGGAGATCGGCTTCAACATGCTCAACAAGGTCGAGTTTCTCCAGGGCGCCGCCGAGATCATCCTCGGCCACCACGAACGCTGGGACGGCGAGGGCTATCCTCGCGCCCTACGCGGTGATGAAATCCCTCTCGGCGCGCGCATCTTCCCCGTGGTAGACACCTTTGACTCGATGACGTCCGACCGGCCCTACCGCAAGGCGAAATCGACTCTCGACGCCATGAACGAGATCCTGCGCTGCAGCGGCACCCAGTTTGACCCGCTGGTAGTCGAGGCCTTCCTGGACATCTATGAAACTTGGGTCAAGGCCCGGGAGGAGCTGCACGCGATATCTATGCCGGCTGCCGCCTAGCCTGAGATAGAAGAGACCCCTCCTTAGCGGGAGAGGTCTTTTTCAAGATTCTAGACTAGAGTAAGGTTTTTAGTCGTCCCAACCGTAAGCCATGTTGCTCCTCCTTGAGTCATTACCGCTAGCGGCGCCGCAATCCTTGCAGGCTTCGCAAGCAAACCGTTGTCCGGGTCGGTCTGCTTGCTGCAATGTTGCGACTTCTTATACTTTTTGTCAACAATTTCTATAGGAATTTTCTGTCACAATCGGCATTACTAATTGACATTCTGCATAGGCCAAATGGATCAGCCTGGCTCGGACGCGACCTTACACCGCATCCCCGCCGTGGCCATCCTCATTTGACAGCAGTGGGGCACGGGATATCATGAGAGCCAGGTCAGCGCCTGAACAGGGAGTGCATTATGCAATTCGACTGGGCTAAGACGATCGAGGACATCTTCGCCGACCAGGTGAACTGCCCCCGTTGCGAGATCCTGACGCCCCAACTCGTGGCCGGCTATTCCCGCGCGCCCTGGGCGGCCGATTATGCGCCCCGCTGCGAGAGCTGCACCCACAAAGAAGATTGCGATTCCCGCAAGCTGGTCTTCCTCTGCGAAAGCTGCGCCAGGGAGCTGCGCCTGCGCGCCCGGCCCGTGGACCAGGAAGCGATGATGTCGCTGCTGGTCCAGGACTGCCGCAAGGACCTGGAGGAGTGCCTGGACTACCTGGCCGATTACTGGCAGGAAGACCTGGACATCTCTCCGGAGGAGATCACCGCCCGTCTCGAAGACGTCGCCCCGGACGTCTTCGAAGAGGAGACCGCCTGGCGCGCCAAGCTGGAAGAGGAATACCTGCGCTACCATCGCTGGTTCCGCGACCACAACATCCGCATCCCCGACGCCGAGTGGCGCTCCCAGTACGTCGAAGAGGTCATCGGCCTCGGCTACACGACGGCCATCGGCGACTAACCCCGGAAGTACAAGTAACCTTTGGCGATGTCGAAAGCCCTGCGACGCTTTGCGCTGCCGGTCCTGGGGCTGTGCGCTGTCAGCCTGCTGGCGCTCACCGCCGGTTTCCTCACCGCCGCTGGTCCTGCCGATAACCGCGCCGGTCCCCCCGAGGCGGAGGCGCCGCCGCCGGTTACGGCCGTGCGTGGTGTCATCCAGCAGCTGAACGGCGACCAAGTCACGCTAACAACCTCCTCCGGCGGCATTACGGTCCGGCTGGCGCCCGGCAGCATAATCGAGACCCTTGGCGCCACTACAACCCTCCACCTCGCTGTCGGTGACGACTGGCTGAACGTGGGCGCGGTTGGCCATCCCCAGACGCTGTTCGCGATCAACGGCCTCGTCGTCATCTCCGAAGGTCCCGCGCCATGAAAGCGTCATCGGCAGCCTGGCTGGTCAGTGCCGCGGTTCTGGGCATCGTCGGATTTTTCGCTGGACAAGCTCTGGCTAAGGAGCCGGCATCGGGTTATGCCTTCGCGACCGATGCGCCGGGCTACACGGCCGCCGAGACAACCGCCAGGTTCAGCAAGGGCGGCTTCAGCGGCTTTGGCGAGGTGGCTGGCTTTGAGGGACGGACGGTTCTCGGCGGTCGTATCGTCGCCATCGAGTCGGGGTCTATAGTCCTCGAGTCAGCGGCCGGCGTCCGCTCGACAGTGCCGCTGGGAAACTCAACCCTTGGCGTCATCCGGCCCGGAGGACGAGGTGATCTACGCATCGGCGTCACGGTGGTCGTCAGGACGGAGCCTGGAAGTGAGACGACGGCGGCGGCGGTGCTGGTTCTGCCCTAACGCGTCAGGCGCAGGATCCGGCTGACCGGCAATCGCAGGAAGTAGAGCGCCAGCGCGACCACGCCGGCCAGAAACGCCAGCCCCGTCGCGATGAAAGCGATGCCCACCGTGTCCCAGCGTGTCGCCAGGGAGAAGGGTGGCACCACCGGGTTGCCATCCTGCGTCACGTTGAGGAACGAAAGCATCGTCTCCGAGATGCGCAGACCGGCGAAAGTGCCGATCGCCAGGCCAATCGCGGCGACGAGCAGGTACTCCAGGCTGATCATCACGAAGACCTGTCGCGGCGAGAGGCCGACGGCGCGCATGACCGATACCTCAACGTTGCGAGCCTGACCGCCGAGGAACAGCGTCAGCCCGAAGCCCAACGCCAGGATCGAGAAGGCGGCCAGGATCGCGATCAGCAGCACCCCGCTGCCGCCGGCCCGGATGATCGGGTCCGTGCGCACCTCCTCCAGTACGGCCTCGATATCGATGGTGTTGGCGGGCGCAATGCCGAATTGCTCGCGCAGGGTCTGGAGGGCCTCCGCCCGCCGGATCGGCTCGTCCGTGAGCTGGAGCCACGCCTCGTTCGGCCGCGCCGAGTTCGACTGGTTGATCAGGCCTGCGTAGTAGTAAAGGTGGTCCTGGTTAACGATCAGGAAGCCGTTCCCCTCGTCCTCCACCGTGGGGAACAGGTCTACGACCCCCTGAATCGAGACCGGGACCAGCAAAGAGCCCATCGCCATCTCTACCTCGACGCCGAGCTGGCCGCCGGCGCTATCGAGGAACTGACGGCTCGCAACGGCCGGGATCGGGATGTTGGGGCTGGCGATGTACATACCCCGGAAGGCGGCGCTGGTGCCGGTGCGGAAGCCGAACTGTAGCGCGCCGCCGCCGCTATAAGCAGCCCCGCCGACCTGCGCCACCGTGTCGCGCGTGCGGGTAGCGGTCCGGAACACGTCCCAGCGGAAGGGCCCCTCGAAGTCGTCCATGATCGTCTCTTCGCCGTTGGCGGCCACGGCGGCAACGTCATCGATAAAGAGGTTGGCGCGCGTGGCGTCGGGCGCATTGGCCGGCTGAGTCAGGATCAACCCCACGATCGTGATCGGAAAGGCGATGCCCTGGCTGCTGGAGAAGCGGGCTTCCAGGCGCTCATAGCCCTCGAAGTCGAGGACTCCGAGCTCGTTGAGATGGAAGCTGCCGTCCGAGTCCATCGTCCGCAGCCACAGCGTCGTCGTCGGACGCGGCTCCGAGGGGTTTGCGTAGAGTGAGACGGCCGCCGGCTCGCCCAGCAGCGCGATACCCGCCTCGCCGGCGCGGGAGCCGATCAGGTCGCGCATGATCTCGTCCAGGCCCTCGTCCGCGAAGTCTTCCCGGAACCAGAGCAGGCTCGGCGTGGCGTCTGGGTCGATGCCGAGGACGGGTATCTGCGGCCCGATGCCCGGCAGGGGGCCGATGCCCATCGTCGTCCGCAGGCCGGTCGCCGCCGTCTCGACACCCTCGACGCCCTCCAGGCTGGGCGCGATCTCGTCCGGCCGGGCGATGTTGAGACGGCCCAGGCTCGTCAGACGCACGTCGACGCCGGCCTGGTACAGCGCCCGCTCTTCCTGGCTGCGGTCCGTGGTCTCGCCGTAGGTCGCGGCGAAGGTACCCACGGCCGCCGCCATTACGACCAGCAGCGCCAGCTGGGTGTAGCGCGACGGGCTGCGCGTCAGCTGCCACAGTCCCAGTACCAGGCCCGGACCCGCTGTTGGCGCCAGGACGCGGCTGATCAGGCCCAGCAGCGGTGGTAGGAAACGGAACATCAGCGCCCCCACTGCCAGGATCATCAGGAAGGGCGCAAAGAGCAGCAGCGGGTCCGCCGACCAGCCCCCGACGCTGCTCGGCTCGAAAACGCTGCCGCGCTGGTTCATCTCCCACAGCCCCAGCGCCGCCAGGCCAACCAACCCCAGGTCCAGGTAGTAGCGCTGCATCAGCGACTTGCCGGGCCGCGCCGTCGAGCGCAGGTAAACGACCATCGCTCCCCGGGCGGCGAAGAAAGACGGGACGATCACCGCCAGGACGGCGACGGCCGCGCCGCCGATCGCGAACAGGAACGAGACCGGCACAATAGTAAAGGGCAGAAAAGCGCCGCCGGAGATCGATTCGAAGGTGCCCGTCTTGCCCAGCGCGGCGATCATGCCGCTGGCCAGGAACGGGGCTACCAGCGCCGCGCCCAGGCCGAGAATGGCAGCCTCGATGGCCGCCAGGCTGACGACCTGACCTACGCTGGCGCCACGGCTGCGCAGCATCGCCACTTCCTCGGCGCGGCGCTCGCAGAGCAGGGTCGCGACCAGCAGGACGTAGTAGACGGCAATGCCGACGACCTGGATCAGCAGCAGCAGCAGCGGTATCTGATTGAAGGAGACCCTGCCCTGGAAGCTGGCCAGCGGCGACGCCATCCCCAGCTCGGCAATCGCGCCGCGCTCATCGAGGCGCTCACGCAGCCGGTCAAGGGAGGCGCGCGCTCGCTCGATCTTCGCGGAATCGAGGCGTGAAATGTCGGCGAAGCTGGTGATGCGGAACTCGGAGCGCAGGCCGGGCATGATCCGCGGCAGGGCCTGGAAGAAGGTCTCCTCCGGCAGAAACACCGGTACCGTGGGACCCTCGGTTTCACTCCCCATGGGCCGCAGGAAGTTGAAGCCGCCGCCGCCCCAGTAGCGCTCGCGCGGGTCCTCCGGCTCGATGATCCCGGCGATTGTGATCGGCGCCGAGAGAGTGACGGACGCCTGCGGCACGCAGCCGAAGCGGGCGCGCGCTCGCAGTTCCTCCGGGTCCTCGGTCGGCGGCGGACGGTTGCAGTCGTCGAAGGCAATCGCGGCGTTGATCCGGTCGCCGGGGCGCACGCCGAGGACGGCCGCCGCGCCCGTTGAGAGGACCGCCTCGATGCCCGTGGGGTCGGACGTCGGCTCTGCCAGACGGCCATCCACCACGCGGACGTGGTCGTCGTAGCCGGACATGGTCTGGACGTTGAGCATGACACGGAAGTCGTCGATGGGCACCGGGCCGCCTTCGGGCATGAGGATCGTGATCGGCAAGCGTCCGTAACGCACCTCGTCCTCGGTCAGCCAGCCTAGCTCCTCCGAGAGGATCGTGGTGAGGGCGCGGGCCTCAGCCGCTGCTTCGGGTGAGCCGAGCGGCAGGTCGAAGCGCAGGGCGGCGTTGCGGCTGGCGCTGCCGATCAGCTTCTCCAGAGTCGTCTGCAGGCCCAGGTCGTTCATGACCCGCGTATAGACCGGCGAAGCCGCCAGCAGCGTAGAGGCGACGAGGATGCCAAAGGCCAGGACGCTAAGCAGCCGCCAGCTGGCGGCGAGACGCTGTGTCAGCAAGGGCCAGAGGCCCGTTAGGCTCTTCACGGCTTAGAGCATAGGGCATCTCCCGCAAGGCGGCGAAGACCGGCGCCGGGGGCTTTCGAGGCTAGACGGCGCCCATCTGCTGCAGCAACCCGTGGAGGTCGCTGCGGCCCCAGTGCTCGGCGAATCTTGCCATCAGCGATGCGGTGGATGGCGATGCCCTCCATACTGACGCTGCGGCCGGTGCCGGCAATGCCCCGGAAGTCGCCGATGTGGGTGCCGCTGGCCGTCATGCGCGTCACCACCCTGTCGCCGCTGGCGATCTGGTCGTCGATCACGTGGCGGACATCGCTGAAAGCGGCGAGGCTCATGGTGAAAGCCTGCCCTACCCCCTCCGTGCCCTCAGCCAGGCCTGGATAGGTCGGCGCGTGGTCGATGAAACCGGGCGCGTAGAAGTCAAGCAGCACCCCGAAGTCGCCGGCATCGATGCACTCGAAGAAGCGGCGCACCAGGCTTTGTTGGCTTCGGCGTCGCTCAAGCTCGGGAAGCCGCGACCGTACCGCCTTCGCGCGCGGCTTCCAGCTCCCCCTCGATGACGCGGAGCAGCGCATCGAGGTTCCAGCGCTTGGCGGCCGAGATCAGCACCGCCTCCGGGTGCTCTGCCCTGAGCGCGCCCTCCAACTCGGCGATGGCCGAAGATGGGTC
>WHTK01000026.1 GCA_009377745.1 Dehalococcoidia bacterium
GACTCCGAGAAGTGGCGCTTGATCGAGGCGAAGCCTGCCACCTCCTCGGAGCCGCCGCGGCGCGCGAGGAAGGTCGGGAGTCCGTCGATCTCGCGCTCGTAGTCGAGGAGCGCGTCCTCGATGCCGAACCAGTGCGGCAGCGCGCGGAGCACCGGCATGCAGACCGCGCTCTGGCCGAGGAGCGGTTCATCGCCGGCGGCAAGTAGACCGGCAAGAAGGCGCATCCGTCAACCTATACTTAATAGCGTGACGACTCGCGGGGGCCGAAGCTCCTGGCTGCCATGTTCATGAACCTGCGCTGGGCGATCATGTACTGGCTGTCGCGGGTCAGCATCCGCTTGGGCCGCTATCTGCCGTCCGGGCTTTGCTACGCCGTCTCCGGGCCGATAGCCGACCTCGTTTTCCTACTGCCCTCGCGCCATCGCCGCGTTCTGGTCGAGAACCTGACGCGCGTCGTTGGCCCGGACGAGGCCACGCCGACGGCGCGCCGGGTTTTCCGTAGCTTTGCGCGCTACGTCATCGACCTCTATCAGACGCCGGGACGCGGCCACGAAGCCCTCAAGCGACGCCTCCAGTTCGACGACTGGCGGCGGCTGGACGAGGCGCTGGACGCGCCCAACGGGACGCTGTTTGTGACGCTGCACCTGGGCCAGATCGACCTTGGCGCGGGCGCTATCGCCGCCCACGGCCATCAGGTCAACGTCATCGCCGAGCCGCTGAGCTACAAGCCGATGAACAACCTGATCCAGGGCCTGCGGCGTCAGCTCGGCATGAAGGTAATCCCGGCCAAGAAGGCCAGGCTCGACGTCTTCCGCTGCCTTAACCGCGGCGAGGTGCTGGTCATGCTTTTCGATGCAGTCGAGCCGGGCCAGGGGACGCTGGTCGACTTCTGCGGCGCGCCGGCGGAGGTCGCGACGGCGCCGGCTCGCATCGCGTTACGCACCGGCGCCCGCATCCTGCCGGCAGTCATCGGCCACGACGGTCATCGCCTCGTGCCGCTGGTCGACTTCGACCTGCGCTTTGAGTCCACCGGCGACGAAGAAGCCGACGTGCAGTCGCTGACCCAGGCCCTGGCGCGCAGTTTCGAGCCCTTCCTGCGCCGCTTCCCCGATCAGTGGTTCGCCTTCCGGCCGGTCTGGCAGGCAAGGGTGGCCGCCGGCCAGCCTAAGCCAGGCACCGAACGCTGGATGCAGATCTCATTGCAGGCCGCGGCCCGGCTGGGCGTAATGCTGCCTCGCCCGGTCGCCTACGGCCTCGCCCGCCTGGCCGGCGACGTCGCCTATCGCGTCCGCGCTTCTACCCGCAGCGACGTCGAAGACAACATGCGCCACGTCCTGGGGCCGGATGCCTCGGACGAGGCCGTGAGCCGTGTTGCCCGCGACGCCTTCCGCAACGTTGCTCGTTATTATGTCGACTTGATCCGCGTACCCCAGACGCCGCCGCAGGAGCTGCTCAAGCAGGTGCGTCTCCACGGCTTCGACAAGCTCAGATCGCGCCTCGACACCGGTCAGAGCGTGGTGGTCGCGACCGCGCATCTCGGCAATCCGGAGATGGCCGTGCAGGTCGCCGCGATCCTCGGCGTCAATACGCTTGTCCTGGCCGAGCCGCTGCAGCCGCCCTCGTTTGCGAAGCTGATGCAGCGGCTGCGCACCGCCTTCGGCACCCGCTACGAGGACGTGGGCTACCGCGGCGTCTCAGAGGCGATCCGCTTCCTGCGCGCCGGCGGCGGCTGCCTGGCCATCACCTGCGACCGCGACATCCAGGGCAACGGCGCGCCCCTACCCTTTTTTGGGACGCCTACGCCAATGCCTCTCGGCGCGGTCGATTTCGCCGCCCGCACCGGCGCCGTCCTCATGCCCGGATACTGCCGACGCGAAGGCTCCGGCTTCGACCTTTACTTCGAGGACCCTCTCGATCTGGTAGATACCGGCCGGCCCAGGGACGACGCCCTGGTTAACGCCCGCGCCCTTCTTGGCCACGCCGAGACCTGGCTGCGCGCCGACCCCGGCCAGTGGATGGTCCTCGATCGCATCTGGAAGCCGGTCAAAGAGCAACCCGCCGCCGCGGTCGAACCTCCGATCACAACCGAAACGTAGCCTTTTCCGATTGCGAGATATGTCCGCTGCCAGCGACGACCACTGTGGTGGACAGTGCTCAGTTCCTCCCCGGCGCATCGGTGCGAGGCCTCTGGCGCGCGCCCGAATCTGAGCACGCCTCTAGCGAGGTGTAGGTGCTCATGCGCGAGACCCGCGCCATGGCTCGCGACTCGTAGGCTTCGTCCGGGAACGATAGGCAGCCGGCGTACTCCGGCGCGTGCACCTGACAGGCCCGCACGGCGTGGATGCTCCGTGTCTCGCCCGGGTTGAGGACTACCGGATTGGTGGAGCCCAGCGAATACTCGCAGTTCTGTAGCGTCACGGAGCGCCTGGTATCGTTCAGCACGCGCACGGCGTCCGGGCGCAGCGCCGAGTCGCAGGCCCAGAAGAGAGCGATGACCAGCACCGCCTCTGACAGGAACAAGGCCGCGTGACCGAGCTTCTCCAGCGTCTCCATCGCCACCTCAAAGCCGGGGCTCTACCGTGCCTAGGATATACAATGTCGGCAGCGCCGATGGGAAAAGCCGACCTCCACATCCATACCCGCGCCGGCGACGGCGTCGATTCCGTCCAGGCCATCCTCGACCACGTCGAGCATGGGACTGACCTGGACGTGATCGCGATCACGGAACATGACAACCTCGACGTCGCTTTCGAGACGCGTGAGGCCTGGGCGCGCGGCCGCTACCGCTTCGACCTGGTGACCGGCTGCGAGATCACCACTCTCGAAGGCCATCTCGTCGCGCTTTATCTGGAAGAGCCCGTGCCGAGTCTGATGCGCATCGAAGATACCGTCGACGCCGTGCATCGTCAGGGCGGTGTGTGCTTCGTGCCCCACCCGATGAGCTGGCTGACGCGTAGCCTTGGTCCCAAAGCGCTGGGCCGGATAACCTCCCGGCGGCAGGACGGCCTCTGGTTCGACGGCATTGAGCTGGCCAACCCGGCGCCGACGGCTTCCTTCTACATGAGCAAGGCCCGCCGCCTCAACGACGAGCTTTACGGCCTGCCGGTCGTGGGCGCATCCGACGCCCACTTCGTCCAGGCCATCGGCAGCGGCTACACTGCTTTCGAAGGCTCCAGCGCCCTCGACCTGCGACACGCTTTCGCGAGCGGCGCCGTCAGCGGTTACCAGACCCGCTTTCCCAGCCTGCGAGAGATCGGCTTCGGCCGCGCTCTCGCCGTACCGATCGCCGGCCTCGGAGCCACACCCCGCCGCCTCGGCTGGAAACGCACCACCTGGAGCTTCGTCAGCAGGTACCTGCCATGCGAGTAACAAGTAACAAGCAACAAGTAACAAGAGGGACCCGTGCGCTCACTTGTTACCTGTTACCTGCTGCTTGTTACCCAGGGAAGGGCGGAGCGGGGAGCCCATGAAGATCGGCCTGGTCTCTCCCTACGACCTCGCCGTGCCGGGCGGTGTCAACTCCCACATCCACCACCTGGCCGAGAACTTCACCGCCCTGGGCCACGAGGTGCGTCTGATCGCGCCTTCATCCGACATCAGCAAGCTCGGCCCCAACTCGATCGCCATCGGGCGGCCGCGCTCGATCCCTGCCGGGGGATCGATTGCGCGCATGGCGATCTCGCCGCGTCTGGCCCAGCCGGTGCGCCGTATCCTGGCCGAAGAGGCCTTCGACGTGGTCCACGTCCACGAGCCCTTGGTCTCCTTTCTGCCGATCCAGTTCCTGCGCTTCTCCAATGCCGTCAACGTCGGCACTTTCCACGCTGCCCGGGAGAGCGGCGCCCGCCTCTACATCTACACGCGAAGGCTGCTCTCGCATAGCTTCCGCCGCCTGGATGGAAAGATCGCCGTCTCGCGCGCCGCCGCCGGTCTGATCGCGCCGCACTTTCCCGGCTACTACAACATCATCCCCAACGGCGTCGACGTGGAGCGCTTTTCAGCGCCCGCCGAGCCGCTAACGCGCCTCAATGATGGCAAGGTCAATATCCTTTTTGTCGGCCGGCTGGAGAAGCGCAAGGGGCTGAGCTATCTGCTGCGCGCCTTCGCCCAGGTCAAGGCAGCCCGCCCCGATACGCGCCTGCTGATCGTCGGCGGCTATGATGCTCGCCAGAAGCGCGGCTACGAGCGCTGGGTCAAGGAGAGCGGCCTGCCGGACGTCGAGTTCGTCGGTGTCGTCTCGAATGAGGAGCTGCCGCGCTACCACCACTCAGCCCAGATCTTCTGCGCCCCCAACACCGGCAACGAGAGCCAGGGCATCATCCTCCTCGAAGCCATGGCTGCCGGCTGTCCAGTCGTCGCCAGCAACATCGATGGCTTTGCCGACGTCCTCACTCACGGCGTCGAAGGCCTCCTCGTGCGGCCCAAGGACGCTGACGCCCTTGCGGGGGCATTGCTGGACCTGGTCGACAATCCATCCCTGCGCTCGGCGATGGGAGCGCGAGGCTCAGAGCGCGCTCAGTATTTCAGCTGGGAGCAGGTCTCCCAGCGCGTCCTCTCCTACTACGAGCGTCTGATGTACGAGAAGCTTGACATCCCCTCGCACCGCGAAACCAAGCTCGTGGAGGCCTCGTGAGAAGGGAAGTAACAAGTTACAAGCAACAAGTAACAAGCCGCCCGGAGCTGATTCCTTGTTACCCGTTACCTGTTACTTGTTACCCAGGGTGGGGCCCGGGGAGGATGGGCTAGATGTTCACAATGCCGCGCGCCCTGCCGGCACAGGTCACCACGCCGGTCGTCGCTGTCATGGCGCGTCTCGGTGTCACGCCGAACATGCTCACCGTGGCGCAGCTGATCGGCGGCCTGATCGCCGCCTACGTCATCGGCAGCGGCGAGCTTGTCTGGGGTGGCGTGGCGCTGATCCTGGCCTCCAGCCTGGACGCTTTCGACGGCACGTTGGCGCGCACCACGGGCCGCGCAACGCCCTTCGGCGGCGTCTTTGACTCCACCATCGACCGGATGTTTGAGGGCGCGGTACTCGGAGGTATCCTCTATTACTATCTGGAGCAGGACGCCACGCTCGAAAGCATGCTGGTCTTCGTGGCGATGGTCGGCTCCCTCTGCGTCAGCTACGTCCGAGCCCGCGCCGAGGTCGAAGGCGTCGCCCTCTACGACGGCCTGTTCACCCGAGTCGTACGATTGCTGTTTCTCACCTTCGGACTGGTGATCGGCGGCCTCAACATCGTCCTCTGGATCCTCGCCGTGATGACGCTGGTGACAGCCTTCCACCGTCTTCTGGTCACTTATCAGCGCCTCAAGGCTGAGGGCAAAGCCTGACGTGCTCTCCGCTTCCGACCAGAATCTGCTGCGTCAGCGCTTGGAGCGCGACCTCGCCAGCCGCCTCCGCGTCGATGTCTTCACTCAGAAGCCATCGCCGATCATCATCCCCGGCCGCCAGGAGTGCGCCTACTGCGAAGAGGTCGAGACCTTGATGAAAGAGGTCGCAAGCCTCAGCCCGCGCATCGCCCTCAGCCTCCACGACATCGAAGCTGAGCGCGCCCTCGCTGCCGGCCTCGGCGTCGACAAGGCGCCTGCCACCGTACTGCGCGGCGCCGCCAACCGGCCGCTGCGCTTCTTCGGCTTGCCCTCCGGCCCCCAGTTCCCCAACCTGGTCGAAATCATGGTCGATGCGGCCCGCGGTAAGGTCGCTCTTCTGCCTGACACTGTGACCCAGCTACGCAAGCTCAAGACCGACGTGAGGCTGCAAGTCTTCGTCACCACGACCTGCCCGCACAGCCCGTTGATGGTGCGCACCGCCGCGAGGTTTGCCCTGCAGAGTGTCCGCATCAAGCTCGATATCATAGAGATCGAGGAGTACCCGGTCCTGTTCCAGCAGTACGGCATCCCGGCCGTCCCGGCGACATTGATTGGCGAGAAGTGGCTCCTGCCCGGCGTCATGGACGAACAGACTCTGGCCCAGCAAGTGTTGCGCTTCGCAGAGGGCAGGCCGCTCGACAAGGACCTGCAGCCCGGCGCCTTCACTCCCCTCGACCCGAATATGTTTCGGCCCAAAGGCTCCCAGCCTTCGCAACCTGCCACCTCCACCGGCGGCATCATCCTGCCCCGCTGATCATGGCAGATACGACTCCGGCCCCCGGCCTCGCCAATCCGGCAGCATCCGGTTCGCTGAGAGCCTCTGCCGCCGCCGCTGCTACCCGGCTCTTCGAGACCGACTTCACCCGGCGGGCGGCCTTCGCGGCGCTGGCGTCCTGCTTCCTTGTCCTGCGGGCGCCCTTCTTGCCTTACGGCCACGGCACCGACCCAGACGCCTGGCGGGTCGCCATGACCGCCTATCACCTGCTGGAGACGGGCGACTACTTCCCATCACGCCTGCCCGGCAACCCCCTGCACGAGCTCGTGACGGTGCTGCTGATCCCCGGCGGTTGGATCGCCACGGGCATCGCGACAGCGCTGGTTTCGCTGGCGGGCGTCTACCTCTTTGCACGCATCGTCCGCCACCTGGAGCTACCGCAGCCGGGTTTGCTCGTCATCGGCTTCGCCTTCACACCGCTGCTGTTCATCAACAGCATCGCCACGATGGACTACATGTGGACCCTGACCTGCATCCTCGCCGCTTACGGCGCCACTCTGCGCCGCTCGTCCCTACTGGCCGGACTCTGCATCGGCCTCGCCATCGGCTTCCGGCTGCAGAGCTTCATCCTCTGGCCGGCCTTCGCCTACCTGCTCTGGCGGCAAGATCAGCGCCGCGACATCGCCCCCTTTACGCTCGCGATGGCAGGCGTCGCGGCGCTGGCTTATGCGCCAGTCCTGGCCGTCTACGGAGGAGACTTCTATAACTTCTACGACGCCCACGTGGGCTATCTGGATGTGATCCGGCTGCTTGGAAAGGAAGCTCTCGGCGTCCTCGGTGGCCTTGGCGTGCTGACAGGGGCGGCTTTGTCGCTGCGTCGCCTGCGCCATCTACCGGCGGACGCCCTGCGCGACCCTCAGGTCGCTGTCTGGCTGGGTATCATCGTCATTTACTTGGGCACTTTCTCGCGCCTGCCGCACGAGATCGCTTACCTGATCCCGATCTTCCCCTTCGGCATCTTCCTCATGGCGCGCTACTTCACGCGTGTCGCCCTGATCGGCTCCATCGCAGCCATCCTCTTCGCCGGCCTGGCCGACATCACCACGCCCGGCGATAGCCTCAACCTGACTTCACTCCGGTCAGCCAGCGTCGGACGCGGCCTCGTCCTCTCCAACGCCGAGACAATGGAGATCCAGCGCCAATTCGTCGAGGACATCATGGGCAACGATGTGCCGGACCATTCCGTCGTCATGACCGGCTTCATCTTCCCCCAGCTTGCCGTCCGCGAACGCGACCGGCTCGAGGCGCGCATTGTCCAGCGTGACTACGAGGCCATTAGCATGCTCTCCGACCGCGGCGAGGCGGTCGATACCGAACGAGACATCCATTATGTCTGGCTCCTGACCTATGAGAGCTTCAACGCCCTACGTAGCCAGGGCTATGCCTTCTATCAGGTGCCGGACGCCGCCGGCTCCACCGGCCATCTTTACGACTACCGCCCCGGCCTTCTGGGCGCCAGCTTCCTCAACCTCGACCGCACCGCTCCCTCCGCCGGAAAAGGCACCGCCAACACCGACCGCTAGGGCAACGGCCAGCCCATAAACGATACCCAGGGCTGAACTCTGTCATCACAGCTGTTGTTGCTTGTTGCTTGTTACTCGTCACTCATGCGGCCGGTGGCGCCGTCTTCGCCCTCGATCGGTAGACGTAGTAGCCGCCGCCCGCGCCCAGAGTCGCGACCACGACGACAACGCCGATAATCACGGGCAGAGACGATGACCCGCCGCCATCCTCTCCCGCAGCGGTGTTGGCGCCGCTGGCGGTCTGCCCGCCGGCGGGCGTAGCGACCGGAGCCTGCTGGCCGCCCGCGCCGAAGGGCACGAAGGTCGGCAGCGGCTGGTTGCCGCCACTGCTGCCGCTGGAGCCACCGCCACCGGCATTCGCGGGCTGCAGGCCGACGCTCGTGCGCCAGCGGTCCTCGAGGCCGAATTGGTCGAAGCCGTAGGCCTTCCTCAGGGCGCCGTCCATCGTGTCGGTGCGCATGCCGGCGATGAACTCGGCGAACTTCTGCTCGCCTTGGCTCTCGATCAGGTAGTTGATGATCGCGCCGGACTGGGCGTAGAACAGCGAGACGGTCTCACTGGCGTCGCGGGCGCTCGCTGTAAGGCCCGTGATCGGCAGCACCCGGTTGCGCCTGATAGCCAGGTCCAGAGCCTGCGCCTCATTGCCAAGCAAGCGAGTCTGCGCGTAAGTCGAAAGGCCCTCGTTGACCCAGATCGGGACGCCGGCCAGGAAGCCGCGTGTCGCCCTCGCGGTCACCGCATGCGCTACCTCGTGCCGGACCACATTGAGAAAGTCGACGTCGCGCGAGACCAGGACGGTGTCGTCGGCCGCCAGCTGGCCGAGGTGGACGTTGTCGCTACGGCGGCCGGCCGCCGCGTCAGCCAGGTCGCGCGTTGAGGCGTAGACCCAGATCTTGATTGGGATATCGACGCGCGTGTTCTCCAGGGCGCTGAACCGGTCGATGGTCTCCTTCGCTGTCCGCAGCACAGCCAGACCGGTGTTGTCGTCACCGAAGTAGAAGTTGGCCGTGACCAGACCTTCCGTGGCTGAACGCCAGTCAAAGCGGCTGTCATGATAGGTAGTCAACTCTTGCTGGGTGTCGTGCCGCTGGCCGGACGCGTCTTCGATTTCCCAGAAGTACTGCACATCCTGCCCCGGCGCCAGATACGACTCCCTGTTGTGGCCGACGCTGGCGTTGCACTGTGCCACAGCACCCGCCGTGCAGGTCGAGCGCACCGTGACCAGCGCGCCCTCGGGCAGCACTCGATAGCGCAGGCGCACATTCGTGATATCGGCGTCACTTGCGAGGTAGATCGTGAAGTTCAGGCCCTGCGGGAAGTGGTTCTGCACCGCCTGCGACCGCACTTCGATCTCGGCCGAGACCGCATGCGGCGATGCCGCCCACGAAGTCAAAGCCAGAGCCAGCAGCGCCAGACCCGCGATTAGCCGTGCCGTCATACCGCGCTTCCCATCCTCGACTTTAGATACGCTTGGATGAACCCATCCAGATCGCCGTCCAGCACCGCGTTGGCGTTCGATGTCTCGTAATCGGTGCGGTGGTCTTTGACCATCCTATACGGATGGAGGACGTAGCTGCGGATCTGGTTACCCCAGCCTGCTTCGATGTGCTCACCCTTGATCTTCGCCTGCTCCTCGGCGCGCTTCTCGACTTGCTTCTCCAGCAGCCGCGCCTCCAGTACCCGCATCGCGAGCTCTTTGTTGCGGCCCTGCGAGCGCTCGTTCTGGCAGGTGACGACGATACCAGTCGGGAGATGGGTGATCCGTACGGCCGTGGCGACCTTCTGGACGTTCTGGCCGCCGTGCCCGGCCGAATGGTAAATATCGATCTTGAGGTCTTCTGGCTTTATGTCTAGCTCGACCTCACCCTCCGCCTCGGGCATCACTTCAACCAGCGCGAACGACGTATGGCGCGCGTGCGCCGAATCGAACGGCGAGAGACGGACAAGGCGGTGGACGCCGCGCTCGCTCTTGAGGTAGCCGTAAGCGCTCGGCCCCTTCACCTCGATAGTCACGCTCTTGACGCCGGCCTCTTCACCAAGCGTCGAGTCCAGCACTTCGCTCTCATAGTTGTGAGTCTCGCACCAGCGCAGATACATCCGCAGCAGCATCTCGGCCCAGTCCTGCGACTCCGTGCCGCCCGCCCCGGCGTGGATCGCCAGCACGGCGCTGCGAGCGTCGTAAGGGCCGCCGAACGCCAGCGCCAGCTCGCGCGTATCGAGCTCCTTCTCGACCGCCTCGGCTTCCTGAGCCACATGGGCCAGCATCTCCACGTCCGATTCGGCCAGCGCCAGCTCAAACAGCTCCCGCGCCTCGTCAACGCGCTTCTCCAGCGTGCGCCAGGTGTTCACGATCTCGTTGAGCTGAGCCAGGCGTCTCATGGCGCTCTGGGCGGCATGCTGGTCCGACCAGAAATCCGGTTTGAGGGTCTCCTGTTCGAGGTTGGTAGCTTCTTTCTCTAGCTTGGCGACGTCAAAGACGCACCAGCGCTTGGGCTACGCGCTCGGAGAGGGCGGGAAGGAGGTCCTGTGTTTCCAATGTCGCGCCTTTCGTTGTTTCTTATCAGCCATTGTATCAAGACACGACCCGGCGGCTTTTGCTTCCATCCTGTGCCCTCACTCAACCGGCTGCTATCATCTCGACAGCTTTGCCGACGCCTTTTCGCCTCCTGCCGTTCTTCCTCGCCTTCACCCTATTTGCCTCCGTGGGCTGCGGCGTCCGCTTTACCAGCCCCGATCCCGGCACCGAGCTATTCGAAGATATGGACATCAGCGGCCTGCGCACCGCCGGTAGCCCCCTGACGATCAGCCTGACGCTGAACCAGGCCTACCCTGTCGCCGTGCGCGTGGCCTGCTATTACGACCTCAGTGACCGCGACCTGACCGACGACGAGAAGAGCCTGCCCTTCGAAGAGCGCGCCAACAAGGCCGGCGAGGCGATCCTACCGCCGGCGCCGGAGCACCGCCCCGATGATGAGGTTGCGCTTACGAAGCTCGACTTCAGCTTCTCGATACCGGAGCCGGGGCGCTACTTCCTCGCCTGCCTCACGCCCGCCTCGCCCGAGAACGGAATCGGCTCCACGGTCACGATCCGGGAGCGCTGAGCGCATAGCGACCCCAGCGCCAGCCAATCGGCCTGCTGCTTCTGCTCCGGCCGGTGCACCAGAGCCCGGCGTCCGGGGTGATAGAGCGCCACCAGCGTCTGCCCGCGCCACGCTATCGCTTCGCCCGGATGATCGCGCAGCCGCATCCCGTGCGCTTCGATCCGACCCAGCGCTGCCAGCGCCACTTCGCCCAACGCCACGACGATCTCCGGCTCCACCGCTTCGATCTGGGCTCTGAGGAATGGGAGGCAGCGCTCGACTTCGCTGCTCTGCGGCCGGCGGTTGCGTCCCGCATCATCGACGGGGTTGCAGAGCAGCGCGTTGGTCACGAATACGGCTTCGCGCTGGAGGCCAGCGGTCGCCAGCAGCAACTCGAAGCGCCTGCCGGACTCGTCGCCCTGAAATGGCACGCCGCTGCGTCCAGCACCCAGCCGTCCCGGCGCCTCGCCGACGAACATGAAGCGCGCCCGCGCTGGCCCGTTCGACGCGCCCAGGACGTGGCTGTAAAGCACCCGCGGGCAGGCCTCGCAAGCCTGGACCCGGACTACGAGGCGCTCGACCTCAGTGCGGGGCGGCGCTGGCGCCGAGGTCTGCAACCGAGATGCCGTGCTGGCTGACGCTGATCGGGTTGCCATCCGGGTCGGTGAACTCAATGACCACGCCGCCGGGGATATCGTGATAGTCCTGCGTCAGGGTTGCGCCCGCGGCGGTGATCTTCTCCCTCGCGGCCTTCACGTCATCGACCTGAAAGCTCGGCAGCCAGCCCGGCGCGGCCTTCGCCTCGCTCATCGCACGGTGCAGACCCAGCGCCACGCCGCCGCCGATATCGAACTGGCTCCAGCCGGGACTCTCCATTTCCAGTGGCAGGCCCAGTACGTCGCGGTAGAATGCGACCGCTCGCGGCATCTCCTGCACGTAGACGATCAGGGTCTCAAGTTTCTTCAGCATCGTTTCTCTCCTTCACTAGAGATGGTCGGCAAATGCCGGCCGCAGCCGGCCGAATACCCAGATTCCCGCGACCAGGGCCAGCGCCGTCAGGGCCAGCGACGGCCAGATATCGACGCCGGGCAACTGGTTGCTCACCAGCAGGTCCCGCCAAGCTTCGATCAGCCCGGCCAGCGGGTTCAGCTTGAGGATGTCCTGCCAGGGCGAAGGCGCCGCTGCCAGAGGGTAGAGGATCGGCGTGACGTAAAACAGCAGTGTCAGCATCACCTCGATCAGGTGTTCCAGGTCGCGGAAGAACACGTCGATGGCGGAGAGCATCAGCACCAGACCCGTCATCAGCACGAGCTGCAGGGCCAGCAGCAACGGCACGCCTGCCAGCCACTCAACGCCCGGCGGGCGCTCTGCCAGAACTAGAAAGACGACCAGCACCGGCAGCGAAAGCAGGAAATGCACGGTGTTGTTGGCGATGATCGCCATCGGCAGGACGGCGGCGGGAAACGGCACTTTCTTGACCAGGTTGCCGTTGCGCGCGAATTGCGGCGTCGCGAACAGCAGCGACGACTGGAACAGCGTCCAGGGCAGCAGGGCGCTTAACAGGAAGAGGTGATATGGCACGTCCGTCTCCACCCTCAGCGTCTTGTGCAGCGCGAACCAAACCACCAAGCCAAAGAGCAGCGGCTTCGCGGCCGTCCAGGCAAAGCCGAACACCGTGTCCTGGTAGCGCAGCTTCAGCTCGCGGCGCGTCAGCAGGTAGAGCAGCTCGATGGCGTGGCGCATGCCGCCCAGCAGCGCCGGCGCCCCCGTGGATACCCTCGTCGCAACCGTCTCAGCCATCGCGCTAATTCTACCGCCGCATCGCGTTGCCGTTTACGCTTCTGGTTGCCCACATGGAGACCGGCTGAGATGATGCCCCCACATTGAGCGTCGAAGCACTGCCGTATACCCTGCTCCTGCTCCTGGCCCAGTTCAGCGCCGGCGTCGCCGCGGCGGTGCTCTACACGCAAGCCCGCGGCGTATTCGAGTCAAGCTTCATCCGCGTCTGCACCTGGCTGACGATCAGCGGCGCCGCCCTGACGACCCTCACCGCCTTCGCCATCGAGCCAGCCGCCAACGTGGCCGGCTACCGCCTCGATTCCGAGGCCCTGGACCCGATCCGCGCCGCCTCCCTGGCGCTACTGCTCTTCAGCTGCGTCCACTTCGTCTATGTCCGCCGGGACGACGAGGCCTTCCTCGCGACCGCCACCGGCGCCACGACGATGGGCCTTGGCTTCGTCCTGCTAGCTCTCTGCGCCTCGCTGGTGCGATTTCCTACCTGGAGCTTCGCGGGGCCGCTGTTGATGCTGTTCGCCGGCGCCATCGTCCTCGGCGTCCTCACCGTGGCGATGATCTGGGGCCACTGGTACCTGGTGAAGCCCAGCCTCGAAGAAGGGCCCCTGAACGAGCTTGTGCTCATCTCACTCGCGGCTCTGGGCGTTGAGCTGCTAATCACCCTGCTCAACGCCGTTATCCCCATCGGCGAGCCCTTTGAGTCGGACGCCCTCCTGGCGATCGAGCTGGCGCGCAACCCGGGTTTCTGGCTGCGGGTCGGCATCGGCCTGCTCTTCCCGATCGTCCTGGTCTACATGGCCTATCGATCCAGCAAAGAGCGCTCGATGATGTCCGCCACGGGCCTGCTCTACATCGCCGTCGGCGCAATCCTGGCCGGCGAGGCCGTCGGCCGTGGCCTGCTCTTCGTTACCGGCGCCGCCGTCTAGCTATCGGCAAGGAGTTTTGGTCTGCTGCGGCGGATGGGCCGAGTGGCACTCAGTCCCTGTAGGTTGGGTCTAGTTTGTCCAACCGGGCGAGCAGCGCCGGCCACTCGAGCATGCCGAGCGGACGCGGCCGGCCGCTGGGCTGGAAACCGCGATAGGTCTCGAAGACCAGGTCCTCCGGCGGCATCACAAGCTCCGTGTTGCAGGACAAGGCCGCGACCTGGACCTGGCAGGCCCGCTCGAGCCGGAAGATCGAGTTGAAGGCCTCCGGGATGCTGCCACAAGCGACCAGCAGGCCGTGATTGCGCATGATCATGCCCTCTAAGTCTCCGAGGTCGCTTACGAGGCGCTGCCTCTCTTCGAGGTTTACGGCCACACCTTCATAATCGTGGTAGGCGATCTTCGCAAAGCGCATCGATGTCTGCGCCAGCGGCAGCAGGCCGCACTTCATCGCCGATACGGCCATACCGGCAATCGTGTGGGTGTGGATGATGCAGTCAACATCGTGTCTGGCGCCGTGGATGGCGCTGTGGATGACGTAGCCCGCCCTGTTAACGTCGAATTCGCCCGGGTTGTAGAGGACGTCCCCATCCAGATTCACCTTGATGAAGCAGGAGGCCGTCATCTGGTCGTAGAGCAAGCCGTAGGGGTTGATCAGGAACGAACCCGGCTCGCCCGGCACTCGCGTCGTGATGTGGTTGACGACCAACTCGGTCATGCCGTGGAGGTCCATCAGCCGGTAACAGGCGGCCAGATCGACCCGCTTCTGCCACTCCTCCGCGCTCACTTGGTCCCGGACCTGCTTGGTCACCGCGTCAACTGCCATGGCTTCCTCCCTACGCGTAGTGATGTCGGCTGCAGTTTACGGCAGCGGGCGCGTGTTTTCAGCAAGTCGCCGGCTTCGATCAATCTACAGAGCTGAGTCGCGTCCTTGACTGCGCCATCCCAAGTCCTTCCTACGCCAATACGGAACGGCGCTTCCGCCGTCTGCTAAACTACGGGCGCACGTTGTCCAATGACTAAGAAGGAGAGCAGCATGACTACAGCCAAGCAAAAGTACGTAGAGCCCACCGGCGATGAGAAGGCAGGTTTCAAGAACTACCCCCGTCCCGCGTCCTCCTGGGAGCTCTTCCAGCGCTCCGAGGGGGTGCCGATCTTCCGCGGCATCGGCATCAGCGACGCACGCGAGCTGCCGCGCGAGAAGTGGGACCGCTTCGGCGCCATCGGCTCCTTCATCCAGCTCCTCGGCACGAACAACACGACCAGCTACTTCGTCCTCGAAGTGCCGGCCCGATCTGCCACAAAGCCCGTCAAGCACTTCTGGGAGGAACGCTACGTGGTCCTCGAAGGACGTGGCTCTACCGAGGTTTACAAGGAGAACAGCAGCGCCAGCACCTCCTTCGAGTGGCAAGCCTGGAGCATGTTCTCCGTGCCGCTCAACGCCAGTTTCCGCATCGTCAACGCTACCTCCAGCCCGGCCATCCTCATCGGCATCAACAACGCGCCGATGGCCGTCAACATGTACCAGAGCAAGCAGATCCTCTTCGAGAACCCCTTTGTCCCGGACGACCGCTTTGGCGGCAACCTCGAAGAGTACTGGAAGCCCGGTGAGGACTTCGAGCCGCACCCGGTCCAGGGCCGCGCCATGTTGACGACCAACCTCTTCCCGGACGCGGCCAACTGCTACCTGCCGCTGGATAACAACCGCGGCCCCGGCTACAGGTGGGTGAACCCCAACATGGCCGGCAACACCGTCCTAACCGGTGGCTTCATCGCCGAGTACCCCAGCGGCCGCTACTCCAAGGCCCACCACCATGGCGCCGGCGCGGTGTTGATCTGCATCAACGGCAAGGGCTACAGCTACACCTGGCCCAAGGACCTGGCCGGCCTTACGCCCTGGAAGGACGGCAAGGGTGATCTGGTCAAGCAGCAGGATTACGGACCAGGAGGCATGATCAGCGCCGCCCCCACCGGTAACCCGCGCGAGACCTGGTTCCATCAGCACCTGGCGACCAGCAAAACGCCGTTCCGTGTCCTCGCCACGTGGACCAACCTCGGCTCCGGTGGCTCCGAAGGCGAGCGAGTGGCCGGCATCGGCGCCGAGCTGAGCGAGGGCGGCTCGTCGCTGCCCTATCACATGGAGGACCCCTACATCCGCGAGTACTACAAGACGCGTCTCGCAGAAGAGGGGGCGGAGTTCCATATGCCCGAAGAGGCCTACACCGAGGCCGGCGCCGGCATCAAGATCGACTACTAACGCCGTAGCCGTACCAAGCAGAAGGGGCCCTCGTGAGGGCCCCTTCTGCCTCGGTTTTCGCTGATTACACCCGTTGCGGTTCCGGGGCCTCCATCGGCTGCTCGGCATCGACGCGGATCGCCGGCAGGATGCGCACCAGCCAGGACGGCGCCCACCAGTTCCTATCACCCAGCAGCTCCATCGCCGCCGGCACGAGGACGAGCCTGACCAGCGTCGCGTCGATGAAGATGGCGAACGCCAACCCGAAGCCGATCAGCTTGATCGCCCGGTCGTCTCCCAGTATGAAGGCGCCGAAGACGCAGACCATAATCGCGGCCGCCGCCGAGATAACGCGGCCGGTCGCCGCCAGCCCGTCCGCGACAGCGCGACGGTTATCGCGGGTGCGGTCGTACTCCTCACGCACGCGGGTCAGCAAGAACACCTCGTAGTCCATCGAGAGGCCAAAGACGATGGCGAAAAGCATCATCGGCGCCCAGGCTTCGACGGGTCCCTCCTTGCCGAGGCCGAAGAAGCTGCCCAGGAAGCCCCACTGGAACACGGCGACGATGGCGCCGAAGGACGCCCCCAGTGAGAGCATGTTCATGATCACGGCCTTTATCGGCACCACAACGCTGTGGAACACGGCCAGCAGCAGCAGGAACGACAGCAGCAGCACGGCCCCCACGAATAACGGCAGGCGCTCGCCAATGTAATCGGAGAAGTCGACGATGATCGGCGGTCCGCCCGAGGCATAGACCTCGAGCCCGGTGCTGGCTTCCACCGGCGGGATCACCTGCTCGCGGAACCGGTGCACCAGGTCTGTCGTCTCGATGTCCTGCGGCGCCGAATCGGCGAAGACGTTGATGATCGCCAGCCGCGCGTCCGGGATCACGACCGGTTCGGCCACGGACGCGACGCCTTCGGCGCCAGCCAGCGCCTGGGCGATCTGTTGCACCTTGGGGGCGTCAGTAGCGCCGTTCGGCAGGTCAACCACCATGAGGAACGGCGCGTTGAAGCCCGGCCCGAAAGCCTGCTCCAGCAGGTCATAGGCCTGGCGTGTGGTATCCGTTTCCAGCCGGTTGCCGGCGTCCGAGAATCCCAGCCGCAGCGAGAACACCGGGGTCGCCAGGATCACCAGGATCGTCGTGCTGATGATCAACGCCGGCCAGGGGTGCGCCTGGATCACGCGGCTCCACTTGTACCAGAAGCTGCGCGTTACATCGCCCTCGGCCTCGGAGTGGCGGTGCGGCAGCCCGAAGCGGTCGATGTTGCGCCCGACGAAGCCCAGCATTGCGGGCAGCAGGGTGATCGCCGCCAGCATCGTCAGCAGCACCGCCGCCACAGCGCCCAGCGCCAGGCTGCGCATAAAGTCCATGTTCATCATGAACATGCCCAGTAGAGAGATCACCACGGTGATGCCGGCGAAGACCACCGCGCGCCCCGAAGTATCGATCGCCAGGACCGTAGCCGCCCGTGGCTCTCTGCCGTTGTGCAGCGCTTGCCTGTAGCGCGTCACGATCAGCAGCGCGTAGTCAATACCGACGCCGATACCGATTAGCGCCGCGATCTGGATCGTGAAGTCCGGCACCGCCAGAAGGCGCGTCATCAGGCCAATCAGCGCTACGCCGCTGCCGATGCCGAACAGCGCCGTGATGATCGGCAGGCCCATCGCCAGCACGGACCCGAAGGCAATCAGCAGGATGATGACCGCCGCCAGGATACCGATCAGCTCACTCGAAGGCTCAGAGAACTCCGCGAAGTAATCGCCACCCAGCTCGATCGTGACGCCCGGCTGATTGAAATTTGTACGCAGCTCCTTGATCGCATCCGCGTCCTCGATGAACTGCTCCTGGTCGCGGTTCGCCATGTTCAGCTCGGCGTAGGCGATCTTGCCGTCTTGTGAAATCTGATAAGCGTTTTCCGGCGCGTACGGACTCAGGATCTGCTCGCCCTCTACCGCCGCGGCCACGTCCGCGAAGAACTGCTCCATCGTCTGCCGCACCGCCGGGTCGTTGACGCCCTGGTCTGCCCGGAAGACGATCTGGCCGGTGAAGCCGGTGCGTTCGCCCAGGCCACGCTCTTCCAGAAGGTCCAGAGCCTGAGCGCTCTCTGATTCCGGCAGCTCGAACTCGGTGCGGTACTCGCCGGCAAACGCGCCCGATATTACGAATAGGCCAACCAGCAGGCCGATCCAGCCGAGCAGCACAAAGCGGCGTCTGGCATAGCAAAACTCAGCAAGGTTCCTCATCTTTGTACTTCCGTGGTGGGCCGAGGCGTAGCTCGGATTATCAGTGAATTATTGCACCTGTCACATATTTATGACAGAAGATTTCTTCAGTCAAGTCTTCGGTGCATTTTGACGCAAACGACTCTTGAGTTCATCCATATTGCGTCACTATCCTCGTTAACATCTCGTGATTTTAATTACATTGTCTGTCTGGTTTCGGAGGTGCTGCCGATGACGTATCCTTGCCACGGCAATCGATGCTTCGCACCCCGATAGGAGGAGATCATGACGGCGCCCAAATACGTAGAGCCCAGCGGCGACCAGAAGGCAGGCTACCTGCACTACCGCCGCCCGGCGTCACCCTGGGAGCTTTTCCAGAAGGAGGAAGGCCTGCCGGTCTGGAAGGGCATCGGCATGCGTGACTCTCGCGACCTGCCCCGCGCCGACTGGCCTCGCATCGGCGGCAAGGGCAGCTACATCCAGCCCTTCGGCACCAACAACGTCACCGGCATGTACATCGTCGAAGTGCCGGCTCGCGGCGCCCTCAAGCCCCAGAAGCACTTCTACGAGGAACGCTACATCGTCCTCGAAGGCCGCGGCACCACCGAGGTCTGGAAGAACGACAGCAGCGCAAAGAGCTCCTTCGAATGGCAGCCCTGGAGCGTCTTCTCCGTGCCAATCAACTCCAACTTTCAGATCATCAACGCAGCTTCCGCACCGGCCCTGCTACTGGCCGCCAACACCGCGCCGGTGATGATCAACGCCTTTCAGAGCAAGTCCTTCATCTTCGATAACCCGTACGACTTCGAGGACCGCTTCGGGGGCAACCTCGAGGACTACTGGAAGCCGGCTGAGGAGCTGGAGCCGCACCCGATCCAGGGCCGTGCCCAGCTCGCGACCAATCTCTTCCCGGACGCTGCCAGCTGCTATCTGCCGCTCGACAACAACCGCGGCCCTGGCTACCGCTGGATCTACCCGCAGATGGTCGGCAACACCCTCCTCGGCGGCTTCATCGCCGAATACCCCAGCGGCCGCTACGCCAAGGCTCACCACCACGGCTCCGGCGCCGTCCTGGTCTGCATGCGCGGCGCCGGATACAGCTACACCTGGCCGAAGGACAAGGGCGGCCAGACTCCCTGGCAAGACGGCAAGGGCGACCTTGTCATGCAGCAGGACTACATCCCCGGCGGCATGATCAGCGCCGCGCCCACGCCCGTCCCCGGAGAGACCTGGTTCCACCAGCACTTCGCCGTCAGCAAGAGCCCGTTTCGCGTCTTCAACTTTGCCCGGCTCACTCCCTACGCTGGCGCCAATGCCGGCGCCAGCCAGGGCGAGATGGTCGCAGGTGTCGGCGCCGAGATCGGCGATGGCGGACACGCGCTGCCTTATCACATGGAAGACCCTTATGTGCGCAAGTACTACCAGCAGCGCCTGGACGAAGAGGGCACCGAGTTCGCTATGCCGGAGGAGGTCTACACCCCTGACGGCGCCAACATCAACTTCGATTACTCCTAACCGCCGCAGCAGTGGCATCGGAGGGAGGGCCAGGCTGGTCCTCCCTCCGTCGTTCATCGCTAGACACGGCAACTTAACGTGCAGCCCTTCCCTATATCGCCGTTGATATCCAGATGCTTCTAAGCTGAACCTACCATTCATCGAAGGAGGTCGGCCAATGCTCAAGTTTCTGGGCTCAGGAATTGCTCTCGCGGTAGGCGCCGGCGCTATCTACTACTGGTGGACGCACGAGCACGGCGATGTGAAGGACGAGATGGAGCACGCAGGCGACCATCTGCGCGACACCGCCGGCAAGGCCGAGGACGCCATCGACAAGGCCTAGACAGGCGGAGGGGCATGGGCGGGGATCAAACTCTCTGCCTCCCTTTCATCTATGATTTCGCGGCACGGGATTCTCGTCCCCGTTGGTCCAGGGCCCTTCGCTTCCGGCCACCCGACCTCCTGGGCTCGCGCAACGCCGTTGAGGCCTCGCAGCCATTGCCCATAATTTCACCGGCGTATCAACTTAACCATCTTCGTCTCACACTCTTGTCCCTCCCATTCGCCAGTCTTACCCTTGTCGCAGTAACTGGCGTTGTTGGGGGTGGTCCATGGCCCGCATCCTGGTTGTCGATGACGAAGAGAACATTCTTCAGCTCCTGCGTACCATCCTTCAAATCGGCGGCCATGATGTCCTCTCCGCGGTTAACCAGGCCGATGGCTTTGATCTCCTGCGCCGTGAGTCCGTAGACCTCCTTCTCCTTGACCTGCGCATCGGCGAGTTCGACGGCCGCGACTTTTTCCATGGCGCCCGCGCCAACGGCTACATGGGCCGCATCGTCATCATCTCTGCCTTCGGCGCCGTCCGCGCCGCTCGCGAGCTCGGCGCAGACGGTGCTATTGAGAAGCCCTTCGATCCCGCGGATCTCATGGATGAGATCGAGCGCATCCTCGCGCTACATCGCCCGGGCGCCAATGAGAGCAGCGAGCCTGGCACGGCGGCGCTGCATCGGCTGGGCGGCTGGTTAGCTCCCATCAGGTTTCGGGTAAGGCTCTCGCCCGGCCCGGCCTGACTGTCTCTCATCGCCGTCTGCCTGCTCGTGATCTCCTGGAGCCGGGCTGAGATCACCGAAGATAGCTGCACCAGAGATTGACGCCCTCCTAGCGCCCACGCCTCTTATCGAGAGCGTACGTCAGGCGCGCCGCGATACCCGTATCCGACCCGACTGCGGTACCCTAACCTCGACCCACGCGGAGGAGGCGATCCCTTGAGTCAGGAGGCGGCGCCGGCCGGCAACGCCCGCACGACTGCTGCATCTGAGACGGAAACCCGCCGCTCAGAAAACCTGGCGATTGCGCGCCTGGTCGCTGTTGGCGTCCTGCTCGTCATCGTCACGGCGGTTGGACTGATCCTACCCGGGTCAGTCTTCAATCACGCGGAGCCCGCGCTCGACCCATTGACGGTCATCTTCGCCAACACCCTGGGACGCGTCGTCTTCGGGGGTAGCCTTGTCCTGCTCTGCCTGCTCTTCGGTCTGGCCGTTTATCTAGCGACGCGGCTCTCATCCTCCCGCGCCCGCCTGCTCTGCCTGGCGATGAGCCTGGCTATCACCATAGCCTTCATGCTGATCTCTCCGTCCGGCGCCCAGGACATCTACCACAACATCCTCGACATCCGCACCCTCTGGGTCTACGGCGACAACCCAATGGTCACGCCACCCTCTACCCACTCGGACGACCCGCTCTATCCCTTCGTCCTCGCCTGGCAAGGCTCCGTCTCTGCCTACGGCCCCCTCTTCTACCTGCTTGGCGTCCCCTTCTCCGTCGCTGCGGGTGAAGATCTCCTGGCTAACGTCCTCGCCATCAAGGCGATGCACGCCATCGGCCTCATGGCGCTTACCTGGCTTGCCGGCATTTCGGCTGAGCGCCTCTCGCCCGGCCGCGGCGTCGTTGCCGTCGTCGCTGTCGGCTGGAATCCCTTTCTGCAGTGGGAAGCCGTCACCAATGCTCACAATGACGTGCTCATGATGGCCTTCGCGCTTGCCGCCCTTGTCCTAGCGACCCGCGTTTTCTTCAGCCAGAGCCTCATTGCCCTCGGCCTTGCCGCGATGATGAAGTACAGTGTCGCCGCCATCGCGCCCCTGATCCTTCTCTGGTCCTGGCATCGCGCCGCGGAGCGAGATCGCCTCGCCGTTGTGTCGCTGATTTTCGCCGGCGCCGTGGCCTCGGTTGCTGTCTACCTAGTCTTTCCCGACGCTATACACGAGCTCAGGCACTTCCTCACCACCAACCGCACCTGGAAGTCCCCCATCGCCGTAATAACCGACACCCTGTCGCCCGCACTCGGCGCTCAAGCCGCAAACGATGTCGCCCATTACATCTGCTGGGGCCTGGTATTCGCGGCCCTCGCCGTCGCGTGGAGATGCCTGAATGGCTCGCCACGATCCCTCTATCAGGCCTCGTTCATCACTCTGGCGGCTCTCAGCTCATTGTTCCGGCCTGAGTTTTTCACCTGGTACTTCCTCTGGTTCATCCCTATCGGCGCTGTGCTCATGGGCGGCTGGGAGTGGCGGCTCTCCTATCTTGCTTCCTGCGCAGGCCTGCTGACTTACGCCGTCTTCCCGTGGTCGCCGGACACGCCATCCGTTACGCTCGCATACGTCACCTTCGCTCTGGGCGCGCCGCTATTGCTCCTGGGAGCCTTCGAGCTGGGCAAGCGCTACTACCCGCCCTTAAAGCGCAGCAGCGCCCGTGAGTCAGCCACAACGACCCGGCCAGAGCTCCTCGAAAACAGCTAGGCTTGGGAAGAGGGCTCGATCATTGCACCGGCCGGCAGCGGTGGCTTTTTAGCCGACCAGATCAGCCCGGCGGAGGCGATGAACATTACCGCGAAGGCAACGAACGCCGCCGTGTACGACTGGTCCGTCGCATCGTAAGAGAGCGCCGCGATGATCGGCCCGACACCCAGCGCCACCTGCTGGAACGGCGACGCGAACCCCGAGATCACCCCGAACGACCCGCGCCCGAAGTAGTTCGCCTCCATGGCCACAATGATCGATCCCTCGCCGCGCGCCATGAACCCGAACGCTATAGCAAAGATCAGCGCCTCCATCGGCGTATCCACCAGCAGCAGGAAGATGCACAGCAGCCCAGCAGCGGAGACTGTCGCCGCGCCGATAAGCCTCTCAGACACCCTCTCGACGATGTAGCCCCAGAGGCCGTTTGCCGTCGCGCCGCAGAGGGCGTAGACGCTCAGTGTCAGGGCCGCCACGCCGCCGCTGATCCCCTGGTCCTTGTAGTACGCGAACATGTGGAAGCCGATGGCCCCCTGCGCGCACACCCCAATCGACATAGCCGCGATTAGCAGCCAGAGCGCGCGGGTGCGCATCGCCTCTTTGAGGGTGAAGTTGTACTCGTCCGGCCGCGCCCGCCTCTCCTCGGCCGCCGCCGCCACAGTTGCGCCGTCTGGCAGCAGTCCTATGTCCTCGGGCTTGTGTCGCAGCACCAGCAGCGCCAACGGCACCAAAGCCAGCATCAGGATGGCGTAGAGGTAATAGGTTTCCTGCCAGCTAACACCGGCGCTGATCAGAAGTTGAGCCAGCGGGATCATCACCGCCGCGCCGAACGGCACCGCCATACCCGTCAGGCCCAGCGCCCGGCCTCGCATTCGCCGGAACCAGTTCACCGCCGTCGTGCGCGCCACCACACCCGAGAGCGTGTTCTGGGAGATCGCCCGTCCAGAGACATAGGCGAGGTAGTAGACCCCGATGCTGATCGAGGCGCTCAGTCCCATCGCCAGCAGTGAGACCGTCGTCAGCATCAGCCCTGCCGTCGTGAGCAGCCGCGGCCCGCGCCTGTCCGCCAACCGCCCGAACAGCGGTGACGCAAATCCCGCGACCATGCTGCCCAGCGTCACCGACAACGTGATCGAGCTGCGGCTCCAGCCCGTATCCGCCTCGACGTGCGGCAGCATCGCCCCGGCGAATAGCTGCGCCATGACGCAGGAGAAAAACGCGATCACCATCGTGACCGATAGCACGCGCCAGCCGTAGTAGAGCTTTGGTTTGGACGGTGCGTCAGTCAGGGCGGTCAATTTGGCTCCTGTCGACCAGACACAACCGCTATCCTACCCAACCCCCACGTAACGATCTCGCCAGCAGCTGGCCCACGATGAGCGTGGAGCCGGACCGCTAGGACTGTGCTATCCCCGTCGATACACGCGCCAAGGCGCCGGCTACAGTTCTCTGGCCCTTCTCCCTCGAATGCCTACAGGCCCTTTGTCGCCTCTGACAGCAGGTCCAGTTGCTCTAGTCCCAGTCCCGGTGGCTCGATCACGACTGTCATCGCCGGCGCCTCCGTCTCCAGGAACCTCGATAGCTCCTCGCGCACCTCGGACACCGTCCCGTGCGCCACGCCGGTCTCGACGTTGTACGTCCGCCCGTAGTAGGCATCGAAGTGCTTGTGCGCCAGCCCCGCCGCCTCTGCCTTGTCGCGGCCGATGCTCGCAAAGTGCAGCTTCGCGAATCCCAGCGAGTCCGGCTCGCGGCCCTTCTCCTTTGCGAAGCGCCGGATGTCCTTTACTCCATCGAGGAAGGCGTCCGTACTCGTCCCGGCACTCGATACCCAGCCGTCAGCCGTCCGGCCGATGCGCCGCAGCATCGGCTCCCGCTGGCTGCCGAAGTAGACCGGCACGCCCCCGGGTTGAGCCGGCTTTGGCTTGATGCTGGCGTCCTTCACCTGGTAGTAGCGCCCCTCGTAGGAGACGTCGTCGCCTGCCCACAGCTTCTTCATGATTGCGACGTTCTCCAGCAGCCGTCCCAGCCGCTGCTCCATCGGCACGCCGATGCTGTGATACTCCGCCTCCGTCCCGCCGATAGAGACGCCCAGCGTCAGCCGCCCACCCGAGAGCGCATCCAGCGTAGCTGCCGATTTCGCCAGGTGCACCGGGTTCAGGTAGGACGTAAGCATGATCGCCGTGCCCAATCGTACCCGCGACGTCTGCGCCGCGACCCAGGTAAGCAGGTGCAACGGCTGGGGCACGTCCACCCGGTAGAAGACGTGGTCGCCTGCCCAGATCGAATCGAAGCCCAGCGCCTCTGCCTTCAGCACCCAGGCGCGCATCGCCTCCACGTCCATCGGGTGTACCGACGGCACCCTCAACCCGAATTTAAGCTTCGCCGTCATCACGTCACCTTCCTTGTCATTCCGAGCGTCGACACCAGATGCGAAAACCCAAACGCTACTTGTTGCCGGATACTTGTTACCTGTTACTTACCCCTCTTGGCGTACAATATCAGTCCTTAAGGAACACCTGTGGGCTGACGATAAGCCCTGGGGAGGTATGGAGATGCCAAGACCGCTCTGGAAAGGCGCAATAAGCTTCGGGATGGTTTCCATCCCTGTAAAGCTCTACACCGCCACGGAAGACAAAGACATCCACTTCAACATGCTGCACGAAAAGGATCTTTCGCGCGTGCGCCAGAAGCTGGTCTGCGCCGAAGAGGAAGTCGACATCGAGCGCGATGAGGTGGTCAAGGGTTACGAGATTTCTCCCGGCCGCTACGTCGTCCTCGAAGATCAGGACTTCGAGAACGTCCCCGTGGTGACCACCCATACGATCGATATCACCGACTTCGTCGACCTCAAGGAGATCGACCCGATCCTCTACCAGAAGACCTACTACCTGGAGCCGGAAGAGATCGGCATGAAGCCCTTCGCCCTGCTCATGCGCGCGCTTGAAGACACGAACCGCGTGGCGATCGCCAAGGTTACCCTGCGCCAGAAAGAGCAGCTCTGCACCCTGCGTATCTACGAGGACACTATCGCCCTCGAGACCATGTTCTACGCCGACGAGATCCGCAGCCCCAAGGACCTCAGCGTGCCCGGCAAGGACGTCAAGGTTTCCGACAAGGAGCTGGCGATGGCCAAGTCCCTCGTCGATATGCTCAGCAGCGACGCGTTCGATTTCGCTGAGTACAAGGATGACTACCGGGAAGCCCTGATGACGGTAATCCGCGCCAAGGCTGAAGGCGAGACCATCGAGGCGCCGCAGCCGGCCGCGGCCAAGATCACCGACCTCACCGAGGCCCTGCGCGCCAGCGTCGAGGCCGTCCGCCGTCAGAAGAAGGAGCCGGAGCCCGCCGGCGAGGAGCGCCCGCGCGCCCGCGCCAAAGCCAGCTAACCAACAGCTAGCATCGAATGAGTCCCTGGATAGTCATCCAGGGACTCATTGTTTACGGCAGGTGGCTCCCTCTATAGGTCTAACGCGACTGATTACAAAAGAATCAACCTGGGAAACATTTAACGCCTATCTGGTTGACACTCGGCCGTTGCGATTATGTAATACTCAGGTGGCGCGGGATATTAACTTGAAACGCCTCTCTCGTAGGCAGCTTCTAGGGGCCTCTGTCGGCCTTGGAGTCGGCGCTGCCCTTATGAAGGCCGGCAGCGGCAGTACGCCGCCCGCCAGCGCGGCCAACCTCACAGACCCGCATCACCTGGTTTGGGTCTGGCAGTTCACGACCGATGCCGCCCCCAATCTCATCGGCGAGCGTCTGCGCGACCACAAGCTCGGCCTCGTGCTCAAGACCCACGACGGCACCCAGTGGATGTCCGAGTACGACAAGTCGCCCTTCGCCGTCAGCGGCGCGCCCCAGGTCGGCACCCTTGCCAACTACTACGAAGGCATCGGCGTGCCCTTCCACGCCTGGATGGTCCTGCACGGCCTCAACCCCAAGCGCGAAGCCGAGATGGCCGCTGAGGTCCTGGAGGCCGGCGCGCGCAGCATCTTCCTCGACGTGGAACCCTACGCCGGTTTCTGGCGTGGCTCTCCCGCCGACGCCGAGGCTTTCGGCAAGGAACTACGCCGGCTCCAGCCGAATGGCCGTGTCGTCCTCTCGATCGATTCCCGTCCCTGGACCCTCGAGCGCCTGCCGCTCAAGGAGTTCACGGCCTTCAGCGACGAGATCGCGCCCCAGAACTACTGGCGCACCTTCAATACTCCCGCCAACCACACCCGCTTCGCCGAGACCGGCTTCCCCGTTGGCTCGGATGGCGTGACTCCTGAGTTCCTCCTCAAGGTCAGCAGCTCGGTGCTCGCCAAATTCGGCCTGCCGATCATCCAGGTCGGCCAGGGCGCCACCCCGGACTCCGACGAGTTTCGCCGCTTCATCGATGGCGCCTACAACGAGGGCGCCAATTACGTCACCGTATGGCGCTACGGCGTCACCGGCACGGACGTCTTCAATCTCCTCAAAGAGATCCCGCCGCGTCTGCCTCCGGCGCCAGTCGCCGTCGAGAGCGGTGTTGCAGGCGTCCACGTAGTCGTGGAAGGTGACACCCTCGGCGCTCTCGCCGGCCAGTACGGCACCAGCGTCGACGCCATCATGCAGGCTAATAGCCTGACCGACGCGACCTATATCTACGTTGGTCAGGAGTTGACAATTCCTGGCGCTGGCGGTGCGGTCGCCGCCGCCACGGATGGCTCCGGTGGCTCGACTGGCGGCGGCTCAGGCCGTGTCTACGCCGTGGAGTCCGGCGATACGCTCTACGGCATCGCCGGCAAGTTCGGCGTCTCTGCCGACGCGATTGTCTCCCTCAACGGCCTGGCCGACCCGAGCGCGCTCTCCATCGGCCAGGAGCTGAGAATCCCCTAGCGCTTCGGCGTAACTCCGGGCCTTAGTTTCGGCAGCCTTCAGGCAATCCGGCTGTCGGGTTCGTCTTCCTCCAGAAAGAGGACGCGGTCACCCACGCGCGTTGAAGACCCATCGATAGAACCGACCGGAAGCTCCAGCGCGTAGTACGACCGGAACGGTGCTATGACGATCTTGAACGGCTTCACGTCCCGCGCCGACTTGAGCACCTTCCCTTGCTTATCCATGAACACGACATCGATTGGGAACTGCATAAAGAACGTGTGCAGGGAAGACGTGCCCTTGAAAAGCAGGCCCTGGCCGTCTGCCAGGCAGTCTCTGCCCAGGAGCCCCTTGACGCGCTGGGCGGCCGTCACCGCCACCTCAATCGCTTCGCCCAGGACCGTGCCTCTGTCCGAATTCGTGATGATCATTCTTGTGCGATCAATGTCTGGTAGATGGTGATCCCTGCCGGTCCCAGGATCACGATGAAGAGCGTGGGGAAGATACAGAGCACCAGCGGAAAAATCATCTTAACCGGCGCCTGGTAGGCCTGCTGCTCGGCTCGCTGACGGCGCTTGGTGCGCATCTGTTCCGCCTGGACCCGCAGCACCGTCGCAATGCTAGTACCCATCGTCTCGGCCTGGACCACCGCGTTGATAAACGCGGAGAGGTCCGGGACACCGGTGCGCTCCGCCAGCTCCTTCAGGGCATCGCGGCGAAGCTTACCCAGCGAAACCTCGCGCAAACAGATCGCCAACTCCTCACCGAAGGGACCTTCGACCTTCTCCGCCACCTTGGCCAGCGCAGCTTCCAGGCCCATGCCGGCTTCGACACAGGTCGTGATCAGGTCAAAGGCGTCCGGCAGGCTCTTGAGGATGATCTTCTGCCGGTACTTCACCCGCTTGGAAAGCCATACCTTGGGCATGACCACGCCGAAGGCGCCCAGCACGCCAAACAGGAGCAGGCCCATGCCCGTGAGACCGCCAGAGGCGGTGGCCAGCGTGAATCCCATCGTCAGGGTCAGGCCCAGCACTAGCAGCGACGCGAAGAGGAAGCCCGTCAGGGTCACGGGCTGACCCGCCTGGATCAGGTTCTTCTCGATGCCATCGATCCAACGAGTCGGTAGAAAGGCCTGAACCTTCCCACCCATCGATGCTGCCATCGGCGCGACGAGACGGGCGCCTATGGATTCGCGTGGCGTCGCGGCGCGGAAGTCGGCCGCCGGCCTCTCGCCCCGCAGTGTGGCCAGCCGCATGCTCATTGTGCTGTCCTGCTGCCATGACATGCCCAGCACCAGGAAGACGATGGCCGCGAAAATCAGCGCGAGCGCAAGTACAACCAGCATTTATCTAAACCTCAATGGAAAGGATTTTTCGGATGAGCAGAATGCCGAAGAACTCCAGGACGACGGCGCCGCCCAGCATGACGTTGCCGATGGTCTCCGTGAACAAGGGCGTGATGTACTCCGGGTTGATAAGCGAGATCAGGATGCCAATGACGACCGGCAGACCGCCAATGATGAAGCCCGTGTACATCTGCTGCGTCGTCAGGGTATTGATCTCACCCCGGATACGGACGCGCTCGCGCATTGTGTGCCCAACGTTGTCCAGGATCTCTGCCAGGTTACCGCCGGTCGATTGCTGCACGAGCATCGCCGTGATGACGATGTCCAGGTCATCGCTACCGCTGCGCAGGGCCATCGCTTGCAGCGCCTCCTCCGTGCTCGAACCGACGTTGATGTCGTGCAGGGCCCGTCGCAGGTCGGTAGCAATCGGATGATCCAGCTCCCGGCTCGCGAGGTCCAGCGACTGCATCAAGCCGAAGCCAGCCTTCAGTGAGTTGGCGATCAGACTCAGGGCGTCCGAGAGCTGGTTATTCAGCTTGTTGATCCTGCGGCCGCGCGCGAAGGTCACGTACATGTTGGGGACGGCGTAGCCAATCACGACAGCGACCAGAAGGACCACGAGCCCGATGACGCCGGTGCCGAGCGCTACGACAGCCACGAGGCCCAGGATCAGCGCCACAAATATCCGCAACCCCACGAACTCGGAGACAGTAAGGCGCATGTCGGCGCTCTCAAGCCGGATCGCCATCGCCGTGGTCCACTCTTTGCCTTCCAGCAAGGAACTGATCAGCGGCACGCGGCCGGCGCGGTTGGCGCGCAAGCCCTCCATGCCCGCCGTCACCACGTCGAAGCCGGAGGAGTCGCCCAGCAGGTTGCCCAGACGTCTCTCCAGGCTGCCTCTCGGGCTCGCCGCGGCCTGGTAGAAGGCCAGCAGTCCAGTTACGATCGCGGCCATTACCGTCCCGGCAGCGGCCAGCGCTAGCATGTCCATTACGCAGCCACCCCGGAGAAGATGTTCGGCGCCAGTTGAATGCCCAGGCTCTCAAACTTCTCAGCAAAGCGCGGCCGGATACCGGTCGAGCGGAAGGCCCCTCTGACGCGACCCTCCGCATCCACGCTCGTCTGCTCGAAGCGGAATATGTCCTGCATGGTGACCACCTGGCCCTCCATACCGGACACTTCGCTGACGTGAGTGACCTTGCGGGAGCCGTCCGAGAAGCGGCTGATCTGGATGATTACATGCACCGCGGAGGCGATCTGTTCCCGGATCGCCCGCGAGGGCAGGTCCAGGTTCGCCATCAGGATCATGTTCTCGATACGGGCCAGGGCGTCACGTGGCGTGTTGGCGTGGACCGTGCTCACGGAACCTTCGTGACCGGTGTTCATCGCCTGCATCATGTCGAAGGCCTCGGCGCCTCGCACCTCACCAACGATGATGCGGTCCGGCCGCATACGCAGGGAGTTGCGCACCAGGTCACGCTGGGTCACTTCGCCGCGGCCCTCCAGACTGGCGGGACGCGCCTCCAGTGTCACAACGTGGGCCTGCTGCAGCTTCAGCTCCGTGGGGTCCTCAATCGTAACGATGCGCTCCGTGTCCGGGATGAAGCCGGAGAGCGCGTTCAGAAGCGTGGTCTTACCAGAGCCGGTGCCGCCGGAAATAATCGTGTTCAGCCGCCCCTGGACGCAGGCGCGCAGGAAGTCAGAAAGCTCGTGCGTCATTGACCCGACGCCAATCAGGTCGTCCATGGTCATCTTGTCGGCGCGGAACTTTCGGATGGTGACCGTCGGGCTCTTGGGTGAGACCGGCGGCACGATTATGTTGACACGGGAGCCATCCGGCAGGCGCGCGTCCACCATCGGCGAAGATTCGTCTACGCGGCGGCCGAGGGGCGCCAGGATGCGCTCGATTATGCGAGTAATGTGGGAGTTGTCCCGAAAACGGATCGGGCTCAAGTAAAGCCGGCCATCTTTTTCGAAGTAGACCGTGTCCGGGCTATTCACCATCACTTCCGAAACCCCCGCGTCCTGCAGGAGGGGCTCGATAGGGCCGAAGCCGAGGATCTCGTCGCACACCGCGGCGATCAGCTCGTCACGGCTAAAGCCGACGACACCAGGCATCTCGGACGCAACCAGCGCCCGTGCCGCGGACTCAACGATCTCGCGTTGCTTATGCGGGTCGCCAGATTCGATCTTGCTCGGGTCCAGCTCCTCGATCAGCCGCTGATGCAGCCGGAACTTCAGCTCATTAAAAGCTTCGCTGGACTGTAGCAACGGGTTACGCGTCGCCGGCCCGCGCGATGGCGGGGCAGCAAAAATCGGCCGCCTCTGACCGAAGTCATTCACGCTCGCATCCTCCTCACGATTCTGCCTGCTGTTCTAAAAGTGATGTCCACACTTCATCCCCAGTCACCCCGACATTCACGTCTATATCCTTATGTCTATCGACCCAACACCCTGTCGAGGAAGCCCTTCCTCTCCCGGCGCAGGCCGGACAGGCTGTAGGCAATGTCAGTGATCGCCCGCGACGCCCGTGCGTACGGTTTCGCGAGCACGATCGGCTGGCCCAGCTGGTTGCTGTTGCTCACCGCCACGTCGTGCGGGATGCGCCAGTAGACTTCGTATTCCAGGACCCGCTCCACGTCTTCCGGTCTCAGGCTGTTGGACGAGGTTGAGTGGTTGATGATCAGCTTGACTTTGTCATCGGACACGGCCGCGGCCCGCAGCATCTCCAGCGCCAGCGCGGTGTCCTTGATGCTGGCGATGTCCATGCTCGTGATCAGCAGGATGATGTTCGCCGATTCCAGGGCAGTCGCGACCAGCTCATTGAAGGCGCCGGGCGTATCGACGACCACGTAGTCGTGCGTCTGTGATAGCAGGTCAATGACCTTTGAGATATGCTGCCGGCCCAGGGCGCCCCATTCTGTCGGGTGCAACGGCGCCGGCAGGATCTCTACGCCGCTGCCGTGCTTGACGATGTAGTCGCCGATCGACTCGCGGTCGACGCTCTCGATGTTGCGGCCGACGTCGGCAATGCTGAACTCGACCACCACATCCATCATGATCGCCACGTCACCGAAACGCGTGTCCATGTCGACGATAGCGACAGAGCTGTTCGTGTTCTTGCACAGCGCCGTGGCCAAGTTGGTGGCAATCGTGGTTTTGCCGATGCCGCCCTTGGCGCCGAAGACCGTGATCACGGTACCCCTCGCCGCCGACGATGCCGTTTCGCCGGTAAGCCGCGTCCGCCTGCGTTCTTCGTATTCCAGGACGCTGTAGATCGCCCGCGCCAGCTCTTCCGGGCGCGGCGGCTTCACGAGGTAGTCGCGAGCGCCGGACACCATCGCGCGGCGTACCGACGCTGCATCGGAAAGGCTGGAGTAAACGATTATCGGTGTTTCAGGCAGCGCGTCCGCCAGCGAGCTCATGGTCTGGGTCGCGCGCGCTACCGGCTCTTCCATGGAGAGGACGATGATGTCCGGATTCTTGTCCTTGGCCATCGTCACCGCATCGATGCCGTAGCCGGCCTCCCCCGAGACAGAGAAGCGGGCGATGGTCAGGGCGCGGTTCGTATCGGCCCGGCTATTAACATCCGGATCGACGACTACTACTTCGAGGTTCTTGGGCATTCTGCCTCCTTAGCCTTCCTGAAGACCTTCCTTGGCGTTAGCGCAAGAACGGGTTGGGTAGGTTCTGCGGGTAAAGCTCCAGCTCCGTCATATAGTCGATCGGGCGCTCGTCGGCGTCGCCGAAGGGGCGCAGGGCCATGCGGACCTCACCGTTGCTTTCTGCCAGATAGACGCGCTGCGCCTGCTCCGGCGTCAGCGAAAGCGTCACGGTGGTTGCGCCCGGCTCCGGCTGGGCTTCGCTGTTGCGCACCCGCTGACCGCCGACGGATGGAGTCGCTTCCGGCACGATGTCGACAATCACCTGCGATACAGCCAGGACCTCAACGTTCTGGAGGACAGTCTGGACCAGGAAGTTATCGACGACCTCCTTGTCGGTCGATCCCGGCTTATCGAACTCGACATCGTAGAGCACCACGATGTCGACGTAGTCGCCGGGGAGGATCAGGCCGCCGGCTTCCTGGACCTGGCTGGCATTAATCGCGAAGCCGCGCTTGCCCTGCGGCACCACGAAGGAAAGCGATCGGCTGGCCGCAACAGCATTCGGCGCCAGGCTGACGATCTTGCTCGAGAGGACCTGCTCGTTCGCCGTGATCGGGAAGCGCGTTACCTGGCCAATGACGGTCTCGGTCTCCGTGAACGCCTGCAGGCCGCAGCCTCTTCGGTCACAAAGCGCACTTCAACCATGGCCGAGGTGATCTTGGTCCGAGCCGGGATATCCGTCTTCGCGACCACTACCGGCGAATCACCGATCGCGCCAGGGCCGCCCCCGCCGGATGAATCGCGTGAGAAGGCGACGTAAACCAGGATCGCACCCAGCAATCCCAGCGCAATCGCCAGGAAGATGAAGCGCCGGTTAGCGCGTCCCGGTGTAATGGCAGCGGCGGTTCGACTCATTTCGTGCTCCTCCAGGGAGGTGAAGATGCTTTCTAAGGCTCGGTCTCCGAACCTCTATAACTGTTTTCGGCTGGCGAGCCGCCGCCATTAGCGGCAGACGGGCTCTTTCTCTTCATGGATTGCTTTTATCAGGAGCAGCTACCGCCGTTGACGATGTTGCCCATGCAGGTCCCGGCCGTGTTCACCACGTCCCACAGGTCCTGCGCGCCGCCGGCCAGCAAACCCAGACCAATGAGGCCGACAAGGCTGATCAGCGCCAAAATCAGGCCGTATTCGACCAGCGTTTGCGCGCTTTCATCGCGTCTTGAGAAGAGCGTCTAGACAGGGTTCCTAATCAGCACTTATTGCCTCTCGATAGTGATTTCTTGTATAGCATCGGCGCGTTTTTCTTTGACTGCACTGTTACGCAGGAAAACCAGCGAAAAAGGAGGCGCCGCTGGCATGCCAGCGGCGCCTCTTACCCACAAAGTTAGAGCTAAGGGGTGCCGGTGCCGGCGAGCGCGTCCTTCACCTCAGTGAAAACGTTCTCGAGTTCGTCACCCAAAAGACCCAGGACGCCGATGAGCACGATGCTCAGGAGAGCGATGATCAGGCCGTACTCGACCAAAGTCTGGCCCTCTTCGTCCTTGTCACTGCCGCGCATCAGACGCACCATGGCGCAAGTGTAGAGGTAGTTGATTAGCTGCAAGTTTTTGCTCCTTGTCTTCGCCCCTCGCCCGGGGGTTAGTACCGCTCGTGGCTTCCTGCCTTTTGCTTTGCTGGACCCGAAAATCCCGGCGATCCCACATCGCGAATATTCGGGGATTTAGAGTCGGCTCTCTGCTAGTCGTCTCTAGGCGACCCTCCGTCTTCATCAGGCCTCGCCTCGGCCAATGCGTGGTGATGATTGTTTCTCACAAACAAGTATTCGACCGTTTTGACAGGGTCTGAACCCCTGTTTTATCCGGCTTCGAATTCCTAGCCAAAACCAGGGGTAATCCCAATACGAGACTTGCCTGCTACGGTGACGCCACTGCCGTCCTCACGAAGATCGCCTCTACCGGGCCAGTGAACACACGGCGCCAGGCGCCGGTCTCCGCGTCCAGCCTCTCTGCCAGCGCCGAATTGGCTTCGATGATGATCAGGTCAATGCCGTGCTGCTCCAGGATCAGCCGCCAGTTGCGATGCAGCCCCATCACATCCTGGTAGCGCTGCATCAGCGTGTCGCCGTAGACGTCCGCCCGGCCGTCGATGAACACCTTTTGCGGGTACAGCTCCTGGATCAGGTAGCCGCCCCAGCCGTAGTCATTGAACAGGCGCGCCTCTGGATAGTGAGTCTGAATGAAGGCCACGCCCTCGCTGGGATAGCCCAGGACGCCGTCCGTCCTCGCCTCCCGGGTCACTTGGTGGACGCCTGAGCGCGCCATCACTACCACCACCGCTATCGCAACGGCAACGATTAACGCGCCGTTAATCACGGACCTCACCTCCGCCGCGGACGGCCTCAATCGCGCCCAATCGAAGCGCTCAACGCAGCGCGCCGAAGCCATGATCAGGAACACCATGGCGAACAGCGGCTGGTTGCGCAGGGACTGCAGGGCAAAGAAGGCAAAACACAGCGTCAGCAGCGGCAGGAACAGCTCTTTCCGACCGCCAAATACGCCAATGCCGATCAGCGTCACCAGCGCGACCGCCAGCGGCACAAACAGCGGACTGTGGAAGTCCGGCGATTGCCATTCGCTGATCAGCGCCATGCTGGCATTACCGGGCCTCAGATACTCGAAGGGATAGAGCAACAGCTCTACCGGGTTGGGCGAGATCAGTGTCGCGGCGAAGCAGCCGGCCAGAGCCAGCAGCACCGGCTTCAACTCCGTCTGGCTATGCCAGAGCAACCTCTCGCCGATCAGCGCCAACGTGTATAGCCCCACAACACCCAGCCCAAAGACGTAGCCGCCGTGCAGGTTGGCCCAGAGCACCATCAGGACCGGCAGCGCCCACAGCCGTCCCTTCCCTGAGCTGTGCCCCACGCAGACCGCCACGAACAGCGCAAAGAACAGCCAGGTGAACGCCTGAGGCCGTACGACCCAGTACGGCGAACTCATGAAGCCAGCCCAGACAAAAAACAACACAGCCAGCCATCGCGAAACACCGAAGCCTATCGCGGTCCGATATGCCACCAGCAGCGCCGCCAGCGCGATGGCGCTGAACAACAGCACGTTGGCCGCGTAGCCGCCGGCGGACTCAACACCGTAGATCACCAGCTCGGACAGCCACTCGTGCGCTATCCACGGCTCTCCCTCCGCCGTGAACGAGAAGGGATCGGTCTGTGGCACCGCCTTTGTCTCGACGATCAGCTCGCCGGTGCGCAGATGCCACCAGTAATCGGGGTCGGTCGGATGGATCAGGGAGAAGGCGAAGAAGGCGATGCTGAACAGCACCAGACAGAGCCGGGGGGCATCGATCTCCGGGAACGGTACGGCTACCAGCCGGCGGGAGTGGGTGGCAGTCGCTTCCATCAGAGATTTCGTCCTTCGCGGCTCATTGTGGTTGCACCCTCAGGCGTCCCAGCCGGTACGCGGTCTGAGGCATGGTGGCTGGCCGGGTCTCCCCTGAGTTAATGGCAGTAGTTCTTGCCGCTCAAGCCGCTTTCTGGGCTGCCTGGCCGTCGCCGAGATGGAGCAGGCGCTGGCGCATCTGCGCCAGGAATGGCGCGGACGGCGTAATGCTCTGGGGCAGCGGCCTGATCTTCGCCGCGATCTCCATGAGACGCTCTTCATTGGAGGAGTGATGCAGGACAAAGTCCTTGAGCTTCATTAGCTGGCCGCTCAAGCGATTGTCCAGGGACTGGTCTTTGTTTTCGTTATCGATGTTGGGTTCCATTTCCTGCCTATCCTTGCATTAGTTTGCGCAGGTTTCCCAGCGCCCGGTGCTGTATCACCCGCACCGCCGGTACGCTCTTGCCAATCATGGCCGCGACCTCGCGGTAATCGAGCTCCTCAACGAAGCGCAGCATGATCACCTGCCGCTGCTCGTCCCGCAGGCCCAGCAGAGCCTCGCGGACGCTGTTCTCGTCCGTAGACCGTTCCAGGGCTTCCTCTGGATTGCGGTTCTGCTTCTGGTCGATGAACGCTTCGTCCAGCTCGCTGTGGTCGCGCTTCGACCGCAGGTGGCTCACCGTCAGGTTGTGGCCAATACGTAGCAGCCAGGCGACGAACGGCGCGCCTCGCTCCTTGTACCGGTCGATGGCTTCCCAGGCTTTGAGAAAGGTCTGGGCGGTCAGGTCCTCTGCCTCCCTGGCGTCAGTCACCAGGTAGTAGATGTGCCGGTAGACGCGCACCACGTGCTTGTCATAGAGCTCAGCGAAGGCCGTAGAGTCGCGGTCGATCGCTCTCTGCACCAGCTGACGCTCTTCTTCCCGGCTAGGCCGGTTGTCGCCAGCGTTAGTGCCTTGCGGTTCGGCTGCTGAGTTGGTAGTGCCGGAGGCCTGGAACGGTACGAAGCTCATACGGTCGAAAACTCCCTCTATGGGAGGATCGGCCGCAAATCCAAGCTCTAAAGGCCCTGTTCCCTTGAAGCCGGCAAAGATGGGTCATCTTCTACCCGCGTCCACAGTGGCTGCAGGCGCATGCCGTGCTCCTGCGTCCGCATATGCGCCGACGCCTCGGTCTCATCCGGCGCCTCGATTTCCGGCTGCTCAGCCTGGAAGACAATGCGGTAGGCGCCCAGAGGCATATCGTCGCCGCTATCGAGGAAGATCCAGCCGCTGGTGACGCCCTCTGTGGCCATCGCGCTCAACGTGGTCAGTTTGTGATAGACCAGCCGGCCATTCTGGACCCAGACCCGCGCTTCTTCGGCGGCGATCCGGTCCTGGCCGTCATCCTCAATGAAGATGTCGGCGCTGGGGCTGCTGCCCAGGGTCAAGGGAGTCGAACGGATATCGAACTCCCGGATGCCCTCCAGTTGGCCGTTGCGGATCGCCTCCTCGTTCATCACAACCACTCGACCGAGCACGCGCTCCTGGACAGGCGGCGGTGGCGCCAAAGCCGGCTGATCCACCTGCTGCGCCTGCTCCGGCCAACCTTCGACCGGTCCAGGCGTCTCCACCCGGTTTGAGTAGGGCCGCAGCCGCGTCTCGTAATTTTCCGCGTTGGATGGGCGTCGTTTGAACAGCACCAGAAACACTCCACTCAAGGCTAATATGGCCGCGACTATCAGGAAGGGCGCCAGCGGGATCGATGAGGGCTCGGACGGGACTACGATGGCGAACTGGACCTGCGCCTCACCCGTGCTGCCGCGCGAATCCGTTGCCGTTACTTTCAAGGCATGATTGCCGGCTGCCATGAGCGCCGGGTCAAAGTCATAGCTAAACGGTTCGCTGGTGGCCGTATGGACCACCTCGCCATTCAGGGTGTATTCGACATCCGCGAGGCTAACTCCCTCCGGGAGCGCCGGTAGGAGCGTCACTAGCTCGGTCAGCTTCTGCCCTTGCGATATTCCTTCGAGCTTGAGGTCGAATGGGGGCGGCACGGCCCCGGCCAGAGGATCGAGTGTGCGCTCGATCAGGCCGTTGTCGGCCCGCACCGTGGCATGGATCGAGAGCTTGGCCGGCAGCGTCCGGTCCAGCGTCGGCGGCATATCAATCGTCAGTGTGTACTGGCTGCGAATCACGGCCGCGAGGTCGACGTACGCCTGCCGCAGCGCCACGGTCGTCGGCGCCTCCAGGAAGCGGCCCTTCGTGGCCGTGGCCAACTCGGTGAGATAGGCCCTATCAATTCCGGCGCCGAGACCGAGCGCGACCAGACCGATGCCGCTTTCCCCGGCGGCCGATATCGAGGCAGCCCGCCTTGCCAGGCCGGTTGTCGCTGTGCCGTCGCTGAGCAGCACGATCAAACGCCGGCCCTGGGGCGCGGTTGCAGCTTTCTTCGTTGCCTCAATGACGCCGTCGTACAGCGCTGTTTCGCCCAGCGGCGTTAGTCTGGCAATTGCCTGGTTTATCAAGGCGCGGTCGGTTGTGTAGTCCTGTAGCAACGCGACGCTGGTAGCAAAGGACATGACGCTAACCTGGTCGGCCGGTTCCAGGCCGCGTACGAACTCCTGCAGCGCCTGCCGTGCCTGGTTGATGAACTCGCCCTGCATGCTGCCACTTACGTCCACCAATAACAGCACCGAGGTTGGGGCTCTGCTTGTGCCGCTCTCCAGGGAGGTGATTGACGCCTGAGCGTCGTTCAGCGCAACACGAAAGCTGGACGCCGTCAATCCGGTCGCGGCGCGGCCATCCGCGCCCACCACACTCACGGACACTGTCAGCTTGCCCGGCTGCTCTTCAAGCGAGGTGATCTCAACCCGTACCGGGTCGGCGGCGAAGGCCGATCCGGCGAGCAAGAAGGCTGCCGCGGCAAGGGCAGTAGCTAGGATCCTCAATAATTACTCCTGTGTTTCTTGTCGGCGAAATGCTGGCAATCGTCCATATCCTGACGCAAAGAGATTTTCCAACTGACTTGACATAGTTATTTGCCTTGCGGCGCTCACCGCGTTAGTCGCTTTGATTAGCCTATGCCAGACTCAAAATTGAGGAGATTTATGCCTTGTCAGGGACGGTGTGCTCCTTATGCAAAAAGACTCCCTGAAAAGGCTTGACTTAACACAAAATGTTATGGCACCATCAGCAAGCCTTGCAGGAGCCTCAAACCTAGTCTGAGAATCGGCAGGCGGAGCAGCTTCCTTGAGCGCCCACCGCTAAGGTCGCTGAAACAAGACAACTCCCGTCCTTCTCTCGAGAAGGACTCATGAACATCGGGACCGGACCGGAAGGTTGGGGCACAGGAGGCGGGGCCTGGGCCGCGACCTCCGGTCCCGGACCCGTCTTTCTTTACCCTGCTTGTCCCTGGTTACCCCACTGTTTCTGCCTCAGAGCCGCGCGGCCGTGAGAGACCGTCGCTATCCATGCCTTGATGTGGACATCCATCCAATTGCGCACTCGGCCACTTAGCTCGCTAGCCCGTGTATCCGAAATGTCGCCTCACCGCTACGCCTCCTCTGCTGAAAAGCCGAAGATTTCATGAGGGGCTGCAATTGGCCCAGGAGGACGATATATATGGAGGCGGTTGCGCCAACGGCATTCCCGCGCGCAGGTTCAGCATTGAAGGAACAAGAAGAAGCTCCTTTTCGAGTCCAACCCAATAGCGTTGAAGAGACCGGTATCAGCTTTGGCCAGCTGTTGGACCTGTGTATCAAGACCATCTACTTCAGCGGCCGCCCTTCTGCCCGCCAAGTCAGCGAGCAGCTCGCCCTTCCTTTCAACGTGGTCGAGACTGTGCTCTCCTTCCTCAAGCGCGAGAAATTCATCGAAGTTGTAGGCTCCGTCGGGATCGGCGAGCAGCAATATCAGTACGCCCTCAGCGAGAAGGGCAATGACAGGGCCGCCGAAGCGCTGGAGCGTAACCAGTACGTCGGCCCCACGCCTGTCCCGTTCGAGCAGTACGTGCAGGTCGTGCATGAGCAGTCCGTGCGCAATATTCGCGTCGACGCCAACGTGGTCGACACTGCTCTCAGCGACCTGATCCTCACCGACACGACCCGCAGCCTTGTCGGTCCGGCCGTAAACTCCGGCCGCTCGCTGCTGCTCTACGGCGACCCTGGCAACGGCAAGAGCTCGATTGCCAAAGGCATCGGCCGCATGCTTAGTGGTCAGGTTCTGATCCCCTACGCCATCGACGTCAGCGGTCAGACCATTCGCGTCTTCGACCCGCGCGTGCACCAGGAAACCGCCGTACCAGAAGACGATGAGAGTGGGTCAGGTCTCCGGGCGCCGGTGCGTCCTGAGCGCCGCCGCGACCTGCGCTGGGCCGTCTCGCCCCGCCCGTTGATCATGGTCGGTGGCGAGCTAACCCTCGCCGACCTCGAGCTCAAGTTTTCACCCCAGGCGAAGTTCTACATCGCCCCCCTACAGATGAAGGCCAACTGCGGCATCCTCGTCATCGATGACTTTGGCCGCCAGCTGGTCCAGCCCAAGGAGCTGCTCAACCGCTGGATCGTCCCCATGGAGGCCCGCGTTGACCACCTCTCAATGCTCAGCGGTGAGACGATTGAGTTCCCCTTCGAGCTCCTGCTCGTCTTCTCCACCAACATCCCACCCAACCGCATCGGCGACGAAGCCTTCTTCCGCCGCATCCGTCACAAGATCGAAGTCGGCGACCCGGACGAAGCGTCTTTCCTCGGCATCCTGCGAATGGTCTGCGAGAAGCAGAAGATCCCCTACTCCGAAGAAGCCGGCCGCTACCTCATAGACCGCTACTATCGGCCGACCAACCGTCACTTCCGCGGCGTCCACCCTCGTGACATCATCGACCTCCTCCTCGACATCAGCAGCTTCCAGGGACGCGCCCCCGGCTTCTCCCGCGAATGGGTCGATCTCGCCTGCGCCTCCTACTTCATTGACGACCACGACCAGACTCCTGCCCCCGTCTAACAACGGGCAAGCGCAGCTCCGGACTAACACCTAACAGGTAACAAGAGGGTGCTCTGGCAGCTTGTTACCTGTTACTTGTTACTCTTGTCGCATGTGCGGCCGCTTCACTCTCACCTACCGCGAGCGCCAGAGTCTGGCCGATGAGCTAGGCGTGGGCGTGGATGACATCCCGAAGGATTACGTCCCGCGCTTCAACCTGCCGCCCACCGACCCGCACTTCATCATGCGGCTGCGCTTCGAAGACCGGCAGCTCCTGCCGGCGAAGTGGGGCCTGGTCAACGGCTGGGCCCGGGACTCCAAACGCGCCGCCGCCCAGATCAACGCTCGCGCCGAGACGCTTTCGCGCTCTTCCGCCTTCCGAGACGCCTTTCAGAAGCGGCGCTGCGCCGTCCCGGCCGATGGCTTCTTCGAGTGGACGGGGGCCGGCAAAGAGCGCCAGCCGATCTGGTTCCACCGGCCGGACGGCAAGCTGATCCTCTTCGCCGGCCTTTACGAGTCCTGGCAGCCCCAGCCCGGCCAGTGGCAGCGCACCTTCACGATCATCACAACCGCCCCCAACAACCTGATCTCGCCGATCCACGACCGCATGCCTGTCATCCTCGATGAAGACGCGATCGACCGCTGGCTCGACGCCAAAGACGAGGACACGGAGAGGCTCAGAAAGCTCCTCGTGCCCGCCCCGGACACCCTCCTCATCCCCACGCCCGTCTCGCAGCGCGTCAACTCCGTCAAGAATGATGATCCAGCCTGCCTGGAGCCGCCGGAGGCGGCACTTCAGCTCCTCTAGCAAGGGGCTTAGGGCATAAAACGAGGACCCCAGCAGGCCGCTTTCCAGACTCATTACCACCCTTACGCGTCCTGACACAAACTGTATCCTCTCCTTCAGGAGAGGATCGTGTGAGCTGGTAGCAAGACCAATCGCCCGACCCTCGGCGCTCTATGTGCTACGTCCCCCACCGCGCTATGCTCTACTCACTCGCGGGCCCGTAGCTCAGCGGCAGAGCGGGCGGCTCATAACCGCTTGGTCGCAGGTTCGAATCCTGCCGGGCCCACCACCCTATATCATCTGCTTCCTGGCCTCAGATCCTATGCCTCATGACGGACGGCTGTACGCTGCGCCCTGTGTCACATGCCTGCCATGGTGCGTTACATCCGCATTGACATCCCCAAACGGCCGCTCCTATGATCGATAGAACAATTAGTAAGCAACCTTCGCAGGTTAGATTTTTGGACACATTACCTCGCATTTTCGGAAAGGAAGGTCACAATGGCCACGACCATTGTCGTGGGCGTCGTTATCGGCGTCCTGGCGCTGGTGGTTGGGGCTCTCATCGGCCAGGCTCTACGCGATCGGAGGGAGAAAGCTAAGCTAGCGACCGCATCCGCCGATGCGGATCGCATCCTTGCTGAAGCCCAGACGAAGGAAAAGGAGCTCCTCCTCGAAGCCAAGGAGGAGTCCATCCGTATCCGCACGCAAGCCGAAACCGAAGCCAAAGAGCTCCGTCAAGAAGTCTTACGCATTGAGCAGCGTGTATCTCAGCGCGAAGAAAACCTCGACAACAAGCAGGAGGCTATTGACCGCCGCGACCGCGGCCTCACCGAGCGCGAGCAGCGCACCGAAGAGGTCCGTAAGGCCGTCGAGGAGCTGCAGGGCCAGCGCATGGCCGAGCTGGAGCGCGTCGCCCACCTGACCCAGGGTGAGGCGCGCACCGTCCTCATGACCGAGGTCGAAGCCGAGACGCGAGAGGAGGCCAACCGCCTCGCTCGCCAGATCGAAGCCGAAGCCCGCGAGAACGCCGGTCCCCGCGCTCGCGAGATCCTCACCGCCACGATACAGAGGATCAGCGCGGAAGCCGTGTCGGAATCGACCGTCACGGTCGTGCCAATCCCCAGCGACGACATGAAAGGCCGCATCATCGGCCGCGAAGGACGCAACATCCGCGCCCTGGAGCACGCCACTGGTGTCGACCTGATCATCGATGACACTCCCGACGCGGTCATGCTGTCCTCGTTCGATGGCGTCCGACGCGAGGTGGCGCGCCTGGCACTCACGCGGCTGATCTCGGACGGCCGCATCCACCCGACTCGCATCGAAGAGGTGGTCGAGAAGTCCCGCATCGATATCGAGAGCGAGATCCGCACCGCCGGTGAAGAGGCGATGCTGAAGGCAAACTGCGCCGGTCTGCACCCGGAGATTGTGCGTACCCTGGGCCGTCTCAAGTACCGCACCAGCTACGGCCAGAACCAGCTCATGCACGCCGTCGAGACCGCCAACATCGCCGCCATGCTCGCGAAGGAGATCGGCGCCGATGTTAACGTGCTGCGGCGTGGGGCCTTGCTGCACGACATCGGCAAGGCCATCGACCGTGAGGTAGAGGGCACGCATGCCATCCTAGGGGCGGAGCTGGCCCGCCGCTACGGCATCCCTGACCCGGTCGCCCACTGCATCGAGGCCCACCACGAGGAGGTCGCCCCGGCCTCACTCGAAGCGATCCTGGTGCAGATCTCGGACTCGATCAGCGGTGGCCGCCCCGGCGCTCGAATGGAGGCCCTCGAGTCCTACATCAAGCGGCTCGAAGCCCTGGAGCAGATCGCGACCAGCTTCGGCGGCGTCGATAAGGCGTTCGCCATCCAGGCCGGCCGCGAAGTCCGCATCCTGGTGAAGCCGGAAGCCATCGACGACCTCGGCGCCATGCGGCTGGCGCGCGACGTCAGCAAGCAGATCGAGGAATCGATGGAGTACCCCGGCCAGATCAAGGTCACTGTCGTCCGCGAGACGCGCGCGACCGAGATCGCCCGCTAGGGTTCGCGTGCGAGTACTCTTCCTCGGCGATGTCGTCGGCTCGCCGGGCCGCCGCGCCCTCAAAGAGCTGCTGCCCGGCCTGCGCCAGGAGCTGAACCTAGACGTGGTTGTCGCCAACGGCGAGAACGTGGCCGGCGGCCGCGGCCTCTCGATCAAGACCTCGAAGGAGCTGTTCGCGGCGGGGGTCGATATCATCTCCTCCGGCAACCACATCTGGGATAACCGCGAGATCATCGAGGAGCTAGATGGCGAGGCGCCGATCATCCGGCCGGCCAACTACCCGCCCGGGTCGCCCGGCAAGGGCATCGTCCGCCACAAGGGGCTGACGGTGATGAACCTCCAGGGCCGCACCTTCATGGCCCACATCGACTGCCCCTTTCGTGCCGCCGATGCCCTCCTGGAGACCAGTCCCGAGGGGCCCATCCTCGTCGATATGCACGCCGAGGCCACCAGCGAGAAGCTGGCGATGGGCTGGTACCTGGACGGGCGCGTCGCAGCCGTCCTCGGCACCCATACCCACGTACCCACGGCCGACACCCGCATCCTGCCCAACGGCACCGCCTACGTCACCGACGCCGGTATGAGCGGCGCCCGCGATAGCGTCCTCGGCTTCGAGGTCTCGGCCTCGCACCGGCTCTTCCTCAGCCAGCTACCGACGCGGCTGCCGGTCGAAGAGAACTCGCCCGTCCTCAGCCTCAACGGCGTCATGGTGGATATCGACGACGCCAGCCACCGGGCCACCGCGATCCAGCGCATCGACCGCGAGCACACCGTTGCTAACTAACCGGGACCTGCGCCGGACCATGAATCGCTTAGGCGACGATCCTACCTTTGTCGTCGCATCCCTATCCGTTTATCCGTTCCCTATCCGCTGTCGATTCCGCTGTCGATGGAGCCCTCTTTGACCGCTAAGGCCGACTTCCACAACCACAGCACCGCCTCTGACGGCCGCCTCAGCCCTACCCAGCTCGTCGACCTGGCCGCGGCCAACGGCGTGCGCATCCTCGCCCTCAGCGACCACGATTCCACCGAGGGCATCGCCGAAGCACGGCGGGCGGCGGAGCGTCATGAGGGGCTGTTCCTCGTCCCTGGCGTCGAGCTGAGCACCGACATCGCCGGCGATGAGGTCCATATCCTCGGCTACTTCACCTACGAGACCCTGCTCAACCAGGACCTCCAGGCTGAGCTGGCGAACTTCCGCGCCGGCCGCTTCGAGCGGGGACGCCTCATGACCGAGAAGCTCGCCGCGATCGGCATCCCGATCAGCTGGGAGCGCGTCCTGGAGATCGCCGGCGAAGCGTCGGTGGGACGGCCTCACGTCGCCCTGGCGCTGGTCGAGGCGGGACACGTTAGCAACGTCAACGAGGCCTTCGACCGCTACATCGGCCGCGACGGTCCTGCCTACGTCGACCGCGAGAAGATGACGCCGCGCCAGGCCATCGAGGCGCTGCGCCGCTATGGCTCCCCTGCCGTCCTGGCTCACCCTCGTTACGTCAAGGACCTCGAAGGCGTGCTGCCGGAGATGGTCGATGCCGGGCTGGCGGGAATGGAGGTCTACTACAAAGACTCGGACGAGGCGCTTATTGCCCAGATGGCCGCAACGGCGAAGCGCTTCGGCCTCAGCCCTCTCGGTGGCAGCGACTACCACGCCCTGCCGCGTCCTGATGAGCGCGAGCCCGGCAACATTCCCCTGCCGGATAGCATCGCCCGCGACTTCCTGGAGCGGCACCTGCCCTGGGTGCCCACGCGGGCGCTAATCTAGTTATCCAAGTGCGCCAGCGAGGACTTTTGCAAGAGTGAGCGAGCCGGCAACCCAGGAACTACAGGGCGCGGCCTTGATCATGTTCAACGACCCGTCGATCCAACTTGAGCATGCCGGCGAGGCGCTCGGAAGCCATTCGTTGACGGTGGAGCCATCGGGCGAGTTCCTGATAACGCGCTGGGATGATGGCCCGCGACTCTACATCGCTCTTCGCCGCGGCCCTCAGGTCCAGGAAATCACCAGGCTGATCGGCGAAGGCAGCCCCTACGCGGAGGCACTCGGCAACTCTGATTCTTGGTTCGAGATCGGCTTCGAGAACCTGGAAGAGGTGCTCGACGAGCTCAACACCCTCACGGAAGCGCAGCTGACGCTACTGGAGCTGACCGGCGGCATCTGCTTCAACACCTGGAACGAGACCTTCTTGACCCCAGATGGAGCCCCGAACCTTGAATGAAGCCGCGATAACCTACTGCGCCCGTCATCCGCAGGTCGAGACGGCACTGCGCTGCGGCCGCTGCGATACCTTGATCTGTCCCCGCTGCCTGGTGCAGACCCCCGTAGGCTCCCGTTGCCCGGACTGCGCCAACGTCCGCCGCATCCCGACTATAGACGTCAAGCCGCTGTTCATCGCCCGCGGTCTCGGCGCATCGCTACTCGCCGGCATCGCTGTCGGAGCTTTCTGGGGCTACGCGGAACCCGACCGCGGCCTCGGCGGCTTCTTCATCTTCTTCATTGCCATGGGCATGGGTTGGGTGATCAGCGAGGCCGTTAGCATAGCCACCAACCGCAAGCGCGCGCAGGTCCTGCAGGGAATCGCCATGCTCGGCGCCATCCTCGCCTACGTCGTCCACAACCTGGTCGTCGGCGTTGGCCCCTTCCCCACCGGCGATCTCTGGGGCTATCTGGCTACCGTGGTCGCCGCCGTGTTCGCGGCCTCACGCTTAAGCCCCTAAGGACTGGGTCTGAACGGCGAAGGCTGTTACAGAGTTAGCAGAGTTAGCAGGGTGGCTAATATCGTGCGAACTCGACGCCGGACTCGTGAAAGCAATGATCAACACAGGGAAGAGGGCCACGGCCAGATCAACGGCCGTCGCATGGAATCGATCTAGCGCAGGACTACAGCCAATACCAGGATCAGCGCCAGCAACACCGTGCTGATAATCCCGATCGTCTTCAGCTCATTCATCAGGTAGACGCGCTCGAAGGTCGGCAACCCGCCCGGCACGTTGCGCACAGGCGTCACAGACTCCCGCGACCGCTGCACCAGCTCCAGCCGGCGGCGTGTCCGCGTCGCGATTGGGGAAGTCATCGGCGCTTCGGACTCAGCCGCGAACACCGGCTCGGCAGCGTACACCGCCTCGTCCGCGACCGTCTCCGGCGCCGAAACGGCGCGACGCGGCTTGCGCCTGGTGGTCTGCTGCTTGGGGATATGCGCCTGTCGCGCTCTCTTGGGCATTACGCAATCGATTATAGATGACGCCAGGCCTAGGACAAAGGCGGAGTGAAGGGACCATATTGCAGGCCAAGCCTAGTGACCCAGGGCACAATCCCCGCTACACTGGTTACCAGAATCTGGAAGGCAGGCCCCCCATGCTCGAACAGACCACCAGTCGCGGACGCGCTCACCGGCGCGCCCTCCCTCAGCGCGAGGGCAAAACGGTCGTCGTCTCCGAATACCTCGAAATCGAGACCACAGCCGCCCCAGGCTTCCACGACATCACCGACGAGATCAACGCCATCGTCGCCGAATCCGGAGTCAGCTTCGGACACGTGACGATCTTCTCCAAACACACCACGGCGGCCATCCGGATCAACGAGAACGAGCCCCTGCTCCTGCGCGACATGTGCCGTACCCTGCGCCAGATCGCGCCCTCCAACGCCTACTACGAGCACAACGACTTCAGCCGCCGCACGGTCAACATGAACCCGGACGAATGCGCCAACGGCCATGCCCACTGCCAGAACCTCTTCCTCGCTACCAGCGAGACGATCCCGGTGATCAACGGCCGCACGGCGCTGGGGACGTACCAGAGCGTCTTCGTGGTGGAGCTGGATCACCCGCGCGAGCGCGAGATCCTCATCACCGTCGTCGGCTGCTAGGGCCACTGGCGTGGCGGCGTAAGGCTCTCGCTCCTCCACTCCAACCAGATCGTCTCGAATCATGCCTCGGGGTTCAGCCCGGGGTATGGAGGCTGTTGCCGTCTTTGCGAGGGCGACAGCCCGAAGCAATCCCGGATACGCACCTCATAGTTGTCAACCGGCTGCATAGCCCGAGATCACTTTCGCTCCACTCGCAAAGACAGCGCTCTCCCATGCCCGCATGCCCTTATGCCGGCATGCGAATCGCCTATAATCGTTGCCTGTCGCAAGCAACGTTGCTGGTGCCACGGACGCTGAACGCCGACATCGAAAGCTAAACTGCTCATGTCAAACCACTTCTCTTATTCGCGCTGGGACGGCAGTCAGGAGATCAACCCCCTCCAGCCGGACGAGTTGCTCGACCTTCTGGCCGACGACCTCCTCGACGAAGGCAGCCTGCGCGATGCCCTTAACCGCCTCCTTAGCCGAGGCGCGCGGCGGCCGGACGGCGATCGCCTCCAGGGCCTGCACGACCTCCTGGAGCGCCTGCGCAACCAGCGCCAACAGCAGCTAAGTCAATACGACCTCGGCGCCTTCATGGACGATATCGGTGAGAAGCTGGGCAGTATCGTCGATCAGGAGCGCACCGGCATAGAGCAGAGGCTCCGGGACGCCGGCGAGTCGGGAGCGGACGAGCAGATGCGTCAGCTCCTGGAACAGCTGGCCGGCCGCAAGCGCCAGTTCCTGGATGACCTGCCTGAAGACCCTTCCGGCCGCCTGGAAAAGCTCATGGATTACGAGTTCATGGACTCTGACGCCCGTGACGCCTTCAATGAGCTGGTCAACGACCTGCGCCAGAAGATGATGGGCAGCTACTTCCAGGGCCTGCAGCAGGGCATCCAGAACCTGACGCCCGAAGACCTGGCCCCTGTCCGAGAGATGGTACGCGAGCTAAACAAGCTCCTCGCCAAGCGCATGACCGGCGAATCCACCGACGACGACTTCCACGCCTTCATGCAGCGTTTCGGCAGCTTCTTTCCGCCTGACATCGAGACCCTGGACGACCTGATCCGTCACCTCCAACGCCAGGCGGCCCAGATGGCCTCGCTGATGAAAAGCCTCAGCGACGAGCAGCGCCTTCAGCTCGAGCAGATGATGGATGAGTTGCTGCGTGACGACCGCCTGCGCTGGGACCTGGCCCAGATGGCCGGCATGCTCGAAGAGATCACCGGCCAGCGCATGGGCCAGTCCTTTCCCTTCGACGGTGATACTCCCCTCGGTATGGATGAGGCGTTGCGGATGCTGGGCCGGATGCAGGACTACGGCGAGCTCGAGCGCCAGCTGCAGCAGGCCATGCGCCAGATGGACCCGAACCTCGTCGATGAGCAGCTCCTGGAGCAGACGCTCGGCGCTGAAGAGCGCGCCATCCTGGACGAACTGAGGCGTCTCACGGACATGCTGGAGGAGGCTGGCCTCGCCCGGCGCAAAGGCCGCGACATCGAGCTGACGCCGAAGGGCATCCGCCTGCTGGGTCAGAAGGCGCTGCGCCACATCTTCGCCGAGCTGCGGAAGGACCGCAGCGGCCAGCATGACGCCCGTAACTTCGGCCTCTATAGCGACCAGCTGGTCGAGACCAAGCCCTGGGAGTTCGGCGATCCCTTCCTGGTCGATATTGGCAAGACTGTCTCGAACGCCGTCTTCCGTCAGGGCCCCGGCACGCCGGTCAACATCGAGGTCAAGGACCTGGAGGTCTACAAGACAGAGAACCTCGTCACCGCCGCCACGATCATAGTCCTCGATATGAGCTACTCGATGGTTGGCTCCGGCGCCTTCCGCGAGGCGAAGCGCGTCGCCCTGGCGCTCAACACGTTGATCAGCAGCCGTTACCCTCGTGACTATCTGGAGCTCGTTGTCTTCTCTTACTTCGCCACGGAGCTCAAGCCGGAGCGCCTGCTGGAGTCTGATTGGGTGCGCTACGGTGGCGGCACCAACATCCAGGAGGGACTGCGGCGAGCCCGTCAGCTCCTGCGCAAGCACAAGTCGATGAACCGCCAGATCATCCTGATCACGGACGCCCACCCCACCACCTACACCAGCCCCACCGGCGAGTTGATGGGTGGCTGGGGTTACGGTGGCCGGGGCTATCAGGCCATTGAGGAGACCCTCAAGGAAGTCCGGCGCTGCACCCAGAACGGCATCACGATCAACACCTTCATGATGGCCCGCGACCCGTCGCTCATCGGCTTCGCCAAGCTCATGAGCCAGATCAACAAGGGCCGCGCTTTCTTCGCCACACCCGGCCGCCTTGGCCACTACATCCTCGTCGATTATCTCCGCAAAAAGTCGAAGGTCTTCTGAGCTATCGACACCGCTTAACTACATATTGACAATGCCTTAAGTCAGCGCCACTATGTGGAGAGCTTCGGGCCGTTCGCGCCCGGCATTGACCCGCCGACCCGCCGCGTAAGAAATGGGAGAAAGAGGCAAGAGATGACATCTCAGTCTGGCGACACAATGCTGCCGGGGACCATTCAGGAGGCTCAGGCTTCTATGGGCAAGTACAAGAACTTCTACGAGCGCTGGCTCGGCATGTGGGACGACTCCCAGGAAGAGAAGAAGAAGGCCCGCGCCGTCATCCACGACGAAGAACTCGAATGGGTCGAGACC
>WHTK01000027.1 GCA_009377745.1 Dehalococcoidia bacterium
AACGGTCGTCTCGAAGACTTCGACGCCTCTCGATCTAAGGAGACGCTGAAGGAGCCGATCTTTGCGGTTTCCGAGGCCCCAGATCGTCTCGTCTGCCGGTCCATCGTCGGGTTCTCCATACGGGAGCGTGATCCCGCGCGAGGCGAGAAAGCTGACTACCCCGTCAAGACGCGGCTTGCCGTCGACGTAGCGCCGATAGTCAACCTCGATGTCGAACGGCAAGAACGAGTTGGCGGCAGCGGACCTGGATTTGAGGAGTGTGTCAAATGTCTGCTTCCAGGCTGCCGCATGAATGCTCGCGGTGCGCGTCACCACGCCGTCCATGTCGAAGAGGACGGCGTCGAGCTTACGCGAGTCCAAAGGCGTCGTCGGGGCGCCCGCGTCAGGCATCGATTCGCCTCCTTGAGTTCTGGATGATAGCCAAGCGCATCGCACCCTTCTCTCATACATAACCTCGCCGATCCCGCCCGCACTTACTAGGGCTGATCGGCGGCTCAAGGGCGGCCGTCCGGCCCTTCGCTGCCTACGGGGCCGGCGACATCGCAAACACACGATCGAACAAAGTAGTGTTCCGTGCTTTTGCTGGTCGTCTGGGAGCGCGAGCTGCTTCTTGGGCTCTTTGCCGACGAAGCTCATCGATCAGATCGGCAAACTGCGTGCGATTTCTGAATCACCGAGAACGTGGCGCTCACCCACAACCGACTTTCGGCCTTGAGCGACGGCCGGATGGCCCTATCAGGCAGGGATGAGCCCGTCTAGAGTCAAGCCGACAACTGATCGAAGCTAACTCATGGAGGAGTTATAGATGTCTGCAATGACTGCGCTCGTTCCCCTGGACGGCACTAAGCTCTCGGAGTCAGCCTTCGCTTTGCTGCCGCTAATTCGCAAGCTCGGATTCGACAAAGTGGTTCTGGTGGGCGTCTGGGAGGGCCTGTGGCAGGGTGATAACCTCGGACGCGCGGACGCGGAACTAAATGAGCTGGCAGAGAAGGGCCGCGCGTACCTCCAGGCATACCTGGAGGAGCAGGCAAGAGGAGTTCGGCCCCTTGGTCTTGAGGTGGATGTCGACGTTCGCGTTGGTCGAGCCGCCGAACAACTTCTCGAGGCGGCGAACCAGACCGATCTGATTCTCATTGCAACGCATGGACGCGACGGCATCGCGCGCTGGCGCTTGGGGAGCGTTGCCGACCAGGTCGTGCGTCACGCGAACTGCCCGACGCTGGTCATCGGCCCCAACGTCCAGATCGATCTGGCGCCGTACGCGGTCCAGCGCATCCTCGTGCCACTCGACGGTTCGGCCCTCGCTGAGGAGGCGCTGCCGGTCGCGACTTGGCTGGCTCAGACGACCGGTGCTGAGCTTGACCTCGTACGCGTCGTATCTCTGGTGATACCTGGCAACGGCATCTACGACGGTATGGGTTACTCGGTCGACCTCCTCACCGACATCGAGGATGCAGCCCGCGCATACCTCGCCGGGGTTGCGGAGAAGCTAAAAGACAAAGTGGTGACTGTGAGGACGGAGATGCTTCTCGGCGCGGCCGGCGACCAACTGCTGGCGCACATGAAGGACTCTCCCGCCCACCTTGCAGTGCTCGCGTCTCACGGGCGGTCTGGCGTGATCAGGGCCGCCCTCGGCAGCGTTGCTGACCGAATGCTGCATGGGCCGGCACCCGTGCTCGTTCTGAGGCCGGAGCAGGTCAAGAGCAAGATCATGGAGGCGGCGATGAGTGCCGACGAGGCGAGTCCAGCGTAGCTGGTTCATGGACGGAGAATCCTTAGAAACTCCAAGGACTCGTAAAGGAGGGGCGCGATGATCTCGGTTCTCGTGACGGTTGACGGCTCGCCAGAGTCGCTGGCGGTGATTCCGGCTCTAGAGAAGTTGGCTTCAGATCTGGAGGCGCGTGTACAGCTCCTGACCGTGGTCGAACGCCCGCGAGGAACCATTAGGCGTCCAATCGCTCTGCCGCGGAGCACTGTGGCGGGCGGCTATCCTGGGGGGACGCCCATCGTTCAAGAACCAGAGCAGCCGCAGTGGGCAGAGACCGGGGAGCAGGCCATGACCCGCGCAATAGCTGAGGGTAGAGATTTCCTTCGGGCTGCGGCCCAGCCCCTGGAGGCACGCGGATTCGATGTTCAGGCCGACGTGGTCGTAGACGGGAACGTCTCGAAGGCCATTATCAATTACGCGCGTAGGAACAAGTTCGACTTGATCGCGATGGCGACGCACGGACGAGGCGGCCTAAGCGACCTGGTACAAGGGAGCGTCGGCTCGGCAGTCGTCCGGTCGGGCGTCGCGCCCGTCCTGCTGACGCGTCCGTCTAAATCGCAAGTAAGGACGTATCGAGCCTCGATCGCTAGGGCCGGTCGCGGAGGTGCGCTGCAGCTGCCGGCAACCTGACCTTCGGTTCAATGCGATGCATCCGCCATCATCGGGCTTACCGCGTGACGGCGTGAGATCCTGCCTGCCTCCGCCAAAATCGCTGTCTGAATATAGGGCCGATCGGCCCCTGATCCATGCCCTCTAGCATCTATAGCCAAGATGGCGCGGGGAGGAGCGTAGAGCAAAGATGCGTTCAACAGACGAAGGCGAAGGTCGGCGGATCATCCGTCGGATGCGGTGGCTGGCCGTTTTGTTGCCGGTGACCTTCCTGTGTCTTCTTCTCCTGTTCACTGTCGAGGTCCTGGCGCACGACCTGCCCGGCCTAGCGGCTGTCATCATTGCCTGCGGCATCGGCGCGGCAGGCGTAGTCTTCTTCTCGCGGGCAGTGTTTGCGGTCATCGAGCACATGCAAGAGCGGCTGGCCGAACAGAACAGCGACCTGAGACAGCGGACGGATCAGCTCAGAGCCGTCCACGAGGCGGGGCTTCAGGTTACGGCCGACCTCGCGCTTGGATCCGTCCTCCAAAGCGTCGTTGACTCCAGTCGGACGCTGGTCGGCGCGCGTTTCGCTGCTCTAGCCGTTGTCCACGATGGCGCTATCCAAGAGTTCATAACGTCGGGCTTGAGCTCGGGAGAACGAGCGGCTATCGGCGACCCGCCACAGGGACGCGGCCTGCTCGGTCACGTGCTGAGGACGGGTCAGTCCTATCGCAGCTCGGACGTTGCAAATGATCCTCACGCTGCCGGTTTTCCTGCTAACCACCCAGCGATGAAGACGTTCCTGGGCATCCCTGTCATCTCGCGCGGGCTCGTCATCGGCGACCTCTACCTCACGGACAAGGAACACGGCGAGTTCACGGACGAGGATGAGGAGATACTGACGATACTAGCAATCCAGGCAGCCATCGCGATCGCCAACGCTCGGCTCTATGAGAGCCTGGAAGAAACGGCCGTTCTTAAAGAGCGCGAGCGCATTGCCACTGACTTGCATGACAGCGCGGTCCAGTCCCTGTACGGCGTCGGCCTGCAGCTGGAAAGCTGCCTCGAGGAGCTTGGCGGCGAAACACCAGCTGTGAGGCAACAAATCCAGGGTGTCATTGTGGAGTTGAACCGGGTGGTGCGCAGGATCAGGAGTTACATCTTCGACCTCCGTCCCGACGAGCTAGAAGGCAAGGAACTGGACGAGTGCCTGACCGATCTCCTCAGTGAGCTCTCAGCCACCGGTATCGTAAGCACGGATCTGACCGTCATCGACGAGGTCGGGCGTAATCCGTGCCGATCCCTCTCTCGTGAGCAGGCCGAGCAGCTTTTCCACATCGCTCGCGAGGCGACGGCGAACATCTTCAAGCACGCGCGAGCGAGCCACGTTCGGGTGGAAGTCTCAGTTACAGCTGGAGAGTTCAGGCTGCTCATAAGCGATGATGGCCTGGGCATAGGACAACCCCAGAGCGCCGCTGGCAGGGGCCTGCGCGAGATGTACGAGAGAGCGCTGGCCTTGGGCGCTAAGTTGGCGGTAGCGTCGCGTGACGGCGGTGGTACGATCATCACGGTCATAATGCCGCCAGGAATGGAGACCAAGACATGACGGATGACAGGCTGCGCGTGATGGTCGTGGACGACCACGAGGTCGTGCGTCAGGGGATTCGCGCCCTCTTGAATCGCCGCCCGGGTTGGTCGGTAGTGGCCGAGGCGGGCACGGTGGCCCAAGCGGTGGAGCTTGCCCTGCGCGAGAAGCCAGACGTGATTGTCATGGATCTGCGACTGCCCGACGGAAGCGGCGTCGAGGCTTGCCGCGAGATCCGCGCCGAGCTTCCCGAAACCAAGATCCTCATGCTCACTTCCTACGCGGATGACGAGGCCGTCATGAGCTCGGTCCTCGCGGGCGCCTCTGCCTACCTGTTGAAGCAGACCCACGGCGAGCAGCTTGTCGCGGCCGTCGAATCGGTGGCGAGGGGCGAGACAATGCTCGACGCCAAGGTGACGACGCGGGTGTTGGACCAGCTTCGCGGGATCGCCGGCGGCGATAACAAGGAAGCCCACATCACCGAAACCGAGCACAAGATCCTCTTGCTCATCGCTGAGGGCAAGACCAACCGCGAGATCGGGGCGGAACTCTACTTCAGCGACAAGACGGTCAAGAATTACGTCTCCAACATCCTCAGCAAGCTCAACATGCGCCGCCGCACCGAAGCCGCCGCCTACATCGCCAGACGAACTCCTGAAACGCCCCACTGATTCCGGGCACACCGCGAGCACCTAGTGCCGGCTGAAATCCGCGCCCGACAGAAAAAATCCCAGGCCAGCACTCCTTCTTAGCACCTAGGCTGCCCTCTCACCCGAGAGGGACCCGTATGGCCCTGGGTCTCTGTCCCTTTGGCCCTAGCCTCTCTGAGTCGCCGGCGTAGTCTGGAATCAGAGCCCTTTGGAGGGCACACGCCTGACTCCACTCGAGTGGAGCGCGTCGTGTCCCGCTGGCCATGGGATTAGACGGAGGCAGCCTTGCCGTACTCACATCTTCTCTTTCGAGATCAGGCACGCCAGCGCATCCTGGCGGGAGCGACTGCCTTGGCAGACGCCGTACGCGTGACTCTCGGGCCCAAGTCGAAGAGCGTCATCATCCAGCAATCCTGGGGCACGCCGCTGATCTGCAACGACGGCGTCACCATCGCCAAGCGTATAAAGATGAAAGACCCGGACGAGGACCTGGGGGCGCAGCTCTTGCGCCAGGCAGCGGAGCGCACCGGCGATGTCGTTGGCGATGGCACCACGACATCAACGCTTCTGGCTCACGCCATGTACGCTGAGGGACTCCGCAACGTGGTTGCCGGTGCCAGCGCGATCGATCTGAAGCATGGGCTGGACCGCGGCATGGAGGCCGCGTCAGCGGCAATTCGCGAGATGTCGCGCCCAATAACGAGCCGCACGGAGAAGGCCCAGGTTGCCACGGTTTCCGCCCACAACGACCCGGAGATCGGCGAACTGGTCGCCGACGCGGTGGAACGTGTGGGTGTAGAGGGAGTGGTCTCCGTCGAGGAAGCCAAGGGCATCGAGACCACCCTCGACGTAGTTGAGGGTATGCAGTTCGACCGCGGCTACCTCTCACCGTACTTCGTCACGGATGCCGAGAAGATGCAGGCCGTGCTCGAGTCGCCGCTGATCCTTGTCCACGAAAAGCGGATCGGGGCGATCAAGGACATCGTGCCCCTCCTAGAGCAGATCATTCAGCAGGGCCGTCCGCTGCTGGTGATAGCCGAAGAGGTTGAGGGAGAAGCCCTCGCCACGATGGTACTGAACAAGCTCCGCGGCGCCTTCCTCTGTGTCGCGGTCAAGGCGCCCGGCTTCGGGGACAGGCGCCAGGAACTCTTGCAGGACATCGCCCTCGTCAGCGGCGCCCAACTCATTTCCGAGCAGCTGGGTAAGACGCTCGCAGGGGTGGCTATCGAGGACCTCGGCAGCGCCCAGCGCGTCATCGTCGACAAGGACACAACGACGATCGTGGGTGGAGCCGGCAAGCCGGAGGAGATAAAAGCCCGCTGCGCTGAGCTGCGAAGAAGGATCACTGAGACGACGTCTGACTACGACAAAGAGAAGCTGCAGGAGCGACTGGCCAAGCTGGCCGGAGGCGTAGCGCTCATCCGTGTGGGCGCACCTTCGGAGGCGGAGCTGAAGTCGCGCAAGGAGGGCTTCGACGACGCCATCAGCGCGACCCAGGCCGCGGTGGCCGAGGGAATCGTGCCCGGCGGCGGCGTAGCGTACCTGCGCGCGGCGGCAGCCGTCGAGCGGCTCGTGGGAGAGTCTGAAGGAGACGAACGGACGGGCTTGCGTATCGTCGCCCGCGCGCTCGAGACGCCGGCTCGCCAGATCGCGGAGAACTCTGGCGCCGACGCCGGAGTGGTCATCGACCACATTCGCGGCGCCACCGGCGGTTACGGGTTCGACGCTGCGCGCGGCACGTACGGAGACCTAATCGAGGCCGGGATCATGGACCCCACCAAGGTGGTGCGGGTTGCCTTGCAGAACGCGGTCTCGGTTGCAGGCACGCTCCTCCTTGCCGAGGCAACGCTGACTGATAGAAAGGACGAGAAGGAAGAGGAAGCTCCCCACAAGGAGTTTGCGTGAGCCAACGTTCCTGCCTTCGCAGCTTCATTTCGGACAGAGTAGGTCTAGATATGGCAAAGATACCCCTGGTTGACATTCTGCGACTCGACGGAAAGACGGCGCTCGTAACCGGCGGAGCAAAAGGGATCGGGCGTGGTATCGCCGAGCGCCTGGTTGAGGCAGGTGCAAGCGTCGTCATCTCTGATATCGACGCTGAAGCCGGCACGAGGGTGAGCCGTGAGCTGGGCTGCGACTTCGTCAAGGCCGACATGGCGTCCGAAGAGGACGTGCGAAATCTGGTCGCCACTGCCGTCGAAAAGCACGGGACGGTAGAGATTCTCATAAACAACGCTGGCATCTACCCATTCCGGCCCGCGCTCGACATGACAGCCGAGGAGTGGGACCGCGTTCAGGCCATTAACCTCCGCGGCCTCTTCCTCCTTAGCCGGGAGTTCGCGAAGGCCGTACGCCAGAGCGGTAGTGGCGGAGCGATCGTCAACATCGGCTCGATCGACTCGTTTCATCCCTCCAGCGTCGGCCTGGCGGCTTACGACGCCTCGAAGGGCGGCGTGCTCATGTTCACGCGCAACTTTGCGCTGGAGGTCGCTCCTCTGGGCATTAGGGTCAACATGATTGCACCGGGCGGCGTCGCTACAGAAGGTGTCACGGCCGCACAGGGGAATATCCCGGAGGAGGTCACGCGTGAGTTTCTGGCGCGTGTCCCCCTCGGCCGTTGGGGCGAGCCGGACGATATCGCGACGATGGCGCTGGTTCTCGTCACGCCACTCAGCGCCTACGTCACTGGTGCCTCCTTCATCGTAGATGGAGGAAGGCTGCTTACCTGATGGGCTTCGGCTTCGCTTACGACTCGCATCAGCCGGTCTTCAGACCGGAGTTCAGAAAGGGGCATATTTAAATGGAAGGACCACTCTCAGGCCGCAAAGTCCTCGTCTTGGCCGAAGACCTCTACGAAGAGCTCGAGCTCTGGTACCCGGCATTTCGTCTCCAGGAGGAGGGCGCGGAAGTGATCGTCGCCGGTCCCGAAGCTAAAGAGTACAAAGGAAAGCATGGCTACCCAGCCCGTGCCGAGGCGGATGTCCGCAAGCTCTCCGCCGAGGACTTCGACGCCGTCATTATCCCCGGGGGTTATGCACCCGACCATCTGCGTCGCCATGAGGCCGTCCTCTCGCTGGTGCGAGACGCGTTTCACAGAGGTAGTGTGGTCGCCGCCATTTGTCACGGACCCTGGGTGGCAATTTCTGCCGGCATCGTGAAGGGAAAGCGCGCCACCTGCTACTACTCGATCCGCGATGACCTGACGAATGCCGGCGCCGAGTACGTCGATGCGGAAGTCGTCCATGACGGCAACCTGATCACCTCGCGCCAGCCCGCCGATCTGCCCGAGTTCTGCAAGGAGGTCATTGCGGCGCTCCTCAGGGTGCCGTCGCGCGTCTAACGCTCCAGTCGAGCAGTCGGCCACTCGCAGACGCTTGGGACCATTCGGCACAAAACCCTTACACCATTCGGCACTGCGCCCGGCCGGCGATGCCCTGTAACGTCAGAAACGTAGCAAGCAAGAACCTAATAGGAGGAAGTCATGGCTGAGCAACAAGAACAACGAGTCGCGATCAGAAGGCCCTTTGCACCGTTCAGGGACATTCGGGAGGAGATGGACCGGCTTTGGGAGGGCTTCCCAAGGTTCCCGCACATACGGCCTCTCATGGCCGAGCCGGCCTGGCCGGCCCTCGATGTCTTCGAGAAGAACGGCTCGCTCGTCGTCAAGGCAGACGTGCCGGGTATGACCGCCAAGGACATCGAGGTCAGCTTGACAGAGGACGGCGTCACTGTCTCGGGCCAGCGCAGCGAGGAGAAGGAAGTCAAGGAGAAGGACTACTACCGCTGCGAGCGTAGCTACGGCAGCTTCATGCGGCAGGTTCCGCTTCCGGTTGGCGCTGACCGCGACAAGGCGCAGGCCAACTTCAAGGACGGGGTCCTGGAGATCAGCTTCCCGCTCAAGGAAGAGGCCAAGCAAAAGAAAATCGAGGTAAAGGCCACCTAGGTTCCAGCGAGGCAGGCACCGGCACGCCCGGCGGCCGGGCCTGCCTCGGACCATCACACATCCCCGCCACAACGCTAAGTCCACTCACGACAAAGGATGCATCGCATGCGTATTGGCGTAGTTTCGCCGCTCGTTGAGTCCGTGCCGCCGACTCTCTACGGTGGCACGGAGCGGGTGGTTTCCAATCTGACCGAGGAACTCGTGCGCCGCGGACACGAAGTGACCCTCTTTGCGAGCGGGGATTCCCTGACTTCTGCAAACCTCGTCCCCTGCGCGCCGCGGGCGCTGCGTCTCGACCCGGAAGCGCCGGACTTCGTGACGGCAACGGTTTTCGAGCTTGGCGAGGTGTACAAGCGGGCGAACGAGTTCGACATCATCCACAGTCACGCGGATTGGTTTGGCTTCGCCTTCGCGGAATGCGTGACCACGCCGACAGTTACGACTGCTCACGGCAGACTGGACATTCCCGAAATCGCTTATCGCTACCGACGCAGTGCCCGCCAGCCGTTAGTCTCGATCAGCCACGATCAGATGACCTTTCTGGCGGACGTTAACTGGGTCGGGACGGTGCACAACGGGATCGACACCAGTCGGTTCTGCCCGCGCAGAGTGCCGGGTGACTACCTGGTGTTCTTGGGGCGCATCAGTCCCGAGAAAGGACCGGACCGGGCAGTGGAGGTGGCCGAACGCGCGGGCATGCGCCTGGTCGTAGCGGCCAAGGTGGATCCAGCGGACCGCGACTACTACGAGAGCGTCGTTGCGCCCCTCTTTCGACGCAGCCGCCGCGTCGAGTTCATCGGCGAGGTAGACGAAGCGGGTAAGGACGAGTTGCTGGGCGGCGCGTACGCCTACCTCTTTCCCATCGACTGGCCCGAGCCGTTCGGCCTGACAATGATCGAGGCAATGGCGACTGGAACACCGGTTATCGCTATGGCCCGGGGCTCTGTGCCTGAGGTCGTTGCGCACGGTGAGACTGGATTTGTCTGCAACTCGCTGGATGAGATGGTTGCGGCGGTGGAGCGCGTCTCAGACATCGACCGACTGGCATGCAGGCGACGCGTTGAACAGCTCTTCTCCGCCGCGCGAATGGCCGACGGCTACGAGGAGATATACAGCCGGATTCTCGGCAGAAAATTATCGCACCTGCACTCGGTGGCCAGCTACGCGAACGGGGGCACCAGCGATGCCGGACTTCCAGCCTCGGCATCCGGCCGCTGATCCGCGGGACGAGATGTTCGAGGGTATACCTGATTTCGGCAGCGTCTGGGCGGAGGCAAGCGACCGAACCTGGTTCTTGCGGGAAGACGATTACGAGCCTGCCCTGGAACACGACCTGGAGTCGCGCTTCTCGGTGGGCAACGGTTTCCTTGGCATCCGAGGATCCCTCGACCTGCCCACCGAGGCATCCCGGCCGAGGACTTACGTGGCCGGCCTCTTTGGCCTCCGCCCTGGTCCGCCTGCGCTCAGCGCTTTAACACCAGCTCCACAGGCCTTCGGGCTCCGATTCTCTTTCGACGGGGAGGAGCTGAACATTGGACGTGGCGTCGTTAAAGAGCATTCACGGCTGCTCGACTACTGCAGCGGCGTTCTGCGCAGCATCTGGCGGCACCAGTTGCCGTCGGGCCGCATAGTGTCGCTCGAGTCGCTGCGGTTTGCCGCGCTGGCGAAGCCCGAGCTCGCCGTGCAGCTGCTTCGGCTGCAGATGGACGCGCCGTCAGGGGTTGGCATCTTCGTCTACGAAGTAAATAGCAGCATCCTGATCCCCTTGACAGACGCGTCCCCCGTCTGGCAGACGAGCGACGGCACCACCCTTGTTTCCTGCATGCGGCTCGTACGGCTTCAGGTTGACACAGCACCGCCCTCCTCGTGGATAGAGCCGCCCGGCTTACCGGAATCACTTCGCTGTGCGCATGAGCTTTCGATTCTGCAGCTGACTAGCTACGGTATCGGCGATGAACCCCCGGCTGCAATGGAGCAGGCGCGCACAGCTCTGCGTAACGGAAGGCTTTCCGGCCTTCAAGGTCTCTACGAGAGCCACAGCCGACACTGGCGGGAGCGCTGGCAGAACAGCGACGTAGTAATCAAAGGAGATGAACAGGCGCAGGAAGCCTTGCGTTTCGCCGTCTACCACCTCAACAGCTCCGTCCGTCCCGGTGATCCGACCGTATCGGTGGCCGCCCGTGGCCTGACCGGTGATGGCTACCTCGGCCACGTCTTCTGGGACACGGACCTTTTCATGCTCCCCTTCTACACTTTCACCTGGCCCGCGGCCACCCGATCACTGCTCGAATACCGCTTTCGCACCCTGCCCGCAGCGCTGGCTAAGGCCCACAAGCTCGGCTTTCGCGGCGCCCTCTATGCTTGGGAGTCTACGGACACCGGCGAGGAGGCGACGCCACCTTACGCCATCGGCCCTCACGGCGAGGTAATCGCCATTCGTAACGGCGACCTGGAACAGCACATCAGCGCTGCCGTTGCCTACGGTGCCTGGCAGTACTGGCAGGCGACGCGGGATATTCCGTTCTTCTTGAACGCGGGCGCGGAAATGCTCCTCGAGACCGCCCGCTTCTGGGCCAGCCGGGCTCAGCGCGAAAAAGACGGGCTTTATCACATCCGCGGTGTCATAGGCCCCGACGAATACCACGAGGACATCGACGATAACGCCTACACGAACTACATGGCCCGCTGGAACATCGAGCGTGGCCTGGACGCGGCTCGCCTCCTCTCGCGTCGCTGGCCCGGACGATGGCAGGAGCTTTTGGCGAAGCTTGCTCTGAGCAAAGAGGAGTTGGACGACTGGCGTACCGTTGCTGGTTCCATCTACTTGCCCTTGGATCCTACGTCGGGACTCATCGAACAATTCTCGGGCTACTTCGGCCTGGAGGACATCGATATGGCCTCTTACGAAGCCCGCACCGCACCCATGGATGTGCTGCTGGGGCCCGAGCGTACGCGGCGCTCCCAGGTGATCAAGCAGGCCGATGTCATCATGCTGCTGGCGCTCCTCCCTGATGCTTCCTCGCCAGAGCTTTCAGAGAAGAACTTTGAATACTACGAGGCGCGCTGCGGCCACGGCAGCTCTCTAAGCCCGCCGATACACTCCCTGGTCGCCGCCCGGCTAGGCCGGCTTGATCTCGCGGGGCGCTACTTCCACCAGACGGCGGCGATTGACCTGAGCGACAGCATGGGTAACAGCGCCGCCGGCCTGCACATGGGTGCCCTTGGGGGACTCTGGCAGGCGACCGTGTTTGGCTTTGGAGGTCTGACGGTAGGTGAGCGGGGCCTCGCCTTTGCGCCCCATTTGCCGGCGGGATGGCGCCGCCTACGTTTCCCGCTCCGCTGGCGCGGACGGCAGCTCGCAGTGGACATCTCCAACGAGCCCTGCCAGGTCGAGATATCACTCCTTCAGGGACTGCCTATGAGCGTACATGTGGGCAATTCGTGGCAACAGCTTCGGAAGGGGCAGCCCCTCACTGCTTCATTCCGCTGCCGGGAGGAAGGGACGTGACACGTCCGGCCGCCGCTTCGCGAAAAGTGCTGGTCGCGTGGGATGGATCTCTCGCAGCAGCGACCGCCTTGCCAGTCGCCAAGCTGGTAGCCCGTCAGTTGGGCGCTCAGGTAGAGGCGCTCTATGTGGCATCAGACGCCCAAGACCGGGAGGAGCGGGGATCCCTGCTCTTGCGCGAGGCGAAGAGGCTGGGATTCGGGTTGCGGCTCGCCACGGGTGACGCTGCGAACGAGATCGTCCGCTGGACAGAGGAACCTGGAATCGTTTTGGTGGCGCTCACAACTCACGGTCGCGACCTCGAAGTTGCCTATCGCCTTGGCGGCGTTGCTGGCCGGATCGTAGCTCGCACCACGCGTCCCGTGCTGATCGTGAAGCCTGAATCAGCGAACACGGTCCGCGGCCTCAAGCGGCTACTGGTGCCTGTGGACGGGACGCCCAAAACTGCAGCTGCCCTGCATCCGGTCATGGAGCTCGCCGCGGCGCTGGGCGCAGCAATCGACCTACTCTACGTTGCGGCTCCGGACCAGAAGGCACCCGAGGAACGCGGTAGCGTCACGGCTCCTCGCTACGTGGACCAGCCGCAGCACGAGTGGCCAGAGTGGGCAGCCGAGGTGGTGCACCGGCTTGCCACCTGCTGTGCCGGCTGCCCGGAGGAGGTCCCCGTGCGGATCTTCCTTGCGCAGGGCGAGGTTGGCGACGAAATCGCGCGCTTCGCGATGGACAACCAGGAGGACGCGATCGTGCTGGTGCGGCGCAGCCGGTTCCAGCCGGAGCGGGCGAAAGTAATCCGTTCCGTGCTGAGGCAGACCAGCTGCCTCATGATCATCGTCGGCGGGGAGGAAACCTGACCGTTAGAGAGGAGTCTTGCCTGAGGAGGGCTTTCGGGCGCTGCGCTGGGGCCTTTCGGCCCTACTGGGAGCGCGCGAGTTGAGTGAGAGTAATCTGGACGAAAGTCGATTCGTAGCCACAGGAGGTCGGAGGTGTACAGCTTCGAGTTGATTCTGGCTCTCGGTGTGGTGTTGACTCTGCCGCTTGTCACCTTCGCGTGGAGGGTGACAAGGAAGCCAGCAACGCCGCTTCTCGAAGAGGATGCAGGCCTGCGCCGGGACAAAGAGGCGGCCATCGCCGAAGCCGTCCGCTGGCTGCACCTGACCAGCGGCCGCTCGCGCTAATGAACGTTCAAGCGAACGCTCTCTACGACTGAGTGGGCCGGTGTCGTCACCTGCGCTGCCAGCACATGTGCGCGCCCTGTTGCAGAAGCGCGCTTATCCACATGCTGTCTCCAACATTGAGCTCATTCAGACGCACATCTCCTACGTCTTCCTGGCCGGTGACCAGGTCTACAAGCTGAAGAAGCCCGTTGACCTGGGCTTCCTCGACTTCTCAACTCTGGAAAAGCGGAGGGAGGCCTGCGAGGCGGAAAGCCGCCTGAACCAGCGCGGCTGTCCGGGTGGCGTCTACGTCGGTGTCGAGCAGCTGAAGCAACACCACGGCGCCTTTCGGATCGGCGGCGAAGGCGAGACAGTGGATTACCTCGTCCATATGAAGCGGTTGCCGCGCGAGCGGATGATGGACCGCATGCTGGAGCGTGGCGAGGTCGACTTCGAAATGATTGCCCGCGTAGCGGCGCGGCTGGCAGAGCTCCACCGGAGTGCGGAGCGAGGCGAGAAGATCGCGGAGTTGGGAGGCTTCGGGCAGCAGGTGCGCAACTGGCGCGAGAACCTCATGCAGCTCCACCCTTTGGTCGGCCGTACGCTTGGCGGCGCTCGTCTCGAGCGCATCGAGAGGTTCGTCGATGGGTTCATGCACGCAGAGGCGGATCTGCTGCGGCGTCGGGAGAAAGACGGTTGGATACGCGACTGCCATGGTGACCTGCGCAGCGACGCGGTCTGCTTCGACCCTTCCCTGCCCGGCGGTATTTGCCTGTTCGACTGCATCGAATTCAACGACGCATTCCGGTACTCGGACACTGGACTCGATGCGGCTTTCCTGGCCATGGACCTGGACTATCGCGGCCACCCAGATCTGTCCAACCTGTTCATCTCGCTTTACGCACACGCAGTCGGCGATAAGGAGTTGGCCGTGCTTCTCCCCCTCTTCAAGTGTCATCGGGCGACAATCCGGGGGAAGGTAGAGAGCTTCCAGCTTGTTGACCCGGCCATCGGAGCCCGGCAGAAGGCGGCGGCCCGCAGGCGCGCTAGGAAATACTTCGCTCTGGCGGATTCGTATACTCGCGGGCACGGTCGGCAGGCTCTCATCCTTGTCACAGGTCCAAGCGGGAGCGGTAAGAGCGTGCTGGCCGGAGTGCTGGCAGCGCATCTGAGCGCGGTGTTGCTCTCGACAGACATCATACGGCGCGAGCATTTCCAGGACCGCGGCCGGGATGCACCCATCGACGCTGGCATCTACAGCCCGGAGGCGCGTGCGAGCGTCTACGACGAACTCTACAGAGAGGCAGAGGAGATGCTCGCGCAAGGCAGGTCCGTGGTGCTGGATGGGACTTACATTGAGCGAAACCAGCGCCTGCCGGTGGAGCGCTTGGCAGGCCAGCTGCGGGCGCGGCTGCTTCTCGTCGAGTGCTCGGCGCCGGATGAGGTGGTACGGGATCGCCAGCGCCGAAGGGAAGGCGAAGCTTGGACCGCCTCGGAGGGTCGCTGGGACGTCTACCTTGCACAGAAAGCGCGAATCGAGCCCGTGACGGAGGTGCCGGACTCGCGGCGTATCACCATCGACACGACCCTGCCTATCGCGGAGCAGATCGAGGCCATACGAGCGAAGCTTAAGGGGCGCTAGCTGTTAACAATCAGGGAACTTTGCGAGCCTTTGAAATAAAACGTGACAGGCTGGGCGTAATCCTGGAGCATGTGCATCTGGTGGTTGGGTAATTTGACAACGAAGCCGATCGACAAACAACTACGTTTAGCTTTGCTGCTCGCGGACGGTACCGGCGACTACGACTTCGTCCATGCCGTTGCGATTCAGGAAGTTGTCTATTTGGAAGGGCACGTGCCGAGCTATGAGCACAAGCGCCGCGCGGAAGAGCTTGCGCAATATGTTGGCTTTGGCGAGGTCCGCAATGCGCTGCGCGTCATGCCAGGAGGTGGTCCTTAGGCCACCCGCCGGACCCACTCATTCGAGGCCGGCAGTAGCGAGCTCAACTGGGAAACGCTGATGCACGCCTGACTTCTCGGGGCCCCGTGCCTCTGGCGAACTCCGGAGCGACGCGACAGGCCGGTCAGCTCCACAGGGCCGGCGAACCTTATCGCGGCGATTGTGATGATGATGACCCCCGTCGTGAGGACTACCGGCACGATGCTGCTCGCCTCGGAGGCAGAGAACTGATTGAACAGGCAATGCCACAAGACGACGAAATAGGCGAGAACGGGACTTCTCTTAAGGGTCCCTTTGATCACATTCGGTTTCGCCGGTCAGGCTCGCAGCTTCAGTGGCCAGATGACGTCCGTTCGCCACTCGGACTCCGGCGATGACTGTGGGTCCGACCAGTATTCCTCCGACATCGAATCCGTGAGGTCGCGGCCCTCCTCCTTGGCCAAGATCTGCACCGCCTCGTACGCCGTCGGCAAGCTCTCGTACGGTCCGGTATGGGTTGTGACGGCAGCCTCGCCGCCCGCCGGCTCAATGCACGCCACGCCGTCGCCCGGCTCGAAGGCGTTGGGTACGCAGAATCCCCGCCTCGACGTTAAAAGCATCGCCCGCGGGCGAGTAGCGGGTCATCGCGGGACTATCGACCTGTATCGCCGATCGGGCCAGGAACGCCATCACCTCGCCGTAGGCCATCGAGATCCTCACTGCCCTCTCGGGCGGCCGCGCGCGAAAGCAAACCACCGCTGCGAAACGCTTCTGGACGACTCTGAGTCGGACGTCATACATCGCCGGCGTGCAGCTCAGCCTGGTGCATCAGCCTGTAACACGTTTGGCCTCTATCCATCGCGGTAGCGGCGGCCAAGCTCCTTGCTGCTGTAGCGCATGAGCGGCGTAATGTCCTGCGGACGCTCCTGACGAATTGGTACCTCGTCTCCGTGGCGCGATGTGAGCAGGGACCAGGCGACTGTGACGACCCCTACAATGACTAACCAGAGAAGCAACTCTATACCGATCATCCTGTTCACTCCCTTTGGTGCGATGCTTTCAGTCTTATCCTCCACGCAAGTGGTTTGCAGAGTCACATGTCCCCAGGAGCGGGACCAAAGGTCACCTTCGATCTTCCAATTCATACGCCTCGGGTATTAGTTCGCGGGCCACCGGTATCAGGCGTATCCGTAGCTTGACGGACGGTTGCGGCCACCTGTCGCGGCCAGAGTTGCAGACTCCACAGGGCAGTCAATCCCATGAGCGCTACCCAGAGGTAACTCAGCGCCTGCGCGGTAACGGCATAGGCAAACGCCTCGGACCTGGGCGCTCCCGCTGCGTGGAGCACCTCTATCGCCACTACCTGATAAGTGCCGATGTTCATGAAGGTCACGGGGAATAGAGTGAAAACGGACAGCGCGACAGTCAGCACGAGAAACGTGCTGGCGGGAACTCCGAGGGCGAAGGATATGCCGAACAGCCACAGGGTGGTCGCCCTCATGAGCCACTCTGTGAGATGAAGCGAGAAAGCCTTTAACAGCGATCTGGACTGGCGAAGAGCCGCGAGCCCGTCCAGGAACGCAGGCCAGGCATCGCGCAGTCCATCCCTCACCTGAGTCGGGAACAAACGATGGCAATCGCGGGACTGGCAGTTCCTGCGGAAATAGGTGGCTGACCAGGACAGCAATTGCAAAGGCGGAGCCCGCGAGGAATACGAGTGGCCAGAGCAGCGCGGCTGGAACGAAACTGACGTCGAGGAACGCCAGTCCCAGGAGTAGGAGGCTAAGGAGGGTGACCATGTCCAGCACCCCTTCTACAACGAACACCGACGAGGTAAGCCCCGCGCGCGGCAGGCCGTAACGGGAAGCAACGATCTGGATCTTGGCGAAATCGCCAGCGCGGAACGGCAGCAACGTGCTCAGGAAGGTACCAATGACATACGCACTCATCAGGCCCAAGAGGGGCGGCTTACCGACCTCGGACAGATAGAGTCGCCAGCGAGCAGCCGCGAGCAGCTTGCTGAGGGTGAGAACGCCCACGGCCGCGCCTGCCCAGACGTAGTCGGCTCTCTCCAGCGCCGCTCCGACTTCTTGCAGGTCGACTCGCATCAGGGCCAGTGTGACCAGGCCGGCAGTTCCGAGGATTTGGATTGTCCAGCGGTTCAGCGCCAGCCGCCGCACATCGGACCTCTTCGTGCTCTGGCTATCAGGATGGAGCATTGACCTGTCTAACCGGTCAGATGCAGGAGGGCGCTATGGCTTGGCATAGTGGCGGCCGCGCGCTTCTCGAACAGCCTCTAGGGCCAGCCAGTAGGCTTGCACGGCCGCCTCCATATCCTGTAGAGCAGCCTCGTAGCCTTCCCAGTGGTCGTCGTAGATAGCAAGCTTGGCATCAATCCTCTGACGGTGAGCGACGGCTCGCGCCAACTCTGCAAACGCTGCGTCTTCGCGCAGACCGGCTTCCATACAAGTCATGTTCAGCCTCCACCATTCGGAGCTAGTAACCACACTCTGAGCACCGGCTCCTCCCTGCACCCTTGCCTGTGGGTTTTACCCGCCTGACCTGACCGCAGCCAAGCCTTCCTGCTGAAGGACTCTCTTGAGCACCTCCAGCACGCTGTCGGGGTTGAGCGAAATGGAATCGATACCGAGCTCGACGAGCCAGGCAGCGAACTCCGGGTAATCGCTCGGCGCCTGGCCGCAGATGCCGACCTTTGCGCCGGCGCGATGTGCCGATTCGATCAGCTCCGCGATCATGCGCTTGACGGCAGGGTTGCGCTCGTCGAAGAGATGAGCCAGCTCCTGCGAGTCGCGGTCGACTCCGAGGACGAGCTGTGTGAGGTCGTTGGACCCGATCGAGAAGCCGTCGAAGCGCCGCGCAAACTCCTCGGCGAGCAGGACGTTCGAGGGAATCTCAGCCATCACGTAGACCTCTAGACCCCGCTCACCGCGCACGAGTCCGTTCTCGGCCATCGCCTCGATGACCCGGTCTGCTTCCTCCAACGTCCGACAGAAGGGGATCATGACGATCAGGTTCGTCAGGCCGATCTCTTCGCGCACGCGACGGATCGCACTGCATTCCAGGCCGAAGCCTGCTCGATAGCGGTCGCTGTAATAGCGGGAGGCGCCGCGGAAGCCGAGCATCGGGTTCTCCTCGACGGGCTCGAACTGCCGACCACCGATGAGGTTCGCGTACTCGTTGGTCTTGAAGTCACTCGTCCGAAGAATGACCGGGTCCGGGTACCGAGAAGCGGCGATCTTGGCGATGCCCCAGGCCAAGCGGTCGACAAAAAACGCGGCCTTGTCTTCGTAACCCGAGGTGAGGTCCGCGATCTGGGCGCGGGCATCGGGGTCCGTCAGCTTGTCGAACTCCAGAAGGGCCATTGGATGGGCCTTGATTGAGTTGCTGATGATGAACTCCATGCGGGCGAGGCCGATTCCCTGACAGGGCAGCTGCCACCAGCGGAAAGCCGCCCCCGGGTCAGCGATGTTCATCATGATCTGGGTTCGCGGGCGTGGCAGATCCTGGAAGCTGAGCTCCTTCGCCTCAAACCTTAGTGCGCCTTCATAGACGAAGCCCTTCTCGCCCTCCGCGCAGGAAACGGTGAGCTCCTGGCCGTCCTGGAGGACACGGGTGGCGTCCCCTGTCCCCACGAGGGCGGGGATGCCGAGCTCACGGCTGACTATGGCGGCATGGGAGGTGCGGCCGCCGCGGTCGGTCACTATCGCCGCTGCCTGCTTCATGACCGGCACCCAGTCAGGGCTTGTCGTCTCTGCAACGAGGATGGAAGCAGGAACGAATCGCGAAATATCCTCCACGCTGGCGATCACGCAGGCTTGCCCGGTCGCGATAGCCTCACCGATGCTGAGGCCGGTCACCAGACGCCTGCCCTCCTCGAGCAGCCGGTGGGACTTTATCGACCCAGCGAGGCGTTGCGATTGGACGGTCTCCGGCCTGGCCTGGACCATGAACAGCTCGCCGGTGTCGGCGTCTTTGGCCCACTCCATGTCCATTGGTGTGCGGTAATGCTGCTCGATGCTCACAGCCCAGCGCGCAAGCTGGAGAATCTCTTCGTCACTTAGCACGAAGGCCTGACGTTCCACTGCCGTTGTCGGGACCGTCGCGGTCCCGGCTCGGCCTTCCGCGTACACAACCTTGGTTTCTTTGGAGCCTGAGACCTTATCGATCACTGGCTTCAGGCGTTCGTCGCCGAGGAGCGGTTTGAAGACCATGTACTGGTCAGGGATTACAGCACCCTGGACGACGCTCTCGCCGAGGCCCCAGGCGGCGTTGATCATAACCACGTTGGGAAAGCCGCTCTCCGTGTCGATCGAGAACATGACGCCGGCGCTGGCTCGGTCGGCGTGGACCATCCTCTGGACGCCGACGGAGAGGCCCACCTTCATATCCTCGAAGCCCATCTCCCGCCGGTAGGTGATCGCGCGGTCGGTGAAGAGAGAGGCGAAACAGCGGCGGCAGCTCTCGATCAGCGCGTCTTCGCCCACGACGTTGAGGAACGACTCTTGCTGTCCGGCAAAGCTCGCTCCGGGCAGGTCCTCGGCCGTGGCGCTGCTGCGCACGGCGACGTCGAGGTCGAGGTCGGCCATAGCGTAGCGTCCACAGAGCTCGCGATACGCCTCGCGAATGGCCGCCGAGATGTCGTCGGGGAACTCGGAGCGCAGGAAGAGATCTCGGATGGACTTCCCCGTCGTCTCCAGAGACGCCTCGCCTATCGCGAGCGCCTGAAGCCGTTCCTCGATCTGCGGCGCGATGCCGTTGTGGGCCAGGAAGCGACGGTAGGCCTTGACCGTCGTGGCGAAGCCGTCCGGGACACGGATACCAGCGGTCTTGAGGCGGCGAACCAGCTCGCCGAGGGAGGCGTTCTTGCCGCCGACGCTGCCAACGTCCTGCGTTCCGAGCTCCTCAAACCAGCGGATGTACTGCGAACTCATGAAGCTACTCCAGGACGATGTGTCCAAGACCAAGTTACATCGCGCCTCTCGCCGCCAGGAGGGGCACATCGACCGGATGTTGGGGGACAAATGGCCCTGAATGAACGTAGTGAAACCTGAACAGGCGGACCAGGCTCGTGTACCCCTGGCTGCCTGCGGCTCAGCGGCGGATGTTACGCACGGTAGCCTTCGCGGCTCTCAGAAAAGCTTGTCTAGAATTCTGGCGACGTGCGCAGGCACTTCCTCGCTGCTCAATCCCATCTCACGCCCGATTTCAGCGTCGCGCCTGCCGTCAACAATTTGCGCCAGCAGCGCACGCTCCCCTTCTTCCAGCGTTGAAAGTGTCTCACCGCCGGCAACCGCCCTGAGGCGCGTCAAAGTCTCCTGCGGCATGTAAGAAGTCCCTCGGGCCGCCCTTAGGATGGCCTCGAAAAGCCCTGGGCCAGAGTCGTCCGGTGCCAGGATGAGGCCGGAGGCGCCTGCGATGACAGCTTTTACGATGTCGCTCTCACGCCTGTAGTGGGTCCACATGAGCACATACGCATGCTCCCTGATCTGTCGCCAGACAAGAACATCCTGCGTATTGCCGGGAAGCGAGTCTGAGATCACAACATCCGGAGGATCTCGTCTGATTACGAGCAGCGCTGCTGGCGCGCCCGCCGAGCTTCCCGCGTACACAAGCGCCTTCTGCCGCGTCAAGAGGCGCGAAAGCGCCGCTTGCAGACGCTCGTTCGACGAAACGACAAACACCTTGCATATGGCCGCCAAGCCTCCACGCCTCCAGTCCTGCCCTCTCCTGAGACTGAAGGCAAGGGACTCGACATGCTATGGCCTTTCGGCACTACCTATCCCGGCGAATGGTCCGTGGAAGGGCTGCAGCAAACACTGTGGAGGAGCAAGTGAAGCTGACCCTGCCATGCGAGGCTGGGCCGTAAACGACAGCCCAGGCAGCGAGACACGAGCGCAGGGATCAGATGAAGCGGACTTCTACGCGAATCGCCGTTCCCTGCCCGGGCGCGCTTCGGATGTTGAGCTGTGCGCCGGCGAGGCTGGCCCTGCTGAGCATATTGCGAAGGCCGCGGTGGCCCTCCGGCGCCTCGACGGACGTATCGAATCCGCATCCGTTGTCGTGCACATGCAAGCAGAGAACGCTGTCTTCCGTAAAGAGACTGATCGAGACCTTGCTCGCCTGCGCGTACTTGCGCGTGTTGCTCAGGGCCTCGTGGGTGATCACGTATAAGGCGAGGCCGACCTGAGGTTCGATCTGCGGCAATTCGGGTGCAACGTGGACCTCGGTTTCTATCGAGGAGTTCTCCTGGAACTCACGCCCGAGTTCGAAGAGCGCTTGGTGGAGGTCGCCAGCGAACTGCCGCGGTCGCAGATCGAAGATGTAGCTGCGAATGTCGCGGATCACGCTATGAAGCTGCTCTACTGAATGGCGGACTGCATCCTTCGCCTGAACGGGCTCCGTGTCTATATCCACTTCAGCCATGCCAAGGCCCAGGCTGACAGCGTAGATGTCCTGCATAATCCCGTCATGTAGATCCATGCCAATGCGGTACCGTTCCTGCTCCGTGTCCAAGAGCGTACGCAGAGCCTCCTGCTCACTCTGGAGCCGGTGGCTCTCGGTCAGATCCCTGGCCAACGCGATCACGAAGAGACCCTTGTCGGTTTCTAGAGGGCTGAGGCTGATCTCAACCGGGAACTCGGTTCCATCCCTTCGGCGGCCGACCAGATTGAGCCCGGTCAAGGCCTGACGAACCGTGGGCTGGGTCAAGTAGGCCTCTCGGCCCGCTATGTGAGAGCCTAGCAGGCGTTCAGGAACGAGAACATCCACCTTCTCCCCGATGAGCTCGCGCCGCGCGAAGCCGAAGAGCTTCTCGATTTCGGCGTTCGCCATCAGTATCTCAGCCCGATCATTAACAACCAGGCAGCCGATGGGCGCGGCCTCCAGCAGGATAGACGCGAGGACGGGCCACTCACGGCCCGCAGCGATAGCTTCCCGAAGCTCTCGTTCTCTCTCCACCAGACGCAAGCGTTCGGAGATGTCTCTCACAATAGCGACCGTGAAAGTCCTGCGGCCAGAGGTTAGCGGGCTGAGGCTGATCTCCACTGGGAGCTCTACGCCGTCTTTGCGCACGCCAACGAGATCCAGGCCGGGGCCCATGGCTCGGCGAGTGGGACTCCCCTGGTATTGCTCCCTGTCGCTGACGTGACCGTCACGCAGGCGCGAGGGGATGAGAACTTCAACGCGCTCGCCGACCAGATCGTCTGCCTCGTAGCCGAACAGGGCACACAACTGCTCGTTGACCACGAGAATCCGGCCGCGCTCGTCCACCACGGCGATGCCGTCCGGCGCCGCCTCCAGCAGGGCCCGGAAATCGAGTAGCACTACGCCAGAGTCTTCCATTTCCCGGCTTCGAGCATAAGCAGCGGGGACTCTGTTTGCTCTACTCAATCCTCACTATGCCAAGGAATACGCGTTCCAAGGAATACGCGTTGAGTTTACATCCTATGATCAACCATTTGGTGCGTCCACGCACAGAAGTTGCATTTAATTCACCAACTTTCACGCGCTCTGTTCGGACGTCAGCCTCCGTGGCTCCATAGCCAGAATCAGTGAATCGCCAGAGCGCAAGTCTTCCTTAACGAAGGCCTGCGCCGCTTCTTCTGTGTAGTAGCGACGGCAGATCGACAGACAACGCCTGGCAACATCGCCCTCGCGAATCACACACGAACCATAGGCGCTGACATACTGGTAAGGCTCCGCGTGGGTGGCGATACAGACGGACGCCTCCGTATGGCCCCTGATGTTCCCGACTTTGACCGAGTTCGACCCAATCCAGAAGTAGAATTTGCCAGCCTCGTACTCAAACCAGACGGGAGTCGAGTGCAACGTGCCGTCCGGACGCACTGTAGTTAGAACGGCGACTAGAGGCCGCCGCAGGAACTCATCGATTTCCGCACGACTCATACTGGGCAAGGCTCGTCTCCGTTATCCAGAATCCATTAACGCGCTGTCTCGTTCTCGGCGCAACTGCCAACAATCACGGAAAGTGGTCCCCGTCGCAAGGGCTGAACGGCCCCTGAAAAGTCCTCCCCTTCACCTTACGCTGTGAGAGACGCCAGCCGAACCGAGGCTTCAAGCAATCGTGGACAATCCAAAGCCGAATTGGGAGCACTTTCCTCACGGCGCCGACATCGGTGTTCGGGGCGCCGATGCGTCGCTGGCGGGTGCGTTCGAGCAGGCGGCGCTGGCCCTCACAGCGATCGTGGTTGATCCGTCGTCACTCGACGTGAAGGAAGGCGTGGAGATTGCCTGCGAGGCTCCCGATCAGGAACTGCTTCTGGTCGACTGGCTTAACGCGCTGATCTACGAGATGGCGACGCGGCAGCTGGTGTTCGGTCGCTTCCAGGTGCAAATCGAGGCGACGCAAATGCATGCGACAGCGTGGGGCCAGCCAATGGACGACAGACTCGAACTGACCGTAGAACCCAAAGGCGCGACCTACACGGCGCTGTCCGTCGAGCAACAGGCGGACGGTCGTTGGGTCGCCCAATGCGTCGTTGATGTGTAGAAACGCGACAGGAGACGAACGATGGACACGGCAAGGCTCGAACGAAGGTCGGAGTGTGAATGGTGGATCGCGCCGACCGGCAAGATGCGGGTCCCGGCGGTCATCTATGCGACGGAGTCCCTGATCGCCGACATGGACGAGAAGGTGCGGGAGCAAATCACTAACGTTGCCACCCTCCCAGGCATCGTCAAGGCGGCTTACTGCATGCCAGACGCCCACTGGGGCTACGGCTTTCCCATCGGCGGCGTCGCGGCTTTCGACCCGGCCGAGGGAGGCATAATCTCGGCAGGCGGCGTTGGTTTTGACGTCTCGTGCGGCGTGCGGACGCTCCATACAGGCCTCAAGGTCTCCGAAGTGGAAGCGGCGAAGGAGCAGCTAGCGGACGCCCTCTTCCGCACCGTGCCGGCCGGCCTTGGCAGTCGGGGTAAAATCCACCTCGACAACGAAGCGATGAGAGCGATGCTGCAAGGCGGCGCGCGCTGGGCTGTCGACCAAGGCTACGGGCACGATGACGACCTCGCGTTCGTAGAAGAAGGCGGCTGCATGGCCGGCGCCGAGCCCAGCGAGGTGTCGGATCAGGCACTGAAGCGGCAGCAGGACGAGATGGGCACGCTGGGCTCCGGCAACCACTACCTCGAGGTGCAGAGGATCGCGGAGATTCTGGATGAGGAGACGGCGGGTGCCTTCCGGTTAACACGCGAAGAGGTCGTCGTAAGCATCCACTGCGGCTCGCGCGGCCTCGGCCATCAGATAGGAACAGAGTACTTGAGGAAGATGGCTATTACTGCCGCGAGCCACGGCATCGAGCTACCGGACCGGGAGCTAGCCTGCGCGCCCATCGTTTCGGATGTCGGCCGGTCCTACCTGGGTGCGATGCGCGCGGCGATTAACTGCGCCTTGGCCAACCGGCAGATCATCACCCACCTCGTGCGCGAGGCGTTCGCCGGCGTGTTCCCCGGCTGCGAGCTGCCGCTGATCTATGACGTCTCCCACAACACCTGTAAGGTCGAACGGCACGCCATCGACGGCGACGGCGAGACGCGGGAGTTGTACGTCCACCGCAAGGGTGCGACGAGGGCGTTCGGCCCCGGCCACGACGAACTGCCGACCGCGTATCAAAAGACAGGGCAGCCGGTAATCATCGGCGGCACCATGGGCACGGCCTCGCACGTTCTGGTTGGCACCGGCGAAAGCGAGACGCTTTCGTTCAGCTCCTCCTGCCACGGCGCCGGGCGTAGCATGAGCCGGCATGAGGCGCTCAAGCACTGGCAAGGCAGATCCCTGGTGGACAGCCTGGCGAGCCAGGGGATTCTCATCCGCACTCGCTCCTATCGAGGCGTAGCGGAGGAAGCGCCCGGCGCCTACAAGGACGTGGACGCTGTCGCGGAGGCTGCGCATGCGTCGGGCCTCTCACGCCGGGTCGCGAGGCTCACGCCGCTGATCTGCGTCAAGGGCTAATGCAAGAAACACGCTCGGTTCAATGCGGGATCGGCGCTTTCTCGCAGCGGCCACATCGGCAGAAGTTCTTGCCAAGCCGCGTCAGCGCGGCCTCGAAGTGCCGATAGTCGTAGCCAGCCATCGCGTGCTTCTTCCAGAACGCAGCAGGATCATCGATTCCCAGGTGATCGGCAGCTAATTGCGCCAGACCGCCCAAGCCTGGGGTGGCCTTCGGCCAGAGGCCGCGGAGCTCGCGCAGAAAGATGTCACTGGTGATGGGCCCAACACCCCAAAAGGCTTGCAGCCGTGTTTCGAGGTCGACCGTGTCCTGAGCGGCTGCATGCAGCATGTTCAGGTCGCCTTCGTACTGCTCGATTAGCCTGGCGGCTGCGCCCTGGACCTTGCGGCTGGTGATGCCGTCATAGCGGGCGTAACCGCCTTCGCCCATGATCTGCACAAGCTCACCGAAATCGGCAGCGGCGATCCGCTGCGGGGTCGTCAGGCCGTGTTCGAGAAACGCCTGATACGTGTGTGTCGCCACCGACTCGGCGATTCGCGCGCCGTACAGGAGGCTGGCCAGAAACCAGCGGAAAAGCTCGTCGGGATCAAGCCGGCTGAGGTCGATGCCGAGACGCGCGGAAAAGAGGTCACCCTGCTCATGCAGCAACCGCGCGAGATCGTCTCGCCTGACCTGGCGTTGCGGCAAGGCTGAAATTCCTCGACCTTCGCCCAAGTCTAAGCCGCTTTAGCGCGGGGGCTCTGGGCTCTCGAATGGCGTCTCAACGATCGTCTCGTAACCCTCTAGCAACGTCTCGCTGAGGGGTTGGAGGTGACCCAATTGCTGCAGCCCATTCAGCAGCTTCTGCTGCGACGCATAGTGGAAGCCCACGAGCGCGAGGGCCAGTGTGAGCGAGCGCTTCGCCGAGACAGGGTCGGGTTCGCGAGCAATGAACCTGTCTATCTCCTCCTGCTGAGTTTCGATCAACTCTCGGACAGCCTTGCCAGGCTCTCCGATGTTGTTCATGGCGTCGCGGGCGTCGTGTAGCCACGCCCAGAAGCTCGCGACCTCTGTTTCCAGGTCAAGTCCGTAGGTGAGAGAAAAAGCCTTGGGCATTGTCGTTTTCCTCCGGGTTGCGAGTTGCACTTCAAGGTTGCTCACCCCGAGCCCGCGGCGACAGGGCCGAACAACCACCATGCAGGGGACATTTGGCCCCAATCCCGGTCGAGGCTCAGGTAGAGAGGTTCGCCTCCCAAGCGATCAAGCAGGGCCTGATTTCAGGAAGACTTCTCAGTGGGCAGCTCGGCAAGCTTCCTCCGCAAGTAGGAATAGATGGAATCGAGCGTGGCCAGGTGCGGGTAGTCTGCCTCGGGGATGTCGACGCCCAGTTGCTCGTCGATACCGATCAGGAAGTTGAGGAAGTCCATGGAGTCTAGATCCAGTTGGTCTCGCAGCCGGACCTCGGGCCGCAAGGCATGGACATCGACCTCCGGCGCGAGCTCTACCAACACGATCAGAACCTTCTCACGCATCTCCTGGTCGTTCACAGCTTCTCGGGCTCCTGTAGTAGTCGTTCCACTTCGGCCAGGTAGGCACTGCCGCGATAGCCATCCACGGCTCGATGGTCACCCGCAAGTGAGGCATGGATGACCTTATGCACTTCGACGCGTCCTTCGACGGACCAGGGTCTCTCGGTGAGGCGGCCAAAACCGACCAGCGCCACTTGAGGCGGGTAGATTAAACCGAAGACGCTCTCCGCGCCGAGCTCACCGAGATTGGTTACTGTAACGGTCGGGTCAGACATCTCTGAGCTGCGCAGGCGGCCGGCGCGGGCACGTTGCACGAGGTCGCGGAATCGGGCCATGAGCTCGTCTAGCGCCAGAGTGTCGGTGTTGTGGATCGCCGGCGCGACTAGCCCGCCTCCGGCCAGCGCGATCGCCACGCCGAGATGTATCTCGCGCCTGAGCTCCACGTGGTCCTCTGACCAGACGGCGTTCATGTCTGGTACCTTCTTGAGCGCCAGAGCAGCCGCTTTGACCAGCAACACCCCATAGATAAGGCGGCGCGCCACCGGCCTTTGCTTGTTCTCTTCCGTGAGCCAGGCTACCGCGCGATTCATGTCGATGACGCTCTCGACGTGAAAGTGAGGAATCTCGCGGTGAGAGCGGCTCATAGCGGCGGCGATTCCCTGGCGCATCCGCAGGGCGCGGTCGGCCGGGGCCGCAGGAGGAACTGGCGCCGCCTGCGCGCGTGCTATCGCCTCCTCTACATCGCGGACCATGATCCGGCCTCCGGGCCCGCTCCCCGTGATGCCGGCGAGGTCAACGCCCTTCTCGTCGGCCAGTTTCTGCGCAACCGGCGACACACGCAGGCGCCCGGCGGCTGGTGTTCGGGCGGCGCGACCGCCGGCCGCTCGGCGTCTTTCCGGTGCCGGCGGTGATACGGTTGGAGCTGGCGCCTCCTCCTCGGGCCCTTCCGTCCGAATGACGGCAAGCACCGTGCCCACTGGGACTTTGGCACCCGTCTCGATGAGCAGCCTTTCGACTACGCCAGTGAACATCGACTCAATTTCGGCGATGGCTTTGTCGGTTTCCACCTCAGCGATGACCTCGCCCTTCCTTACGAGGTCGCCGGGCTGCTTCAGCCAGGCAACGAGCTCACCCGCCGTCATGTCAGCTCCCAGCGAGGGCATGCGGAAGTCAGCCATCAGACCAGGTTCGCCTCCACGACCTCGACGATGTCCTCGACTTGGGGCAGCGACGCGTCCTCCATATGTTTGGCGTAAGGGGCCGGCACTTCGACGCCACAGACACGCTGCACGGGCCAGTCCAGCACATCGAAGGCGTTCTCCATTATCTGCGCCGAGACCTCGGCCGCGAAGCCGCCCGTGCGCCATGCTTCCTCGACAATCACGGCTCCCCGCGTTTTTCTGACCGAGGCCAAGATGGTCTCGCTATCGAGCGGTCGCAGCACGCGCAGGTCTATGACCTCGGCCTCGACGCCCTTCTCAGCCAGGCGCTCGGCCGCCGCGAGGGCCTTCCAGAGGCATGCCCCGTAGGTGATGAGCGAGACGTGCTGGCCTTCACGGCGCACGGCGGCCTTGCGAATATCACAGGCCCCGCTTCCCTCGTCGACCTCCCCCTCCATCGGATAGAGCGTAGCGTGCTCCATGATGAAGACGGGGTCCGGTTCCTCCAGTGCCGCCAGCAGCATGCCCCGGGCATCGGCGACCGTCGCCGGGACTAATACGGAGATGCCCGGTATGTGGGCATACCAGCCCTCCAGGCTGTGCGAATGCTGCGCGGCCATCTGACGTCCGCCGCCCGTCGCCATTCGGACGACGACCGGGACGCTGAGCTGACCTCCCGACATATATCGCAGCGTCGCAGCGTTGTTCAGCACCTGGTCCATTGCGAGCATGCTGAAGTTAATCGTCATGATCTCGACAATCGGCCGCATCCCGTTGAGGGCGGCACCGATACCGGCGCCGACGAAGGTCGACTCCATCAGCGGCGTGTCGCGGATGCGCTCCGGCCCGAACTCCTCGAGAAGGCCGTGGCTCACAGCGAAGGCGCCGCCGTAGCGTCCGACGTCCTCGCCCATCACGAATACTCTCGGGTCGCGCCGCAATGCCTCGCTCAGTGCAGAACGGACTGCCTCGCGGTAGGTCATCGTGGTCATGCCGCTGAACCTCGCTGGTTGCCTGCCGGCAGGGCATCGCCGCCGGCCTCCATCGCCATCTTTATTACGTGGCAGGCGCGTAGGGTCACCCAGCGGCTGGGCTGGCCCTGCTTCTCGAAGTCGATCCAGGTCTTGCCGTTGTAGGCGTATTCGTTGCGCCAGCGGCCTTGCCGGTCCTGGCGTGAGAGCACCCAGTCGAGTGCCGGCTTTAGACGCAGGTCGCCGGCAAAGCCGAGCTCGCACAGCACTTCCAGGTTCTGCAGCACGTCCGCGACGTAACCGGATGGGAAGCCGAGCTTGAACCAGGACCCATTCGGCCGGGTGTTACCCCAGCCCATCGGATAATCGGCGGCCGCTGGATCACGGCTGAGCAGAAAGTCAGCACCCTGACGTACGGCTCGACGCACGTGCGGCTCTCTATGCTCGAAAGGAACGCGCGCGAGGGCGAGGAGGGCCTTGATCGCGCCCCAGGCGCAGGGCAGCTTCTCATTCGCCGCGCAGCCGAAGCCAGGTCCGGATGTGCCGGACGCATAGTAGTGCTCCATTCCTTCGCCGGTAATCGATCTGGCCTGCCAGTCGATCGCATGCTGCACCCTCTCGTCGTTCAAATAGCCGAAGTCGAGCAGCGCCCTGAGCAGATTGCCGTTGAGACAATGGATTACGCCCGATGGCGGTGGCTTACCCTCGCTCTTGCTGCCGGATGCAGCGAAGCCGCCGGATTCAGCCTGGGCGTGGACGAGCACGTACTCGCAGGCCGCGCGTACCCTGGGATCGTGGCGATCGGCGCCCAACTGGTCGAGGAAGATCAGCTGCCAGACGGTCGCGCGATACTTCGGCGCGTAACCGGGTCCCGGCTTAACCCAATAGCCTTCCGGCTGTTGCGCAGCGAGGATCGACGCGATTGGGTCGCGCTGCATCGCCTGGGCGGCGGCGAGCTGGACCTCCGTGTCGCCCTCTGTGCGATCGAGAAGGCGAAGCAGAGCCAGATGCTTTACGGCAGGCGCCTCGTCGTCGAGAAGCCACGGCAGGGGATTGTCGTTCAGCAACCGCGTCCAGGCAGGAGCTTGCTCGATCGCTGTCATGACGCTGTCACGTCCTTGGTCAGATCTTCCAGCGGCTCCCAGGGGCTTGCCTCAGCGAAGGCAACCGCCGCCTCGACCTCCTGCTTGACGCTTGCTTCGATCTGCTCGAGATCCGGATCACCGAGCAGCTGCAGGTCGCGGAGCTTCTGGATGAAGGCCGGGATCGGGTCGTGCTCTTTCCAGCGTTCCACTTCTTCCTTCGTCCGATACAGCTCCGGGTCGGCCAGGGAATGGCCGCGGAAGCGATAGGTGCGCATCTCCAGCATCTCGGGGCCATCGCTAGCACGCACTCTCGCTGCCGCTTCGCTGGTAGCCGCCTCGATGGCGAGCACATCCATACCGTCGATGGCCTGACTCGGGACGCCGTAGGCCTGAGCCTTTGACGCAAGATCGGTCACCGAATGGGATACCGCGAGGGCCGTGCCCATCGCATAGAGGTTGTTCTCACACACGAACAGCACGGGCAGATTCCACAGCTTCGCCAGGTTCAACGATTCGTGGAACTCGCCCTCGGCAACGGCACCGTCGCCGAAGAAGCAAGCGGTGACACGCTTGCGGCCCATCAGCTTGTCGGCGAGGGCGAGACCGACCGCGATAGGAAGGCCGCCACCCACGATCGCATAGCCGCCATAGAAGCGCCGCTCAGCGTCGAAAAAGTGCATGGAGCCGCCCCGGCCCTTGCTGCAGCCTGTGGCCTTCCCGTAAAGCTCTGCCATCAGTTCATTAGCAGGCATGCCGCGGGCGAGCGCGTGACCATGCTCGCGGTAGGTGGAGACGATCGCGTCCTCGGGCGTCAACGTCTGCATCGCCCCAACCGCGACTCCTTCCTCGCCTATATATAAATGTAAGAAGCCCCGGATCTTGCCCACCTGGTAGACGTCCGAGCTCCGCTCCTCGAAGCGCCGGATGAGCAGCATCTGCCGCAGCAGATCGAGGTAATGCTGCTTCTTGGCCGCTGAACTCGATCTGGTGGTGCGCGCCGTCATGCGCTGGCCTCCAGGGTGGAAATGTCGCCTTCAGGCAACCCAAGCTCCCTTGCCTTGAGCAGGCGGCGCATGATCTTGCCGCTGCGCGTCTTGGGCAGGGTCGGCAAGAAGTCGATCTCCTTGGGCGCTACGACGGCGCCAAGCCTGCTGCGCGCGAAGCCGAGAAGCTCACGCCGTAAGGCTTCGTTCGCCTCGTGGCCGTCTTTCAGCGACACGAAGGCCTTCACGATCTCCAGCGCAACGGGGTCAGGCTTGCCGATAACCGCCGCTTCCGCGACGGCCGGATGCTCCATGAGCACGCTTTCCACCTCGAATGGGCCGATTAGGTGTCCGGAGCTCTTGATAACATCGTCCGCCCGACCCACGAACCAGAAGTAGCCGTCCTCGTCGCGGCGTGCCAGGTCGCCCGTCAGGTAAAAACCGCCGGCAAAGCATTTCCTGTAACGCTCCGCCTCGTTCCAGTAGCCCCGGAACATCGACGGCCAGCCCGGGGTCAGCGCCAGCTCACCCTGAACACCCGGCTCGGTGACCTCGACGATACCGCCGGCCTCCGTCCTTTGCACGATCGTCGCTTCTACGCCGGGCAGCGGCTTGCCCATGGAGCCCGGCCTGATGTCCATCGAAGCGTAGTTGGCTATCATGATCCCACCCGTCTCGGTCTGCCACCAGTTGTCGTGGAATGGCAGGCCAAAAGCCTCTTGGCCCCAGACCACGGCCTCCGGATTGAGGGGTTCGCCGACGCTGGCGAGGAACCTCAGAGCAGGATAGCTGCGCCGGCGGGCCACCTCCGAGCCAGCCTTCATCATCATCCGGATGGCTGTCGGCGCCGTGTACCAGACAGAAACACGCTGCGCTTCGAGGATGGCGTACCAGCGTTCGACGTCGAAGTCGCCTTCGTCCACGAGGTTAGTCACGCCATTCGTGAAGGGAGCGATGATGCCGTAGGAGGTACCTGTGACCCAACCAGGGTCTGCTGTGCACCAGAACACGTCCTCCGGGTGGAGGTCCAGCGCGAGCTTGGCCGTAATGTGGTGGGCGACCACCGCTTCGTGGACGTGGATGGCGCCCTTTGGAGTGCCCGTCGTGCCGCTCGTGAAGTGAAGCAAAGCTGGGTCTTCCGGATCTGTCGGTTGGATGTCGAAGCTCTCGGCCGCCTGAACCATCAGGCTGTGGTAATCGAGCGTGTTGGGCGTGGCCGTCTTTACCTCGCTCTGGCCCACCAGGATCACGTGTTCGAGCTCGGGTAGACGCTCGCGGAGGGCGGCCACTTTGCGCGCGTAAAGCGACTCCGTCGTCACCAGCACCTTGGCCCCTCCAATGGACATGCGTGACCAAATGGGCTCTGGTCCGAAGGCGGAGAACAACGGACAGAAGACGCTCCGGATCTTGAGCGTGCCCAGCGCAGCTACATAGAGCTCCGGAATTCGGCCTGCGAGCGCAAAGACTCGGTCCCCTTCGCCGACGCCAAGATCGCTCAGGACGTTTGCGAAGCGGCTGGTCAAGTCCTTCATCTCTGCGTACGTGAAGTCGCGGATGCCGCTATCCCGGGGAATCCAGCGCAAGGCGACCTGATCTCGGCGAGGCCCGGCCGCGTGACGGTCAATGGCCTCATAGGCGATGTTCAATCCTTTGCCGCCAGGAAGCCCGGTTAGTTCTTGGCGCGCCTCTTGCCAAGAGAACAGCGCGCGCGCTGTGTCGTATGAGGCCATGTTGGGTGGAAGCATCAAGCCATTACTTGATTTGCGAATCGGGTGTGTGCCCATATCAGTGCTGGCTCGGTGCCGGTACTCCATATCTAGGATTGCGCCTCCGCCGGTTCGGCAGAAACAGCATCGGACCTAATGCGGAACTCGGCATTCAAAGTTTCGTGCGTGTCTACGAGCCCTGTGTAAGCGATTTCAGTGACCCCAGCCATCGCTGCACCAAAGAAGCCCTGACTTCGCATTTCCAGTGCCTTCTGCTGCGAGCGTCGCCGCGCTTCCTCCCAAGCAGGGCCGTCGAAGAGGTCGACAAAGTTGTGTGTGAAGCGCCCCGAGGTGTCCATGGAGAACGCGACTGCGCTTACGATTGGATGGCAGTACGGCCCGTTGAGCGCGGAATTGATAGGCATAGGAAGCAGCGGCATTACATGGGAACCACGGGCATCGCCAGTGACAAAGGGCGTTATCAGGTACGGCTCTATGATCTCCTCGGGCGCAGGAAAGATGCCCTGTGTCCGAACAATCGCTATGGGATCGTCCTTCCCGGTGTACTTTCCGGCGATATTGTGAAGGCGTGTGGCAGACATCGAGACGACCTGCTCATCGGCAGCATGGCGCGACCAGATGGACTCTATGGCAAAGCGATCGATGTTTTGGATCAGCGCGGCAACGTCCCAGGCACGTTCCGGCACGTTCAGTCGGATCACTCTGTCGCCGTGACCACTCTCCCCCTTGTAGTCCATGTCGATGATCCCGAGAGTGAAGCCCTTATGCATTCGCGGGTTGAGGAGTAGGCCCCCGTTATGCATGGGATCGCAAAAGGCGAGGTAAAGCGGGAGGTTGAAGGCACCTGGGCTGCACTTGTCGGCCGTGAAGACCGCGAATGCCTCCGCTGGCCGATCTGCATTTACAGCGTCACGTTCGAAGTCGATTTCAGCGACACCAGGACCAGCACCTCGCACATTCCCAGAGGGAGCACTGACCAGCAGATCCTGACCCGCGCCGTAGCAACCTTCTTCATCGGCGATGTGCGAAACAGAAAGGAAGCAGTCCCAAGCGAACTGGTGCACGACATTCGCGGCGCTGCCATGGACATGGGACATGAGCAGGGCTATATCGTCGCCCGTGTATGTAACCATACCGTCGAGAAGCAAAGTGCCGATGGCAGAATCCACTCGCCGCTTTGCTTCAGCCAGCATTCGGTCAGATGGCCGCGTGTGACCACCTATGCTGCCCACGTCAGCCTTAATTGCCGAGAGAGTGACTCTCATTCGTCTTAACCTCCTTCAAGCTCACCCTGGGGGTTCGAGGTCGCCATCGGTAGAAAGCTTTCCTTGTTCGATGGCCTAACTTCAGTTGTTGATGACTGAAATTGCTGCAGCGCTTCCAGCGCCTCGGCGCCGTACATCAGCGCTGGCCCGCCGCCCATCTGGATGGCTACGCCGATCGTTTCGGTTATCTCCTCGCCTGTCGCTCCGGCCTTGAGCGCATCGTGGACGTGGTAGGCGATGCAGCCATCGCACCTGACCGCGATCGAGATGGCCAACGCCATCAACTCCTTGGTTCGGGTGCTCAAAGCTCCATCCGCCAGGGCACCGCTATGCATCTCCGAGAATCCGCGCATCGTGACGGGGATCTCATCGCGCAGCTCCTTGATCAAGCGTCCCAGGTGGCGGTGGTACTCCGGATAGTCCTTGTTCATTCCTTGAGAACCCCTCTTTAGCCTTCTCATGTTGAGCATGCTTCAGTGCAAGCGTGCGGGAGGAGGGCCGAACGGCTCCGATGCTTGGACCCCACTGGCCCCATCTCGTGCGCCGGGCCGTTCTGCAGGGCGGCGCCGGGCTCAACTGGCTCCAGGAGGTGAGGCACGCGACGCTGGCCGGAGCCGTCACCTCAGGTGGATAGACGACGGTTCAGGATCAATGCAATGACGAGTGCGGCAACGCTGACCAGAAAGGCCGCGGGACAGACCAGGGTCGCGAGCAGGAACGCCGCAGCGGCGAGACCATCGAGCAGACCGTGGAGGAGGGCGATGTGCTCCGCCATGCCAGCAAGAGCCTCGAATACGTTGTGCAATAAGGCGAAGAGAAGAAAGCCGAGCACGGATGCAAGGAGGAGCCGCCTGAATTGTCGCGGGGTGCGCCAGGGATGGACGAAGGCGAGGACCAAGGCCACCGCTGCAGCCAGCGCCAGTAGGATTCCCGGCGGATTGTCGCTGATTCCTACGAGAGTGGCGGCGATTGCCGTAGCACCGGCCATCGCGAGGAGAATCAGGGTCCGGGTGCGGTCCTGAGGCGTCGCCAACGCTTGCAGCATGATCAAGTCATGGTTGGGGACGTGACCGCGGATAACGATGAGCCGGGGCCCGCACATCCGCGTGCAAGGCGCGAGTAACGGCAACCACTAGCGCAACCGGCCTCACGGGAATCACTCAACTGGGGTTCCCGTCTCTCTGCCTTAGCCCTCACCGTGATGAATCTCGCCGACCCGGCTGAAGAAGAGCCACAGGCCGACGGTGTCGCCCCCGCGGGTAACAGGGAGGACCGAGTGCAGGTGCAAATGCTCCTCGCCCATGTTCTGGCACATTTCGTCCACATACCCCTCGACGGTTAGTGGATCCTCAAGGGACACATATCGGGCCCTCTGTTTTGGTCGTAGATCTGCATGCTCCATATCAGTCCCTCCAAGTGATTCTTAAGCGGCGCGCGATGCGCCCACCGTTGTTCTGGCGAAGCTTGGACGCTCAACTGAGGCACGCCGCCCGCACTGCAGGCACACGTACTCGAGACGGTGGTCTAGTATTAGCCGCGATTCCTCCTCGGCGTCTAACACCAGGTCGCCGCGACAGCGTGGACAGGCCTTGTAGAGAAAGGCCTTAGGACCTTGTTTCTGCATCCGAGCCTCCGTGCTCGCCATATAGGGCTGGGTCTTCACGAGGCTAATTCAAGCGCGTAATCCAGGTTCTCCCTAGTGCCGAACGGGGTCGAGGGGAGGTGCCGAAAGTCGGCTCTCTACCGCTTGCCGCCAGGGGCCGAATGGCCATGAGCCCTGGTGCCTACCGGCCCTTCTAGCCCTCGCCTCGCCAGGCTAGCTTGGACAAGGAACACCTTCGTTCTTCCCCGCCTAGTCGAAGAGTCCTCAGGGAAGGAGGCCTGGCGATGCTACTACCGGCCAGACTCAAGAGGCGAGGTCAGTTCGCAGTATCCGACGCGCACCGTTTGCTGCTGCACACGTTCATCCTCGGGGTAGTGGTTGCAGCTGCTGCCGCTGCCTGGATGCAGTAAACCTAGCCTTACAAGGACTGCAGGTAAGCACTTAGTTTCGAAAGGCTTCCGATGTGAGGTGGAAAGAACCAGATTCCAAAGGATCAGCTCACCAGCGAGAGCCCGACTCTCCGCTGCAGGAGCCGGAGACGACGCGGCTCCGACTCCATATCTCGCGGCCTCACCTCCGGCTGAATCCCTCGAAGCTTGTCTTCCTGGAGCAAGCGGCACCAGACACGGACGATCAATGACCCCCCAGACCCAAGGAGGTGCCGATGACGCATCCCAGCACTCATACGCCCTGAGCGAATTACAAGTCCAGTAGAAGTCAAGTGAAGGAGACCAAGACATGAAGGTCCGCGAAGCAATGACACCCAACCCCAGTTGCGTGCGTCCCAACGACATGGTTCAGCTGGCCGCGCAGGAGATGAAGCTCCACAACGTCGGCGTCCTGCCAGTCTGCGACGACGGCATTCTGTTCGGCATCATCACCGACCGCGACATCGCCGTCGAATGCGTCGCCACCGGCAATAACCCAGTTGACTGCCTCGTCAAGGACTACATGACGGCCAACCCAATCACGATCAGCCCGGAAGCAGACACGGAGGAGGCGATGGACCTGATGGGGCGCGAGCAAGTGCGACGCCTCTGCGTCATGGAGGATGGCAAACTCATCGGCATCCTCGCCCTGGGTGATCTCGCCGTGCAGGCCCTGGACGCTCAAAACCTCGCCCGCGCACTGGCGCGCATCTCTCAGCCTGTGAGGTCGGGAGAGCCCGTGTTCCGCTAAGGCCGTGGTCGTCAGCGACGCCTGAACGTCGTGTTCAAATCGAGCAAGCAAGCCAGGAGGATCCACAAATGGCGAAATACGATCAGGTCAGAATCGACGGCATCACATTCAAGCCGGGTGAGCAATGGTTCCTGATCCGGGCGCAAGATCGCTTTGCTCCCGCAGCCGTTGACGCCTACGCCCAACTCGTGAACGGGACTGTGCCCGATGTCGTTGTGGCCGAGATCCGCGGTATCGCCGAGCAGATGCGTCAGTGGCAGGCACAGCATCCCGAACATGTGAAGACCCCGGACTAGATCTCCGTTTCGAGCGGGCTGCGCCTGGTCTCGGCGAGGCGCAGCCCGGCGACGGGAGGAGTAGTGAGATGAAGCAAGCAATCAAGCTTTCCGCCTTCTTGGGCCTTATCGGTTATGGCGCTCTCCTCGCCACCCGGACCCTGTCGCCAACGCGGCGCGTGGTCAACGAGGTCCGCAAGCGCGCCCATCTGGCCGACTACGTCGAGCACAGCCATGAGGCGGTCGTCCACACCCACGGGCATCCACACATCACTCACAACCGGCGCGAGGGCACGGACGAACTGGTGGGAGAGTGGGAGCACCTGACCGCGCTACACGAGCATGAGCACAACCACGCTGCGATCACGCACTCTCATCTGCCGCATGAGAACGCGGAGCACGAGCACTTGGGTGAGGCCCATATTCACGACCACAGCCACCCGAGCACCTCGTGACCGGTCAAGTTCGTGCGGTCCGGCCGGAGGACCGTGAAGGCGTCTACGTCCACGCCTTCAAGTGCCGGCGTTGCGGCCTGGAGTTTCAGCTTTACTCCTGGCGGCGCGACCGCCATCGCGTCGGCGGAGTGTTCTGCCCAGAGTGCGGCGAGCAGACGCCCATGCTCCACTGGCGAACCTGCGTCAACGAGAGCAGGGAGGTCGGCAGGCAGGAGGAGGACGGGGAGATCTACAAGCTCACCACGCGATTCCCCGGCTTTATCCTCATGGACGATAGCGCCGTAGGCTAATCCGCCGATGGATTCCGTGACAAAGGCCAAAGTCATCGGTCGTTGGACCACATGGCCCTCGACGTGCTATTCGGCCAGGTGCAGGCTGGTTCTATAAGGGTAGTGGAGGTGGCACATGAGGTTCCATGATCGAAAGGATGCAGGCCAACGGTTGGCGGGCCTCCTTAAGGAGAAGGGTTTCGAGAAACCGGTCGTCCTGGGGATCCCCAGGGGCGGCCTTCCCGTGGCCGCCGAGGTCGCAAGGGCACTGAACGGTGAGCTCGCCGTGGTGGTGGCGCGGAAGCTAGGGGCGCCGGGCAACCCTGAGCTGGCCATCGGCGCTACGACCGAGACGGGCGCCTCGTATATCAACGCAGCCGTTGCCGCGGCAGTGGGGGCTGACCAGCGCTACATCGAAGCCGAGAAGGCGCGCCAGATCGCGGAAGCGCATCGCCGCGAACAGCTCTTCGACAGCCACCGCCGGCCACCGGTCTCGGGACGCACGGTCATTATCGTCGACGACGGCATCGCGACCGGGGCTACGGCCATCGCCGCCGTGCGCTCGATCAAGGCAGAGGGCGCCGAGCGCGTGATTCTCGCCGTGCCGGTAGGGCCAACCGAGATGCTCGAGCTGCTCCGGGGCGAGGCGGACGAAGTCGTTTGTCTGCTCGATGATCCGGACTTCTGGGCCGTGGGCTACTACTATGACGATTTCAGTCAGGTTAGCGATGATGAGGTGCGACAGACGCTAGAAACCTTTACCGCGAAGATGGCAGCGAAGGCGGCTATCGACCCGAGCCGGCCCACGCAGATGGAGCGCGACGGCATCCGCCTGGCCGGTATTCTTACGACACCGGCGCCTGTCGGTTCCTTCCCTCTCGTGATCTTCGTTCACGGCCTGGGCAGCGGCAAAGAATCGCCGCGTAATTTAGTTATCGCCAGCCGCTTAGTAGAGGCCGGCATTGCGACGCTTCTGTTCGACCTGAGCGACCACGGCGAGTCGTCCCCGGACCCGCGCGACGGAGTCGACGCCTACGCGGCTGACCTCGCAGCCGTCTTTGCGTGGGCGCGCCAGCAAAGCGAAATCGTGAAGGACAGGATAGGCATCGCAGGCTCGAGCCTCGGCGCAGTCGTAGCGGCGAAGGCTTTGGCCGACCGGAAGGTCAGTCCGCGAACGATGGTCCTGCGTGCTCCTCCAATGGAAGCGGCGGATTTCCGCGCCGTCACAGTCCCTTCACTCGTCCTGATCGGGTCGCGTGACCCGCTGCGCCGGCAGGTCGAGGCCGGCGTTGCAGGCCAGCCTCAGCTAACGCTGTCCCTCGTGGAAGGCGCAAGCCATCTCTTTGAGGAGCCGGGGACACTCGAAGAAGCAACGCAACGGACCGTGGAGTGGTTCAACTCCAGGCTCCTCCAGCCGGCTCCGAGCGCGGCTCGATCGGGTCATGGCTAGCGTGGAGGCCCGCGCGGAAGCCACCCGGCGTTTCGAAAAGCAATTCGATCCTGAGGGCAAGACCTGCACTCAACCGGGCTGCAATCATCTCGCCTATATCTCCGTCTGGTGGGCGCCCGGACACTTCAGCGGCTTCATGTGCAAATGTTGTCACCGGCGCAGTCTTCAACACCGCCTGACCGAATTAAAGGACGAGATCAAGCGCCTTCCCGGCGAGATCGAGGCGTTGCCAGTAGTGTGCGAGACCGAAACGGTCAGCGCCGGCAGCAGCGCGTGATGGCCTCCCGTGCTCCGCTCCTGATCGCCGGCAGCGCGAACCCTGGCCTGGCAGAAGGCGTCGCCCAGGAGCTGGGTGTGCCCCTCGCTTCTGTGACCGTCCAGCGGTTTCCGGACCGCGAAGTGCATGTCGAGCTCTCAAACAGTCCGCGGGGCCAGGAAGTATTCCTGCTTCAGCCGACCAGCCCGCCGCCGGACGAGCACCTCTTCGAGTTGCTGGCGCTCGCGGACGCCTCCCGGCGAGGCGGCGCCGAGCGGATCACAGCCGTGATCCCTTACTTCGGTTACGCTCGCCAGGACCGTCGCGCCAGAGGCCTGGAAGCTGTCGCCGCAAGGCTGGTGGCTGACCTCATGGTCGCCTCGGGCATCCAGCGGGTGGTGACCCTGGATCTGCACACTGACGCTATCGAGGGCTTCTTCACGGTGCCGGTCGAACGCCTGAGCGCTGTCTCCCTGCTTGCCGAGGCCATTCAAGGAATCCGGCCCGACAATGCCGTAGTCGTGTCCCCCGACCTGGGCGCCGCGAAGCTGGCCGAGAGATACGCGGAACTTCTCGGCCTGCCCGTTGCCATCGTCCATAAGACAAGGACGGGCCCGGAGGCGGTCACGGCCTCTCGCGTAACGGGCGATGTGCGCGGGCGAACGCCCATTATCATCGACGACATGATCAGCACCGGCGGAACGATCGAGGCGGCCATATGGGCCGTGGCGGGCGCCGGTGCTGAGCGCGAAGGAGTGATCGTCGCTGCCACGCATGGGCTGTTTGTCGGGCCGTGCGTCAACCGCCTGCGCGGCCTGGAAATCAAACGTCTCCTGGTCACCGACAGCGTACCCCTTGGCGCTCTGCCGGGCCTGCCGATCGAGGCTGTCAGCGTAGCGGGCATTGTTGCAGCGGAGATTCGAAGACTCACCGTAGGGTGATAAAGTGGCTCTCAGCACATTTCAACCATGCAAGAGCCACGTATTCGATTCGGCCAGCGGCGGGTTCTTCGGCTCACGTCCCTGGGCGTCGGTGCCATGGCAAGCCCTCGCTACGCGCCGGCTGGCCTGCTCGTGGAGGCAGACGGACGGCGCGTCATGATTGACGGCGGCAAAGGAGCGAAGCCCGCCGGCGAGCTCGATGTCTGGCTCGTCACGGACGAGCACGCTGAGCTGATGCCGGAGCTTCGCCGCCTGGCCTCGGCCCACGGGCTAAAGCCAACCGTGGACGAGTTCAAAGGCGACGGCCTCCGCATCAAGCCTCGACCAGTACAGCACACGAACCATCCGGCCTACGGATACGAGATCACCTACGGCGGTCACCGTGTTGTCTGGACGCCGGAGTTCTGGACCTTCCCAGACTGGGCAGCCGGCGCCGACCTGGCCTTCCTGGAGGCGGCTGCCTGGACGAGGCCGATCCGATTCAGGGGCGGTGTCGGCGGTCACGCACCGGTCCAGCGCACCGCGCAGGAGGCGCAAGAAGCCGGGGTACGCCGCGTTGTCTTCGTCCACATCGGACGACCCACGATCCACGCTATCGACTCCGGCGAGGGGCAGGCCCTGGAGTTCGCGACGGATGGTCAAGTATTCGAGTTTGAGGTCGAGGTCCAGCGTGCGGGGTGAGCGTGCGGGACATGCCTTGCGCACCCTCCCTAACCGTCGATACTTACGCATGGACGCCGGACCTTTTCCGGCCTAGCAGGTTCGGACGAGGATCATGGCCCGCCCCTTCGACTTCCGTAGGTTGAACCGCGTCAGCGGCGAACGTCCGTGGGAGCACACTCCGGACGCTTTTGGCGTCGTTGAAGACATCAGCGATACGCTTATCATTCGCGAGCAGAACCAGTTTCTTCTCACCGATCCAGCCGGGAATGTCGCACCCGGCGGGCGTGGCGGGTTGGGGCTCTACTACCGCGACACACGTCACCTCTCGAGCTACGAACTGAAGCTCGACGGCGCCTATCCGATCGTTCTGCTCTCGACGGCCAACTCCGGATACACGCAAGAGCAAGTCCTGGGCAACCACCGTATGGTGCAAGACGGCAAGGTCGTGGGTCGTTGCACGCTTGAGTTGCGCAGGGAACGCGTCCTCTCTCACTGCCTTGAGGAGCGCCTGCGGGTCACCAACTTCAACCCCTTCCCGGTAACGATTCACCCCACCTACAGCTTCGATGCGGACTTCGCCGACATCTTTGAAGTGCGTGGACATCAGCGAGAGAGCGTCGGTCATCATTTGCCGCCCGAGGTGGGCGAAGGAACAATCGCCTATGCCTACCTGGGCGTGGACGGCGTGTGGCGGCGGACGCTCATTACCTTCGATCGAGAGCCCGATACTCTCACCGCACAGGAGGCCGGCTTCCGCCTCGATCTGCAGCCACGCCAGACGGTCGAAATCGGCTTCTGCGTCGTGGTCGATGGTCAAGAGACCCAACAGATTGGCGACCGCCTGCACACAATTCGAAGCGATTACCGCCGTTGGATGAGTCCTTCGCCGCCCCTCCACACTAACAACGAGGTCTTCGATCAGGTCATCGCTCGCTCGGTGAGCGACCTGCGCATGCTCTGGAGCAAGGCCCGCGCCGGCCAGAGCTACATCGCCGCAGGCACGCCCTGGTTCGCCACCCTCTTCGGCCGTGACAGCCTGATCACAGGCCTGCAGACGCTACCCTTCCAACCCGAGATCACCAGGCAGTCCTTGACCCTGCTGGCACGTCACCAGGGCCAATTTCCAGACGAGTTCCGCTGCGAGCAGCCCGGAAAGATTCTCCACGAGCTGCGCGAGGATGAGCTGTGCGCCGCGGGCGAGCTGCCGTATCAGCGCTACTACGGAAGCGTGGACTCCACGCCGCTCTTTCTACTCCTCGCTGCTGAGTACTTCCACTGGACGGCCGACCTTGAGTTTCTCACGTCGCTGCGGCCGGCGATCGAGGCCGCTCTGCGCTGGTTGCGCGACTACGGCGACCCCGACGCCGATGGCTTCATCGAGTACCGAACGGACTCAAACGACGGGCTGCGCAACCAGGGATGGAAGGACTCTGATGAGGCGATCATGCACACTGACGGGTCGCTCTGTGAAGGCGCCATCGCCCTTCCCGAGGTACAGGGCTATGTCTACGCGGCCTATGAGCGCCTCGCCCCCTTGATCGAGGCGCTTGGGGATTTGACTCAGGCCGAGAAGCTGCGTACCGAGGCCGCTCGGCTGCGTCGCAGGTTCAACAGCCGGTTCTGGTTGCGCGACGCCGGCCACCCCGCGATGGCGCTCGATGGCCAGAAGAGACCTTCGCAGCTAATGTCATCCAACGCCGGTCAGGTCTTATGGAGCGGCCTGCTCAATCACCAAAGAGCAGCCGATGTACGGGCGGCTCTCTTCAGCAACGACATGTTCACGGGTTGGGGTATCCGAACCCTGTCTGCGGATGCCAGCTCCTATTACCCGCTGGGATACCACGTTGGCACCGTCTGGCCCCACGATAACGGCATCATTGCCTTGGGCCTCAAACGTTATGGCTTCGACGACGAAGTGAAAGAGATCGCTACGGCGCTCTTTGACGCAGCACGCGAGTTTCCCGACTACCGGCTGCCGGAGCTTTTCGGCGGCCACCCGCGGACCGAGTTTGGGCCGCCCGTCCCTTATCCGGTAGCATGCCGGCCACAGGCGTGGACGGCCGGCACATGGCTGCACCTGCTCCAGGCCATGCTGGGTCTCGTGCCCGACGCGCCCCACCAGCGGCTCTTCGTCGTCCGGCCGAGGTTGCCGTTCTGGCTGAGCGACGTCTACCTCACAGGCATCCGTATCGGCCGAGGCCGCGTGGACCTTCACGTCCATAGCAGCAAGGGGCGAACGAGAGTAGAGGCAACTTGCCACGGCGGTGTGGAGGTACAGGTCACATCCACCTGGCCTAGGCCTGGCCGCAATCTAGCGAGGCGGCCCTGAGAATCGCATGGCCGAGATACTTCTGCTCAGCCGCTCACCCGCAAGCGGCAAGACAACGGTCGCGGGACTGCTCAGCGAGCGTTACGACCGCGTCGCTCACATCGACGCCGACGCCGTGCGACGACTGCGGAACGCCGGTCTGGCTCCGCCGCTCCGCCAGGATCCTGAGCCGGCAAGGCAGCACCGCCTGGCGGTCCTGAACGCCGGGGCCCTGGCGCGCAACTTCATCGAGGACGAGGTAGGCGTCGTCATCGAGGACATCGTTCTGCCTGCCTCGCTGAACTTGTACTTGGACGAGTTGACTCCCTCCCGAGTGCGGATCCATTTCGTCCGCCTGATGCCGAGCCTGGAGTCGTGTCATGCCCGCAACCGCATGCGAGACGATGAACGGGTGCGCCCAGCCTGGCTGGACTCGGTCTATCGGGCGGTCGCGAAGGCAAGTGACTTCGCCGGCGTGGCCATCGATAGCACGCACCAGACTCCGCTCGAGACCGCCGACCGCCTGCAGGCTCTGACAACTCGCGGCGAAAGCGTGATTTGGCCATCACACGCGGCTTGATGGATTGGCTCGGCGCCGCTTTCGTCTGCCTGCGTAGGCGGGACCCTCGAGATCCTCATCTGCGCCGAACCAGGACTCCTGCCACTCGACCCTGCATCGAAGCCCGTTCGGCCCTCGTTATCCGCGCGCGGTCGACCTTACGCTGCGAAGAACAAGTCTGGACGAAGGCGGTAAGAGAAGATGGATAACGTCGACACACTGCGGCAGGAGGTATTATCAATTGCCCCAACCTCTGAGGGCTTCGAGTCTCGACTCGCCGAGTTCGAGGACGCGATTCGTGCGCACGAGCGAGAGGAGACTTTGTCAGCCGTTCGCCACAGCCTGCACACCCTGCGCAGCCTGGTTGGCTTCCTCAGGCAGGAGGTAGCGGCTTGTGTGGGACCGCTGGAGACCCTCTGCGACGAACTGGACAGGGAGACGGCTGGCGTCGTAACTCACACGCACCCGGTCGAACCTGACGCTTGATCCAACACGAGCAGGTCAGAAGACATGCCGCGTACGGGTCACCGGAACATAAGGAACCAGCCGAGGAAGGCCAGCACGCCGCTTGGCGTTCATGGCATGACGCTCGCGAACGCTCAGCATGCGGCAGCCAAGGCGTTTGAGGTCACAGGAATCGACGACGCGCTGCTAGAGGCTGAGATCCTCTTGCGTCATGTCCTCCATCTGGATAGAGCGTCCTACTTTGCGGAGCTGAATCAGCCCATCAGCGAGGAAGAGGCTGAGGCTTACGACCAGGTGGTCTCGCGACGACTCGCGCGGGAACCCAGCGCTTACATCACCGGCCACAGGGAGTTCTTCGCACTGGACTTCCGGGTTACGCCGGATGCCCTGATCCCCCGGCCTGAGACGGAACTTCTGGTCGAGGCAACGCGCGCGCGGATCGCGGGGGAGGACGCACCTCTCATAGTGGACGTAGGCGTGGGCTGCGGCGCGATTGCGGTGGCGACGGCAGCGAATCAGCCCAATGTCACGGTCATCGCCACTGATGTCTCGTTCCCGGCCTTGGCACTCACGAGGCTCAATGCGCGGCTGCACAACGTGGACTCGCGTGTTGCCTGTGTGCAGGCTGACCTCCTCTCCGGCCTTCATGGCCGGTTCGATGTCATCGTGACTAACCTTCCCTACGTCCGTACCTCAGACTGGGAAACTTTAGAGCCCGAAATACGGGAGCATGAGCCGCGACTGGCGCTCGACGGCGGCCCGGACGGCCTATCCCTGATCAAACGGCTGCTCCACCAGGCGGCGCCGTTTGTCGAAGAGGGAGCGGAAGTCTATGCGGAAATCGGCGACGATCAGGGCGAGGAGGCGATCGCCCATGCCCGCACTGCTATGCCCTGGGCAAATGTCGCGGTACTGCCGGACCTGGCTGGCAGAGACAGGATGCTCGTGGTTAAGCGCTGAATTCGCAACAGCTGGTGCGGCGTTACAAGATGAGGGCCTACGACAGAATGGTCTCGGTGTGACGATCCCTTCGAGAGGAGTTATCCCCTCGCCCGGCGTGATGCATGGCGAGCCAGCTCCGAGGTATACGCCAGACCGAGCTCACTGCCATGTTCGCTCAGCCAGCTGAGCACGCTCTGTTTTCCGAGCGGCGGCTCATGCGAGAGGAGCAGCTCGGTCATCAAGCCGTCGAGCTCCTCACGTGAGAGGACGACTTCTCGTACCCACAAGCCCGCCAGGCGAATTAGCTGGAGGGCTAGCCCCGGCGGCAGGCGGATGATCCGAGCCGGATGACCGATCGCGGCACCAATGGCGAGAACGAACCGCTCGAAGCTGAGGACGTCTGGACCAGCAGCGTCGATTGTCATGTCTCCGAAGCCCAGCGCCGCATCCGCGATGATCTCTCCGACATCGTCCAGCGTAACTGGTTGCAGGCGGTAGTTGCCTGAGCCCGGCACGGCGAAGAACGGAAAGCGGCGCAGAAACCAGGCGATATTGTTGACCAGGATGTCGTGGGCGCCAACGACGAGGGTTGGCCGGACGATGGCGTGGGAGATGGGCATCGAACGGACGATGGCTTCGGCTTGGGCTTTGCCACGATAGTAGCCAAGAGGTGAGTCCAAGGAAGGGTTGCTTACGCTGACGTGCACGATTCGCTGCACGCCTGCCTCGACGGCTGCCTGGACGAGGACGCGGGTGTTCTCCACGGCGCGGTCGAAACTCACCCCCACGGACGGATACCGCACCCAATACGTGTTTACAAGGACCTGAGTACCCCGCATCGAGTCCACGAGTTGCTTGGGGTCGTCGAACTGAAGTGGATAGATATCGACTGACCCACCCGGGTCGTTGATGGGTGCGCGGCGGTTGGTGAGCGTCCGGACGGCAAGACCACGGCTGAGGAGGCTCCTGGCGACCGCACTTCCTGTGTAGCTGAAAGCTCCCGTGACGGCCGCAGATGGGGATTCTCGCAAGGGAAGTCAGCCTCCCGCGGTCAATCGGTAACCAGGAACGCGGTTCTCATGCCTTTCTCGTAGTGGCTCTCCACAGGTTCGCCCGGCACTCGCTCGACAATGTTGCAGATCAAGACGTACTTGCCCGCCTCGAGGTCGACCGTCTTTTGCTCGGTTGTGCCTGCAGCGAACGGCTCGATCTCGTCGATGATATCAACCCTCTCCTCGTCTACCTTGCCATCGACAACGGGCAATGCGTCCGAACTTAGGTCGCTTCTAATGATCACCAACTCGTGCGGTTCAGACCCGTCGTTGGCAACCACAAACCGCACCTTCCCTGATTCGATCTGTGAGACTTCTGGCGTGATGCTCCACTCTTTGAGGCTCGCTTTAACCTCCTTCACGCCACCACCTCCGCATCCCGCGAGCAAGAGAACTGAAATCACGGCTGGGATAATTCCCCATACCCAATGAGACTGGCGTCCGAGCACGGTCATTTGTCGCTGCTCCTGTTCTTACTTCGTGATATTCGCCGTCGGTTGCCTACTTCATTGCGTTTCATGAGCTCATGCTGGCCCGCGGGACGCCTGCTCAATAGGGCCAGATGCCCCGATCTCTGAGTGCCGAAAGTTGCTGCTTTTCGAACATGAGATGGCATTTCGGCTCTTTCAATCGACCTTCGGAACCTGCAAGGTGTCTGTGAAAGGTCTGACGCGGGAATGGTCTCCCGGGAGCAGTAGACGATTACTTGAAGGACATCTGTGGAACGCGTCTTCGACATCGCTGACGATCTTGGCCCGGCCAAGGTGACTTACGTGCACGAGCCTTCTGTTGGCCTCAAAGCTGTGCTCGTGATCGATAACGTCGCTCTCGGCCCAGCGATCGGCGGCCTGCGTTTAGCGCCAGACGTTTCGGTGGAGGAGTGCCTGCGACTGGCGAGGGCGATGACCCTCAAGAACTCAGCAGCAGGCTTGCCGCACGGGGGAGGCAAGTCTGTGCTCTGGGGCGACCCAGGGATGCCGCGCGAGCGTAAGGAAGCGCTCCTCAGATGCTTCGCCCACGCCCTGCGCAACGAAACAGACTACATCTTCGCCCCGGACATGGGCACGGACGAGACCTGCATGACCTGGATAGAGGATGAGATTGGCCGTGTCGTAGGCCTCCCTTCCGCTCTGGGCGGCATTCCGTTAGACGAGATTGGCGCGACCGGCTGGGGCCTCTTGCATGCGGCTGACGTCGCCTCCCGATATGCCGGGCTCAAGCTTGAAGGCGCGCGCGTCGCCGTCCAGGGCTTCGGCGCCGTGGGCAAGCACGCCGCGCGCTTCCTCGCGACCCGAGGTGCACTCCTCGTCGCGGTGTCTGACTCGCGAGGCACACTCGTCAGCGAGGCCGGCATCGA
>WHTK01000059.1 GCA_009377745.1 Dehalococcoidia bacterium
GGCCCTTGTAAGGGCAACGCGTGACTTTGTCACTCGGTCGCAACATATCCTGGCGAACATCCAGCTTGGGGATGTAGTAACGCGTGATCAGGCCAGTCTCGAACAGGAGTACCGAACGTGTGGTTTCAGCGACGACTTCGCCGCCAAGGACAATCTTGACGTGACGGCTACTTGGCAGACAGTCGACGCGTTTGTAAGGATCGCGAGCATGGACGAATACCTCTTCGTCTTCCTCGAACCAGGCGTCGAGTTTGTTCCAAGCGAAGGCGACGTAGCCCCGCAAGTCCGGCGCATCATGACTTCCGAAGCCATCGGCGGAGTTACGCGGCTCGCCGTACATCCACGCCGCATCTTTGGCTTCGCGGCCGCCAGCTGCGAGGTCGTAATAGTAAATCTCGCCAATGTGCTCGTCCTGTTCCACCTTTGGGCCGAGGTTCAGCAGGTGCATGCGGACGTCCTCAACGGGAAAGTAGTAGAGGGGTAACGCGCGGCGTTTGCCGACGGCCCGCACGAGGATGACACGCGTACTGTCTGCGACGGTCTCGCCGGCGAAGATGCAGCGCACGCGCCGCGGCGAAGGCACGATGTGAACGACCGCGTTGAGGAAATGCGTGAGCCGGTTCTCGGGAGCTTGCGAAGCCATTGGGATCCTCCTGCATCGCACCATCAGTTTGGGCAGTTCGATTTCCTTCATGATAGTCCGCCGGTGCATGCGCTGCTCGGCGCACCAACACGCAGCCAGGACTTGGCAGTTCGCCACGCACTATCAAACAATAGTCTTGGGCTCAGGTCTCTCGCCAGCGCGAGCAGTGCTCTAGCGCAGGCGCGGGAGCACGGAAGCCGCGAATGCTTGCGCTGTCGCCTGCCAGCCGTCCGGGCCAGACACATTGCACACCATGCGGTCTATCCGGCCCGAACGTGCAATGTCGAGCAACCGTTCGCTGATTTCCTCAACTGGTCCGATCAGGAAGAGCGCCTGGGTCAAATTGTCGAGTTCGGCCGCCGGGATGGTTTCCGGATGCTGCAGCGCCTCCGCGGGCACACCCAACTCGAGAAGGCTGCTCTTGAAAAAGCTCTGTTTCAGCCAGCCGAGCAGTCTTGTCCGCCCAAACTCCGCGGCGGCCATCTTGTCGTTCTCGATACGCACGACCGTGTAGTGGCTAACCTTGAAGGCGTCCAGTAACCGGCCGGAGCGAGCCGCCCCGGTTTCTAGATGGCGCCGGGCCATTGCAATGATGCGCTCGTCAAAGCCGGTGAGGAGAAATACTTCATCCGCCACTTCTCCGGCAACTTCGGTCATGCGGCGCCCACCCGCTGCCACGATCACCGGTGGCGCCGGTGGCTCGACTCCGATGATCCCCTGATCCGGTTCCTCGCCGAAGCTCACCTGCTCGCCTCTGAGCAGCTTGCGGATGCTCACTACTGCATCGCGCATTTCCGCCACGGCAGCCGGTTTCCTACCGATATGAATCGGCACCGAGTCGCCGGCCCCTATCACCATTCGAAAGCGCCCCGGCGCCAAAGCCTCCATCGTGTGCATGATATTGGCCAGTACCCACGGGTGGCGGCTAACGGGATTACTTACACAGGGGAACAACGCGATATGGTCGGTCTGCATCGCGGCCGACGTGAGAGTGGTGAAGACATCGCGGCCATATTCCATGTGGTCCGCGACCCCAGCCCCATCGTAGCCGAGTGACTCTGCCAGCCGAAACATCTCTAGTTGTTCGCGAACTGGGACCTGCATGGGGACTTGAATGTCGAGTAGCAACGCATTCCTCCTGCTTTCGATTGTCTGACTGGGGCGATCTGGCGTTGCCGGAATAATGGCACAGCGTGACCTGATCGGTCGCTGAGAGCCTTGGTAGACACTATACCCATGATAGTGAGGTCCTGGTACCAACCTTGGCCGTGCCAGCCATGCAGCCTGTCCCCGTCGGAGGCCTTCGTCAGCTTAGAATCCTGGTTCGGGGCGAGACTTAGCAGTTCTAGAGCAGCCTAGAAAGGGCGTCGATGCAAAGGCTTGACATCCAAGGCAGCTCGGTCTACTTTCAGGCCTCTTCCGAAGACGCTGCCATGCCGGGAAGGCGGGTAGTAGTCTGGCGCGACTCTGCTCAGGGACCGGCGTGTAGTTGGCCGGTCTGTCGTCGAGCGGTTGCCAACGTGGCGGAATACGGATTAGGCCGAGATACCCGGCCGAAGGAGAACAGTCATGACCACTAATGCTGTCGGCACAAGCGCTTTGCTCAGCGACGAGACGCTCGCGGGCTTCCGGGAGCGGGCGCCGGTCTACGACCGGGAGAACCGCTTCTGCCAGGAGGACTTCGACGCGCTTGTCGGGGCCGGCTTCCTGAAGATGCCGATACCCAAGGAACTGGGTGGGCTCGGCATGACGCTCTCGGAGACAGGCCAGGAGCTTCGACGGCTGGCCATGTACGCTCCGGCGACTGCCGTCGCGGTGAACATGCACGTGTACTGGATGGGCGTAGCGGCAGATTGCTGGCGGGCAGGCGACAAGTCCTGCGAGTGGATGCTGCGCGAAGCCGCGGCAGGAGAGGTGTTTGCGGCGGGCCACGCCGAGAGCGGCAACGACATACCACTCCTCCTCTCGACCGCGAAGGCCGAGCGCGTCGATGGCGGTTACAAGATAACCGGCCGAAAGATGTTTGGCAGCCTCTCACCGGTCTGGACGCGCTACGGCTTTCATGCCATGGATGCATCAGACTCGCAGGCGCCCAAAATTGTGCACGGCTTCCTGCCACGTGACGCCATCGGATACAAGATTGATGCCACTTGGGACGCCCTTGGCATGCGCGCTTCCATGAGCAACGACACGGTAATGGACGGCGCGTTCTGTCCCGACCAGTACATCGCCCGGGTAGTTCCAGCCGGTCCGGCCGGCGTTGACCTGTTCGTTCTCGGCGTCTTTGCTAACGCACTCCTTGGCCTGGCGAACGTCTACTTCGGCGCCGCTCTACGGGCGCGCGACCTCGCAATAGAAGGTGCCCACAAGAAGACCTCTGTGGGGCTGACACGCTCCATGGCCTATCACCCGCACACCCAGTACAACGCTGCGGAAATGGACATGATGATCGAATCCGTGACTGCCCTGATCGACAGGGTCGCTGCAGACTGGTCCAATGGCGTCGACCACGGCATGACCTGGCCGGCGAAGATTGTCGGCGCCAAGCACACCGCAGTCGAGGCCGCCAAGCGCATCGTCGACATCGCGCTGGAGATGTCGGGCGGCTCAGGCTTTTACAGGGCCAATGAGCTGGAGCACCTGTACCGTGACGTGCGTGGAGGGGCCTTCCATCCGGCGAACTCGGCGCTAACACACGAGATCGTGGGCAAGACTGCTCTCGGCATCGGCCTCGATGAGGCGCCGCGCTGGGGATAGCAATCTGAAATAGAAAGCAAAGCAGAAGGTGAAACCGTGAACTGGCGGGGCGATGGCGCTCAGCTGCCACGAACCCGGCCCGGACGGCTGGCGTCGCACTGTCAAACGATAGTGACTCCGAGGGCCTTAGGGTTCGTCAGTTGGTCTAGGAGCGAGAGGTTGGGTGCCCACTTCAGCGCCTGCTTCACAGCTCACCCAGTCAAAGGGCGACAGAAACGACTCCTGCCGCGGTTCCTCCGAAAGGGCGACGCCGGCCTTCTGGCGATAAGACGGCCATCTTCCATCTGACGCGACTAGACGGAGTGGGTGGCAGACAATAGCCTCTACCGCACGGGAAGATTTCCAGCGGGAGCTCACAGGCATGGCCCAGGTCGCGGACGGTGCGCCGGCAGGAGAGCTGCATGAGGACACGGGCCGCGCGCGCTTTGCCGCCGTTGTCGTCATCGGCCATGCGCTGAAGCATTTGCTTACCTCCGGCGTGCCTAGCGTGCTGATGCCGGAGATCAAGCAGGACCTGGCCCTGAGCGGCACGCAGGTCGGCTCGCTGGGTTCTGTACAGCAGGCCTCCGGCTGGATGGCGACGATGAGCGCCGGCTACCTGGGTGACCGCTTCACGAACAAGACGGGCGTAATGCTGGCGATCTCGCTCGGGATCGTCGGCGGGTCGTTGTTCCTGATCGGCGCCTCGCAGTCGTACCTGATGCTGCTCTTCGGCATGCTCTGCCTCGGCTTCGGCCCGTCGATGTTCCACCCGCCTGCCGTCGGCGCCCTTTCCCGGCGTTTTGCCGACCGGCGCGCCTTTGCGATCTCGCTGCACGGCACCGGCGGCAGCGTCGGCGAAGTGCTGGGGCCGCTCGTCGCCGCCGGGCTGCTGACCTTCCTTTACTGGCGCGATGTCCTCAGGGTCGAATTCATCCCGGCGATCATCGGCGCAGTCCTGCTCTTCACGCTGCTCAAGGACCGCGGCGGCCGCGGGCACATTGCGGAGTCCTCCTTCCGGGAGTATCTCAGCTCGTTCTTCGCGCTGCTACGGCACCGGACCCTGTCCCTCATCCTGCTTGTGACCGCCTGCCGGTCGGTGGGGCAGGCGACGACGACGATCTTCCTGCCGATCTACCTGCGTGAGGACCTCGCCTACTCACCGGCCCTCGTCGGCGTCTACATCTCGATGTCGCAGCTCGCGGGCATCGGCTCGCAGCCGCTGATGGGGTTTCTCTCCGACCGCTTCGGCCACAAGGCCGTGATCCTGCCGGCCTTGACCTCCTTCGCGGTGCTGCTGGCCCTGGTGCCTTTGGCGGAAGGGAAGGTCGCGCTGGCGATCGTCATCCTCGCCCTCGGCTTTTTCCTCTTCTCGATGCAGTCGATCCTGACCTCCGCGGCTGTGGAGCAAGCCGGCAACGAGGTGCACTCGACGGTCGTATCATTGATTTACGCGTCGAGCTTCGTTGGGTCGCTGGCGCCGACCGTCGCCGGCGTATTGGCGGACAGCTATGGCCTGAAGAGCACGTTCTACCTGAGCGCCATCCTGGCAGCGCTTGCCGTGGTCATCCTGGCCATGACGAATATGCCGAAGCGGGTCAGGCCGGCCTGACCCGGGCGGTTGCCTATGAATCATTCAGGATTTAACCTTTGCGCGGCACGTATTGAGTAACGAGGAGGCTTAAGGTTGGCTGAACATCTGAAGCTAAGGAACCCTGTCAAGGAGCGGCCCCTGGAGGACTGGAGCACGATCGCGGTCGAGCTACTGGGCTCGCAGACGCACATCGTCCAGGGTGAGAAGTACCACCACCGCGTCGTCGAGATGGGCGAGGGCGAGCCACTGTTCCTCTACCATGGCGTCGGCGGTCACATAGACACTTATGCGCGGACGCTGCCGCAGTTGGCGAAGTACTTCCACGTCTACGCCGTCGATGCGCTGTACCACGGTTTCAGCTCGAAGGAGCCCTGGGACAACGTCGACCGCTCGGTCCGCCAGGCGGAGGCCTACGTTGACCTGATCCACGCCCTCGGCTACGAGCGGGCACACTACGAGGGCGAGTCGATGGGTGGCGTCATCGGCTTCGAGATCGGCATGCGATTCCCGGAGACGGTGAACAAGATCATTCTCAACGGCTTCGGCAATATGGAGACGAAACGTACGGAGTTCAAGGAGCAGCCCTGGAAGGGCGACCTCTGGGAGCTCTCGCAGGCGGCGGTTACCGACCCGACGTATGAGAACATCCACAAGCGCCTGCTCTGGCTGGTGCACAACGACGATGCGATCGACGACGAGATGATCAAGATCCGTCAGCGCCTCTACCAGATCCCCGAGGTCAACGCCGCGATGCGCCGTGTCTTCAACCTCGACGGCTCCGAGCGCGCCCGGACGCGGCCGTGGACGGAGGAAGAGGCGCGGGAGAAGTGGAAGACGCCTGCGCTGGTCATGTACGGCACCTACAACCCCGGCCGCGGCCCCGACTACGGCGAGTACTGCGCCGACGTCATCGGCGCCAAGTTCTACGAGGTCAAGGGTACCGGCCACTGGCCGCAGTGGGAGAAGCCGGACGAGTATAGTGAAGCACTGCTCTCGTTCCTGTTGGAGGATTAAAACCTCACCCCCGGCCCCTCTCCGATTTCGGAGAGGGGAGCAAGTTCGAACGATGCAGAAGCGCCCCGGTGATTTATCGGGGCGCTTCTTTCTGTGTGCCGTTCGTAGGTGGGACGGTTCCCCACACTGCTCCGAACCCTCGTCCCTACGAAAGCCCCCTCTCCGAAATCGGAGAGGGGGTTGGGGGTGAGGTTTTACACTCCCATGATCGCGTCGATCTCGGCCATCTCGTCGTTGTTGAGGCGCCAGTCGCCGGAACGGGCGTTCTCTTCGACCTGCTCGGGGCGGGTGGCGCCGGCGATGACGCTGCCGACGTAGGGCTTGCTCGCCAACCAGCTGATCGCCAGCTCGACCATGGTGTGGCCGCGCTCCTGGGCGAAGCCTTCGAGCTTCATCAAGGTGTCGTAGTTGTCTTCCTTGAGGAAGCGCGCCGCCATCGGGCTCGCGCCGGAAAGGCGGCTGCCCTCAGGGGCGGGCTCGCCGGGGCGGTATTTGCCGGTAAGGAAGCCGGAGGCGAGCGGGAAGAAGGGCAGCAGGCCGACGTTGAACTTTTCGCAGACCGCGGTCAGGCCGTTCTGCTCCGGCTCTCGCTGGAGGAGGCTGTACTCGTTCTGGGCGCTGATGTAGGAGCTGAGGTGGTTCTCCTTCGAGGTGAAGTGCGCCTCAACGACCTGCCAGGCCGCGTAGTTGCTGCTGCCGATGTAGCGCACTTTGCCGGAGCGCACGAGGTCCTCGAGGGCCCGCAGAGTCTCCTCGATTGGCGTCTTGGGGTCGGGGCGGTGCATCTGGTAGAGATCGATGTAGTCGGTTTCGAGGCGGCGCATGCAGTCTTCGACCGCGTCCATGATGTATTTGCGGGAGGCGCCCTGCCAGTAGGGGCCTTCGCCCATCGGCGAGAAGGACTTGGTGGCGAGGACGATGTTGCGGCGGTGCGGCTTGATCGCCGGGCCCATGAACTCCTCCGACTTGCCACGGCCGCCGTAGACGTCCGCCGTGTCGAAGAAGGTGATGCCCATGTCGACGCACTTATTGATCACGTCGGCGGTCTGGCGCGCATCGAGGCGGCCGCCGAAGTTGTTGCAGCCGAGTCCGACGACGGAGACCTGCAGGCCAGAGTTACCGAGGTATCTGTACTCCATGAAGCGGTGACCTTTCTGAATCTGGGGACCGAGGTGTTAGACGCGGCACATTATAGCGCGCAGTAGACGTTAACGTGAGGGGTACGAGTAAACAGAGCCTCGAACCGTGAGCAGCCCGTATGCCATGCTTCCATGAGAAGGCCGGATGTGGTCAAGGGTTGCTTTGCCGTTTTCGTCGCTTTCGGTCTCACTTCCATACGCACTCTTGGGGTCATGGCGTGACCTGGTGCAAGTTGGAGTCCGTTCTTGGTGAGGTGCTGCAATCTGAGTGGCGGGCTGTAGGCCCAAGCATGGCAGCGCAGTCATCTCTGGACACGGCTTTGCTCTCTTGACCTTGGTTTCGGCTTGCTCTCCTTAGTTAGTCCTGCGGCGCGTCAAGGTCTGAAACCTCGCAGAGGCGTCCTCACAGAGGACGGACCTTGACGGGCGGCGTAGGCTGCACACTGGCGGGCAAGCCGAAAGCAAGGTCTGCCTCCTCTCGTAATGGGCGGTATTCTTCGCCGCTTTCCCAGAGGCGGTGCAAGAGCACGGCCAGCTTGCGTGCGACGGCGACCACGGCGCGCCTTTTTGCCTTCTTGCCGCCCTCCGCCTTGCGCAGACCCCAGCGCTTGAGGTCAGTGTCCGGCCCGCGCTCGAGCACGTAATGAGCGGATTGGACCAGGAGCTTCCGGAGGTAGACGTTTCCCGCCTTGCTTATCGAATGCTCCCGGTCGCTCTCGCCAGACTGGTCCTGGCGCGATGTCAGGCCGAGATAGGGGCCCACTTGACGGCTCTTATGAAAGCGGCCGGGGTCGCGAATGGTCAGGGCGAAGCTGAGGGCAGTAATCGGCCCCACACCTTTTATCTGCCGCAGGGGGACCGTCGCCCAGCCGTACTTCGTCTCCACCAGCGCCTCTATCTGCTGGTCCAGTGCCTTGACCTGCCTGGTGAGCGAGGCAATGCTTTCCAAAAGCGGTTGCACCGCGGGCTCTAGCTCGGTGGGTACCCAGGCTCTCACCTTCTCGACAAAGTAGTCGGCATCGCAACGAGGCAGCCGGCCTCCGTAGGACTTCACCAGGCCCCTGGCGCGGTTGATGAGCTTGGTCCGCGCTTCGACCAGGGAGCGGCGGCTGTGGACGAGTGCCATGTCCGCCTGGACCTCCGCTCCAGGGTGCTCAATGGCGTCGAGCATTGCCGGGTCGGAGCGGCCCCAACGGGCCAGCTTCTCCGCATCGATGCGGTCGTTCTTCTTGCGGCCTTTCCGGTGGAGGCTGGCCGGGTTGGCGACCAGGCACTCATGCCCCAGCTCCTTCAAGAGCCGGCTTAGCCAGGGCGAGTGGGTCCCGGCTTCCAGCACGGCCAGGCCGAGCTCCATCGCTGCGAATCGTCCGCGAAAGGCTGCCTCTGTCGTCCTGATTCTGCTCTCTTCGATCACCTCTCCTTCTGCGTCAAGGACACACAGCTGGCTGTACACATCGCCGAGGTCGATTCCCATTGTCAGTGTGCTACTCTTCGTCATGCCGGTCTTACCCTCCTCGGGCCTTGCGCCCGTTTCTTGCAGCACAGGTTACCTGCGACTGCGCGGGGTGGCCGGCCTTCTCATTCCATCTGAGCGGTCCTTCCGAGAAAGACCAGCGAAGCATCTCTAGTTTGTCGTACTGTCCAAACGTCCCTTCGCCAAGAACTCATGTCCGGCGCAAGTGGCAGGCGCCAGCCGGGAAAGATCCTTCGCCGTCCTTCCGAGAAGG
>WHTK01000028.1 GCA_009377745.1 Dehalococcoidia bacterium
CAACGAGCGGAATCTCCGACCAACTAGGCATCAGCTACGATGTCAAGTTCCACGTTTCTGAAATCACACCAAGCTCGGCGTGCGCAGCCGCTTCGGCAGCAGAAGGCGCGTTGCTGTTTCTTGCTTACGTACTGGTTCTCACGCCCATCGGCGCATTGGTCGGTTGGCCAGCAGGCAGGCTCAAGGCACGTAAGTGATCGCCTACGCCGTCCTCATTGTTTGTGGCTATTCTCCAATTCGCCTGAGGCGCAGGCTGCGAACCAGCTCTTCGACAGCAGCCTCACTGTTGTAGACACCGAAGTGGCTGGCTGGTTCCATCACAATTCCGTAGGGCGCGTTAATCGTGACCGTGACCTGTGGGAAATTGACTTCGGCCATGAAGCGGTCGTACGGCCCGGTCGGGCAAGTTCCGGGCTGGGACGGCGTTTGCCCCGGCCCCTGGATGATGGGCGGACTAACCGGCGGGCTAGTGTCGGGTACGAGGCCTTCGGAAGAGCCGCCTATCGACGGTGTAGCCAGAGGCGCCGTCCTGTCGAAGCCGCGGAGGATGGCAGCGGAACCAGCTCCGCTCGAGATATCTACTCGGTCCGAGCAGGAAGCCCAGGCAAAGTTCTGGCCGAGCTGTCGCTTGTGCTCCTCCCAGGCGCCCGGGGGCCAGTAATCGAGCCGAAAGGTCCCGCTATCGCTGGAGTAAACCAGCGTTACGCGGATGTCGGGCGCGTAGGGGCCCGTTCGCTCTGCAGGGGGAGGACCGCGTTCCTCAACACGCGACAGCTGTGCCTGATTCGCGGCGCTGGTGAAGGTACGTCCGGGCCAGTAAACAGGAACACCGAGGTTCGGGCCGTCGAGCACGCGTAGCTGCTGCTCCGACACCGACTCGTAGCCGAGCGCCGCGGGCGCAAAGAAGTCCGGCGCGAGAGAGCGACGCGAAACGAACTGTACCTCGTAGAGCGTGCGGCGTTCCGTGTTCGGGACAGCTACCACAGTTTGGACGTGGGCGACCGGCAAGTATGTAGCCGGCTCAACGAGCAGGCGAGTCTCGCCGGCGCCCGTCGCGCCCGTTGTTTCGCGCCAGAGCAGCGAGTTAAGGCGACGACCGCCGTAGTCGACTTCGCCTTCCAGCACGACCGTCCCGGGTACTGAGACCGGCGAGAAACCACAGAGCAGCGGCGTCAGGACGCTATCCGGCTCGCCGATGAAGCAGCTCGGGTTCTCGGCGCGCCAGTAGCTCTCTACCGGGCCATCACTCGAAGGATAGGCTCGATACAAGTATTCGCCCTCTACCAGGTCGATCCTGTTCGCGGCAATGTCGAGAGTGGACGTGGGCGCCTTCGTGACCGTCGACCGGCTCGCCTCCCCGCGCAGGTCGAACCAGGCGTCGATCGACCATTGCGGCGCGGATTGGCCGTTGGCGACGAGCTCCGTCGTGCCCTGTACGCGAGCTGTGTCTCCGCCCGCGGCGAGTGCCGCCTCGACCTTCAGCAAGAACTCCTCGGGTGTCGTCGGTACTTCCGGGAGGTTTGCATATCTCCCGGGCTCGGCGGCCTTGCGAGACTCCATGATCAGCATGCCAGCGCCAAGGCCGAGCACGGCTACTACGCCGATTGCGGCCAGCGCCAGCAGGGCCGGCGCTTTCAGACCTTGCAGGAGGCCGCCGAGGCCCAGACCCCAGTTGGGTGCTCTCTCCGGCCGCCAGGCTGCAGCTTCGTAGCGACTGGAGACGCCCAGCTTCGAGAGGATGGCGGCGACGTGGTACTTGGCGCCGTTCTCGCTAATCCCGAGGTCGGCAGCGATCTGCTCGTTGGTCCTGCCTGCCCGGATCAGGTCGAGGACTTCTCACTCCCTGGGAGTGAGGACGTCTGGGTGTTTCGGCCGGCCGCGTGGCATCTAAGAAAGACTAACTCCCGTCACCGGACGCGAGACCGGCGTCGCCTGTGTCCGGCGGCTTTATGCCGGACTGCCCTGTAGGCATTGTACCGGCAGTCCCGCAATCGGCAAGGCATCGTCCGGTGGTGCGCGCTGAGCGGACGATCCTGTCGAACGCTGCACCGGCATCAGCACTCCGGGCGTCACGACTGATTTCGGTTCCGCTGACAGGATCGAGGGTCAGGGTCGAGTTGTCGCGGACATAGCAGATCTCTACGCGAGGGCCATGGCCTTCGGAGATCTGCGCAACGATGTAGCGACCATCGGACAAAACGAAGGCAAAATTACCGAAGTACAGTTCCTGTGAGCCCTCGTACTGCAAGTCCGATCGGGCCAGTGAGCAGACGGACGGCGCGGGCGCCGCGGAGCCACCTACCCGAACCGAGGCTGCTATTTCGTTCAAGACCGCTTCAGCCGAAGGGCTGTTGACGATTCGGTCCGTCTCCACTCCAGAGAGATTGAAGAAGATCGCCGAGTTACCCTGCGCGTAGCAGACCCTGACAAACTCCCCTCCCGGGTCAGCGATCCCGCCGATCACGCTGTAATCGCCGCCAGCTGGGAGCGCGATAGAAAGGCCACGGACGTTGATTGTCTGGCCGCCGGTGTAGTTCGCCTGTCTGGCAGAGTGATGCTTGCTGCCCTCTAGCCACACCTGTATTCGGTCCGAAGGCTAGTAGCCCTGCAAAGAAACTCAGGACTGCCAGTGCTAGCGGCACAACCATCACTTCTCTTCTGTTCCACCTCATTCTTATCAGCAGGCCTCCGGTTCCCTTATCTCGTCAGATGCTCAACCCTGACAGGGAAGACCTTACGACCGTCCGCTATGAATAACACTACTCGCTCATTCGTTCGGGCTTAGCGTAAGAGCACCGACTCAACCGGTAGACACGTCTCGCGTGAGCCTATGGCTGCCACCAGTCGTAGAGGTACTCCCAGTCGATGTGGCCCTGGTAGCCGTTGAGGAGCAACCGTGCAGCCTGTGGCTCGGGGCTAATATCGGCGACGAACTGAACGGCGGTACCGCCCGTCGATGGAACCAGCCAGAGCGAAGCGCCGTCTCCCGTGTCGAGGCAGGCGAAGAGGACCTGCGTGCTATCGGCAGACCATAGCGGCAGCTCCTGGCGGCAATCGGCGCCATCCGTTCGCAGTTGCTGCGCTCCAGATCCGTCGCGGGCCATAGTCCACAGCCGCCGCGATGCCTCGACATCCGTGCGGGGCGCTGTGAGGTCGACCGGTCCGGTATCGGGCCGGGCTACGAAGGCGATGGACGCGCCGTCGGGCGACCAGGCAGGCGCTACTGCGACAATGCTCTCATCCGTCAGACGCCGCGTCCGGCCCGTAGCTAGGTCCATGACGACGATGGACTTTTCGTTCTGGCTATCGACCGGAGGCGGGATGTTGCGCGCGCTCGGGTCGACAAGCAGGCTGGCCAGCGCGACACCGGCCACGATGGCCATTTCGTCGCCGCTGGGCGAGAGGGCCAGGAAGTCGCGGTAGGTCAGCGTCCGCACACCGGTCCCCTCTGTCGACCGCGTCAGCTGGGCCCGGAGCCGCAACGGCAGTCCGCCGGCGACCTGCGGCCCTGGGCCGGGCGGGGTCAGCGAGAGGAAGGCGGGCGTGCCGCCACCGGAGGCGGCCCAGCCGGCAGGCATCTCGTTGACACCGAAGGTGCTCAGAGGTGGCGGCAGCGTCGCGGCGAACAACTCCTGTTCGTCCCGCCTGTCGGCCCGTACGGCCCGGATGCCGACGTAGCTATAGCCTCCGGTCGGCGAGTTGCGGTCCTGGTGGTGCTCTTCGAAGACGATCCAGGCGCCGTCGTCGCTCCATTCGATATTGCCGCGGCGGTCGAGAGTGCCGTCACCGGGCAGGGAAGGCAACAACTCGCGACGTCCCCTGCCATCGGCATGCTCCAGCACAAGCACGCTGGCGCCGAGATGGAGCGGCGAGGCGGGGATCGCGAAGGCCAGGACGTCCCCAGATGGCGACCAGGTTGCCCGGCCCTGCGGCAGAACGTGACGCTCGCCGGAACCGTCGGTGCGAATGACCCAGACGCCGAAGCGGTCGCGGTCCAGCGGCGGCGACCGCTCGAACATGATCCATTCGCCGGAGGGTGATATCTGGGGCCGTACGGCGGCGTCCTCGAATGTGAGCTGGCGTGCCGGTCCTGACGGAACCCCCTGGACCCAGAGATTGCCGTCGCGGACGAAGGCAATCAGCCCGAGCGGGCCGGCAGTCTGCTCCGCCTTTCCGTTGAGTGCAATGGCGAAAAGGATGACGATCCCGGCCACGGTGGCAACGGCAGCCGAGCCAAGACCGGCCTTCAGGACAGTGGCTCTCTCGGGTAGCAAGGCCAGGACCAGCCCGGGCAGATGGCGCCGCCGGCGTTCCTGTTCGGCCCACGCGGCGGCTTCCTCGCGACTCGGCATGCCGAGCTTCGATAGGATTTCTGAGACATGGAACTTGGTCGTGTTACGGCTGATACGGAGGCGATCCGCGATCTGCTCGTTACTCAGTCCTTCGCGCAGGAGCGATACGACCTCCCACTCTCGGGGCGTGAGGACATCGTCATAGCGGGGCCGGCCGCGTCGCATGGCGTTAGGCTATCAGGCACCCGCAGCGAATTTGCCCACCCATCCCGATACGCTTAGGGAGCGTTCGATACGACGTACCAGAGGCGTTCGATAAACCCATGCGCATCGACGGCTTGGCTTGGAACGGCTTCCGGGAGACCGTTACGACACTCCCACGAATAGACGGTCGCGTTCCGGTTGGGTATGAGGGTGCGCGGTATGAAGCGCAGGAGGTCGGGCGGCAGGCCTTCCGGCAGGTCCTGAGACGGGTTCAAGCAGTATTCGATCATCTGAGCCGTCGGCTCTCGATTCGTGTCCGCCTTGCCACAGTGCAGGTTGTTGCCGTGCGTGCAGGCCATGACACGCCCGTCGGCGCAGCGCCAGACAAAAGACGGCCCTGTACGCGGATCCCGACCAAGTGCCCTGGCGAACCCTTCGACCAAGCCAGCGGAGAACATCGGTCCGACGTAACGGCCGTCCGGCTCGTCGACCCTGCCGACAGCAGCGCAATACTCGAAGGGATCGGTGTATCCCACAGGCATCGTGGTCGCCGTCGCGGGCGGTAGGTCCAGTCCTACGGAGTTGTTTGCTTCGGTGGCGACCGCAGACGGTCTTGAGGAGCCGTTCGGCCAAGGGCTGGTGACGATCAACAGCGCCATCAGGCTGACGACCAAGACACTGATGCCTACAGCCAGTTGCGCCCGGCACAAAGGAAAGGCAAACCAGGCCGGCAAACGCTGTCGATGAGAGCGAACCCGCATTACTTCAACGGCCTCATGGCGGCTGGAGACGCCGAGCTTGGAGATGATCTCGGAGACGTGGAACTTGGCTGTGTTCGGGCTGATGCCGAGTTTCTCAGCGATCTGCTCGTTGGTCAGGCCCTCAGTGATGAGGTCCAAGACCTGCCGTTCTCGCGGCGTCAGAACGTCGTCGTGTTTGCTTCGGCCATGCGTCATTGCCTCAGGCTAGCAGCCGGTAGGCCTCGTTTGCCTACCCGAAAGCACGTTCTGCATGTGTCTAAGGGAACAGAATTCTCAGTCAAATCGTCAGGGTTGAGAGTAGGGTAATTGACCTTCTGGACTGATAGCTTCTGGTTGAGCATGAGCGAAGCCCGAACCACCTTCCTCCACAGAAACGAAGCGATTGGTGCCCGTGCTCACCTTCCCGCAGTCGATGGCATCCGAGCCCTGTCGCTAATCGCGGTGTTGCTTTTCCATGCCGCGCCCGGCCTCCTGTCCGGTGGCTTCATCGGCGTCGAGGTCTTCTTCGTGGTCAGCGGATTTGTGATCACGCGCAGCATCGTTAAGGAATGGCAGCTGCGGCGTTCTGTTGGCCTCAGGAGCTTCTGGCTCCGACGCGCCTTGCGTCTCCTGCCCGCCCTCGCCGTTCTAATCGTCAGCGTGGTTGCCTACGTTTCCATGATCGACCCGGACGCACTTGCTTCGTTACGCACCGAGATGTTCGCTTCCCTGGCTTACGTGATGAACTGGCATCTCGTCCTCAGCGGCGACTCATACCTGGCCTCCTTCTCTGACCCGTCGCCCCTGACTCATCTCTGGTCGCTGGCCGTGGAAGAGCAGTTCTATGTCGTTTGGCCCCTGCTGCTCTCGATGGGTCTGACGCTACGCAAGCCGCGGCTGCTCCTGGTGCTGACCATTGCCGGCGCTCTTGCTTCAGTCCTCCTGATGGCAGGCCTCTATATGGGAGGCGCAAATGATGGCCGGTTGTACTACGGCACGGACACGCGCGCCTCAGGACTCCTCTTCGGAGCCGCGCTGGCACTGGCTGGCCAGGCCGGCGTGGCTATTCGCCGACCTGACGCTGGGTTCTTCCTTGAAGTCGCCGGCATCGCCGGGCTGGCACTGATAGTCGCCGGGTCCGTGCTGGTCGCAAATGACAGCCCTCTCCTTTATCTCGGTGGCTTCGCGGTCGTCGATGCTGCGGCAGTTCTTCTTTTACTCTCTGCCGCTCAAATGCAGAGTGCCACGGCGCGCTTTCTCTCATTCAAACCGCTCCAGTGGTTAGGTCTGCGTTCCTATGGGATCTACCTCTGGCACTGGCCGATCTTGCTCTTGGCCTGGCCTGAAGAGACCGGAGTGGTGGCGGTCATTCTGAAGCTTCTCGCCGCAGTGACCGCTGCCGCCCTCTCCTATGTTCTGGTCGAGCAGCCAATCCGATGCTGGGGAAGAGCCACGTCAGTGAGCTCAGCAACCTCGACCGTTCACCCGATTCGTCGATGGAGGCTGCGCATCGTAGTCCTCGCTGCGTGCGCGGCTCTCCTGACCGGGGCCGCCGGCATCGCCGCCGTCCCAACCAGTGATGGAGCGCCGCAGCTGGCTTCCAGCGTGCGCATCTTTGGTTCCGAACCGACGCCTGCCACGCCCAGCGGCGAGAGCGAGGAGTGGTCGGGTGAAGATGCGCCGGCAGATCAAAGATCCGAGCCGCTACAGACTCCAATGCCGACTTCTTCTCCGTCGGCTCCTGCTTCGCCTGCAACGAAGCCAGTAGCTGCGATCCGGCCGGCGGCCGCCACTGGACCTCGTGTTACCGCCATCGGCGATTCCGTGCTCCTCAGCGCGGCGACCGAGCTTGCGGCGCTGGTTCCAGGTATCGACATCGATGCTTCGCTCGGACGCCAGACCTGGGAAGCGATCGAGATTCTCGAGCAACGGCGCCACGACAGCGAACTGGCTCAAGTGGTCCTGCTTCACATCGGGAACAACGGCCCACTCACGGCGGCCCAAATCGATAAGATCATGGCCATTGCCGGTAAGGACCGGCGAGTCGTCTTCGTTAATGTGAAGGTCGAGCGGCCATGGCAGTCTGAGACGAACGTTGCTCTCGCCGATGGCGCTCAGCGCTTCGCAAACCTAGAGCTGGTGGACTGGTACGGTGCCAGCAATCAGAGAAAAGACCTGTTTTGGAAGGACGATACCCATCTCAACCCTGAAGGTATCTCGCTCTACGCCGACCTCGTTTCAGAGGTTGTAAAGCCCTCCCACTAGGCACGTTCCTTGATGCCTGAGAGAAGAATCGACATCCAGCAATGGAAGAAGCCCCTCGTGTGACTGACACCGGCAATCACCCTGACGGGAACGCCTGGTTGCGTATCTTGTCCGTGGCACCTCTGGCTGTTCTCGTGACTAGTACAAGTTACGAGGTGGTGTACGCGCTGGGCTGGTTGCAGGTCGGCGATCTACCAGGACAGGGTCCGCCCGGCCACGCGACGGCCGTGCTTGCTGGCCTCCTGGCAATGATCATTGGGGCTGTGCTTTGTGCCGCCCTGGCCTTTCAGTCAGCGAAGATGCCCCTGACCGAATGGTTGGCTCCTGCTGGCGTCGCGTTTGTGACTGCCCGCTTCTTCATTTTTGATCCTTACTACGCGCCCCAACTGCGCCGCTTCTCAGACGGTGGAGTCGTTTCCGAAGGCTGGCTGCTGGCGCTGGTAATCACCGCCGCCATCGCCGCCCTCGTCATAAGGCGTTACTCATCGCCTGGGCACGCACTAGGCAGCATCGTCCTGGTTCTGGCGGTGTTCACGGCTGTCCTCCAGGGCGCCGGGCATGAGGCGACGAAGGAGCGCAACTTTGGTCTAGGGCTCGTACTCATGTAGGTACCGGACGATCTCGAAGTTCCCTTGCTCCGTCTCGGCCGTGAAGCGCCAGCAGCCAGGACCGGAGTAGAAGACGTAACCGCGTCGGTCGTTCGAAACGCTGTGAGGCCCTTCGAAGACCACCTCGTTCCGGCGCTGATCGAGGAGGCGCTCTCGGTTCCTCTGGTTCACCCCGTCGACAGTCGCCGCGTCGGCGCCAGCAGCCACGTCCTCCCAGCCAACAACCTCCCCGTAGTGAAACTGCACAATACCGTCACCGTCGAGCCTTTCGCCCCTATGGCGAACGTCTCCTGTCACGCTGTCATCAATCAGCCAGATGGTCTTCAAGGGCACATCGGCTCCCGTTGCTGGACCGATCGGCGGCGAGATGAGCCAGACGCCAGATCCCCCGATTCCGGGAGCGATGCTTGCTTTCACGATCGGCCATGCGACAGCTTGGCTCAGGCGGTCGTTTGAAGTCTCAGCGGCTCTTGGCTGCATCCTCCACCAACCTGAGGCGGATTGCCTTGGAGTGACCAAAGAATTCCTCCGGGTCTCCAAGGTGCATCTTGATTGACACAGATATCGATTCTCCGGGCGGAATCTTCAGCCTGGGAACGGACATCGGGCCGTAGTCGCCATCATCGGTGCTGATGCTGAATTCAAAGCTTTCAGGTGCACGGCTGAGGCCAACAAGACTCACGTCCGTGGCCTCAGCGGAGATATTCGTCACTGTGAAGTCCCAGGTTTGGCTCAGGCCGGAGATAAGGCCGGTAGAAGAACGCCAAGACGGTTGGTCCACCACCAGGTGGTCGGGACCAGAAGCCTCAATCGAGATCACTGTGGGCCGGGACGAATACGACAGCCAGAGCATCAACGCCAGGAGGGCGACGAATGCTCCAACCGGTATTAGCCAGACATGACGGGTCATAACCTTCGCCCTTCAACTGCCGGGCAAGAGAACATCGACCCTGTCGCCGAGGGAGTCAGCTACGCGGTCGAGACGCCCGATACTTACATCAAGCACTTCGAGGCGGCCTGACCGCAGCACGTAGACGCGCTGATTGCTCTGGGGAAGGTAGTAGTCCGCCTCAGGCACACGCCCCACTGCTCTCGACCGTGGCCGCGAGGTCGTAGACGACGAAGCCCAGGTTTGGCTCATGCGCTCCCCAAGGACTATCGCGGTAGACGATGAAGAGCCGGTCACCACCCAGGTCGAAGGACTCTTGGATCCGCGGCACAAAGGGGCTGTCGGTCGGCAATGCATGGGATCTGATCCTTGTGCCGTCTGCCGCTTCCTTCACGATCTGGCCTTCCTGGAGCAGGACAGCAAGTTCACCGGCACTCGTAAGAGTCCCGAATACGGGCGTCACCTTCATGCGCGAGACCATGAACTCGGTGTTGAAGGGACGCTCTTCAGTGAAGTCTAGGCTGCGCACGACCGATCCGTCCGGTTCTATCAGCGCCATCCAGCCGAAATCTGCGGGATACTGGGTGCGACACGTTGCCACGACGTTGTGAGGACCGCTGGGGCCAATGCCGGAATGCCGCAGCCCACCGGCAGCGGGACGTCGATCGCGGCTGCGGTCGGGTTGTCCATGTCAACGATCGACACGGCGTGAGAATCGCAGACGGACGCATCGCCACCACTCGGACAGATGTTCCTCACGCTGTCGTAGTAGAGATAGCGCTGATCGTTCGAGAGAACCATCGGCTGGCAGAAGCCGTGGCAGCTTGGCCGATTGGGTAAGTCTATGGTTCGTAGCACTCGGTTTGGGTCCGCAAGGTCGTAGACCTTGAGCACGGGATCAGCGAGTTGCCCTTGGCTCCCCGGCTTGGGAGGCAGTTCGGCAACCAGCAACTGCTGGCTGTTTTGGCGCACAAGCACCATCGGCGCATAGCCCACGTTCAGGGATGCCCTTCGGCTACCGGATTGGAGGTCGCGAATGTGAAGCCTTCTATCTTCAGACTCCAGCTCGATAAGCGATTGACTGAACAAAGACTCCGTCGCTGCCGCAGCCGGCGAGGGTTGGGTCAGCCCGTCAATGCCGATGCTCTCGCTTTGTCGCGGTAGTTCGTCGCCGCCTTTGCCGGGCCAGAGCGCCCAACCGGCTGTGAGGATAAGGGCGCCAACGAGGGCGAGTGCAGCCAGGCTGAGCTTCTTACCGACGAAGACACCGGGCAAGATAAGCTGTTGCTGATCACGCCGGCTCTCCCACCAAGCGGCCAGGTCGTGCCTGTCTTCTTGGCCGGTCTCAGCCAGCAGTTCGGAAATATGCCACTTCACAGTCTCGGCGGAGATTCCGAGCTCGGAAGCAATGACCGCGTTGCTCTTTCCCTCAATCAGGGCATCCAGCACGCGTCGCTGTGCGGGCGAAGGCCGCCATTGTCTCCATCGTCGCCAGAAGCCGGTTCGTCTGTTCACGCGGACCATTATCACAGGGCTGCAAGAGGTGTCACCCCCCGCTCAACCTCTGTCGCCGGATCGCCGGTGCCGGCCTTAAGACTGCCGAGCAGCCAGGATTCACTTTGTATACGCGTCCTGCTGACTTCACTGTCAGCCCGCCGCGCGAATCAGAACACTTGTGTGGCTAGGGTAAAGCTCCACTGCCAGTTGTTACGATCCTCGAGCGCTGAAGAGCATCGATCGAGGAGCAGGAAATGAGACAAGGCAGGCCTCGCCATCCCGACATACTCACGCCCCGTGAATGGCAGGTGTTCGACTTGATCTCCGAGGGGCTGACCAACGAGGAGATCGCCAACCGCCTTGGTATCTCAATCCATGGTGCGAGATACCACGTGGCCGAAATCCTCTCCAAGCTGGGCGTTTCGTCTCGTGAAGAAGCAGTCCGTGTCCTGGCAAACCGCAAGCCAGGACTCGGACTCTGGCCGTCGCTCGAGTGGTTCAGGGCCAAGTTGCCTATAGCGAGCAAGCCTCCGATGTCCTTTGTAATGACCCCCGGATTGGCCGCGGCTGCTGTTGGTCTTGTAGCCGCCTTCATGCTGTTTGGCCCCTGGAGTTTTGGGGCAAGCTCTGATGGTTCGACGGTGCTAGATCGTGTGTTTGTCAATCGAACGGAGCCAAGTGTAGACGTACTTATTGAGGATTCGGACACAGGTGCCTTTCTGACACTGTCGGGGCAGGTGGAGCAGACGGTCATAGCTATGCATCCGGACGCCGTGCTAAAGCAGGTCGACGTCCACGGCGCCAATGAATGGATCCAGTTCCGCTTTCTCACGACGACCGCCAGCTGCGAAGAGGAGTTCGCGCCCGCCGACGATCCGGACATCCGGGGCTTATACGCCGACAAATGCGACATCTTCGTCACTGTCCCGGCCGGCGCGCGCAGCGATCCGTGGCACTGGCAGGAACGCGATGCCTGGCAGGGTGATATGGGCACTCAACCACTCGATCTGGCCTCCGTGCTCGTCGGGCCGGACGCCGTCAAACAGGCCGCCCTGGCCCAGTGGCCCGGCTGCACTCCAACCTCGATGACTCTCGCCGATTCTGGCGGACAGCTCACCTGGACCGCGTTCTGCTCCAAACCCGATGGTGGGATGTTCTCGGGAACGGCCAATGCTCGAATCGGAGACTTCGTGCCAAGCGTTGGCGGCCCTGTATATCCACCTCCAACGGCTCCGGCCTCGAGGTAGGTGGGAGGCACTTCGGTGGTCGATGCCACGCCAGACTAGGGCCCTTCGCAGATTGTGCTGGCAACCAGCCACCGTCCATCCGGAGACCACTGCACGCAGCCCACGTACTCACCAATCATCTGCTCCTGGCCCGAAGCGAGATCCAGGATGCTTACGACGTTTTTCACCACCGGCTGGCCAGGGCTAGTTCGAGGCTGCGGCTGGAGGTAGACGAGTTGGGCGCCCTGCGGCGAGAACTCGGCCTGCACTGAAGCTCCTTGCTGGTCGCGAAGACAGTGGATGGTTTGCCAGTCGGAAATTCGGAAGATAGTCAAACCGGGGCACGCATTAGCCCCGCGCACCATCAAGAACTCGCCGCTCGCGGACCACGCCTCAAATTCACCGGCAACCTTCGCGATTTGCTGCCCCTGGAGATTGAGGATTCGCGTGCCCGCCGCTATGCCGGGGATTGCAAGGTTGGAAACGAGAGCAAAGCTGCGACCGTCCGGTGAGAAGGGAGAGTTACCTTGCCCAGCGCCGGTGAGGCCATCACCGAGCGGTAGCTCGGTCGTTACGCCGGAATCGAGGTTCTGAGTGTGGAGCCTAACCGGCCCGAAGTAAGAGCCGTCGGTCACAAGCGCCATACGGACGTTGGTGTTGGCTACCCACCAGGCATGTGACGTTACTTCAACGGCCTCATGGTCCCGAAGCGGCGAAGCAGCACGGCCGCCGTAGTGGCGGAAGTAGTCGCTGGTGGCCGACCACTCCGAGGGGACTCGGAAGTCACCACCGCCCTCAAACACGAGGCGATCGACCTCCCGCGTCGTGCCGGTTTCAGCATCGAAGACGAAGAAGATGCGCTCTGGAGTCGAGGCGTCGAATACCTGATTGAAGGCAAGCCAGCGTCCGTCCGGCGACCAGGCGGCAAGCGTACCGCTCGGTTGGAGGACCACCTCAGTGCCGCGGGCCTCACGAACGGTCAGATCGGCGCGGTTCGGATCGCCCGGACGTTCGCGATAGAAGGCAATGAAGCTTCCGTCATAGTTCACGGCAGGTATCGTGCCATGCGTCAGAGGGGTGCGCGGCAGGTTAGGGTCATCCAGCGCGACCGTGAAGAGGCCAGCAGACGGATTTCGCCGCGCCGTGTCGTAGACCAGAAGACTGCCGTCGCCGGCGAACGAGGCGTAGACAAGCGGCGCATCCAGGGAAAGCTTGCGCCCGCTTGCCACTTCCACCAAAGCACTGGACTCGAGTTGTTCTCCAGGGTTATTGCCTGCTGTCGCCGGCGCAGTGGGCGCCAGCGGGCTCTGAACGGGAGAGGCGAGGGGAGATTCCTCGGAGTTGCCGGAACATGCCTGCATCAGCAGCACAGCAAGTACGGCCATGCCCACCTGCAGGATTTGCAGCACTCCCTTGTAAGGCTGGCCTAGCAGGCAGGCCACCGACAATGGCCGTGCAGTCCTCTTGCCTGAGGGTACTCGCGACCTCATGACTTCCTCGCCACGAAGGCCATCCACGGATTCCTAGACGTCACGGACTTATCCAGGCGTCCATACGCCTTCGTGAATACGTCGATCTGGTCGTCGTAGCCCATCCCAGGGAGTGCGTTGTCGGCGAAGATCGGGACCCGCAACCATGCCAGCTGACTCTCCGCGGAATTCTCATACTCGAAGAGCCTCTGTTCGACCAGCTCGAGCCCACAACCCTTCAGCATCTCTTCGATGGCCTCTGGGCTAAGAAGCCGCCCCTGCCTGAGCACTGGATGGGGCGGCGCATAGTCATACTCAAGGACGGCCACCGCCTGTATCAGGTCGAAGAACGTGGGCTTGGCTGGTCGTAGCTCCTGAGGACTGAGTGGCAGCATCAGGAACTGCCGCCCAATGTTGAACGCAAGGCGGCCAGCAGGGCGCAGCACGGCAGCGGCCGCCGCAACCGCACGCTCCATGTCTAGCTGCCAGATCGCCGCGTTGCAGACGATCACGTCTGCCGCGTCTAGATGTGCCGCGAGGTCTACCGCAGGTGCGATTCTCCACTGTACTCTCGGGTCGGATACGCGGCGGCGAGCTACATCGACCATGGCGCTTGAGGCGTCGATAGCGGTGACGATTGCGTCTGGGCGGGCTCGGGCGAGGATTGCCTCCGTTGTCACTCCCGTTCCGCAGGCTAGATCGACGATCGAAGCCGCCTGCTCTATCCCGGCGAGGTCGACCAGGTCGCGGCTCGTTTCGCGGTAGAGAGCATGCGTTCTGGCAAAGTGGTCGTAGAGCTCCGCGGTCTCCGGCTCATACCATCCGTTCATTAGACCTATCGCCTCCTGACCTCCATGATGCCGCTCTCCAACCATCACTCACTATCGCTGGTCATAGTGCGCAAACACAGCAGCCGCGATCACCTCGATCAGGTTAGTGTCGCTCTCGCGGTCCCAGAGGACGGCTATCACATACGTCCCCTTCGGTGCGAAAACGATGCCCGCCTCATGGCGCGCCCGCTCTAGCAGCCCCGTCTTGTGGGCCACACCCACACTCAATGGGACGCCAACTCGCAGACCATTATCCGTCTGCTCCGAAAGCAGCAACTCGATCATCGCCTCGTGCGACGCTTCCGGCAGTAATCCGCCTTCGGCAATCACTTCCAGCAGGACGCCGAGATCGCGCGCCGTCGCCAGGGAGTCGCCCGGATAAAAGAGGCCGCTATCGAAGATGCCGAGCGCTTCGAGTGCGGCGTTGACATTGGTGAAGCCGATGCTGTCCTGGAGGAGCACTGCCGTCGGCGTGTCACTGATCGACATCATCAGGCTCAGTGCGTCTCTGACCGTGACGAGTTCGCCAACCTGCACCGCGTTCGTACCCAGCTCGAATTCCTTGTGGTAGGCAGTCATTTCCATCAGGTCATCGAAGTCGACGAGACCGAATGATTGCTGGCGAAACGTCTCCCACATCACGAAGAGCTTGAAAATTGAGGCAGCCCGAAACGCTGCATTGGCGTTGACGCTTGCTCCGCGGCCGTCGTCGAGGTTCTTGACGTAGACGCCGTATGAACCCGCTTCGTTGCCCAGGATGGTTTCGAGGAGCGGCTGAAGCTCCCCGTCTGGCCGAAAAGGAGACGGTTGCCTGGTCGGGCTTACGACCAGGGGGCCAGTAGGCTTGCGCGTAGGTGTCCGTAGAGGTGGAGCGGTTGCTGAAGGTGCCGTTGACGCCGGCTCACGTGTTGCAGTCGGCGGTCGAGCCGTGGCCTGCCTAATGGGGCTTGCCTGAGATAGCGGGGTACCGTCACCGGCCGAGGTCTCCTCCCTTGCCGTCGAACAGCCACCGACAATCGCGCCTACCAGGGCCATCAACAACGCCCGGCAGGCCAGGCTTCTCAAAGGCCGCATCCCTTCATATTTGTCTAGACGCGTTGAAGGCCAGAGCCGTTCCAGCCCGAGGTTGAGCGAGTCGAGGAGCTTGCCCACACTCGCCTCTCACTTGCTGTCGTCGAGCCTGTGCTTGCTCTGAACTTCGTAGACAAGTTGTTCCCAGGAGCCCTCTCTTGGCTGTCCTTGTCAGCAGGGCCAGTGGAGTGTCCGCAATTCAGGCAGACGAATCCGTCAAAGTCATTGTCCAGTCGGCCGGTACGGCAGCGTTGGCATTTCTTCCGCATCTGAGGAGGTTGCTTCCGGTTCATAGCCACTCGTGCCCCCTTATTCGGAGGGCAGACCGTGTCGTCTCGAAATGGAGTGGAAGCCAGAACTGGCTGTCAGGATGAGGCATCACTAAGACACTAGGCGGTTCCAGGGCGAATTACCCTACCCGTTTCTAATCAATGAGGGTTGGGTGAACTGGTCTGGCGAACATACGTCCGGGTGAGGAAAATCAGTAGGAGGCCTGATAAGTTGTCAACGTGAGACGCGGAAGGCCGAAGCACGATGACATACTCACGCCACGGGAGTGGGAGGTGCTGTCGCTCCTCAGCGAAGGCCTGACTAATGGGCAGATAGCTCAACGCCTCGGCGTTTCGGAGAACACGGCCAAATCTCACGTAGCCGAAATCCTCTCTAAGCTCGAGGTTCCTGATAGGACTGCCGCGGCTGGAATGTTCAAGTCCCTGAAGCCGAGGCCCCAATACGGGTTGCTCGTCGGGTTTACAGGTCTACTCAGGAAGCTGAGATCACCCACCGCTATCAAGGTTGCAGGTGGCGTGGCCGCGGTTACCACGGTGGCTGCGATCGTCGCCTTTGTCGTCGGCATCCTTCTAATGAGTTCGCGCGAACCGGACGGAACGCCCTTCGCTCCCGATGGACGCACCGGCGACGCGAATCTGAACGGGATCATCGAGCGGCTTCTCAGCCAGGACGCCGAGTCGCTCGCCGGCACGTTCAGCGAAGTCTCGGCGCGGGAGGGCGCGGTAATCGGCGGGCCTGTCGGCCTCGGCAACGCCCAGAATCTATCGCTTGCCGACTGGACGTCGCGTCTCGGTTCCGCCGGCAGGTCCCTCCATGCAGCATTTGGCGCTGCCAGTTCCGATCTGCTGCTGCCTCAACCGCCGCCCTCCAGCGGCGTACCCGTCAGCCCCGACCCTGGATATGACTACTACATCGTCCTCTCAGTGGATGACGGTGGTGAGACGCCAAACGGTTGGAGGTTCGCTATCAAGGACCGCCAGGTAGTAGACATCGTGATTACCGGCAGTCCTTATCCGGATGCCTCTTACCCGGGGAGTCCCAGGGCGCTGACGCCGTCGCCTGCGGATGAGTACGACCGCTTCCTCGTCCTGCCTCCGGAGTCGGAATGGCCGGCGCCGACACCCATGCCGCGCTCAGCTACCGGCGGCCCGCTCCTACCGGCGGGCACTACAGCGCCGTTCGCGCCTGCCGGTCGCACCGCTGAGACCGAGCTCAATCGTCTGATCGAAGCGCTGTTGAGCGAGCCTCAGGCTGAATTGAGCCGGCGCTTCCCCAATCTGGCGGCACGTGAGGAACGACAGATCGCTGTCCAGTCCATGGGAGCCTTTGCCACAAGCCCGAGGGAGTCGCGCGTGCCTAAGGCTGATTGGACGGCGCGCCTCTCTGCGGCGTCGCGGTCGCTCTACGCAGTAGCCGGCGGCGACCCCGTCGAAGTCATTCTCGCTGTCGACACGGGTGCCGGCGTTACGGAGGCGTGGACCTTTGCAGTCCGGCAGGGCGAGCTTGTTGAGGTGGCTATCTACAACGGCGACCTGCCTCCTGGTGCCGAGTCCGGAGCCTTCCTCCTCGGCGCGACGCCGAACATCTCCGAGAACTACAACCGCTTCCTTGTTCTTCCGCCCGAGGCGGCATTGCCACGCCCACCACCGGCTCACGCCTTCGCCGTGAGTACAGGCAGTCCGACCGTGGACCGTCTCCTCTCGCTCCTCGCAGCGCACGACGTGGCAGGCTTGCTTGGCTCGCTGGCGCCGGGGGAAACCATACCCTTCCAAGAATCCTGCGCCACAGCTCCGGCGTCACTGCCGCGAGCTCAGGTCGAGGCGCGCCTGCGTCTCATCGCCGAGAAGGCAACTTCAGTCCGCTCGGTTGCGAACGTGCCCGCCGGCTACCAACCGGAGGCGGACCACGTCATCGAGGTATTCATCGAGGAGTTGCCCTATCGATGGATGATCCAATATCTGGTCGAGAGGCAGGGCAGCATCGTCGGCCTGGCGGCATGCGTGCCGTCGTCCTTGCCTGAGTACATCGTCGCGCCACCGCCGGGAGGATTGGCCGCCGTATCCCCGTCGCGTCGCTCGGGCATCGTAGTCGTCGACGCCGTGCTCGATGCCCTGCAGGCGGGCGATGCGGCGCGTCTGGTCACGCTGATCGATCCGACCCTCATGCCCTGCCCAGGCGAGTATGGACCTCAATGCTTGCCCGGCGAGACCCCCGGGACCACCACGGTTCGCGTTTTGCCCGGCTCCGTCTGTCACGGCGAGTATCCACGTCTTGAAGAGGGCGGCGAGTACCTGCTCGCCCAGAATTTATCGCGAATGGGCCTCTACTCCGTCACGCGTTGGCAATCTCCGCCCGGCTTCCCGGATCTACATAATCGCGGGAGCATGATCGCGCTGCTCATGGCGAGCGACGGCTCGGCCGCCCAACTCGGGTTCAGCGACAGCGGCATCACCTTCTGGCAGCGCAAGTGCGGGCCTCCTGACCCGCAGCCTCCGGTCCCTCAGGGTCCGCCTTCATACCTCCTGCCGCCGCTGTGACGAAGCCGGCACGGCCCGCCTGCCGACGCCGACTCCACGAATCCGCGCAAAGAATACTGACCAAGTGGAAAACGATGAACACTCAATCGGACATTACCAGCAGAGGGATGGATCAACCCTCCGCGACCAGTAGCAGGGCAACGACTCGGGATGCAGGTGCTCGTGTCACCGGTTCTGCACTCTTCTCCATCATCGCGCTGTGTTTGCTGACAGCATGTGGAGGCGACGATGATTCTACCAATGGTCCGAACGGGTCGCGACGTCGGTGCCCTCTCCGGCTGTTACGAGTCAGCCTTTACCTGTAATTACCGCCCAGCCGTCGCCCCAGGCCACCAATACAGCAGCAGCGACGCCAACTTCTGGTGCCACTCAGGTTCCGGCTCCTAACGAGCTGGAAGCATCATTTCGGGAATTCGCCAGGACACTTTCCGGTCCTTTGAGCGGCCGTGACTCGGCCTTCTTCCGCGACAGGATCGAGCCCCGCGGTGTCGTGTGCACGGAGGATGACGTTCGGCTAGTCGATCCTGAGGTGGCTTGTGCCAATGTGGGTCAACCGTTCGATGGCGTGCCCCTCTCATACTGGGCTTCTGACCGCGGCGGCCATGTTTCAGTCGATTCCATCCTTGCTCTCATTGAGCGTCTCGGGGCATTGGCCATTTCAGGGGCGACTGACCAATTCGGCACCTCTGCTCCGCGGGCCTATGCGATCAGCTTCCCAGATCAGTCTCTTCCACCTGAAGCCCCGAGGCTGTACAGCGTGGTTTTGACGGCGATTCATAACCTGCCCATGCCGGGTGGGCAAACGGGCCCTGGCAGAGTTGCGCTGATCACGCAGTGGGAGTTCGTGAACGGCCAGTGGCGCTTAACCAGGGTCTTGGACGCATTCAGGGGTGGCGGCGACTTCGTCGAGCCGACTCAGGAAGGACGGAACTACCTAAGTAGGTGGGAGAGACTTACACCCTAACAAACGCCCACCATCGATTGACGACCCGCTTTGGTGTGATGGGCCGTTGGTTGCACAGCCTACCTACTCCCAGCCCGGGACGCCCTTGGCCGCGGGCGCGACGAGCGCGTCGCCCTCGATGCAAGGAGTGGCGCCGGAACCGGCGTACAGCTTGACGGTGCCGCCCGCGTACAGCGAGAACCACAGCTCGTACAGAGACCAGTACATCTGCACCTCGGGGCGGGAGTAGAGCCAAGTCGTCAGCTCCGGCTTGAGGACGATCGGTATCTCCACCGACTCCCCTAGGTCCAGGACGGGTACCGGAAGGTACTCGGCGCTGTAGATGGCGTAGTCGATGCCCGGCTTGAGCCACTCCTGGGCCGGGGTGGGGACGCTGAAGCCCGGCGTGTCGAAGTCGTTGGTCACGGAGCTCTGGACCACGAGCTGGCAGGAGGCGAAGGTCCCCGGTACCGCGAGGTTACGCGTCATCTTCAGCGTGAGGGTTGGCGGCCGCGTGCTTGAGGCCGGGTCGGGAGTCACCGGCACGCCGTTCGGCAGCCAGCCGACCTCTTGGCGTACGAGTACTGCAGACCTTCCTCCAGGGTGTGGAGCAAGAGTAGCGATACCGCCCCGACGGGTTCCGGCGTCCGGTTGATCCGCCGGCGGAAGGCGCTTCTCGCCAACAGCTCAGAACACATGATCGGGTGGGCAAAACAGCGATTAGCCCATGCTACAGTCGGCGAGTATGAATCGAGGCCGTCCCCCTTATGAAGATATCTTGACTCCCCGAGAGTGGGAAGTCCTGACCCTGATCGGAGAAGGGCTGACGAACGAGCAGATAGCTAACAGGCTCGGCATCAGCGAGAACACGGCCAAATTTCACGTTTCCGAAATCCTCTCCAAGCTGGGCGTCGGCTCCCGGACTGCCGCTGCGACCTGGCAGCAGTCTCGCCCAGGAGTCCCTGCCCTGGCAGTTCCTTTCCTCGCCGGCCAGGCCGCAGAAGGAGGCAGACTCCTGAAGCTCCTGAAGCTGGTCTCGCTCGGCGCCGTCGGTGCGGGCGCGCTGGGGTTCTTTCTGTTGGCGCTCGGTGTCGGACTCATGAGCCTCAGAGGCTCGGATGAGCCCCTGCCACAGCCACTGGCTGTAGTGGAACCGCCTCCCGCCCGCGCCGCGAGCGTATCAAGCCCGGTAAACTCGGTGTTCTCCAGTCTGGAAGACGCTCCTCCGCCGCGCCAGCATCCGCTGTTCCTGGACAAGACTGGGTTCCTTGAGGTTACTCGGTATGACGACCGGAACCTGACGGACGACGAGAAGCTCCAGGATCCCGTCGTGAATCCCCGCTGGGAGCCGTTTGCGGAATGCGTGGCGGCGGACGACCTAGAAGTGCGCGACGATCCGGCCATCCCCTATACGCAGGCTGACCTTGACCGGCTCGTCGCAGTCGTCAACCTCGAAGGTCCCTTCGAGGTGGCTACGCCGCGTGGTCTTGTCTACACCGGAACATCGAACTCGGATTCGTTCCTGGCATGCGCGGAAAGGTTCCTTCGCTGATGCTCCAACAGTCATTTCGCCTGGCGTTTGTCCTCGCAGGTGTGCTGGTCGCGACGGCATGTGCGGGCGGAAGCAGCCCTCCGGTCGCGACCACATCCCCTACAGGCGTCCCATCGGAGACGGCCGCCGCGCCAACCGAGGCGCCAGCCACTCCGGACAGCGAAACCGCTACGAGCACCGCCGTCCCCTCGCCGACCGAGACCTCCATACCCGCCCAGGAAGGGACACATCAGACCGGCATTTCCGTGGTCGACGCTATCATTGAAGCGGTGCTCGCGGGTGACAGCGATCGTCTCGCCTCGATGCTTGTGATGCGCGAGTGCGTTGATAGCATCGCGTGCGACCGTATCCCCCTTGAGGACCGTGCGGAGACGTTTCCGTCCACCGCCTGCGCCGGCTACTTCTCGCCGGCTGATGAAGCCCGCGAAACCGTGCGCACGCAGTGGAGTGCCGACGGACCCAGCTTTACCGACCTTGCGCTTCATGCCGTATATCTGACGAACCATCGCCCCTTCGATGTCGAGGCTGAGTACGCCGTGGTGTTCAGCCACGTGACCGCCGACGGCGTCACGGCGTATCGCGAGCTGCTGACCGGCGGCGATGCAATCGTTCTGGTCAACTGGGGCTGTGGCGGCGAATTGCCTAACCCGGACCTCGTCGAGTCCTGGGTGATCGAACCGGCGCCGTAGCAACGTCCGCTCACCAGATGTCGCGCGCCGATCCTGCCGATGGTCAACTACAGAAAGACCGGACTTAATAACCCATGTCTTCCGGTCGGGCTTCGTTCTCGTGCCCGGCTATTTCCTTTCGGTACACAAGAGCGACTCGGCCGATGCGACGATAGTTTCGACTTCGATAGCTGCAATCGTGTAGTACGCAAATCGCCCACGTTGCTCCCGCTTCACAAGCCCGCACTCGCGCAGGAAAGCGAGGTGCCCGGAGACGTTTGGCTGTGAAAGCCGTGTCTCCGCGACGAGATCCGACACGCACCTTGGCCCCCTGCGAAGCGCCTCCAAGACAGCCAACCTGGAAGGATCACCGAGGGCACGGAAGAGCCTCGCCTTCCCGTCCAAAGTCTTGGTATCGGTTCGGCACCCTTGGTTGTCGTCCAATAAGTGAGCGGACATATGTCTGGACACTGATGTGTCCTTGGAGGCCGTCATCTATGCCTTCCCTAGCTCGCCATCGCGCTCTGAATCATTCCGGCGATGACGCGGGCCATCAGCACGATCGCCAATCCCGCGAGAGCATTGACCATCGCTGACTTGCCTGACTCCATTTGGCGCGGATTCCCAGAGGCCGCCATATATTGAAACGCGCCCCACATAATGAAAAACGCCGACACCGTCACACCCACACCGGTGCCGATGTTCAGTAAGTTTTCAAACAACGAATTGATCTGGTCCAACTACTCTGACCTCCACTAACTAACTGGCTCTTCGAACATGAGGCGGAACTCCGCCACCAGCCACCGGTCGCCCTCGCGGACGAGGCGGCAGTTCACGCGCTGGCGTACGTGCTCTTCGACCGGCTCGGCCGACTCCGGGTCGATACTCCTGCGCACCTGCTCTACCGTGACCGACACGGCGGCTGCATCCACCGACAGGGCGCTGACGGAGGCACTCACGACACGCGAGGTCGTTACGCGGCGCTGACCAATGGCCACGGGGTCTGGCTCGGGGTTCGCCGCCGTTGCGCGAACCACCCCGGTCGTAAGCTCCAGGAGCCGTTCCCGGAAGCGCTCCGGCTCCCGGTAGTCGTAGGTGCCATAGGCCTCTGCGAACTGGCGCGCCACGGCCTCGACCGCCACCGAATCGTCGCCCCGGCCGGACAACCGATTGACTCCCTGGAAGCCGCTGAACAGGGCGATCACCAGCAGCAGTCCGGCGAAGCCTGCCAGGATGAACATCGCTCCTCGTTGACCCGTCATGGGCTCACCTCCCAATAGGGCGGCCGGCCAGCGCTCGCGAAGTGGCTGCGCCAGTATGGGTCTGACAGCGGCACTTCCTTCACGAAGTCTCCGGACGCGGTCGCCATGATTACCGAACCGCCGCCGGCGTAGATGCCAACGTGAGTGATGCGCTCGTGACTCTGGTAGGTCCCTTCGTAGAACAGGAGGTCGCCGGGCTGGAGGTGGGCGGTCTCCAGCGGCGCCGCCCAGTCGTGCTGCATCTGCGCCGTGCGCGGGACGCTCAGCCCAAGCTGGGCGTAGACCCAGAGGACCAGGCCCGAGCAATCGAAGGTCTCCGGCCCGGCGGCGCCCCAGACGTAGGGCGAGCCGAGCTTCGAGCGGGCCAGCTCCACGGCGCGCCCGGGGATGCTGGACGAATGCGTATAGCCGTAGGCGGCGGAATAAGCCAGCACCTTCTCGACGTAAGCCCAGGAAGGGTTGTAGGCGTATATGGCTCTGCGCAGGTCGGCCGGCGCGCCATTGGCCTGGAGGTAGCGTGCAGCGGCGGGGATGCAGTCCTTGTAGTTGGAGGGATCGGCGATGCCGTCACCGTCGCCGTCGACGCCAGAGGCCGCCCACGTGGCCGGCATGAACTGGCAGTAGCCGATGGCCCCGGCGCTGCTCGGTCCCATGTTCAGCCCGAATCCGCTCTCGACGAAGGCGATGGCGGCGAACACCTGCCAGGGGATGCCCGTGCTCAGGCTGGTCTGTCGCATCACCTCCAGGTGGTCCGCCGGCACCTGCGTGATCGAGCCTGGCGCTCCGGTTGCGCGCGTGCTCTCCGGCAGGCCGCCGAAGAGGGCAACCAGCATCAGGACCGGGACGAAGACCAGGACGCCCAGGGGGATCACGATCTTCAGAGCGTCCCGCCCAAGGCTGGCCAGGACATCGGGTGTCTCCTGCTCGGCTGCCTCCCACATCGCCGGGACCTACCTGGCGCCGCCCGCGCCAGCCGAGCGGCCTGCCCCACCTGCCGCCCCCGCGCCAGCTCCCCCAGCGGCCATCGCACCGACCACCCTGGTCGCGATAAGCAGAGAAGCGACGTTCCCAAGCGAGCCCTGGGCAGAGCGGCTGCGCATCAGCGACGGCACCTTGAGCGTTAGCCAGCAGGTCGCGAGGCCGAGCAACAGCGTCAGCAGGGCATTCGAGACGTCGCCCGGCGTGAGCTCCAGCATGAGGGCGGAGCCGAGGCGCAGGACCATCATCTGGATCGCCTGCTGAAACACCGTGACCGGCAGGAGGTCCATCCACCAGCGTGAAAAGCCCTGAGTCTGCGGTAGCACCCAAAGCAGGGCCGCAATCGGCGCCAGGACGATGAGCATGTTGATCAGGGCGAGGCGCATGAGCATCTGGAAGACGAGGAGGACGGCGACGATGCCGTAGGTCAGCGCCGCGAAGATCAGCGCGATGCCTTCCTGGGTGGGCGTGGCAGCGTCGTAGCCGGGCAGCCCGACCTGTCCAACAGCGGCAGAGAAGGCGTTGTTGAGGTCGATCAGGAAGCGGACGAACTCGAGCGTCAGGTTGGCGGCGAGAGCCGCGAGGATGACGCGCGGCAGCAGTTCCATGACGTCGTGGTAGGGCGTGCCGATCTGCTGCTTCACCATCACGTTGAAGCCGCCCCACATGAGCACGGCCGCGAGCCCCACGTTGGTCACGGCGCGGGAGAAGTCCCAGAGTGAACGGACTGTCGTGCTGTCGTAGGTACCGGCCGCGGGCGTCTGGGTGACGAAGTTGAGCGATGAACCGCCCAGGCCCATCGCCCAATCCACAAAGCTGCGGATCGCTTCAAGGAGAGCTCCGCCGATCTCGTTGAGGACGGCGTTGAGGATGTCTCCGGCGAGCTTGCGGGGGTCGAGGCTTGGGAGCAGGTCCAGCGGATTGGGAATGTCGGGAATCTGGAGCACGACTGGCAGCACGAATGCCCGTTGCTCGGTATCAAGAGTGCTGACTGGCCCATGAGCCTCGGCGCGCGATGCGGCCGAGGCCAGGAGGGTGGCTACGACAGTGACGAGGAGGATTCCTCGCATAATGGCTCCCTTCCGCTGTGAGCGGGTTACTGGGAGCTAAGGTGAGGGGGCGATTTCCAGGCGATTTCTAGGATCGGGCTCGAGGATTCCTAACCAGCGTCTGCGGCTACTAATTTCCTTCTAACTGCGAAGGAAGCGGCTGATCGGAGAGCTAAAGAGGAGCGAAGGCGGTGCCGCGCAGAAGCGTCACCACGATGGCCGCGGCTGCGAGAAAAGGTGCGTAGGGAGTCACTTGCCGCAGCGAGACCGCGCCAATCAATACCAACAACAGCAGACATAGACCGCCGATCACGACGCCAAGTACGACGGCGTCGATGGCGCGTGTGACGCCGAGGGCCGCGCCGATGAAAGTCGCCAGCTTGCCGTCTGCCAGGCCAAAGCCTCCCCGCGTGAGAAGCGTGAGCGACAGAAAGATGCCTCCACAGATGAGAGCGCCCAAGACCGCTTCTGTAAGGTCGCCTTGCGGTAGGACGGCCGCTGCAGCAAGCACAAGGACTGTGCCGGGATAGGTCACGGCGTCCGGAACGCGATAGCAAAGGAGGTCGGTCGCCGCGCAAATGAGGAAAGCTAGCAAGACGACGGAAACGAGTATCGCCGGTCCTGCGTCGAACCGGAGCGCGGCTGCTGCGAGGAGGAGCGGGACGCAGCCGCTCACGAGGACTCGGAGCTTCGACGAGGTGGGTTCGACCTGCCAGGGCAGCAGTCTGCGTCCAGCGCCGTTGCCGGCCACTTCGCCGGCCAGGGTGAGATGCCTTATCGCTCGCTCGACGGCGAGCACAACCAGGGGACTCGCGAGGACGAACACAACGACCACCACGGGTCAGGCGGATTCGTGTGCTCGCGGCTGTCGCGTCAGCTCCTCGAAGAGCAACTCGGTGTCCGGCAGGGGCCGTGCGTCGGAGTCTTCGAGCTCCTCCCGGATAGAGGCGCCCAAGACGCGGTACACCTTCTTTACGCCGTTGACATCGCCTCGCGCCGCGTAGGCGCGCATGAGGCCCCGGGCGGAGTCTTCATCGATGGGCGCCCGCTCCAGCGCCATCTCGTAGAAACGGATTGCGCGGTCCGCATCGCGGCATTCTTGAGCCAGCTTCCCAGCGGCCTTCGCAGCCTCGACGAAGCGGCGACGGTAGTCCTGGCGGAATGGCTCCGACCATTCGAACTCCGAGGCAAAGAGGTCGTCCTTGTAGAGGGCGAGACCTCTTTCGTACTCCACTAGAGCTTCGCCCCTTTCCAGGCCAGCAGCGCGCCGGAGGTGAGCGTTGAATGCGTCGGTGTCACAGCTGAAGTAACGCACGTCGGCAACGCAGACCTGGGGTCGGGTAGGGAAGATTCCCGCCTCCCACGCTGCGCCGGCAGCCTCCTTGAGGGTGACCCGGAGGGAGTACATCGCGTTGTAAAGCATCTTCTCCATCTGCTCGGGTAGCGCGTCCGGCCACAATGCCTCGATCGGCTCCTCTCGCGGCACCGACGACCCACCGCGACAGAGGAGATACGCGAGAAGTTCGCGTGACTTCAGCAGCTTCCAGCCTTCTACAGGGACTCCAGCATGGGACACCTCGAACCGTCCCAAGGCCTGGACTGCGAAGACCGGCGACACCTCGGTGTCCGGCTTCTTGCCATTCGAAGGAGTGCTGGCTGGACGTGTGAGGATCTCGAGTCCAAGCTGCGTCGCAGGCAGCCTTGCGCCCTGCTCGAAGAGGCCATCGTCGTTCGCCGCCTCGTCAGCCCAGAGACCCTCCTGCCCTGATGGCTCGGTGCTTGACGTGGCGTCGGATTCTTCCGTCTCCTCGGCAGGTGCAGCCTCTTCCGAACTTTCCCAGGCCTCCACTGGGAGTGGAGGAGCCACTGTGTTTCCGGCCTTGGCGAGAACGAGGTCGTCCAGGTAGTCGTCGCCACCGGCGAAAGCAGGGACCGTGTCCTTCCGCACCTCGGTGGCATAGAGGCTGAGCGGCGGGTGGTTCCGGCGCACCAGGATGAGGTCACCCTCGCCGTCCCAACCCTCGAACTGACCTGCGATGGTTGAATCGCTGAAGGCGATCACGACCTCCGAAAAGTCTGTAGCCAGCGCCTCGCTGTCTTCCTCAACGACCATGACCAGGACAAGGTTGTGCTGAAGGCCGTGACTCTGAACCGTCTCGACCCGTGACGGAGATATCGAGTGGTCCAACTTCAGGAGACCTACGACGCTCTGGGCCGGCGATCCACTGGATGCTTTCTCCCGCGCCAGGATGATGTCTTCAAGCTCATCAAGAACGCCGGCCGCAGTAAGCTGCTCATGCGGAGGGACGATGCCGGCAGTCGCCGGTCCAATCAATTGTTCCTCCAGACCGCTATCCGGGAGCACGCTGAGGTCATCGGGCCTGCATGTAGCAGCCAGGGTCTGCAGCCAGCTCGTAAGGATCAGGCGCGACTGTTCAGGAGCTCCAGCCACCCGCAGTGCGCCACAGGCGGCCAGGTTCAGGTAGTAGACGCCACCGTCGGCACCGCCTACGGGGACAAGCAGTGGGCTGCTGCTCTCTCCCCGGTCCAGAAGCAAACCAGCCAGGCGTTGGAAGCGGGACAGCCGGAAGCGTACTTCCGTCTGGCTCAGGACTGCCGCGTCTACTCCGCAGGCCAGTATGCGGCCGAGGTCGTAGTGGAGGGCAGCAAGAGCGTCTGCGTCACCGGGAGGGCACTCGACGTGGCAGTCCTGATAGCGCGCTGCCTCCCGCACCAGAGAAAGGCGGGACTCCGAGAAACCGGCCTCGTCGAGAGCGGCCATCAGCGCCCGAGCCGCGAGCACCACCCGCCCGGCGTCGCCCGTAGGCCTTTTCTCATTCCTCGCCGGGCGTGGGTTCGAACGCCGGTCCGCGAGTCGTCGGGATACGCCTCGGACGATCAGGTAAGTCGAGGCGAGGCCAGCGGCGGTTGCCAGGACGGGAAGATGACCCGGCAAGGGCACAGTGAAGCCGCCACCCGTGCTGCCGGTGTCGTCGGTCTCCGTAGCAGGCGCGACGGGTCTTTCTCCCATGACCTGCGTTGGCTCCGTGACAGGAGTCGGCTCCACTGGCATCGGCGTAGCCGTGGCCACTGGCAGCGCTGTTTCTCCCTCCTCCGCAGCCTCTGGCGGTGCAGCCTGGCTTGCCGCTACTGGCAAGGCAAGTACCCAGCCGGGATGGATCAGGTCGGCGTCATGGAACGATCGGCCGTCTGTCATCGTCTGGCCGCGGTTGAGTTCCCAGATCTCGATCCAACGGAATCCGTCATCCAGGAAGGTCTCTGCGATGCGCCAGAGCGAGTCGCCAGCCTGGACACGGTAGTGGAGTACGTCTTCCTCGACCCAGAGGTTGGGCGTCGGCAGGGCCAGGCTCAAGACTGACCCAGCCGAAAGTTGTCGACGGCCGTCCCGGCTTTCGCCGGTGGGCGACAGCTGATTCTCCTGGAGGAGCACGTACTGACTGCCGTCCCCATATAGACGCCGTGCGATGCTCCAGAGGCTCTCGCCCTCCCTCACTCCGTAGGACGCACTTACCGAAGAAGCCTGCTTTGCTCCCACCAACTGAACCACGCCCTGGTCGGGCCCAGCACCATGCAGTGCGGAGACGGATGCGACAACCGGCTGAGCGAATGACATGCCGCCCGCTTCTGCGCCGGTCCGCTCCCGCATCCAGAAGCCGAGCACGATTATGCCGATGATTGCCCCATCCACCACGCGCCTCACAGCCGGAAGCGTCGCGACGTCCGTGAACCGGAGCGCTGCCACCGACCACGCCGAGCCATCGCTCAAGCGACAGGCGATGCCCACCAGCAGCCGCAGGGCGGTGCTGAAACCGAGATACAGAAGCACGGCCCAGCCAACCGCGCGCGCAACGCTGATTGCGTCGCTCGACGATACCTCCGATCGCGTTAAAGCTCTCTGCAGATGGTCGAGGTCGAGCGACGGAAGAGTCGGCGGTCCGGCGAGCAACCAGTGCACCACCGCTAGACTGATCCCCATTGCCAAGAAGACCACGAAGTGGAGGACGTCTCTGGTCCGTGCCTCGTTGCTCCCTTGCATGGGCTTGGTATCGCTGGCCATGCCGCTCACTCCCCCGTCAGCACCGACTGCAACTGCCGGACCGGGTATTCCGAGCTGAACGACCTAGTGATGGGCTCAAGGTCCTGCCAGTCCTCGCCGACCACTCGGAACCGCACGGCGAAGGTCAGATCAACGCTCACGGCATAAGCGCCGCCTGCGCTCAGAGAAGAGCGCTCGTAGGTGTGCCGGATGTCGCTTGGTTCCGGATAGACGGCGCCGAACGAGGCAGTCGAGAGCGTGGCCCCATCGCCGAATACCCAGCGGGACGAAGTGGGTGTGATCTCGACTTCTACCGTGATGCCGGCCAGCGCAGCGGACTCCACAATGGGGCTGCCATCATAGCCGTCGAGCCAGAACCAGGATGGCACCGCCACCATGCCGGTGGCCGGGTTGGCGCCGATCTCGATGTCCGGCACTGGTATCTCGTCCAGGAGCTCGGCGGCGAGCAGAAGCGGATCGACAGATGGGTCGCCCGTTTCGATGACGATGTTGATGTCCGAGTCGTCGGTCGTTGCCGGCAACCAGACGATGTTCATGTATCCGTTGGTGCAGTTCACCACCCACGGCGCGTGACCAGGATGCTGAGGGGCGTTCTCCACAAACCATGCCCGCGTTGCGTTACCGATGTTCATGATGTCGACACGGCAATCCCAGGCCTCGCCGGAACTGGTCGAGCCACCGCCGCCGCTTACCGGGATACCCGAGCCCTGAGATCCCGGTGATGCCTCCTGGACCGCAATGCGGATGGTGACGCCTCCGCCTGATGACTGGACGCTCACTGACGCTTCGGCCCGAGGTGCGTTCGGATCGGGGACGTACGGGCCGTCGGGATCGTCCGCCAGGACCGGCGGAACCCCTACTAGCCAGAATCCAAGGAAAAGGATCAGGCTGGCGATGCTGGTGTGAAGGCGTGCTGGCCGCGTCATGGTGGACCTTCACTTCGAACCGTATCGAGAACCTTCCACACGTCACCCACCCGCACGAGAGTCACACTGTCGCGGATTGTCTGTGGCGCACTTGGACTGGCCAGAGCTGCCTTCGTGACGGGATCGACGAAGTGACTGCTGTTTTCGTAGGTGTCGAGGACAACTGCCGTGGCGCCGTTCACACTGACGACCAGCGGCGTGTTCTCAACTTCGATGCGCACGGCTCGCCCTTGCTGCCGGAGATTAGTGACTTCAGTCAGCGCGCGCTCTAGGCGAGGGCCGGTCATCACATCCGCGAGCGCAGTGGAATCCAATTCCAGGAGAGCAGCGCCGTATATCTCCCAGTAGCGACCATAATCGCGGATTACAGCTTCCTCGGCCGTGGGTGCCGGCGTGGCAGTTGAGGTGACTGACGCTGTAGATACCGGGCTTGTCGAGTTGGCCATCGGCTCCGAGTCGTCTCCGCTGCACGCAGCCAAAAGCACGAGAATGGCGGCCAGTACGCCAGTACCCAGTGTCGAGCGAATCGAAGTCATGCGCTATTCACTCCCCTGCCTCCGAGATGCCGTGGCGCGGCGACGAGGACGAAGACGCGCTGATGCCGACGCCATCGATCCCTATCAGCTTCAGGAAGGTGGTGGACGCCTGCAGCGAGACAGCCACCTCCACCGAAGCCTGGCTGACCTGCACGGCGTATTCGACATCGCGCTCATCCTGGAGGTACTCGACGGCAGCCTCACGAGTTGCGCCTTCGTCCAGGACAACCTCTCCGGACGCCCGGTAGGCATCTACATCTATCTGCATCGCGCCGGCGAGGGCCGCCGCGTCGGCTACGTTCTGCAGGTCGCGCCGCTCGGCGAAGACCCTGCCGCCATCGGCGACAAGGCCGACAACCGCAATCAGGCCAAGCATGGCGATGGCCACGAATACGGTGACCTGCCCATCCTCGCCGCGGAACCGAAGCCTGTGCCACCTCATGGAGCCGACACCTCTTCCCGGCTGCGGTAGAGGTCGACGCGCTCGGTGTGCGTGCTCGACACGACGACGTCCGCCAGGTTGATCAGGGGTAAGCTCAAGACAACGCTGTAGCTGACCTCGGCAGACACTCTGCCGCCGCGGGTGAAGCCGTTCGAGGCCACGTCCACGGTTAATCGTTCGCCACTGAGTCCGTAGCCTTCCGCGACTGACCTGCCTGTCTCGACCGACGCGGCCAGTCCCTCCTGCTCCGACGCCGCCGAGGCGAGCGTCCGGCTGGCCTCGCGCGCCGCCGCTTCCACGGCGATCTTTGCCTGGACCACCCTCCCCACGGCCACGACGCCGAAGACCATGATCAGCAGGACAGGCAAGAGTAGCGCCGCCTCGACAAGTGCCTGGCCTGTCTCACCGGTTCGGAGCAGCCGTCTACGGACCACTGCGGAATCCTTCCTTGCGCACCTCCGCTGTGGCGGAGATGGTGGTCGAGGCGCCGCTCACCCAGGGGATGATCAGCGGATAGTCGCCCTGCGCCTGGACGGTCACGGACTCGTCGCTCTCCTCGGCCGATACGCTGAACTGCGCGCTCCGGCTGCCCAGGCCGGAATCGAGGACCGAGCGGGCGCGCTCCATGCCGTCCGTCGCCGTGCGGCCTTCCGAGGCGGCGAAGCGTGCCCCTTCCTGCACGGCCGTCGTTGTCACTGTGCGGGCGTGATAGACCAGCGCGATCTGGACGGCGCCGATCAACACGATGATTACGAGCCCGATGGCGATGGCGAATTCGACCATCGTCTGGCCGGTCTCGCCCCGGCGAAGGCTGGCCCGCCTGGCCTTAGACATCCGCAATCTCATCCCGGATACGCTCGAACACCCCGACAATCGCCTCGCCCAGCTCGCTCACCGCGAGAAGGCAGACCACAGCAATGAGGGCGGCGACCAGCGCGTACTCGACCATCGTCTGACCGGTTTCGTCCCGGACCACTCTTCTCCAGCCCTGTCTCCTTGTTCTCACTTCACTACCTCCCTGTCGCGTGTCGCTTCTCAACCGCCCAGACCGAGCAGCTCGACGCCGGCCGGATAGAGCAGAACCACGATGAAAACCGGAAAGATGAACAGCGCCACCGGGAACAGCATCCGCACGCTGGTCTTGCCGCCCTCCTCCAGGAGCCGGGCGCGCTTGCGTTCCCGAACCGTCTCGGCGAGCGTCAGCATCGAATGACTCAGCGGCAGTCCCTGCTCCAGCGCCGCGTGCCAGGCGTCCGCCAAGGCGATCATTTCCGGAACCTGCTCCCGCTCGGCCATCCACCGCAGCCCTTCCGCGTATGTCGTCGTGCCGAGTCCCGCCTCAAGGACCACCTCGTTCAGGTCGTCGCCCAGCGTGCCGCGCATCTGGCGGCTGGCCTCGTGCAGGGCCTGCTCCGGTGACATCCCGGCGCTGGCAGCGATCGCCAGGACGTCGAGCATCGCCGGTAACTCCATGAGCACAGTGCAGCGCCGGCGCTGCAGGCGGGCCTCCAGCATCCAGTCGGGCATTGCGAAGCCGGCGGCGAAGCCACCGAGCCAGACCCACACCGGCCAGGCACCGAAGGGATGCACGCCGAACAGGTTGAGCAGCGGGAAGAACAGGAGCAGGAAGGTGCCGGTCGTGAGCTTCTGGCCGTAGAAGTGGGGCGGGTCCATGCCGGGCCAACCAAGGGCAAGGCGCCGTTCCAGGTCGCCGGAGCTGATACCAGTCCGCGTCATGAGGCGGGCCAAGAGGCCGCCGGCATCCTCCATAACCGGCCGCAGCAGGCGTTCAAGGAAGAGCGACTTGAACAGCGGTGCGGTGCGCGCATGCTGCCGGTCGTGCTCCAGCCGGCCTCGCGCCGTCAGAAGGTTGAGTCGTTCCGAGAGGCTGGGGCGCGGCGTTAGCCAGGGCAGCGAGGTCAGCATCAGCCAGAGGCCGAGCCCGAGCATGCCGCCGAGCGCCAGGGGCACTACCACTGCAGCACCCGCTCCTCCGCCGGCAGACGCGTCGCCCAGAGCATGGCGCCGTAGCCGATCGCAACGCTCAGGAGGCAGCCGGCCATGACCGCCTGGCCTTCCGGCGTGCCGAAGGCGTCGAGGTAGGAAGGGTTGACGCCGCGGATGACGATTACCAGGGCGATGGGCAGTGCGGCGATCACGCGAGCCGAGAGCACGTTCTTGGCCTGCTGCGCCTGGACCTCGCGCTGGATCTGCACCGACTTGCGCACGGTGCCGGCGAGGCCATCTAGCACAGTGCTGAGGTTGCGGCCGCCGACCTGATGCGACATGCGCAGGGACAGGGCAACGACATCGAACACCGGGTCGGCGAGCCGGTCCCGCGCCCGGCCGAGCGCTTCCTCGAAGCCGCTCAGCCGCATGTCCCGCGCCATGTCTCGGAAGATTGGCCTCAGGACGGCCGGACCGTTAGCCGCGAGGCCCGTAATCGCCTCCTCGACGCTCATGCCGGTGCGCACGCCGGACCTCACGGCGTCGACCGCGTCGGCGAGGGCGCCTTGTAGCGCCGCTCTCCGGCCGTCGGCCCGGTTGCGCAGGTACCACGCCGGCAATGCGGCGCCGACGCCTGTGAGGGCGAGGCTGACCAGCGGCCAGCCGAGGACGATCTGCGCGCCAAGGCAGACGGCGAGGCCGGAGGCGCCGCTGATCAGGAGAAAGTCGCGTGAGCTGACGGCTTCCACGCCGGCCTCGTGCAGCAGTTGTTCCACCTTGCCCGGCTGCCGAAGCCGTGGCGCAGGCGCAGGCCTGGCCGGCGTCGTCAAGGACAGGTAGACCAGCAACAGGCCGAGGCCGAGCATGAGCGAGAGCAAGAGTGCCATAGGGTTCCTCGGCCCCTATGCTCCGGTCCCGATTTCTAAAACTCTGCTAAGTTCTGGGTGCTCCATTTCTAATCCTGCCTTGGCGATTTCTAAAGGTGGCGTCAGATCGGCCGGTGGCCGTTGTTCTGGCGCTCCCAGGAGAGGCCATAGCCCTCGATGCGGTCCGCGGCCCGCGGGCGAATGCCCGTCCACTCCAGACCGGTCTCGGTCAGGGCGTAGACCTCACTGCCGGAGAGCGCGTCCCCTTCCATGCCTGTCACTTCGTAAATGCTGGAAACGATGCGGCGACCGCTGGACGCGTCGAGACGCAGGTGGACGACGAGGTTGACCGCTTCGGCGATCATCTCCGTCACCGCGTGCGCCGGTAGCGCCTCCTCGGCCATAAGGGCGTACAGCCCGAGCTTCGCCAGCGCCTGCCTCGGCCCGTTGGCGTGGATCGTGCACATCGAGCCCTCGTGGCCCGAGTTCATGGCCGACAACATGTCCAGCGCCTCGGCGCCCCGCACCTCGCCGACGATGATTCGAGTGGGCCGCATGCGCAGCGCGTTCTTCACGAGACCGCGTACTGCTACGCCACCGGCGCCCTCGATGTTGGGCAGCCGCGCCTGCAGGCTGACGCAGTCCGGCAGCATCGACTCCAGCTGCAGCTCCTGGGTCTCCTCGATGGTGACGACGCGCTCCTGGGCGCCGCCGATTGCCGCGCAGAGCGCGTTGAGGCAGGTGGTCTTGCCTGAGCCGGTGCCGCCCGAGATCAGGACGTTGAGCCCCGTCTGCACGGACGCCTCCAGGAAAGCGGCGGTCTCATCCGTCAACGTGCCCAGGCGTACCAGGTCCGAGAGAGTGTGAGCCCGGAGCAGGAACTTGCGGATCGTCAGGCAGGTCCAGCCGGAGGTCAGGGGCGGGATGACCGCATTGAGGCGGGAGCCGTCTGGCAGCCGAGCATCGACGATCGGATTCGTGTCGTCCAGGCGCCGTCCTATCGGCCCGATCACCCGCCGCACCAGCCGCAGGAGCTCCTCGTCGTCGGCAAACTCAACGTCCGTAAGGCGCTTGCGGCCGCCGGCGATCGCGAAGACGCGGTTCGGCCCATTGACGATGATCTCCTCCACCGACCCATCGTCGAGAAGCGGCTGCAGGGCGCCGAGACCGAGGATGTCATCCATGATCCGCCGCACAACGCCCTCGGTGTCGCCAAGCAGCGAGTCCCCCAGCGAAGCCGCGCGCCGGTTGAAGGCGTCGAGACGGGCCAACGACACGCGACGGACGAGCTCAACCTCTGCCTGGCCGGGCTGGAGGAGCGCCCCGCCGTCCATCTGACGCCGCAGCTCCTCCAGCACCTCGTCACGCAGTCCGCGTTCTCGCTCCCTCAGTGTCTCGTTCATCGTCTGCCCACCGCCGTTGCTTTCAGCCCTATCGGCCAGCGCCGTTTTGCGCTCCGAGGCGCCGGTGTCGCCTGGCCCGTGAGACCCGCCGCGAGGTCACGGAAGGCCCGCCGCACTCGTCCGCCGGCCGCGGTGATCGGGACCTGGCTCGCCGCCGACCTTCTGGCCGCCGTCCTGTCCTCGGAGACGACGCCCAGGACCTCGGTGCCGAGGGCCGACCTCATTTCCGCCGCGTCGTACTGGCCGCGCCGCTCGTGGCGGTTGATCACCAGTGCCACGCCGCCCAGGGGCAGCTCCATGCCTTCCACCAGATGCCGCAGGCAGCAACGCGCGTTCCAGGCGCCGGTCAGGTCACCAGTGCAGATCAGGAGTATGCCGTCGGCCTGACGCAGCAGCGCCTCCGTGAAGGGCGAGCGTGTCGCGGCGGTGACCTGCCCCGCGTCGACCAGCACAACCCCTGTCTGCTCCTTCAGCGCCGCGACCATGGAGGCGGCGAGCTCGGGACGCAGGGCGTTGTGGTTCTCCGGGCGTTCGAGTCCCGCGAGCACACGGAATCCGGGGCCATCCTGCAGCTCATCCTCTAGCGGCAAGTGGCCGTCCTGGCGCGACGCTGCCAGTCCGAGGATGCCTTGGGCAGGGTTGAGGTCGAGGTAAGAAACCGCGTTACCGGCCCGGACGTCGGCGTCGACGAGGATGACATCCCGTCCGGCATCCGACAGGGCTGCCGCGAGGCCGATGGCGACCGTCGTCACGCCCGGCGCGCCCTTGCCCGCGACTAGCGCCAGCACCTTTCCGTCGCTTTGCCAGGGGGACTCGCCTGATCCGGAGTCCGGGTCCAGCGATTCGGCCGGAGCGGAAGCGTACGACACGCCCAACTCGACGGCGCGCCGCACCGCGTCGAGCATCTCAGACGGCGAGCTACGGTTGGATATGAGATGCGCGAGCTCCTGGAACCGTTCATAGTCCGAGGACTCGGCGAGCATTACGACCGGGAGCCTCGCCTCTCGCAGTGAGCCGAGGATCGCTACCGAGAGCTGGTGCAGGTCGCTCGCGACGACGGCGACGTCGGAGTCGTAGCGCAGGGCGCGATCTGCCACGGACGGCCCGTCGAGACAGCGCTCGACGATGACCAGCCCCGCCGCTGTTAGGTGGTCGCGGAGCTCCCGTTCACGCTTGGAGTCGGCGATACCGAGGAGCACCCGGCGCGCGTTCCCGCCCGCACCGGTACTCATCGAGGCACTCCGTTGGCTGGCTCATGGTCCTGCCCCTTCTGCCGGCCCCGGCGGGAGGATGGCCAGCGTGACTTCCCAGTTGACCAAGGCATGTGCCAAACGCTCGGCTTCCGAACGGGGCACGATAAGAGTGACGTTGGTCAGGCCGCGTTCCTCGCCGCCCGACTCAGACGACCGGCTCACGGCAACGCGGCCGGGCTCGCGAGTCAGCTCATAGACCACGACGCGGTCAAGCAGCGTCGAAGTCTGGCTATTCGCTGTCCCGATGTCCCGCGTAGCCAGCACCGCGACCGCGTCACCTCGACGCAGACCGGCATAGACCGCCTCCGCCGCCACGGGGACGGTGATGGCAACCTCGTTCGGCCCTATCGGCTCGCCGGTTGCGAGGTCGGGACGCAGAAGCATGGCTCCGCCGTGGACGCCACTCGACAGTGGCCGCCCGACGACAGCCGCCATCTCCGCCTCCGAAATGGAGAGAGCGGCGAGCGGGCCCTCCACCCTGACCTCCGCGACGCTCAAGTCTTCGGCGCGGAGGACATGTCCCGGAGGGAGGTCAGTGGCCGCGACCAGGACCGGCACCGTGTCGCGGGCCGCGCCCCAGAACACGAGGCCGCCACCCACGGCGACGGTAAAGATCGCTGCTCCAAGGAGCAGGCGCGGGTTGAGCCAGGCCGGAGCGGCGAGACGAGCGGAGCGTGGCCGAGCAGCAGTAGTCGCCATGCCAGTTCACGCTGCTCGGTTGTCCGCTGGCTGAGAGTCCATCCGTGTTACCCCCGAGAATGACTTGTTAATGCTGGTGCAATTATCAATCGCAGTTAGGCATAACCTGTCAATTTCAGCGAAGGCACGGTCTGTATCGTTTTTATAACCGGAAAGAGAGACACCCATGTGGAGGACGCTATCGCTGCGGCCGGTATTCATCTGGGTCGAGACCGATAGACTCGATTGCCTCGTCAAACGTTTCGAAGCATGCAGGAGATGGGTTGTCGAAGCGCAGGTCCGCGCCATCAGGTCGAACCATCGCGTCGACATGACCGACACAATGCTGCTCCGTTGCCGGTCCTGACGCGTGAGGGGCGACCGATTCCGTGGTCGATCCACTCAGGAGGCTCTGGAGGGCGAGCACAGCCACCATAGTGGCTCCGAACACCGCTGCAATTACTGTCATACTTCCTCCCTTCTGTCCCAATGCCGAGGGAATGAGCTGAGCCGGTTAGCGAAGCCGCCACGACTTAGCTTCAGTTCAGTTGAAAGTCCCATTTGCCTTTGACTACACGACCGATGGTGTCCACTTCGAGACTGAGGGCGGAAGTGCCGTTCACGACGCCCTCGAGTACGAACGTTGATTGATTTGCGTTTACGTCCAGGTCCTCGGTTTTCGCAAAGCTTGTCGAGCCGCGAAGCTCCCGCATTGCCCTTCCATCAACTGTGGCCGATATCTTTGAGCCTGGATGGCTCGCGACGATACCACCGTCGTTGAGCAACGGTTGAAATCGAATCTCCGCTAGGTTGTTGTCCAGATGGGAGAGAACGACGACGAAAGGTTCACCACCTATGACAAGGTCCAGGCCTGCGCCGGCATCGTCGCCAGTGGTTTCTAGTTGTATTCCTTCTGTCAGCCCCTGCAGGAAGGGGCCGAATCTCAGCACAGCGCCATTTTGGATGGCAGAGGCCTTGAATATCGCGGCCTCGACAGCCTTGCCTTGGTACTGTCTGACAGGAGATTCCTGGTGAATCGGACCGTACTCTGACGGCAGGACGATGGAGTTGTCCGGATTGATCACGCGCGGAATCCCCAGCATATCCGTAAATCGGACGTCTGATGAGGTCGACACCGAGTAGACGAAGACCCGCGAGCCGCCTGCATCATAGTCGTCTATGAGGTCGACCATGAATCCACTATCCCCTCGTGAGGCGAGTGGTGCCCTTCCGACGTCTGGAAGGACCGAGGTCGTGACAGCCTGGGCGACATGGATGCGCGGCGCTCCTCCCTGGCTGTCAGCGTTAACGCGCTCCCCTTCGTCTCCGTCGTTCGTCAGGATGGGCAGGTTTCCGAAGGCGCCGACGGCGACCACCACCACTGAAGCAACCAGCAGAACGGAACCCAGTATGCCTGCACCAATCATCTTCCCGAACACCCTCCCCGCTCGATTCATGTCGGTCGAGACTAGGCGGTCGTCGGGCTCGGGCGCATCTTGGATGGCCCTATTTGTCGCTCGCGGGGAGTCGCTTGTCGGAACTGCGACTACTCCCAACCGGATGCAAAGCAACGAGGCCTCCATACGATTGCGCACGCCGAGCTTCTGATAGATCCCGGTGCAGTAGTACTCGATGGTGTGGACGCTAAGGAATAGCGCAGCGGCAATCTCGGGATTGCTCCGGCCCGCTGCCATGTGGGCAAGAATCTCCAGTTCGCGCTGGGTTAGGATGCTGCCGCTGCTCAACTGAACGGAGCCATCGGGTTCCACCCCTACCACCTGCAGTTGATTCCTGTCGGCCAAGTCCTGCTCACTATCACGCGCCAATGCATAACTCATCGTGTCACAGGACACTGCTGCGCTTGCACTTGGAGTTCCCTAAGACTCACGGCTTCGGCTGTCTTGATTGGTCGGTCGGACCGACTCGTCGGTCTTCTCATCGAGGTCGCATCAGTACGTCTAATCTCGGATGTCTATCCAACCGATTCACCTCAGTTCCACCAACAACTCCCAACTTCCCTCTTCTATCGCCAAGTAACCAGGGAGCGTCAAGCTCAACTCAGACACGCCGATAGCCAGAGGGCCGACGAAGTCCCACTGAGAATGCCTTGGCGGCATGGAGGCGCTGCCGTGGTAAAGGCGGTATGCGTTGCCGAGATTGTCGGTAAGCGTCGCATTGTTACCAGGTGCCCCGCGTCCGGTATAGGCCGTCGGTGCCGTGAGGCGGATGCTGACGTATTCGCCTTCCTCCACAGTGAGCCCAGCTGCATCCGGAATCAGGCTTGGCAGGTCCAGTGCGCTCCAAAGGCCCGCGCCGGAACGAACGAGCCGCAGAGATACTTCCTTGTCTATCGGCCTGCCCGCCGGCTCGAAGACGAGGCGCACGTGGTCTGCGCGACCCGCCGGTACGAGCACTGCCCCCGACCTACCGTCCTGAGGGAAGGGAATGCTTATGGCTTCGTCTCCTGCCTGCGGCGGCAACGCCACGAGTCCGTCGATGTCTCCCTCGACGTGGTAAGTCACTCTAACGGCCGTCGCATCGAACTCGATAGCATCAATCACGTACCTCCAGCCGTACCCAGTGTCGATGCTCATACCGGCTGCACTATCGACGGCGAATGGGGCGGCAACCGGGAAGTCAGAGGTTCTCGCCGAGCTCCTTAGCCCACATGCAATCACCCGTCCATCGCCACCGTTGGGCACGACCGCCAGCTCGCTTATAGAGAGGGTGAAGTCTTCGGCCTGGATGGGGGTGGGGAACTCCACCGCCACATGCAAACCGGCGCCTTCCGGCATCAGTCTTTGGGACACCACCTGACCATTCACTCGCGCCCCTTCACGGCTGAACTGAAGAGCGACCCCGGAGACGTGGGCGACCTCATCACCGCCGGATTAGCTGGCCGCCGGGCGCCCAGGCGAAGCCCGGGATGTGTCCCGCGGCGTACTCGTCTCGGTTGCGCACGTCGAGGAGGTAGACGTTGCGGTTACTCGCCTGAGACCGCAGCGCCTCCAGGTCATCGATCCCTTCGAAGCGCACACCGTCCTCGATTGCGACGCGGCGTGCTCGTTCTTCGGCGCGCCGCTGGTGCTCCGGCGTGGGCTCGGGTAGGTCGATGCGGTTGGAGCCGGTCTCCAGCTCGAGGCCGGCGAGGCGCCAGCCGGAGGTGCCGTTCTTGAGGGCGAAGACGTTGCGGGCACCCATGCGCTGCAGCGTGGCGGCGCCGATGATGCTACGGGTGCGGCCGGCGCAGTGCACGACGATAGGCGTCTCCTCGCCGTCGCTCAGCTCCCAGACGCGCAGGCCCAGCTCGGCGCCAGGCATCGAGCGGGCGCCGGGGATGCACATGCGGCGGTGCTCCTCCGGCGTGCGCGAATCGACGAGCACAAAGCGTTCGCCTCGCTCCTGCCAGGCGTGCAGCTCGTCCGCCGTGATCTCGGGTACGCTGCCTTGGAGCAGCACTTTCTCGCCGAAGTCTTTACTGGGCACGTTGACGCCCCACTCCGTCGCTTCTCCGTCCGCGACCCAGCGGTTCGTTCCGCCGGCCAGCACGGCGACGTTGCTGTAGCCCATCGCTTCGAGCGTCGACGCGGCCAGGGCGGCGCGGCGGCCGTCGTCGTCGCAGAGGATGAGAGGGGTGTGGAGGAAGGGGACGAAGCTGTGCAGGCGGAACTCGAGCCAGCGCCGCGGCAGCGAGAACACGCCGGGAATGTGGGCAAGGTTATATTCGGCCGGCTCGCGCACGTCGATCGCCGCCAGCGGCGCCTCGCCCGCCAGTGCGTCCTTCAACTCCTGGACCGAAATCGACTTGGCCATCACCCATCCTCCGAAGCTGCTCTGCGGGCTAGTTTACGGTGCTTCAGTCCCTTTAGCGCCAAAGTCTCTTAGAATCGGGGTGGAGGGTAGAGCATGCGTTACATCATCTACGGGGCCGGCGCGGTCGGCGGCATCGTGGGCGCCGGGTTGTTCGAGCACGGGCACGAGGTCGTGCTGATCGCGCGAGGCTCCCATCTCGCCATGATCCAAAAGGAGGGCCTGCGCGCCGTCTACCCGGACCGCGAGACGCATCAGGAAGTCCCCGCAGTCTCGCACCCGTCCCAGATCGATTTTCGCGACGGCGACGTCGTTTTCCTGACGATGAAGACGCAGGACACCGAGGCCGCGCTCGCCGACCTCGAAGCTTGCGCCGGCAACGACCTGCCCATCTTCTGTATGCAGAACGGCGTCGAGAACGAGAGGCTCGCCGCCCGCCGCTTCGCCAACGTCTACGGCGTTAACGTCCTGATGCCCGCCAGCTTCCTCGAGCCTGGCACTGTCAGTGTCGCCTCGGCGCCGGTCGCCGGTGTGCTCGACTCGGGACGTTACCCCTCAGGCATCGATGCAACCCTGGAAGCGGTCGCGGCCGGCCTCGAAGGCTCCGGCTTCAAGTGCCAGCCACTGGCGGAGATTCAGCGCTGGAAGAACGCCAAGCTCATCCGCAATCTTGGCAATGGCCTACAGGGCGCCTGCGGCATGGAGTTCGACACCTCCGACATTCGCGCCGCTCTCGAAGCCGAAGCGCGCGCTGTTTTCGAGAAGGCGCAGCTGCCGGTTACGCCGCTGGATGAGTTCACGGCGCGCACGGTATTCGCTCCGCCCTCGGGTGGTGGAAGCTCCGGCTGGCAGAGCGTTATGCGCGGCACCGGCAGCATCGAGGCCGACTTCCTCAACGGCGAGATCGTCCTGCTCGGCCGCCTGCACGGTGTGCCGGCGCCCTACAACGAGGCAGTGCGCCGCTCCGCTAACCGCGTCGCCAGGGAAAGGCTCACGCCCGGCGCCTGCACACCGGAGGAGATTCACGCCCTGGCAAAGCAGCTCGGCTAGGACGAGGCTAGTGGAGTAAGCCGGCGAGCCGCGTCAGCTCGGCTCAGGTGCTCACCACTCGACGAGTTTCCAGATCTCCGGCTCCATACTCCCCCCGTCGATTCCGATCTCGGCAAAGATCGATACGGCTGACTTGAGCTGCGCCATCGATTCCTCGGGATGGCCGGCGGCGCGCAGCAGGTCGGCCAGATTGTTTCTCAGCGCCGCTTCCCGGTGCCGGTCACCTTGACTCAAACAAAGCTCCAGGGCCGTCCGGGTGAGAGCCTCCGCCGCCTGGAGCTCACCCTGGGCGCGTAGGACGAGCGCGATGTTGTTGCGCGCCGCGATACGCGGGCTCAGGTCGTCCAGTTGCTCCGCGGTCTCCAGGCTGAGGTGAAGGTGCTTCAACGCTGCGGCGAAATCGCCGCGGCCTGCTGCCAGCACGCCTGCGATGTTGTAGGCCTGGGCCAAAGCCAGCCGGTCTGACCCGGCTCCCGCAAGCTGCAACGCCTGCTCGGCCAGCGCCTCCGCTTCGACATCCTCCTCCTGACGGTGAGCGGCCAGGCTGAGGTCGATCAGGATACGGGCGAGCAAACCCTGATCGCCGGTTTGGCCGAAACCCTCAGCGGCGGCGGTGAAATGCTCTTCGGCCAGCTTCCAGGCGCCTAGCCGGAGATAGAGGCCGCCGATCTTATGCTCGATAACCGGCGCGTGCGCCGGGTGAGCCAACGCCGCGGCTGTCTGGTAGCTCACCATTGCGGCACTGTAGGCCCCCGCCAGCGTCAGCAACTCGCCGATCTGCTCGTGCAGTGTCTGGGCGGCTGGATGGCCGGAGGCCAGCGCCGCCTGGAAGTAAGCCAACGCCTCCGGGTTAGCTCGCAAAGCCTTCGCCCGTTCGCCGGCGAGATTGAAGTACCTGGCGGCAGCGCTGTCCTGACCCGCAAGGCGGTAGTGCTGCCCGATGAGCGCCGCGATGGCGCTCTCACGCCGCCCACCGCTTCTGGCGAGCGCCTCCGCAAGGCGGGCATGGAGGCGGCTACGGCGAGCGGCGCTGGTCTCTTCGTACACGAAGGCGCGTAGCTTCTCGTGGCTGAAGTCGTAGCTGAGATCGCCATCCTGAGCGGCCGGCGCCCGGAAAAAACCCTGCCGCGTCAACCGTTCGAGGGCATCGATCGTCTCGTCCTCGCTTCGCGCGCTGGCAGATCGCAAAGTCTCGAAGCTAAACGACCTGCCGATGACAGAAGCGGCGCTCAATATTTGAGCGTCCGCCTCGCCCACCCGCGAGAGGCGGGAGAGAAG
>WHTK01000060.1 GCA_009377745.1 Dehalococcoidia bacterium
CTCTTCGATGGTCGTGAATTTCCTCTTCTTCAAGAGCGCGCAGTGGATGGTAAGATATGCTCCAGCACATTGTGTTTTCGTCGTCGATTGGCACCCAAGCATGACCGCTGATCAGCGACCCACCCATCGATCCGCGGGTCGATTCTGAGGTGGAAACAGGTGGTGCGGTGCGTTGTGGTCGAGGGCCGCGTGGTAGCCACTTCCAGAACGGCATCATGAAGGGCGTGATACCCCAGGAGTCTCGCTCCGCGTCGTATGGCGAGACCTTGCCAACATAGATACCGAAGTCCGTGTCCACGACCTCGAATCGCTGCCAGCGATCCATAGATCGCCACTTGTCCAGCCGCTCCTCCGGCGTCAATTCCTTGTCGCTGGCGTTAAATCGGCTGTGCAGGAAGGCGACGTGACTGGAGTCGAGGCCGCCTTCCAGTGCCTGGGTCCAGTTGCAGTACTGCCAGCGCTTCGAGGTGTAGGAATGCGTCTCCGGTACTAAGTTGAACTCGAAGTCCGGCAGTTCCGGCGCTGGGTTCAGCGGACCCATGTAGGCCCAGATTAGGCCGTTTCGTTCGCGGCAAGGGTAAGCCGCGATCCGGATTTTGTCCTTAAAGTTGCTCTCGGGTGGCTCGTTCGGCATATCGATGCAGGAGCCCGAAACGTCATACTTCCAGCCATGGTAAACGCAGCGTATACCACCCTGCTCGTTACGGCCGAAATACAGCGAAGCGCCGCGGTGGACGCAGAAGTTACTTACCAAGCCTACACGGCCTTCGCTGTCCCTGAACGCGACGAGGTCTTCTCCAAGGAGACGCAGCCGCAGGGGCGGGCAGTCCGGGCTGGCCAGCTCTGCAGAGAGCACCGCCGGTAGCCAGTACTGGCGAATCAAGTCCCCCATCAGCGTGCCGGGACCGATCCGTGTGAAGAACTCATTATCTTCTTTCGAGAGCATGGCCTATCACTCTCCTGGCAGCGATTATGTGTTCACTGGTGGGGCCACACTAACTGGGTTGGCTCCCACCAGTGAGTTTAAACCCTTGTCCGGCTAGACGCCGACCGTTACTCCGTCGATCTCCGGGTGATCGGGCTGCTCCTCGTAGCCCTCTGCTGGCATGTCGTAGGGCGTGCCCGTCTTTTCCAGTTCGCGCCGGAAAATCTGGTCCAGTTCCGGGTCCTGAGCGTACAAGCCGATGGCGCTGCCGCCCTCGTCCATGTTGACGCCGACGCCTGGGACCAGCTTGCCGACGCGACCGCCGCCGCCGAGGCCGCCCAGGATGGCGCGCATCCGCAGCGGCTCGTTACCGGTCGAGAAGTGCTGATGATAGTTTCCAACACCGCCGGGTGAAGCACTGACGATGCCGCCGGGCTGGTAATCCTGGCGCATCACCTTGTCGGCGTGGCCGTCGGACCACGGATGCGTGCCGAGAGCACGCGGCCAGCTGAAGCTGTAGCCGCGTCCGGTGAGGCAGATTAGAACGGCGCCGGCAGCGTGCCAGTGGCCCTTAGCGTAGCGTCCGTTCGGGAACTGGGTGATGAAGCCGTTCATGTAGTTGATTGAGGACATGACCGGCACCACGCGCCGAGAACCAGGCCCACGATGGTTGTCGTTCGGCAGATAGGTGTGAATGATGTCCGGGATCAGGTTGGTGCGGATCATGGCGCGGCCGCTGTCTGGCAGCGGCTCCATGTCTTCGTTCGCTTTGAAGTGCTCCGCGTTGTCTACCGAGTCCGGGTAGACGAAGTCGTTCTCGAAGACGAACCTGCGGTTGGGGAAGAACTTCATTATTGGGGGCGCGTTCGTAATCGCTAGCAAAAGGCAGGGCTGCGATGTCGCGTTAACCAGCCGGTGCCAGGCATTCGGTGGCATCGCAAAGTGGCTGCCTTGTCCCCACTCGAAGGTCAGCTTCTTGTCTTCGTCGTTGCCCCAAACCTCGGCGGTGCCGCGACCCTCGAAGGCGATGAACATCTCCTCGTAGAGATGGCGTTCCGCGTTCAGCGCGCCGCCCGGAGGTACCTCGACAACGTACATTCCGAAGAGGCCCTGGGTGCCATCGAACTGGATGTATGCACCCTTGCCGCCCATGCGCTTCCAGGGGGAGAGCTCAATGTCGCGAATATCTCTAACACCCGTCCCGCCGAGGGTCGGCAGGCCCTCTTCCTCGACGAACTTCTCGTATTCCGTCGCCAAGGCCGGGTACCAGAGGTTGCCGGCCTTGGTGAACCCCGTGGGTTCGGTATACGCCATTTCTGAATTCCTCCTGTTTCAGCCGTACATATTTGATGATGTCGATACGTAGCCAGTACGTCCTTATAGTACTGTTTTCTGCATCTTGTCAAATTTAGCTGGGAAACTAATTGTGCCTTGTCACAGGTTTGGTATCACATCGGTTTTGCCTTGGCCGGCCCTTCGTAGAGTGACCCGCGACCCAACTCGGCCTCGAATCCGGGCTCAGCGCTGATCGGTGATCCGGCCGCGTTCCACCAGCCAGCGTGCGAACTCCAGCTGCTGGCGATTGAGCTCCGGGACCACAGCCTGGATCGGCTGGCGCGGCACCGGGATTGTCTCGTCGCGGGCCAGGAGCTCCATGATGCACTTGACGCGCAGCTCGTCCAGCTTCGAGACGATGTCAACGGCGCCCAGTCCTTCAACCGCGCAGCCCGGCAGTTCCGGGTAGGAGGCGCGTCTCAGCCAGTCGCCGTCCGGCCCCTCAAATGACTCCATGACCAGAATATACGGAACTGCCAGGTACTCCTCCAGGTTCATCTCCTAACCTCCCTCCGCCTGAGCTTATTCAGTTTGTCACTTCAGACGCGTCGGGGCAGGAACAGACTGCGCCTCAATGCCTCCGTCCCGGTGCGGCGCTATGAAAGCGCTCCATCAATCGCCTTGTCGCCTTGGATCTAGTCGCCATTGGGCCATACACTACTATTTAATTCACTAGGTTAACACATACGAGAGGACTATCATCCAGGGGTATCTATGTGTACCATCATGCCCGTGCCAGAAAAAATCCATGATCGGAACCTGAGCTAGCAGCCCATGCCGCGAGAAGGAGAACCATGAAGGGTAGCGAACTAATAGCCAAAATCCTCAAAGCAGAAGGTATCGAGTACACCTTCTGCTTTCCTAGCAACCCCGTAATCGATGCTGCGGCTAAAGAGAACATCAAGCCGATAATCTGCCGGACAGAGCGCACCGGCATCAACATGGCGGAGGGTTACTCCCGGACTTCGAACCCCAAGCGCGTCGCCGTCTGCATGGTCCAGGCCGGACCCGGCATCGAGAATGCCTACGGTGGCCTCGCCCAGGCTTTCTCTGACTCATCACCGATCCTGCTCATGCCCGGCGGACCGTCCCGCCAGCGCCAAGGCCTGCCCAGCCAGTTCGATGCGGTTGCCAACTATGCAGGCATCACCAAATGGGCCGACCGTATTCACTCTGCCGAACGCATACCCGAGATGATGCGCCGCGCCTTTACGCTGCTGCGTACCGGCCGGCCCGGTCCCGTCCTGCTCGAGGTCCCCGGCGACGTCGCGGATGCAGAGGTTAAAGACGAAGCCTTCAGCACCTACAAGCCGGTCCGCGCGCCTAGGTCCGCAGCCGCGCCCCAGGACATCACAGACGCCGTGCGCACTCTGCTGGCCTCCAAGGATCCGCTGATCCACGTGGGCCAGGGCGTATTACAGGCCGACGCTACCGCGGAGCTCGTTGAGTTCGCTGAACTTATCGAGGCACCGTTGATGACAACCACGCTAGGCAAGGGCTCCTTCCCTGAGAGTCATCCGCTCTCCATTGGCTCCGGCGGTGCCGCCGTCTCAGGCGGCGTCATGCACTTCCTGCCCAAAGCCGATCTCGTCTTTAGCGTCGGCTCCAGCCTCTCACGCACTCTGGTCTCCTGCCCCATCCCTCCGGGCAAGACGATGATCCAGTGCACCCTAGATGAACGTGACATCAATGCGGAATACCCCATCGCTCACGCCGTTCTCGGCGACGCCAAGCTGGTCCTTGCCCAGCTGAGCGAGGAGGTCAGGCGTCAAGCCGGCGTCGAAGGTCGCAAGGGCAAGACCGAGACCCTAGAAGAGATAGCGTCGGTCAAGAAGGTATTCATCGAAAAGTGGCTGCCGAAGCTCACCTCTGACGAAATGCCGCTCAACCCCTACCGGGTCATTTGGGATCTTATGCACACGGTCGATCGCACCAAGGCGATCATCACGCACGACTCCGGAAGCCCGCGCGATCAGCTCAGCCCGTTCTATGAGGCCATCATGCCTAACGGCTACATCGGCTGGGGCAACTCAACCCAGCTCGGCTCCTCCGTCGGCATGGCGATGGGCGCAAGCATGGCGAACCCAGATCCGGAAAGGTTCGGCATCGCAGTCCTCGGCGACGCGGCCCTCGGCATGTGCGGCATGGACATCGAGACCGCGGCCCGTAATCACATACCTTTCCTGACGGTCCTGCTTAACAATTCTGTCATGGGTGGCTACGAGCGCTTCCAGCCTTATGCCGTGGAGGCCTTCGGAATAAAGAACCTCACAGGTGACTACTCCAAGGTCGCGGACGGCCTCGGCGTCCACGTCGAGCGCGTGGAGAAGCCCTCCGAGATCGTTCCCGCTATCGAGAGAGCGCTGCAAGTTATTAAGGCCGGCAACCCAGCATTCCTAGAAATGATCACCATGGAGGAGCCGGCGCAGTCGCGCATGTAGTGGGCTGGACCAACCCGTCGACCTATATTCGATTAGCGCTTAAGCTTCCGAGGCCGTGGGCCGTGCTCGAGCGGCTGGCGTAGTAGTCACTGTGCGTGGGAGACGCCAAAGGGAGGCTTCATCATGAGTGAGACAGGGTTGTTCTCATCATCCGATCGTCACATGGTGGACGAAGATCGGATCAAGCTCACAAGCGTGGGTGTAGACATCGGTTCCGCCACCTCCCATCTCGTCTTCTCCCAGATTGAGCTCGAACGGCAGGGCCTGCGCTACGTCACAGTCTCGCGCACCGTGCTTAAGGAATCCGATATCCTCCTTACGCCTTACCTGCGCGGCAACACCATCGATGGCGATGCCTTGGGCCGCTTCATCGATCAGCAGTACGAGGAGTCCGGCCTGAGCCGTGACGATGTCGATACCGGCGCGCTGATCCTGACAGGTGTTGCCCTTGCCCGCGAGAACGCCCGTGCAATTGCCGAGCTCTTCGCAGAAGAGGCGGGCAAGTTCGTCGCCGTTAGCGCCGGCGACCATTTAGAGTCGACGATGGCGGCGCACGGCTCTGGGGCAATCGCACGCTCAAGGGCCAATGGGGCGGCGGTGCTCAACGTCGATGTCGGTGGTGGCACGACGAAGCTCACCGTCTGTAGTGATGGTGAGGTCAGGGCGATTGGCTGCCTCAACATCGGCGCCCGCCTCATCGTTCTTGACGAAGCCGGTGCCATTGTCCGGCTAGAGACCGCTGGCCGCCTCGCCGGCGACGCCACAGGCATCTCACTCGATATCGGCTCACAAATTCAGCCAGATGACCTTCGTCCTCTTGTCTCCTGGATGGTGGACCGCCTCTTCGAGTTCATTAGCGATGGTGCGCCCTCCCAAGCGGAAGACAGCCTAGTGCGCATTGCCTGGGACAAAATCGGCTCGGATGTAAAGTCCATCGTCTTCTCGGGTGGCGTTTCAGAATTCCTATACGGCCGTCAAGTCACGACGTTTGGTGACCTCGGGAAGCTCCTGGGTGAGGAGATTCGCGAGCGCCTGCCGTCGCTTGGTTTGGCGCTGGAGGAGCCGGTCCGCGGCATCCGGGCGACCGTGATTGGGGCTTCTCAGTACTCCGTCCAGGTCAGCGGGAGCACAATTTTTATCTCGCCTGCCGGTGCGGTTCCGGTTCGCAACGTGCCCGTCATCACTCCCGATCTCGACCTCGCCCCTACGGTTCTCGATCCATCGACGATCGCTGATGGAATTCGGAAGGCTCTTGCTCGAATCGATGTTGAGCACCTTTCCTCACCTGTTGCAATCAGCATTCGCTGGCGAGGGTCTGCAACGCTTGCCCGCCTGAATGCGGTCTGCGCTGGTATCGTTGACGGCGACACTCAGGTGCTGACAAACGGCCGCCCGTTGATTCTGGTTTGCGACAACGACATTGGAGGGCTCCTAGGACTGCACATCAAAGAGGAACTCAAGCTCCCTACTTCGATCATCTCAATCGACGGCATCGATCTACGGGAGCTTGACCATATAGATATCGGAGCACTCTTACCCTCCGCTGGTGCCGTGCCGGTGGTAGTCAAGTCGCTAGTGTTCAGTGCGACAGGCGGCCGCGGTTAGCGAAAACGGCCAACCTGGAAGCCCCTTGGCCTCTCGCGGCTGGCAAGGCTTTTATCTCACGAGGCTCGCCAGATCACAAGCATGTATACATGAAATTTTCATCATGTTGACATTCATCTATTTCTAACTAACAATGGCGGCGACCTTAGTTTCTGGGACAAAGAGGGAGCCAAAGAGTGAATCAAAGTTACTGGCAGAGATTTCTCCACCGCCGGATGAGTAGGCGCGGGGCCATGGCCGCGACGGGAGCCACCGCTATCGGAGCAGCTTTCCTGGCGGCTTGCGGCGGCGATGATGACGGTGGAGACTCCTCCAGCCTCGTCTCCAAACCCGTTGACACAACGAATCAGGCCATGCGTGGCGGCACACTGACCCGTACGGTCAACTCGGACCCGCCAACACTGGACCCTCACGGTGGTGGCCCCACCGCCGCCGGCCTACGAGAGTTTGTTTTCTCGAGATTTTTCCGCTATGAGCCTGGTGTGCTCGAACCCAGCACAGGGAAGATCGCACCTGATGTCGCAGAATCCTGGGAGTGGGCCACTGACGGTCTGACTTTGACTATTCGGATGCGCCCTGACGTCAAGTTCCACAACCTGCCACCGGTCAATGGCCGTGCCATGGATTTGGAAGACATTACTTATACATGGGAACGCTTCAGCGCTCAGAGCGCAAATCGCAACCTGCTAGCGAACTCCGTGAATCCAGGCGCACCTGTTCTATCCGTCACGACCCCTGGGGCACGCACCGTTGTATTCAAGTTCAAGGAGCCACTGGTCTACGTCGAGAACTTCCTCGGCCACCGGGGCCTGTTGAATCTAGTTCCTAAAGAGTCAAGAGATCTCGATCTGCGGCAGCGAATGCTCGGCTCTGGGCCTTTCCTTCTCTCAAATTATCAACCCTCAGTTGCTCTCACGTTCCAGCGTCATGAAGGGTACTGGGATCGTAGCCGACCCTACATTGACCAGGTTACTTACCCGGTCTTGGGCGAGTACTCCCAGATATTAGCTCAGTTCCGTGTCGGCGCTCTGCTTGAAGGCCCAATCAGCCAATCGGACGTTCTAAGTCTGAAGCGTGACTTGCCGCAGATCAACCTTTTTGAAGGCGACCTCGACACCGAGAGCCGCCGCACTATCTTTGGCTGGCAGGATACAAACCTGCGCGACGAGCGTGTGCGCCAAGCGCTCTCTATGTCAATTGACCGCGATACCTGGCTCGACGCACAGTACAACACGGATATCTTCTCAGCTCAGGGACTGAAAGTAACCAAGCGCTGGCACACTGCTGTTGAGTGCGGCGATCAGAACGCTGGCTGGTGGCTTGACCCCCAAGGCAAGGACTTCGGAGAAAATGCGAAGTACTACCAGCTAAATGTCGCCGAAGCCAAGAAATTGCTCGCAGCTGCTGGGCACGCAAACGGCCTTGAGATTACCTCCAATCACATCACAACCGGTGAGAATGGCGCAGGTTACGTCGATTTCATTAGCACCTTCGAAAGCATGGCAGGCGAGGCCGGCTTTACCTTCAAGAAAAACATCATTACCTATGACAACTACTTCAACAACTACCGCACGGCTCAGGGCAAGTTTAACGGCTTGTCCTACAAGCTCGGCCCCATTAATCCGTCCGGCAACGCGCTCGGCGGTCTCGTCTATGAGTTCTCTCCAATTGGTGGAGTTGGTTTCCACGGCTTTGATGCTGCTCGCACGGGAGATGGATCCGGAGACCCCCACGTCGAGGCGGAGCTAAAGAAGGCCACGAGCAACTTTGACGTCGAGGCACGGCGCAAGATCGTCCACGATCTTCAGCGTTACCTAGCCAAGACCATGTACAACATCCGCTGGCCAGGTGGCGCCACTTCCTTCAATGTCGCTTGGCCAGCTCTGAGGAACTACAGGGTCTTCCGGGCTGGCGACCAGCAAGAGAACCTCATCAACCTCACCAACTGGTGGATCGACAGTTCCCAGCCGCCGAACGCTTGAAGCCTGCCAGCTCCCCGGTAGAAGGAACCCCGGCCCGACGGCTGGGGTTTCCTTCGTTTCCCGGGTTAACTAAGTAGGATTGCATTCGGGCGGCGGGTGCGGCGGGCGACGCCGGTGGAGCGGGCCGCGTCCGAGACCTCACGCGCGACGGCGC
>WHTK01000006.1 GCA_009377745.1 Dehalococcoidia bacterium
CTCGGTCCGCATCAAGCCGCTTCGTCTGCAGGACAAGATTTAACTATCACACTTATAGTGTGTAGCAGCTCTCTCAGGAGCAGCTAGGCTTCGAGTCTGGGCTCCATCGCAATTACATCGGCTCGACCGAACGTGGCGAGCGAGATGTGTCAATCGTCAATGTTGAGCGACTGGCCAAAACTCTTCACGTCAATATCTGCGAGTTCTTTCATGCCTGAGTTATTTGACGTTACAGGTTCGTGCCGCGCGGCTCGCGTTCGCTGTACACGGCCAACTCGAAGCCCCGATCTCCCAGCCGTTATGCCCACTCGGGTGTCGCTAAAGCCATCGTCTACACCATCAAAGCGGTAGTGAATCATGATGCGCAGACTCTTGCGCCCGTCAGGATGCTGCTCGGTCACCACGTCGAGCAGCGAGACCAGATTGAAATCACCTCCTGCCAGGTGCCATATCAAGTTCGGCGGCTACACGCTCGCGCAGGGCAGTGACGAAATCTGCGCGGGGAACCCCTGAATCAACTGCAACCTTAGCGCGATCAAATGCTGGTGCGTTGATCGATTCACGCCTGACAGCTCCGGGGACGGGGGCCTTCTGCCTGTTGCTCTGGGACGGCCGACACCTCTGAACCCAGATTCGCTGGACGAATCCTGCGAAGTAGTTGATCCTGAAACTGATGGACGAGTCCGACCACCACTCCGTGAAAAGCGAGCCGTCAGCGCCGAAGGCCGGTCGACAAGACGAACTCGTTGTGAAGGCAGCTGGGGTCCTGAGGAACGCGAGACCGAAGCTCAATCGCCTAATCGTCTTCGCTCGGCCTCGCGCAAACGCGGCCGGGAAGGAGGCCTTCCGCTATGTCCGCGAGCATGAGGGCGAGATCAAGCAGCCGCGGCGAAGCTCGCACGCTATCGCTTGCGTGGGCCGCTAGGGCTGGTGGTAGACGCGCTGACTCGCGACTCGTCTCCGGTTGAACAGAGGCGTGAGATGAAATGCCCTCACTGCGGGACGATGAATATGCCAGTGGCGAAGTTCTGTACTGAGTGCGGCATCCGCCTAACGTCAGGCAGGCCACACGACGACTAGCCTCAGACCCCGACGCCGCCGTGACCTTCTCCCAGCTTCGGCCGCTTGCCCTTCCAGCCGCCGCAGGTAGGTGGTCGTGACGGCTAGACTGCTGTGGTCGAGGAAGCGCGACACCTCTCGACCGACTCGCCGGAGTCACGACGTAGCTTCGCCGCTGAGTGCCTGAAGATGTGGACACCGCAGTGTGGCAGGGCGGCTAATCGCAAGTAGCGCAGCAGGTTCGTGTAGAAGGTTCCGCTGGTGATTCCGCGGCCGTTCCGCGTGTCCGGCCAAAGCGACCCGTCTGCGCCAACACGCCAGAAGCGCGCTTCTGGCTTGAGCTTTCCGTGAATCACAACCTGCGCTTCCTTTCGATGCCCGATCAAGTGATCTCACGCATCTGCGAGGTCGCAGGAGGTACGCCCGGTCATATCCCGCACCAGCTCGTTCGTGGGGTTGACCGCGATGTACCGTCAGTCTATCGCGATCCACAAGTCATCTATGGACGTGAAGACATGCCGGAAGAGTTCGCATTTCTGTTGGCTCGTGCGCTCGACCATAATCACGACCTCTTCCGCCAGACTGCGTTACCACTCTCCTATGACCCCAGCTCGGTTGCGCGCGACATCGGCATACCCCTTCACGTGGGTGCCGAGCGCTATTATCGCGAGGTCGGCTATCCTGTCGGCGCCCGAGGCAGGGACGAAAGACTAGTAATCGCGTAGCGGCGCACCAAGGCTTGCCAGTCCGAAGGGAGCGGCCGAATTCAGGCCATAGCCTGGCCCGGCTACCCCCTGACGGTGACCCGGACGTCAATGAGCCCTGCCTTGAAGGGAAGAGAAGATGAGCTTCGAGGACAAGAACGTCGTGATCGGTGGGGCAGGCGTTGGAGTTGCTACGCCGTTCTGCACGCTTGCAGAGATTGCGGCTAAGGCACTTATTCCATTTGGCTACAATGCCAAGCTCGAGAGCGGCGGCCAGGGAACGAATCTCCTACGCCACATCGCCGACGGGCGCTTTGACTTCGGCAGCGGTAACACCATGCGAGTGGGTTGGGCCTACCAGGGGCTTTTCGACTACGCCAAGGACGGGCCGCGCAAGAACCTGAGGATAATCGCCTGCATTGAGCACCCATCCTGGCTCGCCGTTGCCGTGAAGGCCGAAACGGACATTACCGACCTATCGCAGATCAAGGAAGGACGGCTTCCAGTGCGCGTGCGCGGGAGCAGCGCCTACGGACCGGTATGGGATATTGTCTGGCAGCACTACGGGCTATCGGGTGAAGAGATCCTATCTTACGGCGGAGAGTTTCCTGGGAGTGGTAATGCCAACTCAGGGCCAACGTCCGTACCAGAGCGGTGGGAGCACACGGGCAATTTCGATGTCCTAACATTTACGATCTATTGCGCCAACTCGGTGGAGGCGCGCCACTGGCTTGAGCTGTCCCTCAACCACGAGCTCCGGTTTCTTGACCTGCCGGAAGCGGTAATCCGCCCCTTGAGCGAAATGGTCTGCGGCTCGCCTGGCTACATTCCGCACGAACTCGTGCGCGGTGTCGACCGCGATGTCCGGTCGGTCTACCGAGGGCCGCACGTCATCTGCTGTCGCGACGACATGCCAGAAAAGTTTGCCTACCAGCTAGCCAAGGCACTTGACGACAACCGTCACCTCTTCCGGCAGACAGCCTTGCCATTCTCATACGACTCGAAGACAGCTGGGCGAGATGTGGGCGTGCCGTTTCACCCCGGCGCGCAACAGTATTACAGGGAAATGGGATACCGGTAGCCGTCCTCTTGCGGTCCTTGTTCAAGGTTGCAACTGGAGTTGAACAGACAATGCTTCGGCGGCAATGGTCGAGCATTGATGCTGCGTCCTGTCCCTTTGATGACCTGGATCTGACGACCCGCGCCAGATTATGTGGTCATAGTGTGCAGGCACTGAAATCAAGTATGAGTGCGTCATGGTCGCGAGCACGTCGCGCCTAACGTCCTCTTCTTTTGCTTGCCCACCCTAGTGCATGGAGTCTAGGCGTCTCACAAGCGTCGGTTGACGAAAGCCTGATCGAGCGCCGCAACCATTGCCGCCATTGGTTGAGTAACAGGTTAGAAGGTCAGTGGCCATGCACATGACGAAAGGCATCACGCCATCCTAGCCGTCTAACCAAGGCCAGTGTTCTCGCGCCATCGGCTTGGGTCCATGGGGGTGCAGTGAAGTGGGTGACGCCTCAGCGGCAGGCGGGACGCAAGCGCCGAGAGTCAAACGAGTTGGCTGAAACCCCTAAGAGTTGTAGTTACGCGCCGCCAATAGCTTGTTAGGATCTGGCATGTCGCACCTTGCGAAATCCCTATAACGGCGATAACAGCCCTATGACAAAGGCAACTGCCAGAACTGTAGCCCACCAAGGTTTTCCGACTTCAGATCTCAACCACCTATTCAGGTTGTCAGCCGCGCAACGGAGTGAAGAACGATACCGCCGGCTGTCGTCGCTCTTGGTGCGTCTGTCGCAAGTCGAGGGACTGGAGCCGGCCCTCGACGAAGTTCTGACTTCGGCGATGGGCATGCTGCATGCAGACGCTGGCTTCATCCGTCTCTTTGAGGTCCCCGGCTTTCGCCTCGGCGACATGCCGGGTGACCCGACTGGTCATCCCTTCGTTGTTCAAAGGGGCTACTCGAAGGAATACATCGACTACTTCTCCTCCCTGCCTCAGCCCCTGGATCCAGAGGCGCGCGCAGCATTAATGCGCGGTGAGAGGAGAATCATTGAGGACATGACCACACACCCCACCTTCAAGGCGCATCGGTCAGTGGTATTGGAGGCGGGCTATGTATCGGCGCAAGCAACCCCCATGATCACTCGGGACGGCAGAGCCGTCGGCTCGATCATCACCAGCTTCGTCCAGCGGTACACGCCCCCTGATGAAGACCTACAACTCCTGGACATCTATGCCAAGCTCGCCGCCGCCACCATCGAGAGCCAGGAACGAATTGCAGCTCAAGCCCGCACTGAGAGGGCCTTGCGGGACGCACTCGCTGCCAAGGACGAATTTCTCGGGCTTGTTTCGCATGAGCTACGGACGCCAATGACGGTCATTCTTGGCCTCTCGTCGATTCTCAGGCGTAATCAAGCGATCACGCCGGACGAGCTGGGCCAAACCTATGACGACCTAGGTCATGAATCGGAAAGGCTTCACCGGCTCATCGAAAACATGCTGACCTTGGCGAGAGTCCAGGCAGGTCGAGTGCTCCTACTGGAGCCCATCAGCATCAATCGCTTCCTGGAGGCTTACGCTGACACTCTCCGTGAGGAGATACCAGGGCTGGTTCTCAGTCTGAATGGGTCTCTGCGAGATCGGACGGTTCTCGGAGTCGAGCGTCACCTCGAACAGATCCTGCAAAATCTAGTTGGGAACGCCGTTAAATACAGTCCCCGAGGCACCGCAATCGATGTCTGCGTTTCCGAGGGTGGGGGCTGCGTCCAGATTTCGGTCGCTGACCGCGGTATCGGCTTGCAGGACGCCGAAGCTGTCTTCACACCGTTTCATCGCGAGCAAGGCGCTGATGGAGTCGCGATGGGCCTCGGTCTCGGCTTAGCTGTCTGCAAGGTTTTGGTTGAGGTGCAAGGCGGCCGCATTTGGGCGGAGTCTCGCGAAGGAGGCGGGAGCACTTTCACCTTTACGCTGCCTGGGGCGCAGGAGACTCTTGACTAAGTGTCCGCGGCGGTCACATCTTCTCGCCGACGGTCGTGAAGACCGTAACGCCGGCATATAGGCGTCCTTCAGCCTCGGCGCGCGCGGCCTCCTGCCACCAGCAGTCGATTTCGCCCGCGGCGAACATTGCTGCCATCGCGGGTTCGGCAAGGTGGCCATCGAACAGTCTGTGCATCAACGTCAGGTCCATCGTGAGGACGCGAGGTGCACACGCGATGTTTGACAAGCCCGCGTGCCTGAATAGGCGTGGCAGCTCACGGCCAACCATACCGCTGCCCGACTGATCGCACACGGAATGGATCACTTTGCGCGTAGTCTCATATTTGGGACTGTCAACGAAGATCGTGTCGCAATCGGGATCTGAGACGACGATGCGTCCGCCCGGTCTCAGAACCCGCACCATTTCCGCGAGAGCCTTCTCTGGGGCCTGGAGATGGATGAATAAACGATCCGCCCGAGCGCGATCGAAACTCTGGTCGGGAAACTTGAGAGCGTAGGCATCTCCCAAGACGAACTCAACAGGAAGCCCGCTGCCTGACGCTCGCTTGCGGCTTTCATCGATCATGGCACAACTGGCGTCCAAGCCGACCACCTTGCCGTCCGGACCAACAAGGCCGGCAACTTCTCGCACGTCGTCGCCGGTTCCACAGCCGACGTCGAGCACGACGTTTCCCGGGGCGACAGCCAGCATCGAGATTTCGAGCTCCTTCACCCCACGTTCTCCCGCAAAGCCGGAGCGGGCGTCTAGGAACTCGATGAATGTCCTGGCGTCTGGGCTCTCGTCAACCTGATCAAAATGTGTCAGGTTAAAGCTTGCGATCATTTTTGGCTCCGCCGCGAGTACAGAGTTTTAGCTATAGGGTGAGATTTCGCTATTGCGCACGCGGCATATAATCGAGGGTAAATCATTTCATTTTCATACGGCAGCTACGTAATTATTGTCAATGCCTCGCTGGATTTGCGCTCACATGGGGTCAAATGGACGTCAGCGGAGACACATGAGCCGAATAAGATGAGGCCCAGGAACTTTCTCGCACGCGGGCAACAACCCAACGACAGCCAACTGGCTCGTGCTCTCCTATACCCTGCCCGCCGAGCCATCCAGCAAGCGTGTCCTAGGTCTGGCGCCACCCGCGCAAGGCCGGCGCCATCCCTCGATGCCGGCGTCTGGCTCTTACCGACACCGACTCGCGTCACCATGAACGACATCGTTGCTGAAATCCGCGATCTCGGTGGCCGCGCCATCGCTTCCAGGCCGACGACCTCTCCGAAGACCAGCGTCTCGACCTACGCGGAGCTTTCAACGTCCTGCGCATCTGCTGCAGCGCTACCGGCGCTTCCAGACCCACGTTGAGAGGCTGATTGAGGCTGAGGGCTTTAGTTCGGCGCCGTTGAGGAGATCGAGGAGGACCTGGAGAAGCGCCGACGCTCCCTGGCTCAGCTCATCGTCCGTGACGTTTTTGGTGCGGAGCAGCGCAGCCAGGTCGAGACCTGCATCACGGACTGCGAGGCCGCGCTGGCCCGCTTCGTCGAGCTTGCCTATCTCGCCGGGTCAGCTAAGGGAACAGCATAGCCAGGTGAATGGACGACCCGACAACACCCATTCACTATCGCTGACGGCGGAAGAGTGCCCACTCAAAGCTGACACGATTTGGTCGTAGTGATTCGGATCTAGGCACGCTCTCGCCTACTCCTAGGTAGGCAGACCGGAGTGGCCATCGATTGACCAGTGGCCTTATCCCGATCGGATCAGGAGCAGCGGCAGCGACGAGTTGCGTAGTACGTCGTCAGCCACGCTACCGAAGACGGCGCGACCCAGGCCCGAGCGTCCATGCGTAGACATCGCGATCAAGTCACAGTCCCGGTCGAGCGCTATTGCGATGATTGCGGCGGCTGGTGCGGGTCCCTCACCCAGTTCGGTACTGACCTTGAATCCCCTCGCCAGGAGTGAGGAAGCGATCCGCATCAGATAGGCAGCGGCGTCCTCAGATTCATGCTGCCCGGCAGACGCATCGATATCCACGTTACTGACGTCTGGGATAGCTATGCTTCCCGGCGGTAGCGTCTCACCAGACACTTCCTCAAACGCCTTTGCAACGTGGACCAGCACGATTTCCGCTCCGAACCTTTCTGCGAACGGTGCCACATGCGGCAGAACCGCTTCCGCTATTTCCGAACCATCCAGAGGGACAACTACACGTTCATACATGCAGCGATTCTAGCAGTCCAGCGGCTCCGAATGGCTGTGCGGTATCTCCTTGGTCGCTAGAGCGATCAGGGCGGTGTCGGAATCGCACGATTGACTCGCCAAGGCCAACGTGAGGCCTCACATAGGTCGAAAGACAATCGTTCCGTGGTCGATCACTAGCTCGACTCGATGTCCGCAGAACAATTGCATTCGACGGAGCGATTCCGTAGCTGTACTTTGCGAGAGGTCATGCTGCGAACGAACCATCGCGAGCTCAATGTCGCGGAGAGGCGCCTGGCACGTTGGGCAAGTCGGCCTAGGACTCTGATTCGTAGTCATTACTGAGGCCCTCAGTATGCCAGTCGCTCACACGATCCGGCCATAGTGTGCCATCCAGCCAAAGCCCGCGCCGCCGTCTAATAGGCTTCTCATTCCTGGGTGGTGGCGAGGCCCCAAGCGCAGTTGCTCCCGAATGCGGTCCATCCAGTCTCGCCCGCGCTCGTCACGCCAAAGACGCTCGCCGCTTGCGAGCGCATGACTACCAATCCGAGGTCACCGCGCTAGAGCCTCATGCGAGTCTGGGCCGGGCAGGAGGCGGCCGGTTCCCGTCCCTCCAGATACCGCCATATGAGTCAATACCTTGACGAGTAAGCCACTAGACAGCCGCAGTCCCGGCGGCCTAACCTCGGCACGACGGGAGGAAGCGACGATGACCATGCCCTCGCCGGCGGCGAGCTACACGGCACGAACCCTTACCGACTGCGACGAGACTCTGCCCTTAACACTCGCATGAGGTTTGGCATCTTCTTGGCGCCGTTCCATGAGCTCGGCGAGAACCCCACTCTCTGCCTAGAGCGTGACCTGGAGCTTCTGCAGCACCTCGACCGCCTCGGCTACGATGAGGCCTGGATCGGCGAGCATCACTCTGGAGGTTGGGAGACCATAGCCTCGCCGGAGGTATTCATTGCCGCAGCGGCAGAGCGCACTCGCCACATCCGGCTTGGCACTGGCGTCGTTTCCTTGCCCTACCACCATCCCCTCATGGTCGCGGGCCGTATGGTCCTGCTGGACCACCTAACCCGCGGCCGGGCGATGTTTGGCGTCGGGCCGGGCGCGCTTACAGCGGACGCGTTGATGATGGGCATCGACCCCAGCACGCAGCGGCCGCGCATGGAGGAGGCGCTTGGCATTGTCCTCCGCCTCTTCCGCGAAACTGACCCCATCACCTACGAATCCGACTGGTTCGTGCTCAGGCAGGCCCGGCTCCAGCTTCGCCCTTTTACTCGACCGCACATGCCCGTTGCCGTGGCTGCCGTGCAGTCGCCGGCCGGGATGGTGGCGGCGGGCAAGCACGGCGCCGGCGTGCTCACATTCGCCCTGCCGCGCGGCGACAACGCCGAAACGGCGCTGCGCGACTTCTGGGGCATCGCCGAGGACACAGCTCGACAGCACGGCAACACGATGCAGCGCTCGGAATGGCGCATCGTAGTCCATGTCCACCTGGCAGAATCACGCGAGCAGGCAATGGCCGAGGCGCGCGAACGCGCGGGCCGGTATCAGCACGACTACTTCGAGCGGACGGTGGGACATCCGGCCGTATTGGACGGAGCGCCGGATGGGATCATCGACGCGATGGTCGAGCGCAGGCTGTGGTGCGTCGGCACGCCTGATGACCTCATCGCCTTCATCGAGATGTTGCAGGATCGGTCCGGCGGCTTCGGCGGCCTCATGGTCCAGGCAACGGAATGGGCAACGCGCGAGCAGGTCTTCCACAGCTACGAGTTGATCGCACGCTACGTGATGCCGCGTTTCCAGGGCAGCCTTGCGGGCCTGGAGGCATCGAATGCCTCGACGCGCGCCGCCGTGGAAGCCACTCGCGCACTGCAGGAGCAGGCGATTGCCCGGGCCCGCCGCAGCTACGAGGTGGGACGTACTGACGCTACGTAGCGCGCGCTAGCTGTGGCGCCGGAGCAGATTGATCGCTCGATGACCAAACGGGGTGGCGAGATATCGAATGGTTACCTTTCGGTTGAGAAAAATTGGCCAGACCTGCGCAACTACGCTTAACTGTCTTCGGCTGCCGTCAAACGCTTTCCGTCACTATGACCAAATCATGATGCATCTCCCTATTAGGCGGCCTCTGACTTCGGATCACCAGGCTGTCTCAGTGTTACCTGTGGCCCTCTAAACTTCGCTAAGAGGATGTCGCTCAAAGAACTCGGCCATTCCGCGTGCAACGGTTTCAGGCTGTTGGATATGCAGAAAGTGGCCCGCGCCGTCAATCGTGCAGTCTTCGACATGGGTCAGCAGGGTGTGCAGCAACTCCCGCCCCTCTATAAAAAATCGGCGCTGTTCCGGCCCACTACTGAGAGAGCAGGCGTGCAATCTGCGCGGCCTGTTCGGGGCCAAACTCCCAACTGTTATGGGCGGGTAGATCGATGCCGAAAAATGTGTCGGCGTCTTGCATCGCCTGCTCGACACCACCCGGCACCCGCTTTTCGAGCAACCACCGGCAGTCCTCCCACTCCAAGCCGCAGACGGCGCTCCGGGCCCGACACGATGACCACATCGTGTCGGCTGCTGATTCGAACCGAGGGGCACCCGAGATTGGCTGCTTGGCCAGAGCTAGGAGGCTTGCTGCCATTTCCCCGTTTGTTCGAGGTCTGAGGTACCTGCTCGTCCGGAAACTAGAAGCCTGGGTTGACAGTACGAGGAAGATAGACCGAAAGTCGCTCTGTGTGAGCGGAGGCGTCCAGGAGTAGACTTATGCCGTCTCTCTCACCTTCCTGCTAAGAAGCACGACAAGGAGCAGAAACAATGACGGCGGCAAAGTACGTAGAGCCAACCGGCGATCAAAAGGCGGGATACCTTCATTACAGGCGTCCGGCATCACCTTGGGAGCTCTTCCAAAAGGAAGAGAATATCCCTGTATTCAAAGGCATTGGGATGAAGGACTCCCGGGAGCTACCGAGAGCGCCCTTCGAGAGGATGGGTGGCTTAGGGACCTATATTCAGGTCACGGGCACCAACAATCAGACTGGCATGTTTGTTTGGGAGATTCCGCCTCGCTCTGCCTCGAAGGACATCCGGCATTTCTGGGAAGAGCGCTTTATCGTCCTCGAAGGCCGCGGCTCAACCGAGGTTTGGAAGGAAGGTAGTGGCGCCAAGACGTCCTTCGAGTGGCAGCCCTGGAGTCTCTTCTCGGTGCCGATGAACGCCTGGTTCAAAGTAGTTAATGCCAGTTCCTCGCCCGCCATCCTGCTGGCCGTAAACACGGCACCGCCAATGATCAACATGTTCCAGAGCAGGTCCTTCATCTTTAACAATCCATACAACTTTGACGACCGTTTCGGCGGCAACCTTGAGGATTACTGGAAACCGGGCGAGGAGTTGGAAACGCATCCGGTTCAGGGACGCGCCATGATCCGAAGCAACCTCTTTCCGGATGCCCAAACTTGCTACCTGCCACTCGACAATAACCGCGCTCCCGGCTTTCGTTGGATCTCGCCGAATATGGTAGGGAATACGAACCTCTCGGGCTTCATCTGTGAGTATCCGAGCGGTCGTTACGCCAAAGCACATCACCATGGTTCCGGAGCAGTGCTGGTCTGCATGCGCGGCAAGGGCTATAGCTTCACCTGGCCGGCCAAGGAAGGCGGCCTTACTCCCTGGAAAGACGGCAAGGGAGACCTGGTGCTCCGTCAAGATTACGAAGAGGGCGGAATGATCAGTGCCGCCCCGACGCCTGTTTCGGGCGAGACCTGGTTCCATCAGCACTTCGCGGCGAACCCAGGCCCGTTCCGAATCTTCAACTACACTGGCGCCGGCGGATTTGTAGGTGGCCAGCCCGGTACTAGTGAAGGTGAGATGGTGGCGGGGGTCGGCGCCGAGATAGGCGATGGCGGTATTGCCCTCCCCTACCATCTGGAGGATCCCTTTGTCCGAAAGTACTTTGAGGAGCGTCTGGAGGCGGAAGGGGCTCAGTTCACCATGCCGCCTGAGGTCTACACCGAGGCCGGCGCCAACATCAAGGTGATGACAGACTGAATCAGGGGCCGCATCCCGCTCCCCGGACCCAGATCCTAGTCGGAGTAGACGCCGTCTGATCGCCCTCCAGGACATCCGTTAGTCCTCGTAACGCGGCCAGTTGAGGCTATGTAACCCGTCAGGATCGATCCGGGGACGATTGCCGCCACAGTCAGGCTTTGCGGGCCACCGTCGTAATAGAAAGTAAGCGGATCCCCCGCCTCGACATCGATGCTGTCGGCCAGGTCCTGCGACACCAGGGCGGTGCTTGGCGCCAATGTACCGAAGTCAAACAGCCTGACCGCCGGTCGGTCATCTGGCCGATGGTGGGTCGTGCGTGACGATGACAAAAGTCTGTCGGAGGGTCTGGTTAAGTTCGCTCATCAGCGCCATGATGTCGTCCGCCGTTTCGGAGTCGAGGTCGCCAGTGGGCTCATCTGCCCAGACAATCGAAGGCTGATTAACCAGGGCGCGCGCAATGGTCACGCGCTGGCGCTGACCACCAGACAGCTCGGCCGGGCGATGATGCACCCACGGCCGCAGACCTACCTGTGACAACATTGTCAGAGCCTGTTCGCGAGCCTGTCGTTTTCGGAATACCGCTAATCAGCAGTGGCATCTCCACGTTCTCCAGCGCCGATAGCACCGGCAGCAGGTTGTAGAACTGGAAGACGAATCCCATCTATCGAGCGCGGTAGCGAGCACGCCGGCTGTCCGGCATCGTCGATATCTCCGTCCGATCGATGTGGATTTGCCCGCCATCAATAGCATCGAGGCCGGCCAAGCAATTCAGTAGCGTTGTCTTGCCGCAGCCGGAGGGACCCATGATCGCGATCATCTCGCCGCGCTCCACGTCCAGGTCTATGCCGCGTAGTGCCTGTACCTGGATCCGCCCCGTGTCGTAGGTCTTGGTGACGCCGCGCGCTTGGATAAGCGCGCGAGCGTCTCCATCTTTGGTCTCCGCAATGATTGGATTCGCTGTCTGGGCCGTCACTTTCAATTCTCCTTGTCGGCGCGCTCAGCGGCGCGGAGCTGTCGCAGTCGCTCGGTATACTCCTCATTGCTAAGCTCGCCGCGTGCAAAGCGCTCAGCCAGGATGTCGCTGGCGCGGCCGGCTCCGTGATCCCGATACCAGCGACGCCTTCGGCCCGCAAAGAACCAGATCGCCATCACGATGACGCCGGCCCAGACGACGAACCAAAGGATCCGGAAGATCCACCAACCTTCGTGGCCATCGCCCGGCCCGGCTGTGCTCAGAAGCATTACGAAGTCCATGACATTCCCCTTTCGTCCTTCTCGCGCCGTCGTTGGACTGTGATGGCGCTGTTTCTCCAGCCTGAAGGAGGAAGGTCAACATTCGGGCGGTGGAATTCTCAACAGAAGCTCAACAGCCTGTCCCAGCTTTGTCCGTGGGTCGGATTCGCATGGCGGAGCATCTTTCGACGTGGCCATAATGCAAGAGTGATGACTGAGACCACAGGCAGGACTGGCCAGCGGCAGACTGTGCTGGTCGTCGACGACGAGCCGGACATCGTCGCCCTTATGCGCGACTTCCTCGAAGCCGAGGGCTACGGCGTTCTCACGGCCGGAGATGGCGAGACAGCCTTAAACCTCCTGGAGCGGGAGCAGATCGATTGCGTGCTGCTGGACATCATGATGCCGGGCCTATCCGGCTTCGACGTCGTCCGCCGCATCCGTAAGGACGGCGAGCTGCCGGTCCTGCTCCTCAGTGCCAAGCAAGAAGATGCAGACAAAATCCGCGGCCTTGGTCTCGGCGCCGATGACTTCATCGTTAAGTCAGCGACGCCGGGCGAGGTTGTTGCCCGCGTGCGCGCCGTCTTGCGTCGCAGCCGTCGCGGTGAGACGCCGGCTCCGGAGGCAGTCCTAGACTTCGGCCGGCTAGTAATCGATGTCACTGCCCACGAGGTGCGCGTCGATGGCGAGCCGGTGCCGTTCACAGCACGCGAGTTTGAGCTGCTGCTGATCCTCGCCTCCAACCCTCGGCAGATCTTCCAGCGCGACCAACTCTTCGAGCGCCTCTGGGGCGAGTACGGCGGCCGCCACACGCTGACCGTCCACATCAGCCGCCTTCGCGAAAAGATCGAAGAGGACCCTGTCGACCCTAAGCTAATCGTCACGGTCTGGGGCGTAGGCTACCGGTTCGAGGGCCAGCGCCGCCGATGACCTCACCACCAATCTGGACGCTGCCGATCCGGCGCTGGTTGATCCTCGCGCTGATCAGTCTCTTTGTAATCCCCGTCTTTGGTCTCGCAGTTGCCGGTTCCATCGTCTGGCAGACAGGCCGGGGCGATGACGCCATTGGTGCAGCCACGATGCTGCGTGATGACGCCGCCTTGTGGAACGACCCAGCCTGGCAGACGGCGATCAGCAGGGACCTGGCTGAGAGCGGCATCGATTTCATTCTCTTCTCCAACGGTCAAGAAATCTATCGCAGCGTGGCTGATCCCTTAGCCGATACTAACGTGAGCGACAACCGCAGGGACGGCCCGCCCTGGGCCGCTACTAACGGCGGTCGCACGGTGCGCCAGCTGGTTGTCGGCGGTACTAACCCTCCGCTCACGGCTGAGATCTATGAGCCGACCGGCAGCGGCCCTTCCGCGATTTGGCTGGTACCGCTGACCGGTGGCGCTCTGCTACTCCTCACGCTGACGGGACTGGGGTGGATTATCGGCCGGATGCTGGTCCGTCCCCTCGCTGCAACGAGCAAGGCAGCAACTCAGGTCGCTGCCGGAGACCTTGACGTATCCCTGCCCTCGTCCCGCGTCCGGGAAGTCGCTGAGGTCAACAGCGCTTTCGAATCTATGAGCGTGGGTCTACGCGAGTCGCTGGAGCAGCAGGCCACGCTAGAGCAGGAGCGACGCTTCTTCATCAGCGCCGTCGTCCATGACCTGCGCACGCCTCTGTTCTCCCTGCGCGGTTACCTGGAAGGCATGGAGAAAGGCCTGGCAGACACGCCGGAGAAGCAGCAGCGCTACATCGCCACGGCCCAGGAGAAGGCCACGGCGTTGGACAGACTCGTCAACGATCTCTTTGACTACTCCCGGTTGGAGTATCTCGGCCGAGCGCCGGAAAAAGAACGCTTTGACTTACCGGCTATCGTCCAGCGCCTAGTGACAGGCTCCCAGCAACACGCCGAAACACGGGGATTACGTCTCATAATCCATCCCGGTAAGGAACGTTGCGAAGTCGAGGCTGATCCTCACCTCCTAGGCCGTGTGATCGAAAACCTCTTAGATAACGCATTGCGTTACACGCCGCGCGGCGGGTCGGTAGAAGTTGACTGCGGCCTCGATGGCAAGACGGCCTGGTTCCGCGTGGCTGATAGTGGCCCGGGCATTCCACCCGCTGATTTGCCGCACCTCTTTTCACCCCTCTATCGTGGAGAGGCGTCGCGCAACAGGAGCACTGGCGGCGCCGGTCTCGGACTGGCCATCGCCCAGCGCATCATGCAGGCCCATGGTGGTGAGCTGCGCGCGGAGAACAGTACCCGTGGTGCCGTCTTCACGGCCCTCCTGCCAGCATCACCACCTGGCGAGACACTATGACGGCTCTGTAGGGTTAGCATCAGCCAGTCTATGAGATTAACGCCCGCTGGACGGTCATGCGACGCCGCAGTGCCCACAAACCCGGCAAGACGGACCAGCTCGATGCCAGCGCCATAGCCCTGTTCGTTCGACAGGAGACAGATGCCCTGCCACGGGTCCTGCCGGAAGACGATGCGGTGATACTCGAGCACTTGGCCGTTCAGCGTGAAGTGCCATGGCCGAAGCCAGCCGCCTCCGCAATCAGATTCACGCGCTCCTCCTCCAGGTGGATCCCGAATACAAGGAGCACCTGCCGACGATCAACTCCAAAGCTGGCCTCGATGCCCTTCGCAACTACGCTCCAGCCACTGACGACGCTATCCGGCGAGAGCGCGCCCGCGCCATCCGGCGCCTGGCGGAGCGTCTCGCTCTGGCCCTCGATCAGGAGGAGCAGCTGGCGAAAGAGATCCGGCAGGCTGCTAAGGCTGACTTCACGCCCCTTACCAAGCTCTGTGGCATCAACCTCCTTGACTGCTGGCAGGCTGGCCGCCATCTTGGGCCCGGCAATCGATTCAGCTCGGACGCACAGCTCGCGTCCTACGCCCGCGTCACCTCGCGGCCGCGCACTCTTGGGGGAGTCAGAGGTACTTCCGCAGAAAGGCCGCCTGGGCGGATGACGCTAGGTCGAACTCCTCGCTCGGATGGTAAAGGAGACCAAAGTGCCCTCCCCTGACCTCTATCCACTCCTTCCTAGCGCTGACCTTCTCAAAGGCATCTCTGGAAACAGCAGGAACTGAGCCTGGCATTTCATCTTCAGGAGAAACTATGAACAGCGTCGGACATTGCACGTGAGGCGCACATAGTCCCGGATGCCAGGGCGCCGGTGTTTTCGGTCGTGCGCGGCTTACATCATTGATCCACTCAGAACCAAGCCGTCCCCCGTATTCGATGAACCATTTGTAGGCAGTCAATGGCTGCAATGCGGACGGCCGACGGATTGGATCATCAGACACGACTGGCATTGGGCCTAGAACCTCATCCTCCGAGGGCTGGATATCGCCAGAGATGATTGTTTCTTTCACAGTCTCGTAAAGAGATCCGTCGTCATCCGCCGGGGGCAGCTGAGAGCCGATCGCAGGCACCTGGACGACAAGTGCCGCGACTCGGGTGTCAATTCCTGCCACGGCAAGGGCAACACCGCCGCTCAGGCTATCGCCCCACAGGGCAATTCTGTCAGAGGATATTCCTTGGAGGGTACATGCAAATAAAATGGCGTCACGGTAGCCCCGTGCCTGGCTCCACGTATTGAGTACTCGCCGTGGTTCGCCGGCACTCGCACCAAAGCCACGATGGTCATAAAGCAACACAGCCAGCCCGGTCGAGCAGATCACTTCGGCATACCGGTCCGCGGTCATCCTTCGCGTGGCCGAGTAACCGTGTGCCATGATGAGCAAAGGCCACGGCGGAGCGGAATCAGGCAGGTACAACCAACCACTCAGATCGGCAGCTTCCGAGCGGAAGGTAACGTCATGTCTCAGGAAATCTCGAGCAGCATTGTCGGATCTTAGAGAGTTGGCTTGAGAAGCTCCTGATGATTCCACGTTGCTACCTCCGCAAACCAAGGCCACTAGCTTATTGGGAGATCATAGGAGCCGCGGTCAAGTAGGTAGGGAGACACTCCGTGTAAATGGTGTCGCCCTCTCGAGGCGTCATTGCATAACCTGGTAAACAACGACTCCGAGATCGTCCGGCGTTAAGGGCTTGGAGGGCGGCATCGGCGGTTGAGCAGGCTGGAGCCCATACTCCTCAACTACGCCGGCAATCGCCTCGGCTGCGTGAAGCGGGGTTATGTTCTTCTCCTCATACTCGCGCCGAATCGAGGAGGGTGCGCGCTGCACTGCCTGGTCTCGGGCGACGAGGAGAGCGCCGTCTGCCGCTGCGAACGTAGGTCGCTCAGGCAACGAGGGATCACGAAGTAGGTCAAGAGCCCATCGTTGGCTCAAGGGTAAACGCTGCTCTGAGGCTGCGGGGTCGAGCAGAGCGTTGTGCTCGACGGATGGCGATTCGAGATCAAGCAACAAGGCTTCTGGAAGCCATGAGGCCTTCTATTGTCTTTGTCGTTGGGCTGGTGCTTTGGGGCTGGGTCATCTGGATCTATTCGAGCTATTGCACTAGCCGAGCGTCTGGGAGGATCTCCATGGTTAGGAACTTATTAGGGACGAGAGCCAGCGAAGCCCGCCGTTTCGCAACCTGTAATGGACTGGTCAGTAAACTTAAAAAACGGGTCAACCGCGAAAGGAGGAAGGTAATGACCCAGGGACCTATGAAGGAGCGGGCCACTGCTGCCGCTTCGGGTACAGCGGCTACCCTGCGTTTTTTCGCTGACAGGCAGGGCCTGGGCGCTAGCGCGAACAAGGAACGCGTTAACCTCCTGGCCACCGAGATCCTCAAGGGTGTGCATGAAACGATCCGATCGCACAAGGTGACATACGACGAGTACGACGCTTTGAAGGCCTGGCTCATTTCCGTCGGGCAGGATGGCGAATGGCCGCTCTTCCTCGACGTTTTTGTTGAGCACGTCGTCGAAGAGGTGGCGAACGCGGCGCGTGAAGGCACCAAGGGCTCTATCGAAGGGCCATACTACGTGCCGAACTCGCCATTGCTTCCAGCCGAAACAGCGCTGCCTATGCGGCCTGACGAGGCAGGCACGAGGCTTCTGTTTCGTGGGCAAGTAACGAACGTCGCCGCTAAGCCGCTAGCCGGAGCGCGCCTTGAAATGTGGCATGCAGACCACTACGGCCTATACTCTCAGTTCGCGGAAGGCATACCCGACTGGAATCTTCGAGGCACCATCATTGCTGACGAAGAGGGCAGATTCAGGATCAGCACGATCCAGCCGGCGCCGTACCAAATCCCGACAGACGGCGCCTGCGGCAGGCTGATAGCGGCCGCCGGCTGGCATGCCTGGCGTCCTGCGCACCTGCACTTGCTCGCGTCCGCGGATGGATATAGTCCGGTACTCACGCAGCTGTTCTTCAAGGGCGACCAGCACTTGGAAGACGACATTGCCTCCGCGGTCAAGCCTGACCTTATCCTTGATCCGGCTCAGGCTGAGGATGGGACCGGCCTCGACGTTACCTTTAACTTCGTGCTGGCTCCGGCCTGACATTCGCCGCCTCGATAGGGCGAGGGCGCCGGGTAACCGCTTGCTCTCACCGCGCCTTCTCGCCCCTGGCGTCCGTGAGACCTGAATGAGACCCGAGCGAAGTGGTGCGTACCTGCCTTCCGCGACCTATGAACCTGGTGGGAGTCGTTCTGGTGACAGCCGCCGCCTTTACGTTGGTGCCCCTGGTTTTCGAATAGGCACGACAGCCGAAGATTCGCCACAATAACAAACGATGTCGAACGCGCACGATGGACACGGCAATGCTTCCGGGCAGTCAGGCGATCCTTCCGACCATTCCGGGTTACATGCCCCGCCAAGTGCCTCGCCCGCGTCCGGGCAAGTAGTTGAGCCACACGACTCCAGGCCTCATGCGGGCATAGGCGCTGGGCACGACAGGCATGCCGGCCATGACCCAGAGTTGTTCAAGAAGCGCTTCTGGCTTTCGCTGATCGTCACGGTTCCCGTCGTCTTGTTCAGCGAGATGGTGCAGGACTGGTTCGGTTACTCGCTGGACGGCATCCCGGGGCATGAGCTCGTAGCGCCCGTCCTCGGCTCCTTCGTCTTCGTCTACGGCGGCCACGTATTCCTCATTGGTGGCTGGCGCGAGCTGCGCGACGGCCAGCCTGGCATGATGATCCTCATCTCGCTGGCCATCTCCGTCGCGTTTATCGCAAGCCTAGCGACAACTGCAGGACTACTCGACCTGGAGTTCTGGTGGGAGCTTGGCGCCCTAGTCACCGTGATGCTTTTTGGCCACTGGCAGGAGATGGCGGCTCTCGGCCGCACGCGCGGAGCTCTCGCAGCCTTGGCCGAGCTTATCCCGGATGAGGCGGAGCGCCTAAGCGACCACGGCAGTGAGATCATCCCGATCTCCGCGTTGTCTGTCGGCGATACCGTCCTCGTCCGTCCGGGGGCTCGGGTGCCCGCGGACGGCACGATCGAAGAAGGTCATGCCGAATTCGATGAGTCGATGCTTACAGGAGAATCGCGGCCCATCCCTCGGTCTGCCGGCGAGCGAGTCGCGGCAGGGACAGTGGCGCTGGGATCTGCCGCCCGTGTCCGCGTCAATGCATTGGGGGAAGACACCGCCTTGGCCGGCATTCAACGCATGGTGGCCGAGGCGCAAGCCTCAAGATCGCGTGCCCAGGCGCTGGCTGATCGAGCGGCCGCAGCGCTCTTTTATATCGCAATCGCCGCAGGGCTCGTGGCCTTTATCGTCTGGACCCTAAGCGGCGACATCGACGCCGCGATCGAGCGCACCGTGACGGTGCTCGTGATTGCCTGTCCTCATGCCCTGGGCCTGGCAATCCCGCTCGTTATCGCCATATCAACCGAGGTGGCGGCTCGAAACGGGATACTGGTCAAGGAGCGTCTCGCCCTGGAGCGCATGCGAACGGTCGATGTCGTGCTTTTCGACAAGACCGGCACACTCACGGAGGGCAGCCACGTCGTCCGAGATTCTTGGGCTGCGGATGGAAATGGCGAGGCTATGCTCCGCCTCGCCGCCGCGGCCGAGATGAACTCGGAGCACCCGCTGGCCCGAGCGATTGTCAGAGCTGCTCAGGAGCAAGGCCAGGCGCCGCAAGCCAGCGACTTCCAGGCGGCGGCAGGCCGAGGCGTGAGCGCTCGGGTCGACGGCCACTTGGTTGAGGTTGGCGGGCCCCGACTGCTCGCCGAACGTGGCCTGGACGAGGCGACCGTAGATGCCTTCATCCTGAATGAATGGCGCGCGCGCGGCGCGTCGGTGCAGTTCGTGATCGTGGACTCAAAACTCAAGGGCGCAATTGCGCTGGAGGATAAGATTCGAGAGGTTTCGCGCAAGGCGATAGATGGCCTGCATAGGCGTGGCCTACAGGTTGCGATGATCACCGGCGACGCTCGCAACGTAGCGGAGGCCGTCGCGCGTGACCTCGGCATCGACGAGGTCTTCGCGGAGGTGCTGCCGGAGAACAAGGCAAAGACGGTGTCCGACCTCCAGGGCCGCGGCCACAGAGTCGCCATGGTAGGTGACGGAGTAAACGACGCCCCAGCATTAGCCCAGGCGGACGTGGGCGTTGCGATTGGCGCCGGCACGGATGTTGCCATCGAGTCGGCCGGGGTGGTGCTCGCTTCAGACGACCCCCGTGCTGTCCTGGCTATCGCCGAGCTCTCCCGTGCTTCCTATCGCAAGATGGTCCAGAACCTGGCCTGGGCTACCGGCTACAACGTTGTCGCTATTCCCATCGCGGCCGGTGCGCTGGCGTTCGCGGATATCAACATCACGCCGGCAATTGGGGCCGTTTTCATGAGCCTATCGACGATCATCGTCGCCCTGAACGCGCAGCTGCTTAGGGGGATTAATCTGCAGTCCGTCTGAGTTCCAACAGAATCAGGAGGCATCCAAATGGCACAGTAAGGCACGAGTCGAGCAGGCCGGCTTGTGGCCTGAGAGCACGAACGAGGACCGCCGCGACAATTGCCGTTCTACCAGGAGCTGAGAGGAGGCACCAGGGTATTGCGCTCACCGCGAAGTCGACATGGTGGTTGGCGCTAAGTGGTGTGCAAGTTCTGGGCGCCAAATCGCGCCACGGCTGCAGCTCGCGAGGCTCAAGGAACCGGTGGAACGCTCTGATCCTATGAGGCTAGACCCGTCGACTGCGCGGGCCGGCAGTGCGCCAAGCTCTATGCCTCGAGAATCGTGTCTACGAGGATGAGCTCGCAGGTGGTGCGTGCGTTGATGCTCAGATACCCTCCATCGCGGATGTACGCCGCGTCGCCGCTCGCAAGCGCATCGGCGTTCAGATCGAGGCGTCCCTGGACAAGGTAGAAGTAGCCTCCATGGCCGGGAGGGACTTCATGCTCAATGGAGGCGCCATCCTCCAGCCTGGACACGTAAATGCGGGCGTCTTGATACACGCCGATGCCTTGCTCGTCAGAGCCCTCCGGTCGCAAGACCTGCAGTAGCTTATTGAGGCGATCGGCCTCCTGATACTGCCGCTGCTCTACCGAAGGCTCGAGCCCTTGCTCGCTGGGCAAGATCCAGAGCTGGAGAAACTGCATCTCGCTGCTCGGAGAGTGGTTTCTTTCCGAGTGCTCGGCGCCGGTGCCGAGCCGCATGCGCTGGACGCCTCCAGGGTAGAGAACGCCGCCGTTGCCCAGGCTATCCGCGTGCTCGAACTCACCGGCGACGACATAAGTAATGCCTTCAACGTCCCTGTGGGGATGCATTGGCCATATAGCGCCGGGCATGAGCGTATCGTGGTTGAAGACGCGGAGCGTGCCGATGCCCATGTTCTTGGGGTTGTGGTACTGGTCGAAGCTGAAGTGCCAGCGCGCCCGGAACCAGCCGCCATCGGCAGAGAAGATCTCTTCGTTGCGCCGGACTTGCAGTGCAGCCCGATCTCGATTTGCCTCGTGCTGGTTCATGATTCACCGCTGCCTCTCTACCGCGAGGGAATATTGGCGAACAGCGCGTTCAGTCCTTCTGCCATCGTGGGGTGTGTGAGTATAGCGTCTCTGAGTGCCGCATAGGGCAGGCTACCTATCATGGCCGTCTGCACTACGGCCATCACCTCCCCCGCATCCGAGCCGATCATCGCGAAGCCGACTATGCGATCATCGTCACCGACGAGCGCCTTCATGAAGCCGGCATTGTCCGAGGTGGTCCGAGTCCGCAAGATCGCGCGCATTGGTAGCTTCGCCACACGCACAGATACTCCCTTGTCACTGGCCTCGCGTTCACTCATCCCAACCCGCGCGAGCGGTGGATCGATGAACATGCAATATGGCACGAGACACGCCAACGTAGTCCGGTGTCCGCCGGCGAGGTTGTCCCGGATGACGCGAAAGTCATCGAACGAGACATGGGTGAATTGCGGGCTGCCTGCGCACTCGCCGATGGCCCATGTGTCGGGCGCGGTCGTCTCAAGCCGTTCGTTGACCTGAACGTAGCCGCGGCCCGTCAGTTCGACACCGTTCTCCTCAAGCCCGATACCGCGCGTGTTGGGTGTGCGGCCAGCGGCGACCAGAATGTCGGTGCCGTCGATCGTCCGTTGACCGTCCGGTGTACGTATCTGCGCTCGTATGCGCTCGCTGGATCGCCCCTCTATTTGTTCGATCTCCGTCGACAGCAGGACATCGACGCCCTCCGCCTCCAGGATGCTCTGGACCTCGTCTGAGAGGTCCGCGTCCTCACGGCCTGCCAGCCGCGGACCATGCTCCACAATTGTGACCCGGCTGCCGAAGCGGCGGTAGGCGTGCGCAAATTCTAGGCCGACGTACCCACCGCCAAGGACTATCAGATGTTCTGGGACCCAGTCGAGCTCAAGCGCCTCGATGTTCGTGAGAGGTTCAGCCTCGGCCAGGCCGGGTACTGGCGGTATGCTGGCGTGCGTCCCAAGGTTGAGGAAGAGCTTGCCCGCCACCAGCAGGCGCGCCCCGCCATCGCTCAGGCTCACTTCAACCGTCTTCGGTGCGACAATGCGTGCGGAGCCCATGATGAGCTCCGCCCCGCTCGCTGCATAGCGCTCCAGATGAAAGGCAATGAGCCCATCAACCATGTCTCGCTTGCGCTGAAGGACCTTCGCCATATCGACCGAGACCGGGCCGGTAATGATACCGAACTCTCCGGCGCGCGCGACAATTCTCGCCATGCCGGCGCTCCAGATTTCGTTCTTGCTGGGCAGGCAGTTGATGTTCGGGCAGGAGCCGCCGATCCATCGGCGTTCGACCACCGCCGTCCGCTGACCGGCCTGTGCCATATGCCAGGCGAGGTACTTGCCGCCTTCGCCGCTGCCAATTACAACCACGTCGTAAGGTTCTGGGTCCGCCATCGCTACCTCCCTTCCGAAGGCACCCTGCAGCCGCTGATCCCTAAGGAAGTTTTGAGCCATTGCCATGGGACCCCAGCGCTTCGCCCAGTCCGAGCCCGCCCGCGTCTGCGGTTTGTGCTGCGTGCAGCGACCGCCATCAAAGCAATCGACGAGGCTCGCCGGCACCGCGCACGGAGAATGTCGGCCACGAATGCCACGACGAGCTTCTTGTTTGCCTCTCTATTTTACTTAGATATCCCTGTCCAGAGCGTTATGCATCCCCAACCGGTGCGGCCTGTTGGCGAATCAGAAGTGCCGGTGTCGCCCTACGTGACCTGTACGTGGCATGGGAGTAGGTCGCTCGTCAAACGTATGATGGATACCTCAAGGAGGCAGCAGAGAGCGACGCCGATATCCTTGTACTAGGCAGCAGGCCTTACGGCGCTATTCGCGGAGACACTTCGCTGGAAGTGCTATGTCGACTCCCCCGACGATAGATGTGGCTTATAGACTGTACTATCCACGGCATGGCCGCAGCGGGAGCAGCGGAATCGGAGCGGGATGGCTAGAACCATTGCAACAGATCGTCTTGGAAGGGGTTGGCCTGAGGCAGCCTTACCAAGCCGATCACGGGTGGTTATTCTGGGGCTTTCGATTTGTTGCGATCCCCCAGTAAGAGTCGACGGAGTTCCCTTGGAAAAGCGCCGCTTCGAAATCAACGCCCAGCCGCCCTTTGCCTTCGACCACATCTTGATGTCACTTCGCACACCGGCTGGCACGGTCCTCGAAGTTATCACGGACGAAGGCGAATATAGAAGGGCCGTCTATCTCGAAGGCCGGCCAGCATTAATCACAGTGCGCATGGATGGCCGCGCTACTGTGCCGCGGTTGTCTGTAGGCGTCACCGCCGAGCGCGTGGATGCCGCTGTCGAAGCGTCGGCACGGCGCACCGTGGACAGGGTATTCGCTGCCACGGCCGATGTTTCAGGACTCGAGACGGTCTTCTGCCAGGACCAGGTAATGTGGGCGACCTGGCAGCGTTGCCGCGGTTTTCGGCCGGTCGCCCTGCCGGACCTCTTTGAGGCCATCGCATGGGCAATTATTGGCCAGCAGATCACCGTCACTTTCGCTGCGAAGTGTAAGCGGGCGTTGACGGAGCGATATGGCGAGCGCCTTGCTGTCGAAAACGATGAATACCTTCTTTTCCCGAAAACCGAAGTCATCGCATCGCTTGATGAGAGCGACCTGCTGGCGCTCCAGTTCAGCCGTCAGAAGGCCCGTTACCTGGTCAACCTTGCGCGCCAGATTGTGAGCGGTGAGTTTGACTTGGAGGCACTATGGAGCCTTACCGCGGAGGAAGCTTCGCAGCAATTGCAGACGCTCGTAGGCATTGGCCGCTGGACGGCGGAGTACGTCCTCTTACGGGGCTTGGGTCACGCGGACTCGATCCCGGCCGGTGATGTTGCCTTGCAGCGGGCAATTGGTCGCGCCTACTACGGCCGAATGGCCACGGAAGCTGAGGTGCGTCTCCTGGCCGAACGTTGGCTACCCTGGCGAGGCTACGCGGCTGTGTGCTGGTGGTACACCCAGAGGCTGGACCAGCTAACGAAGAAGCGAGGGCCGGCATCAAGGTCCGCTTTGGATTAGCTACCCAACCCAGCCCAGAATCGATTAAACCCGGGCCAAGCTCTACAGCCCCGAGCAGGAGAGGGCGGCTCGGCTTAAATTCGGCTTTCCAGCGATGTGTGACATATCTGAAAGCAACAGGAATCTGCCGGTTGCGCCGGAAATCTTGTATCGCCCATAGTCTAGTTCCTATCAAGCACCGCGGCCTCAGCACCACTGGTCTGTCCAGTCGCGCATGACGAGGTGATTCATGGCCAAGGAAATTCTCGCGACCTTCGGAGTCGACATTGACGCGGTTTCTGGCTGGCTCGGCTCCTATGGGGGCGCCGATTCTCCATCCGATATCCAGCGCGGCGTATGGGCGGGTGAGATCGGTACCGTCCGGCTGTTGAAATTGTTTGAACGGCACAAGCTAAAGGCCAGTTGGTTCATACCAGGTCACTCGATCGAGACGTTTCCGCGCCAGGTTCAACAGATCGCCGCCGCCGGACACGAGATCGGCGCCCACGGCTACGCGCACGAGAATCCGGTCTCGATGACACCGCGCCAGGAGGAGGACGTCCTCGAAAAGTCGGTCGAACTGATCGAAAGACTCACGGGCCGTCGCCCTCGCGGATACGTCGCTCCCTGGTGGGAGATGTCGAGCGTCACGGCGGAGTTACTTTTGAAGAATGGCTTCCGCTACGACCACAGTCAGGCCTACCGCGACTTCGTCCCGTTCTACGCTCGGGTGGGCGACCGCTGGGACAAAGTCGACTACTCAAAGCCTGCAGCAGAATGGATGCATCCGCTAGATCACGGGCACGAGATCGATCTCGTCGAGATCGGCGCTAACTGGTATCTCGACGACCTGCTCTCACCTCATCCCATCGTTGCAGAAGGACGTTATCGGCAAGGTCAAGCTCCTCGCTTGAAGGTAAGGACGGCTGCATTAAATCCCCCCAAATCTGACCCTCAGGCGGCGATTCCGGCATTCGCCAGCAACGTATTCGTTTGCTGCTGCCGGAGAGTCACTTCAAATACGTCGCTCCACCCATGCCAATCAGGCACTGAATTTCCGAGGAGGAGACAGCGACCATGGCGAAAAAGCAGACCTGGGCGGAGATGGACAAGAGCAAATACCCCTGAGCAAGTTGATTGAGGGCTTCGCCCTCTACAACCGCACGAAAGAACAGGTCGCCGCGGACCGTGAGCTGGTACAGCGAGCGCCTCGGGCTGTACCACCGCTTTGCGGGACAGGAGGCAGCGCTGGTAGACATCAGCGTGGCGAACGCGCGCGCATTCGTCGCCGAACTCCAGGCGCGCACCACTCGCAACCCCAACAACTCTTTCTACAAGAACAAGGATCAGCCGCTCTCCAGCGCCTACATCCAAAGCTTCGCCCACGCCCTGCGCGCCTTCAGCTCATGGCTTTACAAGGACGGGTACACAGACACCAATGTTCTTCGGGCCCCTTAAGCCGCCGAAGATTCAGGTAGTCGAGGTCCTCAGCGACGCCGAAATAGAGCGCCTACTCGCGGTCTTCGACCGCAACGCCCCCTATGGAGCCCGCAACTACGCCATCGTCTTTACGATGCTCGACGCCGGCTTGCGGGCAACCGAGCTGCTCGACCTGACCGTGGCCAATGCTCGCCTTCAGGAGGGCTTTCTGATGGTGCTTGGCAAAAGGCAACAAGGAACGGCTCATCCCGATCGGCCGGCGCTGCCAGGACGCCGTGCGCGAATGGCGGGACCGCTTCAGGGCGAGAACGAGATGGCTTTCCTGTTTCTCAACGCCAACGGCCAGCGCATGACTCTTCGTGCACTGGAGGAGATGATCGGCCGCACCGGGAAGGTCGCAGGCATCACCAGTCTGCATCCGCACCTCCTCCGGCATACCTTCGCCAGGCGCTTTCTTACCGAGGGACTTGGCGATACCTTCCAACTTCAGCAGCTGCTCGGTCCAGATGAACCTCCGAGCACTCAATTAAGCTGCATGTCCGTCATGCACGTAGATTCCAAATTCCAGGCGGATTGGCAGTGACCGCGGTTGATTCGGCTTGCCTGCTGGCATGGGAACTCGCTGAGTGCACTAGGTTTGCTCCCAGCGTGTCTGGATGCCAAGTTGCTCCAGGCCTTCGACGATCCGCTTTTCTAAGGCCTCTTCACCGATTCCCGCCTGACTGGTGACCGAGATGTCGATGGTCAGCTCGGCGCCGGCGTCCTGATCTTGTAGCACCTTGAAGAGGTACGGCTGTAAGTTGCTCGTCTTGGTAACCGCCAGGTGCTCCACATGGACCCGGACGCGAGCGAACCTTCGAGGTTGCGGAATGCCGCCGCCCCCTCCCGTAGGGGGTGAACTCGGTTTGCTGCCCCCGTCGGGCGTCTCATCTTTCTCGGAGGGCCCATCTGACGTGCCCGGATCGCCGCCAACGTCGGCTGGTTTGAGTTCCTCCTTAATGAGTTGACGTTAGGCTTGAGCTCCATGGCTCCAGATTGTAACCCAAAGCCAGCGCCACAACCCCCTTAGACCTCCACCCTCAATCCCCTATCCTCGACCTGCAAAGGAGCGCCCAGCCTTGTCCCACCCCCAACACCCCGCGATCGTGGTTAGCACAATCAAACCCCCGCGCCCACGCGCCGGCGCCCGCGCTCCATCCCTCCAGATTCGCGGCAACCCCCGCCTAACGCGGAAAAATTCCCCACAATCAGACAATCAAACGCCAGGAGGCGCTCCGTAAGCGAGAGCGAAGCCTGATAGGTGCAACGAAAGCTGCCTAGCGCCGGTAGCGCGCCCCGCGACGGTTCGGCTTGTAGGTCACATCCCGCATCCGCTGCGCCGTCGCCTCATCCGAGTACGGCGCCAGGCCGTCCTGCCCCGCCACCGCCGCCAGCTCCTTGAGCGAGTCCGTATCGGTGAGCAGCGCCCGCCGCAGCTCGATCACCTGGTCGCGCAGCCCCGCCGCCTTCTCGAACTCCAGCGCCTTCGCCGCCGCCTTCATCTGCTTCTCCAGCTCGATGACCATGCGCGCCAGCTCCTCCTTCGGCAGACTGCCGCCGGTGTTGTAGACCGACTTCTCCTCCGCCACCTTGCGCAGCGAGTCCGTGATGTCCTTGATCGCCTTCTGGATGCCCGCCGGCTCGATGCCGTGCTCCTCGTTGTAGCTCGTCTGGATCGCCCGGCGCCGCTCCGTCTCGCTGATCGCGTGCCGCATCGAGTCCGTCACCTGGTCCGCGTACATGATCACCTGGCCGCTGACGTGGCGTGACGCCCGGCCGATGGTCTGGATCAGCGATCCGCCGCTTCGCAGGTAGCCCTCCTTGTCCGCGTCCAGGATCGCGACCAGGCTCACCTCCGGCAGGTCCAGCCCCTCCCGCAGCAGGTTAATGCCGACCACCACGTCGTACACCCCCAGCCTCAGGTCGCGCAGGATCTCGATGCGCTCCAGCGTGTCGATCTCCGAGTGCAGGTAGTGGGTACGGACGCCCATCTCCTGCAGGTAGTCAGCCAGGTCCTCGGCCATCTTCTTGGTCAGGGTCGTGACCAGCGTGCGCTCGTTGCGGTTGGCCCGCGCCCGGATCTGCTCCAGCAGGTCGTCGATCTGCCCCTTCGTCGGCTTCACCTCGATCTTCGGGTCGATGAGTCCTGTCGGCCGGATGATCTGCTCCACCACCTGCTGGCTGTGCTCCTGCTCGTAAGGGCCCGGCGTCGCCGAGACATAGATCACCTTCGAGATGTGCTCCTCGAACTCATCGAAGTTGAGCGGCCGGTTGTCCAGCGCCGAGGGCAGCCGGAAGCCGTAATCGACCAGCGTCGTCTTGCGCGCCAGGTCGCCGTGGAACATGCCGCGCACCTGGGGCAGGGCGATGTGCGACTCGTCGACAAAGAGCAGCCAGTCGTCCGGTAGGTAGTCGAGCAGCGTCCAGGGCGTGGAACCGGGGCCGCGGCGCGCCAGGTGGCGAGAGTAGTTCTCGATGCCGGAGGTGTAGCCCGCCTCCCGCAGAGACTCGATGTCGTAGCGGGTGCGCTCCTCCAGCCGCGAGGCCTCCAGCAGCCGCCCGGCCTCCTTGAACTCCCGCAGCCTCTCCTCCAGCTCCGCCTCGATGTCCGCGACGGCCAGCTCCAGCTTGTCCTTGGACGTGACGAAGTGCTTGCTCGGGTAGATGTCGATCGAGTCGCGCTCCGAGACGACCTCGCCGGTCAGCGGGTCAACTTCGATGATCCGCTCCACCTCGTCACCAAAGAAGTCGATGCGCACCGCCAACTCGTCGTAGGCCGGCGTGATCGTCAGCGTGTCGCCGCGGACGCGGAACTTGCCTCGTATCGGGTTGATGTCGTTGCGCTCGTACTGCATCTCCACCAGCCGGCGCATGACCGAGCTGCGGGGCGCCCGCTGACCCTTCTCGAAGTGGACGACGAAGCTCTGATACTCCTCCGGGTCGCCCAGACCGTAAATGCAGGAAACGGAGGCCACGATGATCACGTCCTTGTGCTCGAAGAGCGCGCGGGTGGCCGCGTGCCGCAGCTTGTCGATCTCGTCGTTGATGTCCGCGTCCTTGGCTATGTAGGTGTCGGTGCGGGGGATGTACGCCTCGGGCTGGTAGTAGTCGTAATAGGAGACAAAGTACTCGACGGCGTTGTGGGGGAAGAATTCCTTGAACTCACTGCAGAGCTGGGCGGCCAGCGTCCGGTTCGGCGCCAGCACCAGGGTGGGGCGCTGCCAGCGCTCGATGATGTTCGCCATCGTGAAGGTCTTGCCCGAGCCCGTGACGCCGAGCAGGGTCTGCTTCGTCAGCCCGCGCTCCAGCCCGCCCACGAGGCCATCGACGGCCTCCGGCTGGTCGCCGGTGGGCCTAAAGTCAGAGACAATCTCGAATTGGGTCATCTACCAGGCTCGTGAACGCGAACGTCCGGGACTGACCACCGTGATGCAGCCGGTGAGTTCAGCGAGGTCCTGATCGCGAATGAAATCCTCAAAGGCCGTGGTGATTCGCGTTGCGCCAAACCACGACGGCAGGCGGAGCAGCACTAGGCCGGACGGCCGCGGCAAGGCATCAAGCGGGAAATCAAGGTCTTGCGTGATCAAGATTCGTTGCTCAACGGCGGCGAGTCGCCAGACTTCTTCGTCAGTCGAACCCTGGTGCGGGCCACGGGTGATTCCGATAGCGTCATGTCCATGATTCACCAAGGCTTCTGTAATCGACGGAGGCAAATTCTCATCAACGAGGAAGCGCACGCACGCGCTCTCTAGAGACGACCTCGGCTGCGTAGATCAGGCCTGCTCGGACGTCATCCTCCGTGACATTGTAGGCCTGACAAACGTCCTCGATGGTGTCGCCACCGCCCAAGGCACCGATGAGCATCTGCACTGGTACACGCGTACCTTTGATGACTGCGTGTCCCGCGGCTATTGCCGGATCGATTGTGATTCTGTCCTGCCACTTCATAGCTTCTCCTGCCACAACGCTATTATCCCACGCCAAGAATGCCGCTGCCGGAAAAGATCAGGCGTCTCCCCAGATTGACGACTTTTCGGCGCGCTGATACCATCGGTCTCAGGAAAGGAGGTGATGCGGATGGACCATCAACGTTGTAAGGCTAGTGCCTGGCCATCCGCCTATTTAACTATGCGAGGTTACTCAGCCTAGTTATAGGCGAAAGTCGGGCCCTGGCCTGACAACTGACCGCAGACACTGCGGATAAGACGAGAGCCCCGGCAGCAATGCCGGGGCTCTCAATTTGTCGGGCGTATAATCGGGCGCGCCACGGACGATAGCCTAGACCACACTAAACTAGGCTCATCAGGCACGATGCTTGGAGGCAGTAGGAGCAGCGAGTTTGGCAGAGTCGAGCATGGATAGGTTCCGTCGCATGATGGACTCGATGCAGTTCGAGACGCTGCCCCTATTCTCGAAGCCTCACTTCTCCTGGAACCTCAGAACAGACTACGTCGGCCGCCGCTTCGTCTACCGCCCCGAATCCGAATCGACGATGGACGACGCGCGCCGCATGCTGGAGCGCTTTCGCCTCACTTCTGGCGCCGTCCTCCTTGCCGAGACCCAGACCGGCGGTCGTGGCCGTGGTGGGCGCAGCTGGGTCTCACCGCCGGACGTCAACCTCTACTTCACCGTGATCATGAGCTCATCTCTCGCCGAGAGCCGGCACTTCGCCTATGTGACGCCGCTGGCCACCGCGCTCGCCATCGAGGAGGTGGCAGCCAGGCTGGGCGCTGACCTACACGCCGATCTCAAGTGGCCCAACGACGTGCAGCTCGGCGGCCACAAGGTCGCGGGCATACTGATCGAGACGACGGAACGAGAGTCAGGCGAGCCGGTGACGCTGGTCGGCGTGGGGATCAACGTCAACGTCGATGTCGCTGCCTATCCGGAGATCGCCGGCATTGCCACCAGCCTGCGTGATGTCATCGGCGCGAAGGCGCCGCGAGAAGAGGTCCTCGGCGCCTTCTGCAACCACTTCGAGGCGCTCTACGAGGAGGCGCTGGCCGGCAGCCGCGCGCCCTTTGATGCCTGGCGCCAGCGTCTGATCACCCTCGGCCGCCAGGTTGTTGCCAGCGGCGGCGATGAGTCCATCGCTGGTGTCGCGGTCGACGTGGACGATAACGGGGCGCTGATCATCGAGACGCCGGAAGGACGGCGCGTGCGCGTCGAAGCCGGCGACGTTACTCTCAGCGCCGACGGCGGCTTTGGGGCTTAAGGCGCTGCCGTTTCAGATGCGCCGGCCTCTGCCAGGCGCTTGACGTTGCGCATCGACTTACTCCAGACGCGGCGCAGGTGCGGCCCGACCAGCAACGCAAAGCCGAGCTCGCCCAGCGGCCCAAGCGGCGGCTCAAACTCCTCGAACCAGGTGAAGATCGTCCCGCCGGACGCCGAATCAAGCCGGAAGTAGGCCGTCCCCGTGAACTGGCCGCGGTGCACAACGCCCAGCTCGCGCGGGGCGTCCCACTTCGTGATCTCCATCACGTCGTGGATCAAGGGCAGACCAAAAAGCTGGCTCGTCAGGTCCAGGACTGCGCCTTGGCCATTCTTGACCTCGCTGACGATATCGAGGCATGCGACGTCTTCCATCCAGCGCTCCTGACCGCTGAGGTCGCTGATGATCTCCCAGACCCGCTCCGGCGGCGCGTCGATGAACAGCCGCAGGTCGACTTCGGCCATCAGACGCTGTCGCTGGTTACATTGGCGGCCGGCAGCAGCTTGATCGAAGCCGGGTCGCGCTTGACCCGCAGTCGCAAGCCCTCCGTCCGGGTGATGATCACCGGCGCGTCTTCCTCAATCGGTGGATCTTCCGCCGTCGCTTTCCAGGTCTCGCCCGCCACCCAGACGACGCCCTTGGGGTCGAGACGGCTGCGTGTCGTCCCTTTGGCGCCGATCAGCGATTCACGTCCCGAGTGGGCAGGCATCCGTCGCATCTGCATCAGCGCCCGCGCCAGAGCAAGGACGAAGGCCCCTGCAATGACACCGAAGCCGATGACCAGCCAGCGCGAGACCTGAAACTCCGGCGTGTCGTTGCTGCCGCTGAGGATCAATCCGCCGAAGATCATCGCCGCGATGCCACCAACGCCGAAGACACCGAAGCCGGTGACGAAGACCTCGGCCAGCAGCAGCGTTAGGCCCAAGACGATGAGAGCGACGCCGGCCCAGTTCGTCGGCAGGGAGCCAAGGGCGAAGAAGGCCAGGATGATCGCAATGACGCCGAAGATGCCGATGCCAAAGCCGGGGGAGATGATCTCGATCACCAAGGCCAGGCCACCAAGGCTCAGTAGCAGGAAGGCGATATTGGGGTCGGCGATCACGTAGAGCAGTTGCTCCAGGATGGTGGTGTTCTCTTCGTGGATTGGGGCGGCAGCAGTGCGGATGGTCACCGTAGTGGTCGCCCCCGCGTCGGTCGCCACCAGAGCCTCGCGACCGTCCGATTGCTGCAGCAGATGGTCAAGGCCGTTGGCGACGAAATCGACGACGTTGAGATTGACAGCCTCGGTCTCGTTGACGGCGACAGCGTTGCGCACTGCGTCCTCGGCCCAGTCGGCGTTGCGGCCACGCTGCTCCGCAATGCCGCGAATGTAGGCGACGGAGTCGTTGGTCACCTTGCGTCCCAGCGCGCCCTCGATGTCCTCACCGCTGGAGTTGATCGGGGTAGCGGCACCGATCGTCGTGCTGGGCGCCATGGCGGCGACGTGGCCGGCCATCGTGATAAAAGTACCAGCGGAAGCTGCGCGCCCACCGGCCGGGGCGACGAAGACGATCACCGGGACACGCGAGGACTGGATGCGCTGGATGATCTTGCGCATGGAGCTATCGAGGCCGCCGGGCGTATCGAGGCGCATGACAACGGCGCGAGCGTCGGACTCTTCCGCCCCATCGATGCCGCGGTCTATATAGCGCTCCATGACCGGGTTGACGATGCCTTCCCAGGTCAGCACATGGACCTGATCCGGCTCTACGTCATCGCCGCCACAGGCAACCGCCAGCACGCCGATCAGGATCATCAGCACGCCGAGAACACCGAGAGGCCGTCGGAGCAGACGTGACATATGTCAATTATAAGGCGCAGCGCCCTCTAACAGGCGGCCGGCTAATTGGACGCACTAATGGGGCTACTGTAGTATGAGCTTCGTAAAATGCTAAGAGTCTTTTCGCCACTGAGTCTGAAAAGCCACATGCATACTGGCGCGGCCTGAGCCGGGCGCCTGCTCGTCCTTGCCGCGCGCTTTCTAACATCCTTCTACTCGTTCAGACTCATTCGAGAAAGTGGTGAAGAATGGAAGCTCGGAAACTTCGCCTTGCTATCCCCAATGGCAGTTTGCAGCAGGCCACGGTCGACCTGTTCTGCAAGGCCGGTTACAACATGTCGATCTCCGGTCGCTCTTATCACCCCATCGTCGATGACGAAGAGCTCGATTGCCTGCTGGTCCGGCCGCAGGAGCAGCCGCGCTATGTCCAGGACGGCCTGATCGACGCAGGGATCACCGGCTTTGACTGCATCCGCGAGACCAACTCGGACGTTGTCGAGGTACTGGAGATGGCCTACTCCAAGGTCTCGCGCCGGCCAACGCGCTGGGTTTTCGTCGTGCCAGACGCCTCACCGATCCGGACCGTGAGCGACCTCGAAGGCAAGCGCATCGCGACCGAGATGGTCAACCTGACGCGCGAGTTTCTCGAAAGCCGCGGCGTCCACGCGCTGGTCGAATACTCCTACGGCGCCACCGAAGTGAAGCCTGGTCTGCTTGCCGACGCGATCATGGACGCTACCGAGACTGGCAGCTCCATCCGCGCCAACAACCTGCGCATCGTCGATACGGTGATCGAAAGCACTCCGCGCTTCATCGCCAGCAAGCAGGCCTGGGAAGACCCCTGGAAGCGCCAGAAGATCGAGGACATCTCGCTCATGCTGCGGGGCGCCATCGCCGCCCTAGGCAAAGTCTGGCTGTCGATGAACGTCAAACGCGCCGACCTCGATGCCGTTATTGCCATCCTGCCTGCGCTGGACAAGCCCACCGTCGCTTCGCTTTCCGACCCGGATTGGGTCGACGTGACGACGATCGTCGACGAGGATCTGGTGCACCAGATTGCGCCCCGGCTCAAGAAAGCGGGCGCCCGCGGTATCGTCGAATACCCCCTGAACAAGATCATCGAGTAAGCGCCGACAGCCATGCGGATCATCGAGGGCGCCGAAGCAGCGCGACAGACCATCCTTCGCCGCCAGCCGGCCAGCCAGACCGAGCTCGGGCCGGCCGGACGCGCCCGTACTGCCGAAGTCTTTGGCCAGCCGCTCTCCGCGGTTGAGGCAGTGCAGCGGATTATCGATGACGTCCGCACTGAGGGCGACGCTGCCGTCCTGCGCTACTGCAAGGCGTTCGATGGCGTCCAGTACCAGCGTCTGGAAGTCCCACAGGCTCAGATCGAGGCCTCGCTTCGGCTCATCGAGCCTGAGCTGCGTGAGGCGCTGGAGTTCGCCGCCGGTCGCGTGCGCCGCTACCACGAGGGCCAACTCAAGCGCACCATCGCCTCTTACGTCGTTGACGGCCTTGGCGTGCAGGTGCGGCCCATCGAGACCGTGGGCTTCTATGCCCCCGGCACATCACCGGTCTACCCATCGTCTGTCTTGCACACGGTCGTGCCGGCCAAGGTTGCCGGCGTGGAAAACGTCGTCCTGATCAGCCCTGCCGATGCGACCGGTGCGATCCCTCCGATCAAGCTGGCCGCCGCCGCCATCGCCGGCGCCGACCGTGTCTTCGCGGCCAGCGGCGCTCAAGCCGTCGCGGCCCTGGCTTACGGCACGGAAAGTTTCCCCCGCGTCGACAAGATCGTCGGGCCGGGCAGCATCTTCGTCACCCTGGCCAAGCGCGCCGTCTTCGGTGACGTCGGCATCGATTCGATCTACGGCCCCACTGAGACCGTGGTCGTCGCGGACGAGACGGCTGACCCGGCCCTCTGCGCCGTCGACCTCATCGCCCAGGCTGAGCACGACGAGCTTGCTTGCCCGATCTTCATCACCAACTCCCGTGACCTGGCCGAGCGCGTCTCCGTCGAGGTGGAGGAGCGACTCGCCATTCTGCCCCGCGCCGACGTCGCCCGCGCTGCCTTTGACAACCGCGGCGGGGTGGTTGTGGCCGCGTCGATTGAGGAGGCCGTGACTCTGGCGAGTGACTTCGCGCCCGAGCATCTCTGCATCCTGGCCAAGGACAGCAAGCGTCTGGCGCCCCTGGCCAAGAACGCCGGCGGTCTCTTCCTCGGCGACGGCTCGCCGGAGGCCATCGGCGACTACACCGGCGGTCCCAGCCACGTCATGCCAACCGGCGGCGCCGCCCGCTTCGCCTCGCCGCTTAGCGTCCAGGACTTCCTCAAGTTCAGCACCGTGATGAACCTGGCCGCCGACGGCGTCTTCGACCTGGGTCCCGCCGCGGCGATCATCGCCCGCGCCGAAGGCCTCGTAGGGCACGCTCGCGCCATTGAAGAGCGGCTGCCAAAGTGAGCGGCGGCATCCTCGACCGCGTCCAGCCGCACCTGCTGTCGGCGCCGCCCTACGTCCCCGTCCTGCCGCCGGAGACCCTGGCGCAGCGCCTGGGCCTGCCCGTCGAGAGCATCCTGAAGCTGGACGCCAACGAGAACCAGTTCGGACCCTCGCCCAAAGCCCTCGAAGCCCTGGCGAAGGCTCGTTCCTACCACATCTACCCGGATCCGGAGCAGGCGCAGCTGCGCCAGACGCTGGGCCGCTATGTCGACTACGGGCCGGAGTGGCTGGTGGCCGGCGCCGGCAGCGATGAGCTGATTGAGCTGGCACTGCGACTGTTTGTGCCGCCGGGCGAGGCGATCCTCAACTTCCCGCCGACCTTTGGCATGTACACCTTCCTGGCCGACACACTCGGCCAGAAGGCGATCAACGTCAATCGTCGCGCCGACCACTCAATCGACATGGAGGCAGCCCTGGCCGCCGTACCGCGCACCCGCCTGATCTTCGCCGTCTCGCCCAACAACCCGACCGGCACATCGCTGACTCGTGCCGAGCTTGATGCGTTGCTCGCGACCGGCCTGCCCGTCGTCGTTGATGAGGCCTACGCGGAGTTCGCCGGCGAGAGCTACGCGCCGCTGGTGCGGGAGCACTCCAACCTGATCGTTATCCGCACCCTGAGCAAGTGGGCCGGACTGGCCGGACTGCGCATCGGCTACATGATCGCCGACCCTTCGCTGATGGAGATCGCAATGCGGGTAAAGCAGCCCTACAGCGTCAACGTCGCCGCCGAGGTCGCAACTCTGGCGAGCTTCGAGGACCTGCCGCTGTTGCACGAGCGTGTTGCCGCTATCGTCTCGGAGCGAGAGCGCCTCGCGGCACTTCTGGCATCGCTGCCGGGCTTCGAGGCCGTGCCGTCGCGGGCGAACTTCATCCTTGTCCGGCTCAACGGCATCGAGGCCAAGCAGGTGCAGGCTCGATTGCGGGAGAAGGGGATAATGATCCGTTACTTTGACTCACCGCTGTTGCAGAACCATCTGCGGATCAGCGTCGGCCTACCGCGGCAGACGGACCGGCTGGTGGCGGCGCTGGGGGAGATCGTGAACAAACTGTCGGCCGAGAACCGAAGCGGTGTCCCGCGTGCGTAGCGTAGCGAGCATACAGGCATACTGGCACACGAGCATAAAGCTCCATGCCCGTATGCTCGCATGCCAGTATGCCCACGGCAGGGAGGAGAGGTAGGGATGGCACGCATCGGGAGCTACAAACGCGAAACGGCCGAGACCAGCGTCTCGGTGACCTGGGACCTCGATGGCTCCGGCCAGGCCGACGTCTCGACCGGCATCGGCTTCCTCGACCACATGGTCAGCCAGATCGCCCGCCATGGCATATTTGACATAACTCTCAAAGCCAGCGGTGACCTCTACATCGATACCCATCACACCGTCGAGGATTGCGGCATCGCCCTCGGCCGCGCCTTGGCGGACGCTCTCGGCGACGCGAAAGGCATCGTCCGTATGGGCGACGCGCTGGTGCCGTTGGACGAGGCGCTGGCGCAGGTCGCCCTCGATCTGTCGAGTAGGGGCTATGCCGTGCTCAATGTAAGTTGGTCGGGGTCGAAGGTAGGGGACCTGCCCGGCGACCTGATCGAGCACTTCCTCCAGACCCTGGCGCACGAGGGCAAGTTCAACCTCAACGCTCGCGTCTTGGCCGGCGTCAACGACCACCACAAGGCAGAGTGCATGATGAAGGCCCTGGGCCGCGCCCTCTGCGCCGCCAGCCGCATCGATGAGCGCCGCGCCGGCCAGACCCCCAGCACCAAGGAAGCCCTGGGGTAGTCGACAGCGGATAGAAACAGATAAACGGATAGCGGATGCGGTGCCCATCCGGTTATCCGTTCTACATCCGCTGTCGAGTCCCGCATCCGCGCGTTGAACCCTTGTGCTAACATAGCGGCGAAAATTAGAAGCCCGCGAGGTTGCGCATGACCACCGATGTCCAGGTTGCTCTCCGGCTCAGCACGATCATCCTTCACGTCCCGGACATCGCGGCGCTTGACCGCTGCCGGGACTGGTACTTGAAGCTGGGACTGCCACTCTCGTCCGAGTTACCGGGCGAGTCATATTGGTTCGACACCGGCCCTACTTTGCTAGGAATCCACACGGGCGATGAGGTCTCCGGCAACGTGACGATCTACCTGGATGTGCCGGACGCTGACGCTGCTTACGAGTCTCTGCGCACGGCCCTCGACTTCGAGTCGGCACCCGAGACAAAGCCGGCGTGGGGCGGACGCGTCGCTTACTTGCGCGACCCGGTGGGCAACCGCGTTGGTCTCGTTAGCCCGGCTTCCGCGCCTCAATAATGTAGCTCCCGTTCGATAGCGCTAAGCCGACCGGCGTTGTCAGCTTCGCTTCCAGCTCCAGCAGAGCCTTAAGGTCGGTGCCGAGCGGATCGAAGCCGGGGATCGTCCAAGGCGTTATGCAGAGCATATAGACGAAGTCGGCCAGGTTGTCATACGCAGTCGTGCCTTCGTGGAGACGGACATCCACGAGCGCCAAGCCAGCGTCACTGAATCCTCTCTGATAGTTCTCGAAGTGGTTGCCCCACATCTCAAACTGGTCCGGTGCCCGGGCAAAGAAGTCACGAACCTCACGCCAGTGGTCAGGCTGGAGCTGTTGAGTAAGCACTGTCCCGCCAGGACTTAACACACGAGCAACATCCCGTGGCGACAGGGCCGAATGACGGTCAAGAACAAGGTCGAAGGTTGAGTCTTTTGACGGGAGCTGCTCATCCGCGCTCCAGACGACGTCTACGCCGAGGGGACGCAAGTGGGCATTGGCTACTGGTGCGTTGACATGCCATTCCTCGGTGGCTACCGCGCGGAATCTGTAACCTTCGAGGATACGGCTCAAGCGCTCGCCACCACCGGTCCCGATATCGAGAACAGAGCTCGCGCCCGAAACAAGCTCGATAGCGCGGGAGATGTAATCCCAGGGTTTGGGTGCGCCAATCTCACGGCTACGCGGCATGTCACTCCAGCCGGAGAAACCCTGAGCTGCCTCAACATGGGGCCTCAGGCGTTCGCGGGCCTGCTCCAGCGTCTCAGCGCTCATGCCGCCACCCTACGCCTGGCGCGTCTTCTCAGCCTCGATCAGCGCTTCTGTGAGGCCGTAGATGTCCGCTTTCATGTGCGACTCGGCGGCCTGCAGGAAGAGCGACTGAATCAGTTCGCTATTGCCCATTTCGTCGGTGGCGCGGGCGACGCGGCGGCAGAGCCGGCCGACCAGGCTGTCCTCCGGGATGCTGCCGTCCAGCATCATCTGGAAGAAGGCCGTCTGGGGAGACATGTAGCGGATGGTGTTGGCGTTGTCGCTCTCAGTCTGGTCAAACCATTGCAGCAGGCTCTGGTACTGGACGGCGCGCAGGTCTTCCGAGTTGGGCGGCCAGTCGAAGCCGGAGTCCAGCATGTCGTTGACTAGGATCGGCACTAGCTCATCCTGAATGGCGTTACGGGCGTCGGGGCCGCCGCCTTCGCCGCTGTAGATGCCGCGCATCAGCGACCCGAGCAGCGTCCAGACCACCTCCGTCTGGATTTCCCACAGCGTCTCATTCTCGATGTGTTGAGACTGCGACATGTTGGAGACGACGACTATCGAGGCATCGAGGATGCGTTGTGATGCTTCGGAGAGGGTCGTTTCGAACTGCGTCGGCACCGGTTAACCTCCGGGCTGGTCCTCAACCTCGAATCGATAGGTCTCGATGATCGGGTTTGCCAGCAGCTTATCGCACATCGCGTCGATGCGCCCCCGCGCCTCCTCCGCGCTCGCCGCTGTCAGCCGTACCTCGATGTACTTGCCCGCCCGCACGCCACCGACCTCGCCGAAGCCGAGAGAACGCAGACCATCCGCGATCGTATTGCCCTGCGGGTCGTTGACCGTGGGCTTGAGTGAGACGTAGACCCGGGCCAGGTAGGCAGCCATCAGCAACCGCCTCGATTGGCGGCTCTGCCGTTGCTCTTATGCTCGTATGCCCGTATGCCCGTCACTAGAAGCGCAGGAGCTCGCGGCCGGTCAGCTGGCGGAACGCCTCGTGGTAGCGCGAGGTGGTCTTCTCCACCACGTCCGGCGGCAGCGGCGGCGCCGGCGGCTCGCGATTCCAGCCACTGTCGGTCAGCCAGTCGCGCACATACTGCTTGTCGAAGCTGGGCTGGCTGCGCCCTACCTCGTACTGGTCGGCGGGCCAGAAGCGTGACGAGTCCGGCGTCAGGATCTCGTCGATGATGATCGCCTCGCCTTCGACGATACCGAACTCGAGCTTGGTGTCGGCGATGATTATGCCGCGCTCGGCGGCGTACTGGCCGCAGTACTTGTAGATCGCCAGCGTGCGCACCTTGATCGCGTTGGCGACCTCGTCCCCGACGAGCGCGTTCAGCTCCTCGTCGCTCATGTTCATGTCGTGGCCGATGTCCGCCTTCGTGGTCGGCGTAAAGATCGGCTCCGGGAAGGGCTGCGACTCGACCATGCCGCGCGGCATCTGCACGCCGCAGACCTTGCCTGTCTCCTTGTACTCGGCCCAGGCGCTGCCGGTGATGTAGCCGCGGGCGATGCACTCGACGTCCAGGCGCTGCGCCTTCTTGACGATCATGCTGCGTCCCTTGAGCTCGTCCGGCAGCGCGAAGGGCAGGTTGTCGGCCTCGGAGCCGTCCGCCAGGCGCAGGAGGTGGTTCGGCACAACCTCCGCCGTCAGCTCGAACCAGAACGCCGACATCTGGGTCAGGACGGCGCCCTTGTCCGGGATGCCCGTTGGCAGGACTACATCGAATGCCGAAAGCCGGTCGGTTGCGACGATCAGCAGCCGCCCGTCGCCGAGGTCGTACGTATCGCGCACTTTGCCGCGGTGAGTGCGGTTCGGCAGCGGTGTATCCAGCAGGACTGAGGCCATTCAGGATGCTCCCATCATGTCTTCGGGCTTGAAATTCGGGTTGACCTTCGTGAGCGACCAACGATGGCCGAAGGGGTCGGCGACGTCGGCGGTGCGGCCGAAGGGCTCGTCTCTTGGCTCACGGATGATTCTGGCTCCGGCGGCGACAGCGCGCTCGACGGCGGCATCCGCGTCATCGACATCGAGCGCGAAAGCGACGGAGACGCCTCCGCGAGTTAAGGGCGAGAAGAAGTCGCCCTCCGGCCAGTCGTCGGCCAGGTAGATCAGCGAGTTGCCGATGAAAAGCTCAGCGTGGCCGATCTTCCCGTCCGGCCCTGGGATGCGATATCGCTCTTCAGCGCCGAACGCCTGCTTGTAGAACTCGATGGCCGCGGCGGCGCCATCGACGGCAAGATACGCGGTGACGGTCTGGTTGAGTGCAGTGTCTGTCATCGTCCTGGGCCTCCTGCAAACCAATTGTGAGTGATTAAGGCTTGGCGGCTGTCTATTAAGCAGGGCTGAGATCGTCATTGGCCGCCCCTCGAACTTTCAAGTCGAAATAGAGCAGTGTCGTGGCAATTATGCCAAATGGCAGGCTGATGAACGATGCCGTACTGGAGAGGATCAGTCCTAGTGTCCCCGGCACGGCTTCAAGGACGATCTGGGAGACGATGAGAGCCGGAATGCCCGCTACGAGGAAGCAGGCAACCAGCCTGCCAAACGTATTCCACCAGTGTCCCTTAACCAGACCCGCGCTGTAGCCCAATGATGCCTCGCCGGTTTGCCTGTCCAGCATGATCGCCTGGATGATGAAAGCCCAGAGCACCAGGCGCTTGATGGCCCACGGTATACCAATGATCGTCAGGCAGAGCAGCACGCTGATTGCCGTCGTCTTGAAGGCGGCAACGATTACAGCTCGAAACCGATCCTGCGCCGCGTCCAGAGCGTCGCCGGTGCTGATGTCCTGACGTTGCTCTCTGGCGATCAATAAAGCGATTCCGGCTGCCGAGACTAGCTCATAGGCCATAAGGTCGATCGGCAGCGAGATGAGTAAGAAGACTGTGCTCAGCCAGACGACGTCCGCGACGAGCACGCTGATCAACGCGATCAGGATCGAGACCAGCACCGCCGGCGCCACAACTACGCAAAGCTGCGTCCAGGTCGCGCCGAGGACAGCAAACGAATCGGAGATAACGCGGCCCAGGTCTCGTGGCTGCCGCAGCGTTACTAGCTCAGTCACGTCTCATACCCGCGCATCAGACCGCACCAGCCTGGAGAAGTGACATAAGAACGCAAGACACCGCTAAGGCTTGAGTAAGCCCATGCGGGCGAAGCTCTTGTCGACCTCGCGTGTGTAGTAGGAGTAGTCGAAGATATTGTCGAGGTCCGAGGACGTCAGCAGCGCCGTGACGTCTGCCTCCTCGGCGATCGTCTCACGGAAGGGGCGCTGCTCGTTCAACGCGGCGTGGCCGGCGCGCTGGACGTAGATGTAGCCCTCCTGCCGCGACATTCCCTTCTCCACTAGGACCAGCAGCACGCGCTGCGAGAAGACGACGCCCTGGGTAATCGCCATGTTGGCGATCATCCGCTTCGGATATACCACCAGGCCGCGGACGATGCTAGTGAACATATCGAGGATGTAGTCCAGCGCCAGGCAGGAGTCGGGAATGATCACCCGCTCGACCGACGACTGGCTGATGTCGCGTTCGTGCCACAGCGCCACGTTCTCCAGCGCGGCGAGCGAGTTGGAGCGCAGGACGCGCGCCAGGCCGCAGACGCGCTCGCACTTCTCCGGGTTGCGCTTGTGTGGCATCGAGCTCGAACCCTGCTGGCCGGACTGGAACGGCTCCTCGGCCTCGCCGACCTCGCTGCGTTGCAGGTGGCGGATCTCCGTCGCGAAGCGCTCCAACGAGGCGCCGATCAGTGCCAGGGTCTGCAGGAAGTGCGCATGTCTATCGCGGGAGATCACCTGAGTGCTGACCGCGTCCACGCCGAGGCCCAGCTTCTCGCAGACCCGCTCCTCTAGCTCCGGCGGCACCGTGGCATGACTGCCGACTGGACCGCTGAGCTTGCCCACGGCAATGCTCTCGCGCGCCTGGGCCAGCCGCGTCCGTCCGCGGCGTACTTCGTCAAGCCAGTTCAGCAGCTTGAGGCCGAAGGTGATCGGCTCGGCGTGCATGCCGTGGGTGCGGCCCATGCAAATCGTATCTTTGAACTCCAGCGCCCTTGCAGCGATCGCCTCTTCGAGCAGGCGTAGGTCTTCGGCGATGATATCGGCGGCCTCGACCAGTCGCAGGGAAAGCGCCGGGTCCTCCGTGTCGTAGGAGGTCAGACCCAGGTGCACCCAGCGTCCCTCCTCGCCGAGGCTGTCGCTGACGGAGCGGAGGAAGGCGTTCATGTCGTGGTGCATCTCGCGCTCGTAGCGGTCGACGTCTTCGAGGCGGAACGCGGCGCCGCGGGCGATCTTGTCGGCGTCGTCGCGCGGGATCACGCCCATGTCGGCCCAGGCCTGCGCCGCGGCAATCTCAACCCTCAGCCAGGACGAGAACTTGTTCTCCTCCGACCAAACACGGGCCATTTCCGGACGGGAGTATCTGGGGATCACGGCTTAGTCTATCGCACCGAAGCGCCACCAAACAACGGCGCGTCGCCGGTCAGCTACCGTTGGATGATTGGCGAATCCTAGGCCTTGATCGTCTGGTTAGGATTCGCCGGGTTGCAGTCCGATGTCGCGCCGGTAGTGCATCCCTTCGAAGTGGATGCGCTCCACGTTGGCGTAGGCTTTCTGCCTCGCCTCGGCCAGCGTCTTCCCCGTCGCGGTGACGTTGAGCACACGGCCACCGGCCGTGACCAGCGTCCCGTCAGCATCGCGACGCGCCCCGGCGTGGAAGACGGCCACGTCCGAGTCCACCTCTTCAACGCCGCTGATCGGCAGGCCGGTCTTGTAAGCGGCCGGATAGCCGTCCGAAGCCAGCGCCACCGTCACCGATGCGTCCTCCGACCACTCGACATCGACGTCCTTGAGGTTACCGTTGGCGCAGGCCCAGACGATTTCCAGAAGGTCCGACTTCAGCCGCACCAGCAGCGCCTGCGTCTCGGGGTCGCCGAAGCGGGCATTGAACTCGAAGACCTGAGGGCCGCGCTCCGTCGCCATGACGCCGGGATAGACGATGCCCTTAAAGGGCCGGCCCTCGGTGCGCATCCCTTCGACCGCCGGCCCGATAATCGAGCGCGAAATCTCCTCGGCGAGGCCGTCGTCCGCCCACCAGGGCGGGCTATAGACGCCCATGCCGCCCGTATTGGGTCCCTGGTTGCCGTCGAAGACCGCCTTATGGTCACAGGACAGAGGCATCGGCACGAAGGTCTTGCCGTCACTGAATGCGTGGCCGGAGACCTCGCGCGGGCCGATGCGCTCCTCGATCGTGATTTTGCTGCCGGCCGTGCCGGCGATGCCCTGTACCATCAGCTCATCCACCGCCTGCAGCGCCTCCTTCGCAGTGCTCGTAACGATGGCGCCCTTGCCCACCGCCAGCCCGTCGGCCTTGACGACGAGCTGCGTCTTGGCGTTGCGGACGTAGTCACGAGCTGCCTCAAGGTCATCGAAGCTGGCGGTAGTCGGATGAGGGATATCGTGGCGCGCCATGAACGCCTTCGCCCATGACTTGCTGGCTTCGAGGGCGGCGGCTGCCTTGCTCGGTCCAAAGGCGGCGATGCCGGCGTTCTCCAGCCGGTCGATCAGGCCCCAGGCCAGCGGGTCCTCCGGCGCCACGAATACGAGGTCGATGCCGAGGTCGCGGGCCGTAAGCGTGACTCGATAGAGATAGGCGTCGATCTCAGCCTTGGGCGCGCCGGTTTTGGGCATCGGCAAAGGTAAATTGCGGCCCAATGCGGCGGTGCCGGAATTCCCCGGCGCTATGTAGAGGTTGGTCAGGTGCGGCGACTGGCTCAGCTTCCAGGCGATCGCGTGCTCGCGCCCGCCCCCCCCAATGAGGAGGACTCTCACGCTACTCCCACTCAATAGTCCCGGGCGGCTTGGACGTGATGTCATAGACGACGCGGTTGACGCCGCGCACCTCATTGACGATCCGGTTCGAAATCCGCGCCAGCACGTCATAGGGCAGGCGCGCCCAGTCGGCCGTCATAGCGTCGTCTGCCGTTACGGCGCGCAGGGCGATGACGTTGCCATAAGTGCGAAAGTCACCCTGGACGCCGACGCTGCGGGTGTCGGTCAGGACGGCGAAGGCCTGCCAGAGTTCGTCATACAACCCCGCGTCGGTTATCTCCTCCATGACGATGGCGTCCGCCGCCTGCAGCGTCGCTACCTTCTCCTTCGTCACCTCGCCGATGATCCGGATCGCCAGCCCGGGGCCGGGGAACGGCTGCCGCCCGACGATCTCCTGCGGCAAGCCAACCTCAAGGCCTACCTTGCGCACCTCGTCCTTGAACAGGTAGCGCAGCGGCTCCACGACGCGCAGCACCATGTCCTCCGGCAGCCCGCCGACGTTGTGGTGCGTCTTGATCACCTGTGCCGTCTTGCCCTTCGAGGCGGTCTGGCCGCTTTCGATTACGTCCGGGTAGGTCGTGCCCTGGATCATGTGGTCGATGTGGCCGAACTCGGCCGCCGTCTCTTCGAAGACGCGCACGAAGGTCTCGCCGATGCGTTTGCGCTTCGTCTCCGGATCGGTAATCCCGGCTAGCCCGGCGAGAAAGCGGTCCCCGGCGTCGACGAAGTGGAGCTGGATGCCGAGGTTGCGATGGAACGTCTCCTGGACTTGCTGCGGCTCGCCCTGGCGCATGACGCCGTTATCGACGAAGACGCAGGTCAGCCTGTCGCCGATTGCCGCATGAGTGATCGCCGCCGCGACCGACGAATCAACGCCGCCGGAGAGGGCGCAGATCGCCCGCCCTTCGCCAACTTGGCGCCTCACGTCCTCGATGGCGCGCTCCAGGATCGACCGCGCCGTCCAGCCGCCCTGGGCGCGGCAGACGTTGAAGAGGAAGTTGCGCAGGATCTCGGGGCCCTGGGGCGTGTGGACGACCTCAGGGTGAAACTGCAGGCCGTAATGGTCATGGTTGTCGGCGATCACGGCGTGGGGTGAGTTAGTCGTGTGCGCCAGCGAGCGGAAGCCAGGCGGCAGGTCGGTCACCCGGTCGCCGTGGCTCATCCACACCGCCAGCGTCGAAGGCAGGTCGGCGAACAGTGACGACGTCTCGTTAACGTTGATTATAGCGGGGCCATACTCCCGCCGCGCCCCCGGGGCCACCTGGCCGCCAAGCTGCTGCGCCAGGAGCTGCATGCCGTAGCAGATGCCCAGCACCGGCAGTTCAGACTCGAAGACGTAGGAGGGGGCTACCGGCGCGTCGTCATTATAGACGCTGGACGGGCCGCCGGAGAGGATGAAGCCCCGTGGATTGAGGTCCGCCACGGCCTCGAAAGGGGCGTCGTGGGGCAGCAGCTCGCAGTAGACGCCGCATTCGCGCACCCGCCTTGCGATCAGCAGGCTGTACTGCGACCCGAAGTCGAGGATGACGATCGATTCCTTGACACGGCTATGGTCGGCGGCACGCCGCGCGACCGCCGCTGCGACCCAGTTATCCTCGCCAGGGTCTCGTGGTAACGGCCGTTCGGGAGTGATGCTCTCGCTCAAATGATTAGGCCCTTGAGTAAATCAACCCAACAACTACCATGCTATACTTGGCCTGCCTAAGTGACCATCCCTGCGACCTCTGAGAACGTCGAAAAAGCCGTCGCGGCATTGCAGAACGGCGGCGTCATCGCGATGCCTACAGACACATTGTACGCGCTGGTCTCGGATGCCCGCGACGCCAATGCGGTGCGCCGTGTCTACGCCATCAAAGGCCGCGAGGACGGCAAACCGCTGCCTCTCTTCGTCGCGGATTTGGCTATGGCCAGGCGCTTCGCCGAGCTCAATGACACCGCGCGGCGGCTGGCTCAGCGTTTCTGGCCCGGCGCCCTGACCATCGTCGTCAACAAGGCGCCGTCGTTTGACTCCGAGGCCTTGGCCGGCGGCGCTACGGTCGCCCTGCGAGTTCCGGATTACCACCTCACGCTCGCCGTTGTCAGTAGTCTGGATGGCCCAATTACCGCCACCAGCGCCAACCGCAGCGGCGGCGCCGATCCTGCCTCCGCCGACGAGGTGCGACGCCAGCTAGGCGATGAGGTTGACCTGATCATCGATGGCGGCGTCTGCCCCGTCGGTGTGTCCTCGACGATCGTCGATTGCACCGGCGCTGAGCCTCGCATCCTGCGGCTCGGCGCGCTCAGTGAGGCCTCGATCATCGCCGCCCTGACGGGTTAGTCTGACAGCGATGCGAGTAGCCATTGGCTCCGACCACGCCGGCGTTGCCTACAAGGCGATGCTGATCGATCTGCTGACTGGGCTGGGGCACGAGGTCAAGGACTTCGGCACGGACACGGAGGACAACGTCGACTATCCAGACTACATCCGGCCCGTCGCTGAAGCCGTCGCGCGCGGCGATTTCGACCGGGGCATCGTCCTCGGCGGCTCCGGCAACGGCGAGGCGATGGTCGCGAACAAGGTGCGCGGTGTTCGCTGCGCCCTCTGCTGGGACGCGACCACGGCGCGCTTGGCCCGCATGCACAACGACGCTAACGTTGTCTCTATCGGCCAGCGGGTTGTCGGCTCTGAGGTCGCCAGGGATCTGGTACAAGTCTTCCTCAGCACCGGCTTCGAGGGAGGACGCCACGCCGGTCGGATCGCCAAGATCGAATGACAGACGACCCTTTCGCGGCGCACAGGCCCCTCCTGGTCGAGGAATTGCGACGCGCCGTCGATGGCGTCTCGTTGCACAATGGCGCCGTCCTGCGCCAGCAGGTCTCCTCCGGCAGCGAGTCGGATGCTGGTCTGCTGCCGGGGCTGCTCTGCCTGCTCACGGCAGAGGCGCTGAGCGGACGAGCAGAATCGGCCTTGCCGGCCGCGACGGCGCTCACTCTGCTTACGACAATGGCTGAGGTATTCGGCACAATCTCCGTCGCATCCAATGACGAAGGACTGATCCACTCCTGGGGCATGCCGCGCACCCTCAACGCTGGCGATGCCTGCTTCGCACTGGCCCAGGAGACGCTGCTCAAGGCCCACAGCCTTGATGCGGGACGCCGTCTCAAGGCCACCGGACTCTTGGACAGGGCTGCGCGCGCTACCAGCGACTCGCTTTTCGAGCGGGCCAGCGCTAACGCCACGTCAGTGAGCCGGGCCGAGCTGCTTTCGGCCGCGATGGCCTTGGGCGCGCTCAGCGCCGGCGCCAATGACCAAACCGTGGAGCAAATGGGCGCCTACGGGCGTAGCCTTCTGTCAGGTAGGGGTGAAGTCCTGCCTGGCGACCTGGCTGATCGCCTCTCGCCGGCCGCAGCCTACGTGGCGGAGGTGAGGCAGTGAAGAAGTCTGTCAGAGACATCGATGTCGCCGGCAAGCGAGTGCTAATGCGCGTCGATTTCAACGTCCCCTTCGACCGTCAGGGCGGCATCGCCGACGACAGCCGCATCCGAGCCGCTGTGCCGACGATCCGCTACCTTCTGGACCAGGACGCCCGCGTCATCCTCTGCTCCCATCTCGGCCGCCCCGATGGCAAGGTCGTCGATTCGCTGCGGCTGGCGCCCATCGCCGAGCGTCTCGCCGAGATCGTTGGCCAGTCTGTGAAGATGGCGGCGGACTGCGTCGGGCCGGATGCTGAGGCTGCCGTCGCTGCGCTGGGGCCGCGAGACCTGCTCATGCTCGAGAACCTGCGCTTCCACCCCGAAGAAGAAGCCAATGATGAAGCGTTCGCGCGCCAGCTCGCCTCCCTGGCCGATGTCTACGTCAACGATGCCTTCGGAGCCGCCCACCGCGCTCACGCCTCGACGGCCGGAGTGGCGGCGTTCCTGCCCGCTGTCGCCGGCTTCCTGATGCTCAATGAGATTGAGGAGCTGGGCAATGTCCTCGGCGACCCGCGGCGGCCGATGGCGGCGATCCTCGGCGGCGCCAAGATCAGCTCCAAAATCGGCGTCCTCCAAAATCTACTGCCACGTGTCGATTACCTCCTGCTCGGCGGCGGCATCGCCTCCACCTTCCTCAAGGCGCGCGGCATCAATGTGGCCGACTCCCTTGTAGAGGATGAGTACCTGGACACCGCGAGCGAGGTGATGACCACGGCGGAGCAGCAAGGCATCCCTGTCCTCCTGCCCGTAGATGTCGTAATTGCCGACGCGTTCGCCGCCGACGCCAACAAGCAGACCGTCCCAGCAAACGCCGTGCCTGCCGGCTGGCGCATCCTCGATGTCGGCCCCGAGACGCTGGCCGCCTTCCGGGAAGCGTTGAGCCAGTGCCGTACCGTCTTCTGGAACGGCACTCCCGGCGTCGCCGAGTTCCCAGCCTTCGCCGAGGGCTCCATGGCCCTGCCCTGGCGCTGGCCGGCCTCGACGCCCGCGTCGTCGTCGGTGGCGGTGAGACCGCGGCGCTGGTGGAGGACGCCGGCCTGCGCGAGCGCTACACGCACGTCTCGACCGGCGGCGGCGCCTCGCTGGAGTTCATCGAAGGCCGCGTCCTGCCCGGCGTTGCGGCGCTACAAGAAAAGGACTGAAGGAGCCCGCACCTGGGCTTCATCTATAGTTAGATTTTGAGTGAGGGTAGAATCTGCACATGGAAATTGAACTACTGCGCGACCTGGCTACTCCCAACTCGGCCAAGATACTGCTCTGCGTCGTTGATGGCCTCGGCGGTCTGCCGGACGCGGAGACGCGCCGCAGCGAGATGGAGGCCGCTTCTCTGCCCAACCTCGACCGCATGGCGTCTGACTCGGTCTGCGGCCTGACTGTGCCGGTAGGCTACGGTGTTTCGCCCGGTAGCGGCCCCGGCCACCTCGCACTCTTCGGCTATGACCCCCTCAAGTACGAGGTCGGGCGCGGCGTCCTCGAGTCCCTGGGCATCGATTTCGACTTGCGGGACACGGACGTGGCGGCGCGCGGCAATTTCTGCACCCTCGATGCGGACGGCCTAATCACTGATCGTCGCGCTGGCCGCATCCCGACGGAGGAGACGACTCAGCTGGTCGAGCGTCTGCGCGAGATCAAGCTACCCGGCGTTGAGCTTATTCTGGAGCCGGTACGCGAGCACCGTTGGGTGCTGGTCCTGCGCGGCGAAGGACTGGAGGACGGCCTTACCCAGACGGACCCGGAGCGCGAGGGCGTCGTACCGCCACCGGTACGAGCCCTGCGTCCGGAGGCTGAGCGCACGGCCGGCTTGGTCAACGACTTCATCGAGCAGGCGCAAAAGAAGCTCTTCGAGCAGCCGACGGCCAACGGCGTGCTGCTGCGCGGCTTCGCCAAGCACCCGGACTTCCCGCCGATGCCGGAGTTCACCCGGATGCGCACGGGCGCCTTTGCGGTCTATCCCATGTACCGCGGCCTGGCCAAGCTGGTCGGCATGACGGCGGCGCCCGGTGGTGGCAACCCCAAGAGCAAGGTCGATGAGGTACGTGCCGCCTGGGATGACTTCGACTTCTTTTTCTACCACTTCAAGCCGGCCGACGCCGCCGGCGAGGACGGCAACTACAAGGCCAAGGTCGCGGCGCTGGAGCAGTTCGACGCGCTGGTCCCGGAGCTCCGCTCCCTCGGCGCCGATGTCATGATGGTCGCGGGCGACCACTCGACCCCGGCCCAGATGGCGGCGCACAGCTGGCACCCGGTACCGTTCATGATCAACTCGACCCTCGGCGAGCGCGACCGCGTCAACGAATTCACCGAGACGGCCTGCCTCGCCGGCGCACTCGGCACTTTCCCGGCCAAGGAAGTGCTGTCGCTGGCCATGGCGCACGCCAACAAGCTGATGAAGTTCGGGGCCTAATGGCTCGTATACCGATAGTCGCGGGCAACTGGAAGATGAACACGGTTGCCGAATCCGCGCGTGACCTCATCGAAGCGATGAAGGCCGGCGGCATCGATTCGATCCAGGGTGTCGAGAAAGTGATCTGCCCGCCCTTTGTCTACCTCGGTCTCGCCGCCGATCTGACGCGCGGCACGAGCCTCAGAGTAGGAGCTCAGGACGTTCACTGGGAGGAGAAAGGCGCCTTCACCGGCGAAGTCAGCCCGGCCATGCTGCGTGACTACGCCGTATACGCGATCATCGGCCACTCCGAGCGGCGCGCCCTTTTCGGCGAGACCGACGAGCAGGTCAGTAAGAAGCTCAAGGCTGCCCTCGATCACCGCCTCATGCCCATCGTCTGCGTCGGCGAGACCGGCTCCGAGCGCGAGGCTGGCCAGACCCTCAGCATCTTGCGCCGCCAGGTCCACGGCGCCCTGCATGACGTCGAGCTGCCTGCGACCGCCGTAATCGCCTATGAGCCGGTCTGGGCTATAGGCACCGGCGTTGCTGCCACGGCCGCTGACGCCAACGACGCCATCGGCTTCATCCGTGACGAGGTCTCCAAGCTTCAGGGCACGGCCACCGCCGAGGCGATACGCATTCTCTACGGCGGCAGCGTCAACGCCACCAACATTACCGATTTCTTCTCGCAGCCGGAGGTCGATGGTGGTCTGGCCGGCGGTGCATCCCTTGACGCGGCGGCCTATGTGGCCATGTGCCGCTCAGTCGCCGAGCTCTAGCCTGCTGTTTCTACTACGAAACGCCGCGCTCCTGAGAACCCCTATCCTATAGACACGGGAGAGGCACATAAAATCTCGTGTTTGATGATCACTCCTCGGTGCGACGTCCGCTCCTCGCCGTGGTCGGCGCCACGGCGACCGGCAAGAGCGACGTTGCCATCGCCCTGGCCAAAACCTTCGATGGCGAGGTCGTCAACACCGATGCTTACCAGCTCTACCGCGGCCTCGATATCGGCGCCGCCAAGCTCGATGCCGCGACGCGTCAGCGCGTCCCTCACCACATGATCGACATCACGGACCCGGACGAGCCGCTGACCCTCGCCGGGTACCTCGACGCCGCAAATGCCGCCATGGAGGATGTCTGGTCTCGAGGACGCCTGCCCATCCTGGCCGGTGGCAGCGGCCAGTACGTCTGGGCGATCATCGAGGGCTGGCAGGTGCCCCGTGTCGCCCCCGACAAGGCGCTGCGCGACGAGCTTGAGGCCTTTGCCACAGCCGAGGGCCCAGCCGCCGTCCACGCCCGTCTTGCCGCCATCGATCCCGAGGCCGCCTCCCGCTTAGACCCCAACAATCTGCGCCGCGTGGTTCGCGCCCTGGAAGTAGTCACCTGCACCGGCCTACCCCTGGCCGCCTGCCAGACCCGTAGCCCCGTGGACGCGGACGTATTTATCCTGGGTTTGCGACTCGACCGCGACGAGCATTATCGCCGCCTGGACCAGCGCGCTGAGGCGATGTTCGCAGCCGGCCTCGTAGGCGAAGTTAAGGATCTGCGCGATCAGGGCTACGGGGAAACGCAGCAGCTACGGGGCGGTATCGGCTATAAGGAGGTCAGCCAGTACCTCGAGGGCGATATCGACCTGGATGAGGCGCTGCGGCGCACCAAGAACGCCAACCACCGCCTCGTCCGGCGTCAGGGCGCCTGGTTCAAGGATACGGACCCGCGTATCCACTGGCTTGACGCGGGAAATTTGCTCATCGAGTCCTCAATTACCGTCGTAGCAGATTGGCTGCGAAGCCGTCAGCAATCCTATTGAAATCGGCGCCGCCCGCGCGTTAGGCACCTGATAGGGCCTCGAGACGACCATGAGGCCATGGACGAGAACCTTAAGCCTCAGGAATCCACTCAGCAGGAAACCAGGGCGCTCTGTAGTGTTAGCAACTGCCCTCAGCCTGCCACGACCAGCGAGAAGGCCGAGTCCGAGCACTGGCGCGTCGTGATCCACTATTGCGATGAGCACGCGCGTGAGATCAATGAGGGCACGCCCCTCGGGCCCGTTGGTCTCGAGGGCGGGCGCCTGGAGGTCAGGTCCAGAGGCATCGAGGAGCCGTTGGTACCGAGCACGGGTCAGGCCATCGGCCCCGGCTGATCGGTCTACTTCTGCTCTGCGGCCAGCCGGGCGTCCAGAATCCTAGCGAGGTTAGAGACTTCTTCGCGGATATTGGACGGGTCGGCCCTGTCAACGCCGACATAGCTGATCACCTGGCCGCGCCGGAAGGTGATTGTCGTCGTGTAGACGATGACCTTGCCCAGCGTCCCGGCCTCGTACGATGTCACGCCTACAGAGCCGCTGGCCTCATCGCCAATACCACTGGTGCTGAATCTCTCAGCCTCGATCACACTAACCCCGTGCCGGGACGTTTCGCCCACGTGCAGGGGCCGGGCCGCTATCTCACGGAAGTGGGCCGAGGCTCCTTCTGCCAGCCGGTATAGGTCTATCTGAGAGAAGAGGTAAACCGGCCCGGACGTCCCCGGCGTAGCTGTTTCCAGGGCGTAAGCCTCCGCCATGCCCCGGATCCTGTCGTGCTCGATAATCGCGTCCAGCTCCTCGGCCGCGTCCCTGTCGTCGAAGGCCACCGCCACAAACGTCCGGTCAGAGATCAAGCCCGAGAAGTCCGGAGCGTAAGCCAGCCGGGCATAAGCTTCGCCGGCCTCCGCCTTGTCAAGGAGTAGGGCCTCCAGGTGCTCCTCGGAGAAGCGTTGTGGCTCCACGCCTGCCAGCACCCAGTAGCCGGCTCCGGCCAGCAGCAGAGCTAGCAGGCCGATGCCCAGCCAGCTCTGGCTAAGCCGCCGCCACCACCGCGACTTCTTCGAGCCTTGCTCGCCCGCGATGTCCTGCCCGCCTGCTGCTCCGTGTCGCCTTTTCAACGTCTGCCGGCGCGACTGGCCCATCCAGGTTAGCGCTCAACGAGCCAGCGGGCGGCTTCTTTGGCGTGGTAGGTGATGATGATGTCGGCGCCGGCGCGCTTGATGCCGGTAAGGGCCTCCATGATGGCGCGACGCTCCTCCAGCCAGCCGTTCTGAATCGCGGCCTTGAGCATGGCGTACTCGCCGGAGACGTTGTAGGCGGCGAGGGGCACGTCGAAGCGCTGACGGGCCTGTGACAGCACGTCCAGGTAAGGCAGCGCCGGCTTGACCATTACGATGTCGGCGCCTTCAGCGATCTCGGCCTCGATCTCACGCATCGCCTCGCGGGCGTTGGGCGGGTCCATCTGGTAGCCGCGGCGGTCGCCGAACTGGGGCACGCTCTCGGCGGCGACACGGAAGGGGCCGTAGAAGGCGGAGGCGTACTTGGCGGCGTAGGCCATGATTGGAGTTGAGGTGTGGCCGGCGTCGTCGAGTGCGGCGCGCAGGGCGCTGGTGTGGCCGTCCATCATGTCGCTGGGGGCGACGATGTCGGCGCCGGCTTCGGCCTGGCTGACGGCGATGCGGCCCAGCAACTCCAACGTCGTATCGTTCTCGACCTCGCCGCTGGGGGTGACGATGCCGCAGTGACCGTGGTCGGTGTACTCGCAGAGGCAGACATCGCAGATGACGCAGAGGCCGGGGTCGGCGCTCTTGAGGGCGTGTACGGCCTGCTGGACGATGCCGTCCCTGGCGTAGGCCTCCGTGCCGAGGCCGTCTTTGGTCTCCGGCAGGCCGAAGAGCAGGACGGCGGGAATACCGAGGCTGCGCAGCTCTTCGGCCTCGGCGGCGAGCTGGTCCAGGGAGAGCTGGTACTGGCCCGGCATGGAGGCGATCTCGTTGCGGAGGCCGTGGCCGTGGCTGACGAAGAGGGGATGGACGAAGTCGGCCGGGTCCAGCCGCGTCTCAGCCACGAGGCGTCTTAGCGCCTCGCTGCGGCGCAGACGCCGGAAGCGCTGGAAGGGAGCCAGGAGGCGGGTAGTGGTCATGGCCAGATCATACAGCGCTATCTGTGCTGGCTGTGGCTTGAATAAGCGCCAGCAGACCGTCAGGGTAGAGGGGCGCTTTGCCCTTCTCGAAGATGTCAGACTGGATCCAGTGGACATCGAACTTGGCGCCGGACTCGTCGGCGATGATGACGTCCTGAGCGTAAAAGGCGGGGTCTGTGAAGCGCGCTTCGTAGAGCCAGATTAGCTCGTGGCCCTGCTGGCCGAGGTAGGTGAAGATGTTCTCGAAGGTGCCCCGTAGCTTGAGGCCATCGATCTCCGCGTCCAGCTCCTCGTGGATCTCGCGGCGGGCGGCGTCCTCGGCGGACTCGCCAAACTCGATGCCGCCGCCAAGGGGCCGGTAGAAGCGCTGCTGCTTCACAGGGTCGAAGCCCGGCGCGACGAGGATGGCGCCGTCGTCGCGGCGGAAGAGGACGAGGGCCAGGGGGCGGATGTGCTGGGCGACACCTCGGCCTTTGAGGTGGTCGGTCTCGGAGGTGGGGTCAGGCATGACGGGCGTCCGGAGAAGCGGCGATTGTCCCCGCCTGGCGGCGAGACAAGCGCGGCTTCTCCTCGTTGTTGGATAAAGAGGTTACTGAGGGGACACCCCTCAGACTCCCCGTCAGCTTCTGTACTTCCTCGCGGGTGCGCTCAATGGAGGTTTTTGTGCGGTTCCAAAGGCGCAGAGGGGAGTCTCCAAGACTCCCCGGCAGAAGCGCTGCGCCTCTTGCACTGCCGCTCATGTCGCAGTCTCTGGGGACTTGCGAGCAAAGTGCTCTTTAAGCGCTGCGACTAAGGCGGGGATGGTGTGCTCGGCGGGTTCGACCTGCACTTCGAGGCCGTATTCGCGGGCGGTTTCTGAGGTAACGGGGCCAATGCAGGCGATGACCACGTCTCGGAGTCTCGCGAAGTCGTCGCTGCCGAGGACGGACGCGAGGTTGCTGATCGAGGAAGATGACGCGAAGGTGGCGATGTCGATCTTGCCGTCGCGAATCTGGCGCCGCGCTTCGGGGTCGATCTCAGCCGGCGGCCGCGATTCGTAGAGAGCGAGCTCGTCGACGTCGGCGCCGTAGTCGCGTAGGCCCTTGACGAGTGTTGGGTTGCCGCCCTCGGCGCGGGGGATGAGGATGCGGGCGCCGGAGACGCCATCGTCCGGGATGGCGCCTTCGAGGGCGTAGACGCTGCCGTGGTGGTGTTCGGTCGCGCGGACGGCGTCGAGCAGGCCCTGGGAAGTGAACTCGGCAGCGATGAGGTCGGCGCGGAGGCCGTAACGGCGCAGGGCATCGGCGGTGGCGCTGCCGAGGGCGCCGATGCGGCAGCTGGCGAAGACGCGGGCATCGTGGCCTGCGCGCTCCAGGTAGCCAAGGACGAAATCGACTGCGTTGGCGCTGGTGAAGAGGCACCAGCTGTAGTCCTTGGCGCGCAGGCGCTTGGCCATCGCGGCGAGATCGTGGTCGGTGGCGACGGGCACGAGCTCGAGGGTGGGCAGCTCGACGGGGATGGCGCCCTCGCGTCGTAGCAGGCCGGAGAGGGCGCTGGCCTGGCGGCGTGTGCGCGTGACGAGCACGCGCTTACCGAAGAGCGGCCGTCCTTCGAACCAGGCGATGTGGTCACGCAGCGTCCCGACCTGGCCGATAACCGTCAGGAGCGGCGTGCCGAGGCCTGCTGCCTTGACGGCTTGGGCGATGCCGTCCAGTGGGGCGCCGACGCTGCGCTGCTGGGCCGTCGTGCCCCACTCCACGCTGACGGCGGGGGTGTTGGCAGGCCGGCCGCCGGCGATCAACGAGCGCGCCACGCCGGGCAGGGCGGCGCCTCCCATGAGGACGACGATCGTGTCGACGGCGGTGGCGATGCCGGACCAGTCGACGCTGCTCTCCGGCTTCTCGTCATCCTCGTGGCCGGTGACGACCGCGAAAGAGGAGGCAAGGCCGCGATGGGTGACGGGAACGCCGGCGTACGCGGGCGCGGCGATGGCCGACGTGACTCCGGGGACAACCTCGAAGGGGACACCGGCAGCCACGAGGGCGAGAGCCTCTTCGCCACCGCGTCCGAAGACGAATGGGTCGCCGCCCTTGAGCCTGACGACGCGCTTGCCCGCCTTGCCGTGCTGGATCAGCAGGCCGTTGATCTCCTCCTGCGAGTAGGCTTTGTGCTCCGGCGACTTGCCGGCGAAGATCAGCTCCGCGGTCGCGGGGGCGTGATCGAGCAGCGCCGGATTGGCCAGCCGGTCGTAGAGGACGACATCGGCCTCGGCGAGGCGGTCGCGGCCGGCCACGGTGAGGAGGCCGGGGTCGCCTGGGCCGGCGCCGACGAGAGAGACGAAGCCGCTCACCGGACCAGTTCCAAGTTGAGCTCGGAGGCCAGGCGCAGGGCCAGCTCTACGCCGACCTGCTCCGCGTCCGAGATAGCACCGGTGACGTCGTCGCGGGCGATCCGGCCGCTGTCGTCAGCGAGAAGGCCGCGCAGGTGCAGTCGGCGGCCTGAGACCTCAGCATATGCGCCGACGGGCAGGCGGCAGCCTGCGCCAAGGCGGTCGAGAAAGGCGCGCTCGGCGGTGATAGCGGCGCGGGTCGTCGGGTCGTCGACGCGGCCGAGGAGCGACAGAGTCTCGGCGTCATCGGCGCGGCACTGGACAGCGAGGACGGCCTGGCCGACGGCCGGCAGCACCTCATCGACGCTAAAGAACTGAGACACCTCGCCGATCAGCCCCAGGCGTTCGAGGCCGGCGGCCGCGAGGAGGACGCCATCGTAGTCACCGGACTGGACCTTACGCAGGCGCGTATCGACGTTGCCGCGAATGCTAATCATCTCGACGTCGGATCGCAAGGCGAGGACCTGGACGGCGCGCCGCCGGCTATCACTGCCGAGACGAGCGCCGGGCGGCAGCGCATCGAGGCGCGCGCCGCCGCGTCCGACCAGCACGTCGCGCACGTCGCCACGGGGCAGGACGGTGCCGATGGTCAGCCCGTCCGGTGAGCGGGCCGGCATGTCTTTGAGGCTGTGTACGGCGATATCGATCTCACCGGCTGCCAGACGGCGCTCGATGTCCTTGACGAAGACGCCCTCGCCGCCGAACGCCTCCAACGAGACGTCCTGGCGACGATCGCCTTCGGTCTGCACAGCCTTGATCTCGATCTCGATGTCCGGCGCGATCCGGCGCAGGGCATCGCTGACAATCTGCGTCTGACGGCGAGCGAGGGCGCTGCCGCGCGTGCCGAGGATCAGCTTGCGCATCGCTCAGGCCTCCCGGGCCAGGGCTTCGCTGACGCCCAGGCCCCGGAGCAGGTGCTCTCGCGCCTCCTCGGCGCGGCGCTGGACGAGGAGCTTGCGCAGCTGGCCATCGATGGCGCGGTTCCACGTCTCGCTGTCGACGCTGATGCCGCGCTGTCGTAGCTCAGCGCGGACACCGCTGAGCAGGGCGGCGAGGTCGGCGTAGTCTTCGCTGAGAAAGTCCGTCAGCTCCTCGCGTAGACGGCGGGCGAGGGCCGGGCTGGCGCCCCCGGTTGACGCTGCGACGACGACCGGCCCTTGGCGCACCACGGCCGGCAGGATGAAATCGCAGTAGGCGGGGTCGTCGGCGGCGTTGACCCAGACGCGGCGGCGTTTGCCCTCGGCGGCGACGGCAGCGTTGACGGCGCCATCGTCCGTGGCGGACATGCAGACCTCGTAGCCTTCGAGGTCGCCGTCCTGATACTCGCGCTCGATGTGGCGGATCTGCCCCGCGTCGAGGAGTGTCCGCAGCGCCGGCGTTAAATCGGGGGAGATGACGGTGACGTCCGCCTCCGCGTTGAGGAGGCCCTGCACCTTGCCCTCCGCCACGTTGCCGCCACCGACGACGAGGATGCGCCGGCCAGCCATTTCGATGAATACGGGATAGTAGGCCATCGGCTCAATTGTAAGACAGTCAGACTGTGTAGGTCAGAAGTGGCAGACGGCCCCGCTGGAGAGGAGATCGGCCGCCCGCGGTGGGGTACGCCGAGACTCAGACCAGGCAGCCCTTGAGGCCTTCGACGATTTTGCGGGTGTTGGACTCCATCATTGCGATGTAGGTTGCGCCTTCGCTGCCTGGCTCGCCCAGCGAATCGCCGTAGAGGTCATCGACGACCTTGACGCCGGCTTCCCGGCCGACCTGCTGGATCAGCGCCGGGTTGCCCGAGGCTTCGGCGAAGATCGCCGGCACGCGCTCGGCGCGGATCTTGCGGACGATGTCGGCCACGCCGGCGGCGGAAGCCTGCGCGCCGGTGGTGGTTGCCGGGATGACGGAGCCCACGACCTCGAAGCCATAGGCCTGAGCGTAGTAGCCGAGCACGTCGTGGTTGGTGACCAGCTTGCGGCAGCCGGCGGGGATCGTCGCGACCTGAGCTTTGATGCCTTTGTCGAGCTGGCTGAGGCTGGTCAGGTAGGCGGTCGCGTTAGTGGCGTAGTAGGAGGCGTTGGCAGCGTCGGCCTCGCCAAGGGCGTCACGAATGCTCTCGACCATCTTACCGGCGTTGGCTACGGAGAACCAGACGTGGGGGTCGTAGCCGCCTGCCTCTGCTTCAGCCTCCTCATCGTGCTCTTCGCCGGCCTCTTCGGCGTGCGCCTCGCCTTCGAGCAAGTCCAGCCCTCCCGTGACCGCGATCACCTTGGCGGATGACTCTTGTAGCGCCTTGCTGACGAAGGCGTCGAGGCCGATGCCGTTACGCAGGACCACATCGGCCTGGGACAGGGCCCGTAGCTGGCTCGGCTCCGGCTCGAAGTCATGGGCGTCCTGGTTGGGCTTGAGCAGCACCGTCAACGAGATGCGGTCGCCGCCGGCGTTACGGGCGAAATCGCCGATCTGTGTGGTGGTGGCGACGACGCGGAGCATGCCGGGGTCGGCATCATCACTAGAGCAAGCAGCGGCGAGGATGCCGAGCAGGGAGGCTACGAGGCAGAGTAGCAATCGCAAGGATGAGACTCCATCTCAATAAGTTAATTGAGATGCTATCTCAGTTAAAGGAGGCGATCAAGAGGACTTTGAGCGAAATCCACACTGGTTAGTGAAGATGGAGGTGGGTGATGTCGGCTTCGGACTGGAAGCCCTTGCAGCGCGGACAGAAGCCGTAGACCTCGATGCGGTGGCTGACGACCTCATAGCTCGTGGCGCCGCGCACCCTGTCGATTACGGCTTCCACGTCCGAGAGATGGACGTCCTCCGTGGCTCCACAGCTGAGACAGACGAGGTGATGGTGGTGCGCCAGGTGACTGGAGCGGTAGCAGATCGAGCCATCGCCGAGGACGACGCGGCAGAGCAGGCCCTGGTCGACAAGGAGCTTTATCGTGCGGTAGACCGTAGCGCGCCCCACAGGCGCGAGCTCGGCGGCCAGCTCTTCGGCGGTGAAGTTAGCGTCTCGGTCGGCGACGCGCTCGATGACCTGGTAGCGCGGGTGGGTGATCTTGAACCCCTGGTCGCGTAGCTTGTCAACCAGGCCGTCGATCGGCGATAACAGTGTCACGAGGCCATTATGCCATTACGGGTAGATGCAGGGCTCGTTTCCCAGACGAGAAAACTTAGCGCCTGCTTATAGAGGCAGGCGTGGACGAGAGGAGATGTCATGCCGCTTTACGATTTCCGCTGCCCACAATGTGGTCTGGAGTTCGAAGTCTCCCGGCCGCGCAACAACGCCGGCGACCCGGCATTTTGCCCACAGGACGCGACCAAGGCGGAGCGCGTCTGGGGGCCGGTGGCGTCCTTCTTCGGCAGGGACCGCGGCATGCCGGAGATCCCGCCGCTGCCGCCGGCTCACGACCACGGCCACAGCCATGGGCCTGGGTCGCATACCCATTAGGTCATGAGCAAGGTGATCGTCGGGATGACGATGTCGCTGGACGGTTCGTCAACGACCGCAACGGCAGCGTCGAAGCGCTCTACCCGGACTTCGAGGCGATGCACGAGTCGCAAGCCCTCAGGGAGGCGATCCGCGACACGGGCGCTGTCGTTTTGGGCCGCCGATCCTTCGAGATGGCTGAAGACCCCGATTCCCTTGCCGACAGCTATGAGTTCCGTCTTTGTCACCCGCCGCCACCTTCGCCTGGCTGATCGCGCTTTCCAAGCCGTCCGTCACGAAGGTAAAGGTCAGCCGGTCATTCTCTTTCGGCTGCCTGACCGGCGGTGTATGCGTAATCGGCGCCAGCGTGATCCAGCAGTGCATTCGCGCCGGCCTCGCGGACGAGCTTCATACCGACATAATGCCGGTGCTGCTCGGAGGCGGCCTGCGGTTGTTCGAGGGCCTTGACATCGACCTCATTCAGCTGGAGAAGCTCCAGGTCCTGGAGCATGGGCAGCGGACAAGCTTAAGGTTTCGATTCCTCAAGTAGCCGGCATCGCGTCCTATGCAGGGGCGTCAGCCCGCGCTTATCCTAGCGACGACTAATCCCGGTCCGATTCGGAGGAGGCGACGACTATGGCTCAGATAACCGCGGGCTTCGGCTCGGCTTTCAGCACCCAGCTCAATCTGCCGCCGGAGCTCTGGCTGGAGATGGGCGACCGCGACCGCAACAACCCGGTGCTCGTCGGGCCGGACGGCGTAAAACACACTTACGACGAACTGCTGGCGATGGCGCCTTCTCAAGTCGCCGCCGCGATCACACCGGAGGAGATCGCCCGGAGGCATCAGCATTGCCAGGACCTCATCACCGATGTAGGGCGGCGGCTGGCGGCGGCGCAGGTCGATGTCGTGGTCGCCATCGCAGATGACGAGCGCTTCCTCTTCCAGGACGATAACTTCCCGGCCTGGCTGGTCTGCTGGGGGGCGAGCAACCCCTACGCGCCACGACCGGTCCCGGCTGACGCTAACGCGATTGCCAAGGGCTCGGCCTGGGCTTATGGCTCGGAGGCCGTGGAGCTCAAGGGCGCGCCGGAGCTGGGCGAGCACGTGATCCGCGAGCTGGCTGCCTCCGGCTTCGACATTTCGGGCGCGAAGGCACTGAAGGAGGGCCAGAGTATCGGCCATCCCTACGGCTTTGCCCACACGCGGCTGCTTGGCGGCAAATCGATGGCGGCGCCGTGGCTGCCGGTAATCATCAATGGCAGCTATCCGCCGAATACTCCGACGCCGGCCCGCAGCTACGAGTTCGGAGTCGCGCTGGGTGAGGCGATCAAGTCCTGGCCGGGAAATGCGCGCGTAGGCGTCCTGACGATCGGCAACTTTAGCCACCCGGTGCTGGACGAGGCGCTGGACCGGAAGCTGTTCAAGGCGATCGAGGATGGGGATGAGACGGCGCTACGGTCGCTGCCGCGCGCTAATTTCGAAGGGGGCAACGGCCAGGCCAAGACGTGGCTGATTGCCGCGGGCGTGCTGCGTGACCTGAAGATGCAGCCGCTAGACTACGTGGCCTGCTACCGTTCGGCGGCGAGCACCGGCTGCGGGATGCCCTTCGCTGTTTGGGAGTAGGCAGTGCCTCGGGTTGAACCCCGAGGCATCGGAGCAGCGCTGCGACGCACCTAGAGCAGCACGTCACGCTCTGTGCTTGGAGGTTCGAGAAGGGCCGGGAGATTCTCCCGGCCCTTCTTGTTATTCGCGGCGGTCATCGAAGCGCTTGCCACCTTTGGCGCGGCGCTTCGTACGCTCCGTGGCCTCCTGCTGGATCTTGCGCTTCTTGGACTTGGGGCTGTTGCTCTTGTTGCCGCCGGCCACTAGTCGGCGACCCGCACGTTGGCGGCTCGGCTACGGCGGGGGTCGCGGGGGTCGGGCTCGACGTCGAACTCGAGGTTCTGGCCCTCGCGCAGCTCATCGAACTGGCCGGCGGGCAGCGAGGTGGTGTGGAAGAACACCTCCTGGTTGTCCCCGGTCTGGATGAAGCCGAAGCCCCGATCCTTGACGAGTCGCGTAATTTTTCCTGTTGCCATGGTCTGTGCTTGCCTTTCCTTCTTACCTGACTTGGGTCAGGTGACTACAAGTGCTTGAGCCCTCTGCGAGCAGCCTGTGAGCCGCGCAACGGACGCAGAGAAGCAAACCAGCGCCGTGACTGAAACGGCTGGCGAGAAGATGCGTCTTTAGGTTTGGCGTCTGCAGGGTTTCTCTCAATCGGTGCGCCGCTGGCAGGCCTCGTTCAGGAGGCTCAAACTAGAGCGCCGGCCTTAGAAGCGTAGGTGTCTGCTTCTAGAGCTGGCATGCCTGCGGATCTGAGGTGGGGGACTCTTGACCGTAGTGTAGCGTACCAATGCTGGCCTGTACAGAAGCGATCATGTTGCAATTTGATGCGAATTGGGGTGCTGGACGTTTCAACCCAGGCTTTGGCCGCCGTGGGATGGCCGGCGATCCAGCTTAACCCCGGGCTGGGGAAGGGGAAGAACTTCCTGATAAACGACGTGACCGCAACTGAAACAGGACCGGTCGCCGTTGGCGGGATCGGTCAATAGCCGGCCTTTACAGCGAGGGCATGGTTCTCTTCCAACTAGTAGCTGACTCAAGTTATGCCCTCCGATCGATGTTGCATAACCATACAGCATCGGCGTCTTACGTGGGTGGCCGAGGCAGCCGGACACCGGCCGGTCTGGCGTCCAGGAGAAGATATTTTCTCGCCGGTTGAAGCATTTTTGCGGATCAGAGGCGAAGATTGCTTGATCGCCACTCGTAGGCTCATTCATGGTCTTCACCCTAGGCCCGGGTTACCGTAAAGGCCGCCGGGCGGTCAGAGCTTGGCTGCCGTTAGCTCTGGGAGAGCTCCGTGACCAGCTGAGGCTTGATCACCTTGCCCATCGTGTTGCGGGGTAGGGCATCGCGGAGCTCAAGCCGGCGCGGGTGCTTGTAGGCGGAGAGCTTGTCGGAGCACCAGTCGCGGACCTGCTTGAGATCCATCGATTCGCCGGGGCGCAAGACGACGCAGGCTGTGATCACCTCGCCCCACTCCTCGCTGCGCACGCCGACCACGGCGACCTCGCTGACGGAAGGATGGCTGAGAATCTGCTCTTCGATCTCCAGGGCGGAGATCTTGTAGCCGGCACTCTTAATGATGTCTTGAGAGGCGCGGCCAAGGATCCGATAGTAGCCGTTGCGCAGCTCCGCGATGTCGCCGGTCATGAAATAGCCGTCGCGGAAGGAGTCTCGCGTGGCTTCGGGGCGCTGCCAGTACTCGCTGAACAGGGATGCGCCGCGAACCCAGATCTCGCCCGGCTGCTCGGGCGGCAGGTCGGCGCCGTCCTCGTCGACGATGCGGATGTCCATGGTCGGCAGCGGCTGGCCAACGGTGCCGGGCCGGCGCTCGCCCTCATAGGGATTGGAGATCGCCATACCGATTTCGGTCATGCCGTAGCGCTCAAGCAGTATCTGGCCGGTGATCAGACGCCAGCGCTGGAAGAGGGTCTCCGGCAGCGCGGCGGAGCCGGAGACAGCCAGCCGCAGGGCTGCTGCACCCTGAGCCCAGGGATCACGTACTACCGGGTCCTCCGCCTCCCAGGCCTCGACGAGCTGGTGATAGATCGTCGGTACAGCGTAGAAGACGGTAGCCTCGCGGGAGCTGAAGGTGCGCCAGACGTCTACGGCGTCGAACTTCGGCATGAGGCGGAGCTGGGCGCCGGCCCAGAGCGCGCCGATGGCGCCGTTGATCAGGCCGTGGACGTGGTGCAGGGGCAGGCAGTGCAGCAGGCGGTCGGCGTCATGCCACTGCCAGGCTTCGCGCAGTACCTCGACTTGGTTGATTAGGCTGGCATGGCTGTGGACGACTCCTTTGGGCCGGCCGGTGGTGCCGGAGGTGTAGAGCATGACGGCGGGCGCGTCGCTGGAGGGTGTGGCTAGCGAGCGGCGGGAGCTGTTGTCCAGCAAATGCAAGCGGTTGGAGACGTTGAAGCTCGCGCCCAGCGCCTTTGTCTCCTCGATGCGCTCGGCATGGGTTGTAGGGTCGGAGATTAGGCGCTTGAGACCGGCGTCCTCGACCTGGTAGGCCAGTTCGCGGGCGGGAGCAAAGATCGAGAGCGGGACGGCGACGCCTCCGGCTTCGAGGATGCCGAAGAACATGGCCAGCGTTTCCTTACTCGGGTCCATGAAAATGCCGATGCGCTCGCCCTCGATGCTGTCCTCGGCGCCGGCCAGAGCGCAGGCAGCGCTATCGACGTTTTCCGCCAGCTCCGCGTAAGTCCAGGCCCCGCGAGAATCGATGATCGCCGACTTGTTGGGGTGCTCCAGGCCTTTCTGCAGGTACGGCAGCTCTGGCATACGTTAGAAGGGAAGCTGCTGGCCGATGCCCTGGGCCTTGGCCTTGCGCAGGACGTGGGCGTAGCCGGCCACATCCTCTATGCCGATGCCCTGGCTCTCGAACAGCGTGATCTCGTCCGCCGACTTGCGCTTCGCTTTGCCGCTGGCTACCTCATGGAGCTCGACGGCGTCCTCCCAGCGAAAGGCGCCACTGGCCACGGCGGCGATCAGCTCGCCGCACTCCATCCTGGCCTGCTCCATGTTGTCGACCGCGATCAGGGCAGAACGCTTGACGGTGGTCTCGTCGACTTCGAGCCGGCTGGGGCTGTTGCCCCCGGCCGCGTTGACGTGCATACCCGGCTCCAGCAGCGCGCCATCGAAGACCGGGGCGCTGGCGTTGGTGATCGTGATGATGATCTGGGAACCGCGCAGGGTGTCCTCGGTTGTGGCGGAGGGCTGCACATCGACGCCGAGGGTGTCGGCCATCTGGCGCGCGAAGCGGCTGCGATTCTCCTCGGAGCGGCTGTAGACCTTGATTAGCTTGATCGGACGGACGGCGCAGACGGCCTGGAGCTGGGTGACGGCCTGTCGCCCGGTGCCGATACAGCCGACGACCGAAGCGTCCTCCAGCGCCATGTACTTAGTGGCGAGTCCGCTGGCGGCGCCGGTGCGGATCCAGGCCATGGCACTGGGCTCGATCAGGGCTTCGAGGGCGCCGTTCTCGGTGTTGTAAAAGACCGAGATGTTGGAGTGGCGCACGCCGTAAGCCTTGGAGTCGAGCACTGAGCCGCCCATCAGCGTCGCGCCGCCACCGCGACCACCTTCGCGTCCAGGGCCGAAGCGGATGCGCTGCCGGGCGATGTTCTCGACCAGGCCCTGCGATTCCTGCTTGAAGAGGTCGTCCATGACGTCGATGCACTCGTCCATGGGCATGAGCTTCATGACGTCATCGTTGCTCAGATAGATGGCCATCGGCTCGGTTCCTCTCTGTGGGTTTGCGGCCCGGAGCTAAGGTAGCGTGATTAAGCGGGCGTGGCCATCATAGTTGGCGCGGCGACGCGGTTCAAATCTGGTTAGATGCGGGTCAGGCGCCAGATGAGGCCGGCCTTTCGCAGGTCTTCGGCCAGGGTCAGCGGTACGCGACGCTCCTGCTCGCCCAGCTTGAGGTTTAGCCAGCCGACCTGGTCGCCGGCAGCGCGCGGGGCCTGAATAGCGTCGTACTCGACCGTGGTCTCCAGGGTCATGCCCGGCCAGAGCAGCATCTGCGCGTCCTCGCCGACAACGACCTCGACATCACCGCCGCCCCACTCGGATCGGATGGTGCCGACGGGCTGGCCGGCCGAAACGACGCGCGCCGGCTGAAGCCCCTGGCCCAGCGACTGTAGGAGGCGCCGGGTTGCTTCAAAGGCGAGGGGGCGCGTCGGTTGGCCCATGACGATGCCGATGATATCGACCTGCTGGCCGTTGGCTTGACGCTTTGCCGCGAAGGCGAGGTTGCCGCCGGCCTCCTCCGTGAAGCCGGTCTTGATGCCGACCACGCCTTCCTGGCCCAGGAGCTGGTTCACAGCCGGGACAATGCCGATTCCGGTAAGACGTACCTGTGACATGGCTACGGTCTGGGCGAAGACAGGGTTTCGCATTGCGGCGCGGGCGAGTGTGAGCTGGTCTTGCGCCGTGCTGGTCGAAGCGGCGAGGAAGCCGCTGGCGTCGGCGTAGGTCGTGTTGGTCATGCCGAGAGCGCGGGCTTCCTCGTTCATCCTGGTAACGAAAGCCTGCTGCGTGCCGGCGTCCCAGGCTGCCAGAATCTCGGCGAAGTTGTTGGCGGAGGCAATGAGGAGGCCCTGCAGCATCTCGAGTTGGGTGAGCTGCATGCCCGCCGTAACGGGCAGTGTCGATTGGTCCTCGTTGAGCATTTGGAGGTAGCGCGCACCATTGGCCGCGGTCATCGTGAAGGTGGGGCCGGTCTCACCCGGCTGCAGGGGATGATTCTTCAAGATGACATAAGCAGTCATCATCTTGGTCACGCTGGCAATCGGACGGCGTGCGTCTGGGTTTTGCATCCCCAGGACGCCGAGGCCATCGACGGCGATCATCGACGCGCCTGTGCTGGGGAGAGGGAGCTGATGTGGCTCACCAATGATGCTCGTGCTCGGGAAGGTGGTCGTCGCCGAGACGGCTGGCAGGCCGCGCAGCATCTGCACCGCGCCCAGCCCAAGGATGAGGAAGAGGGGGACGATGAAGACGAGAGGGCTGATCGTGGAACGACGGCGGTAGTCGTAGTACACGCAGCCAGTCTAGGCAGCGCGGCGGCTATGCGAAACCGGCGTTATCTCTCAGTAAGGCGGCAGGGGTTTTCGCAATGAGTCCGGGATCACGAGGGCTAAGGTCGCGCGAAGGCCGGGCTCGCCGTTTCATTGCAGTACGAGTAGAGATATCGCGGCCTAACCATGAAAGGGAGCTTGAGATGACCAGAGAAGAGCCGATTGAGATAGTCGTTGCCGCTTTCCCCACCGAGGCGGGCGCCAAAAATGCGCTGCACGAGCTGGACGCTGCCAAGAAGCAAGGCGTCATTGGCATGAAGGATGCCGCCGTCCTGAGCCGGGACGCCTCTGACAAGCTGCACATCGCGGAAAGCGCGGACAAGGGTCTGGGCCGCGGTGCGCTGATCGGCGGAGTGGCAGGAGCGACCGTGGGTATCCTGGCAGGACCGGTGGGCTGGGCGGCGCTGGGTGGCGCGGCGGTTGGCGGGCTGGCAGCCAGGCTGCGCGATGGCGGCTTCCCGGACGAGCGGCTGCGTCAGATGGGCGAGGGCCTCCGGCCAGGCTCATCGGCTCTGGTAGCCGTGATTGAGCATGTCTGGCTGGGGGATGTGGAGCGGATGCTGGCGGAAAAGGGCGCTGACCTCACTACCGAAGCAGTGGCAGCGGACATCGCCATGCAGCTCGACGAAGAGGCGCAGCGGGAGCAGCAAGGCGCCGGCCAGCAGATGCCCTCACCGCCAATGGGAGGCGAGCAGACGCAGGAGCAGCAGAAGGGCCAGATGAGCTAGGTGTCCATCAGAGGGCCGTTGTAGGCGATGCCGTCCGGGTATATGACGCACTGCATCGCGCGGCAGTGCGGACAGGTGACGGCGACTATGAGGTCCTGGCTGATCGGCTCTGCCCACTGCAGGGCGCAGACACCACAGCGGATCCACCAGCTGTCTTCGTCAATCTCGTAGACGTAGCAGCGGCGGAAGGTGCTTGGTCCCAGTTCGACCTGTTGTTCCATGGTCGTAGCCTATTGCCCGCTCTTCTATTAGAACGATCCGAGGGCGTAAAACGTTAACCCAGGGCTTACCTTAGCGGACAAAACGCACGTGTGAGTCTATGAGCGCTGGTGCGGGTTCTAGTCCGTGCCGGCAGTCTGCCAGGACGCGATGACCTGCCTGTATAGCGCCTCGGCTTCCGGCGGCTGACCGGCGACATAGGGAAAGCCGTCCTCGGATGAGATTGGTGTCCGGCCACCGTCGTCCGGCTCGATAGACCGATCCGTTAGACGCTGGCCGGTCATGGGCAGGGACAGGGCGCGATTGACGCGCGGGTCGCGGATCGTCGCTTTGGGTTCGCCGCCGTCGGCGACAAGGTCGACCTGGGCGAAGACCTTGGTCCGCATCATCACGAGGCCTTTGTCGGATTCCATGAGGTGCTCTTTCGTCCGGTCGACGACCGTGCCCTGGTTGAGCCAGATGACGAACTTGCGATTGAGCAGATGGCTGGTGAGCCAGCGCCCGGTCTTCTCGTCCGTGGTGGGGGCATACCAGTGCTGGTAGCGCTGCTCTTCCGGCAGAGGGCTGTTGCCCGGCGCTGGGCGGTCGATGAACCAGGCGACGTTGAGCGTATGCGTGTCGTCCATCGGCACGTTCCACTCGAAGTGGCAGGACTGTTTTGTGCCGCTGAAGACGCCGTTGGGCCAGATCGAGGTACGGCCGACGGTCCAATCCTCGGCGTCGATGGCGTCCTCGCGAGGGGCGCGGCGATAGATGAAGCCGTACTCGAACTCGTCGAAGTCCATCTCGACCTCCGGCGGCAGGGGTGGAGGCGGCCCGCGCTCGTCCTGCTGATCCAGCGAGTCGTTGATGCCCTCGTGCAGCCATTCGAGGTCGGCTGGGTCGATAGAGTTCTCCTGGCACTGGAACCAGTTGCAGGGCAGTAGAGTAAAGACGATTTGGACGAGGCCGTCTTCCCAGGTGAAGGGCTCCCAGTCCGGTACCAGCGGCGACGGTTCCGGGCCGAGGTAGGCCCAGACTAGCCCGGCCTTTGTCGCCACTTTGTAGGCCTTGATCCTGACCTCGCCCGCGAAGGGTTTCTCTTCGAGGGGCTGATCCAGGCACTGGCCGGTCTCATCGTAGAGCCAGCCGTGGCGATAGCAGCGAATGCCGCAGTCTTCGACCATGCCCTCGGAGAGGAAGCTGTGACGATGCCCGCAGCGCAGGTCGACGAGGCCGTAGGTACCGCTGAGGTCGCGATAGAGCGCCAGGTCCTCGCTCAGGAGCCGGATACGCTTCGTAGGATTGTCGTCCAGCTCCTTGACTGCGGCGACGGGGTGCCAGTAGCGGCGCAATAGGTTGCCCATCGGCGTGCCTGGCCCGGCCTCGGTCAGTGTGCGGTTCTCTTCGGCTGTCAGCATCTCCGTCTGATTCTACCTAATAGGGCACTCAAGCTGACATTCTGGACAGGACCGGGCGCTGATAATCCTCTTCCTCACAGGAGACGCCCTTCACCTCAGGAAGAATTGTCCGCGATCGGTCTGCCGTTTTCTGGGTAAATCGAATCTGAATCAAGGCTTTGTAGCGTTGACCGGGATGCGACTCGTGGCCATAATTGCCTTCTAAGACCTTCGGCTCTTAACGACTTCCCCGCCGTTAAGAAACAGGATTCGGTTTGGCTGATCTCGAAGCTTTACGCAGTCGCGCCCTGATCGAGCTATCGGCAGCAGGCGACGCAGCGGCATTGGACGCCTGGCGCCTAGCCTACCTGGGGCGGCAAGGGGCGGTGACGCGGGTCCTGCGCGGCCTGGGCGAGCTGCCGGCCGAAGAGCGGCGCGCCGTGGGGGCGATGGCGAACGCTATGCGGGCCGATCTGGAAGGTGCGCTGGCGCAAAGGCAAACCGAAGCGGAGAACGCCGCCATCGCTCAGATGGAGGCCGGTGGTATCGACGTGACGCTGCCGGGGCGCGAGGGCCTCGTCGGCCGGCTGCATCCGATCACGCAGACCCTGCGCGAGATGCTGGCAGCGCTGGGGGCGATGGGCTTCCAGGTGGCCGAGGGTCCTGAGGTCGAGTGGGAGTACTACAACTTCGACGCGTTGCGGATCCCGTGGTACCACCCATCACGCGACTCGCAGGACACGTTTTGGCTGGAGCAGAAGCCTGAGTCCGAGAAGCGGGTGCTGCTGCGCACCCAGACATCGCCGAACCAGATCCGGTTCATGGAGAAGAACCAGCCGCCGGTGCGCGTTGCGGTGCCAGGGCGGGTCTACCGCTTTGAGGCGACGGACGCCACGCACGAGTGGATGTTCCACCAGGTGGAGCTGCTGGCGGTGGACGAGGGCATCTCCTTTAAGCACATGAAGGGCACATTGACCCAGTTCGCGCGGGCGCTGTTCGGGCAGGACCGGGAGGTGCGCTTCCGCTGCCATTACTTCCCCTTCGTCGAGCCGGGGGCCGAGGTCGATATCCAGTGCGGCCTGTGCGGCGGCGCCGGCTGTCGCTCCTGCGGCGGCGAGGGTTGGCTGGAGATCGCGGGGGCCGGGATGGTGCACCGGGAGATCCTCGAGAACGTTGGCTACGATGCGGACCGCTATACGGGCTTTGCCGCGGGCTTTGGCGTGGAACGGATCGCGATGCTGAGACACGGCATCGATGACATACGTAACTTCTACGCCAACGACCTGCGCTTTCTGAGACAGTTCTAAGCTTCCCATGCAGGTCTCACTCAAGTGGCTATCCGAGTATGTGCCCCTGACTCTGCCGGCGAAGGAGCTGGCTGAGCGCCTGACGCTCGCGGGGGTCAAGGTCGAGAAGATCATCAGCCAGGGAGAAGGCTGGGACGGCGTGCGTATCGGCGAGGTGTTGGAGGTAGAGCAGCACCCGAAGGCTGACCGTCTGAGCCTGGTCACCGTTGACGTGGGCGAGGAAGAAAGCCGGACCGTGGTCTGTGGCGCGCCAAACGTGGCTATCGGGCAGAAGATTGCTTTCGCCAGCGTCGGGGCGCACCTGCGCGACGGCCACACGGGCGAACCAGCCGTGCTGAAAGCAGCCGTGATCCGCGGCGTCGAGTCGGCGGGGATGGTCTGCTCCGAGCGCGAGCTTGGCCTATCGGAGGCGCACGAGGGCATCCTGGTGCTGCCGGAGGACGCGCCGGTGGGGTCGGCGTTGCAAGATGTGCTGGGAGACACGATCTTTGAGCTGGAGGTGACGCCGAACCGGCCGGATCATCTCTCAATGCTGGGTGTGGCCTGGGAGGTGGCGGCGCAGACCCGGGTCAAGGTGAAAGAGCCGGAGCGCGTCTACCAGGAGGCGGCGGCGAGCACGGCGGCGCAGCGCACGTCAGTGACGATTGAAGATAAGGAGCTGTGTCCGCGCTACCTGGCGGGAATCGTCGAGCGGGTTAAGGTGGGGCCTTCGCCTGAGTGGCTGCAGGCGCGGCTACTGGCGGCTGGCATGCGGCCGATCAACAACATTGTTGACATAACTAACTTCGTCATGCTGGAGACAGGCCAGCCGTTGCACGCTTTCGACTTTCGCAAGCTGGGCGGCCAGCGCATCGTGGTGCGGCGGGCGAAGGCGGGAGAGCGGATGCGCACCCTGGACGGGGCCGACCGGGAGCTGACGCCAGAGATGCTGGTGATCGCCGACGCGACCAAGCCGGTGGCGGTCGCGGGCGTGATGGGCGGCTCCGACGCCGAGGTGACGTCAGCGACGACGACGATCCTGCTAGAGGCGGCGAACTTTAACCCGATCAGCATCCGCGGGACCAGCTCAGCCCTGAGTCTGCGCACCGAGGCATCGATTCGCTTCGAGAAAGGGCTCCACCCGGAGCTGGCGTCCGTGGCGGCGCGACGGGCGATGAAGTTGTTTATCGAGATTGCCGGCGGCCGGGCAGCCAAGGGACTCGTCGACGCCTATCCGGCAAAGCGGTCGGACACGCGCGTCGTGGTGACGCGACGGCGCATCGAGCAGGTGCTGGGCAGCGATCTCTCGACCACCCAGGTGCGGGCGGCTCTGACCGAGTTGGGCTTCGGCTGCAGGTGGGTGCCGCCGGACCGCTACGTGGTGCGGGCGCCCTACTGGCGCACGGACGTTAACATCGCCGACGACGTGGTCGAGGAGCTGGCGCGAGTCGTTGGCTACGACCGAATTGAAGCGGAATCACTGGCGGGCGCGGTGCCGCCGCCGATCCATGACCCGGTGCGCGACCTGCGCGAGAGCTTCAAGGACGCTGCGACCGCTGCCGGGCTGCAGGAGGTCATCACCTACCCGCTGACGACGACCGAGGTGCTGCTGGCCGTGGAGCCGGCCGGCGCGCTGGAGGTGCACCCGCCGCTGCGCCTTGAGAACCCGATGAGTAGCGAGCAGTCAGTGATGCGGACGTCGCTGCGGGCGAGCATTTTGCAGACCATCGCCAGCAACCTGCGCCGCGCGCGCGGCACGGTGGCGGTGTTCGAGAGCGCTAGGGCCTATCTCAGCACGCCGGATGATCTGCCGGACGAGCGCCAGCTGATCGTTGGCGGCGTGGGTGGCGTGAGGCAAGGACGCTGGGGCGAGCCGACGGGAGAGGCGCTGGACTTCTACGATGCGAAGGGCATCCTCGAAGAGGTGTTCGAGCGCGCGGGTGTGGAGCTAGCGTTCCGCAGCGGCGAGGAGTACGGACTGCTGCGTGGCCGCACGGCGGAGCTGGTCGCCGGCGAGGAGCGGGTAGGCGTCCTGGGGCAGGTGCACCCCCAGCTGGCGTCACGATTTGAGATTGATGGCGACGTGTTTCTGTTCGAGCTGAACGTGGCAAAGCTGTTGCCGGCGCGCAAGATGGAGACGCGCTACCGGCCGCAATCGCGGTTCCCGGCCGTGACCCAGGACATCGCCCTGCTGGTGGACGCCGCGGTGGCGGCTTCGCGGGTCCAGGAGCTGATCGCCTCCAGCAACCTCGTAGCGGAGGTGAGGCTGTTCGATGTGTTCGAGGGGCCGCCGTTGCCGGAGGGCAAGCGGTCGCTGGCGTTCGCGGTGCACTTCCAGTCGAACGAAAAGACGCTTACGGACGCGGATGTGGCGTCGGCGCGAGAGCGGATCGTGAGGCGATTGCAGCACGAGCTGGGGGCGGAGCTACGCGGGTCACAGGCGTGACGGCGTAGGATTCCGCGCTTATAGGAGCTCCGATAGGCTGAGGATGATGCGGTCTGGCTTTGCGCTGCCGGGCGGCAGGCCCTTCTGAAGCCGATCGAGCCAGATGCCCTTTACACCGAGCTTCATCGGCGCGAAGACATCCCACTCGAGGTTGTCGCCGGCCATCCAGGCGTCTGAGGGTGCGCAGCCGAGGGCCATGAGGGCGGCGCGGTAGACACGCTCGTCCGGCTTGCCGCAGCCGAACTCTCCCTCGATGCAGACGTAGTCGAAGTGGCGGGCAAGGTCGAAACGGTCGAGCTTGGCGCGTTGGCCGGCAGCGCCACCGTTCGTCAGCAGGGCGAGGCGGATGCCAGCCGACTTGAAGCGCTCGATCGCGTCGATGGCGCCCGGTAGCAGAGTGACGTCCTGATCACGGAGGTCGCGGTAGCGGTTGGCGATTGTTGCGCCCAGGCGGGGAGCATTGATGCCGTTGCGTCGCAGAGCTTCATCGACGATCCAGGCGCTGGCGGCTCGCAGATCGTGGCGGCCGATCCGGGCGCGTTCGGGATCCGCCCAGTACCAGTCGCGGACCTGGTAGATCGTCGCCTTGAGGAGGGCGGGGTCGAGGCCCGGCGCTTCGGTGGCGGCTTCCTGACAGACCGCCGTCCAGCCGGTCGCCACGCTGGAGGTGTCGTCGATGATCGTGTCATCGAGGTCGAGGAGGAGGGCGCGCGGGAAACCGTTGGTGTTCACGAGGCGATTCTAGTTGGCGAGAGGACGGGTTGCCAAACTTGGAGGGACGGACAGAGGTTCGAGGGCGCTCGTCCTTCGACAGCCCCAGGATGCTGTAAGGCCTTAGGCTTCGCGTTGAACGTGTTTGGCGAACGGAAGCAGAAGGGCGTTGGATGGTGAAGGCAAGATTCCTCGTGCCTCGGAATGACATCGGGACTAAAAGGGATGCGGAGTCCCGGCAAGAGAATAAGAAAGGGGCCTCGGTGGTTAGCCGAGGCCCCTTCTTACGTGAGTTAGGCCGCGTTAGCTCTTGGCGGTCTTGTCCGTGACCAGCTCTGCAACGCGCGGGCCGCGCATGAAGAGCTTCTCCTTAAGCGCTTCGAACCAGTGGACGCCGTTGGGCAGCACTGTTTCGTAGGCGCGGAGCTTGTAGTAGGTCGGCTGAACGCCGGGAGGCTCGCCGCCATCCTGGACGGTTTTTACGGCCTTGAGCAGGGCGCGGCGGGCGTTGATGATGGCGCGGTCGGTGGTGCCGAGGCGCTCCAGCGTGCGGTCGGCGATGGCGCCCATGCTCTCCTGGATGGCCCGGTCCTGGGTGTTGCCACCCTCGATGCCGGTGAAGGTCTCGGTTTTCTGTACCTGCCGGTCGATCTTGTAGCGGTTGTCCGAGTTGCGGAAGGAACGGAAGGTGTGCGGGTCCAGGTCCTGGCCGAAGTTATTACCGAAGCCCTGGGGCCGGTTGGCGTCACGCAGCCAGAGCGGCAGGTCGCCGGTCTGCGGCGTGGGCGGGCCGAAGCCTTCGCCGCCACCCAGGGACCGTCGCGAGTCAGTCTCTTCCTCCGGCGGGTCGTCGAAGACGGCGCTGCGGTTGTAGACCATGGTGTTTTCATCATCCATGGGTACCCACATGTGGCCGCCGTTGCCGCCGCCACCGGGCAGATAGCTATGCCAGGGCATGATCCAGTGGTAGGCGCGGACGTAGTTGCCTTCGTCGCCCACGGGGCGGATGCCGGCGTAGCTGAAGCCGTAGTCAGTGGGGACGACTTCGACGAGGGGTGAGAGAGCGCGGTTGCGGGCGCGGCCCATGGCGGTGGACTCGTCGTGCTTCTGGCCCGGAGGCAGACCGCCGTGGAGGAAGTTGGTGTGGGAGCTGTCGATGCCGCCTTCGAGGGCCTGGAGCCAGTTCGACTCCTGGATCACCTTCGACATGGAGCGGTGGGTTGCCGGGACCTGAGTCCAAGCGAAGAGCGGCGGTGCAGGCTTCTTCTCGGCCGGGCCCATGAAGCACCAGATCACGCCGCCAACCTCGTAGGTCGGGTAGGCGGGGATGCGGACCTTGTCCTTGAAGTTGGACTCTTCCGGCTCGGAGGGCATGTCAACGCAGGCGCCTTCGCAGTCGAACTTCCAGCCGTGGTAGACGCAGCGCAGGCCGTTTTCTTCGTTGCGACCCCAGAAGAGGTGGGCGCGCCGGTGGGCGCAGCGGGCCCCGACGATGCCGACGTGGCCGTCCGTCTGGCGGAAGGCGACGAGCTCTTCGCCGAGTAGCTTGATCGTTACGGGCGGGCAGTCTGCCTCCGGCAGCTCCCAGGAGAGAAGGGAGGGCACCCAGTAACGGCGCATAAGTTCACCCATGGGGGTGCCGGGTCCGACCCTACAGAGAAGTTCGTTTTGCTCTTCGGTAAGCATTTATAGTCCTCTCTTGCGCCAACTGGCGCGCGGAATGAAGAGCGCGGTCTCTCGATAGACCGTGTTGTGGTGAATATAGACCTTCTTGGCGAAGACGGCTAGGGGGTAATAGCTATGGCTGATGAGGTGATAGCCGGGAAAGTGAGGGAGGTCGCAGTCCTGGGTCCGTATCATGCAGCGGGAGAGTTGGAGCACCAATGCGACCAGCAGGGTCCTTCGACAAGCTCAGGATGCCATTTGGGAGTTGAATAGCCAGTTCAACGTCTGTAGCAGACGAATGTGGCAGAGAGCCGATCTTGCAGGGCGGGATTCCCCATACCTCGGGATGACAAAAGAAGAGGATTGCGCCGGGGATCGGCTGAGGATCGAGGACGTTGAGGTATGACCTCGAAGGACTTGTCATGTGGCAGAGGCGTCCATGCCTCGGGGTTCAGCCCGAGGTACGGAGGGCGGCGTCGCGCCTATCGCGACATGGACAATGGGGCAAGGCTACCTCTAGGCGAGTGCGGCTTTAGCCTGGGCGGCGAGGGAGCCGAAGGCGTTGGCATCGCGAACGGCGAGGTCGGCCATGACTTTGCGGTCGAGGGTGATGCCGGCCTTGTTGAGGCCGTGGATGAACTGGCTATAGGAGATGCCGTGCATGCGGACGGCGGCGTTGATGCGGGTGATCCAGAGGCGGCGGAAATCGCCCTTGCGGTCATAGCGGTCGCGGGTGGAGTAGTCGAGTGCGTGGAGGATGGACTCGTTGGCGCGGCGGAAGATGGTGTGGCGCTTGCCTTTGTGGCCGCTGGCCATGGCGATGATTTTCTTGTGCCGGGCGCGTCCCGTGACGCCACGCTTTACTCGACTCATTGTCAGGTCCCTTGTAGGCCGCGATTCTAGAAAGCGGCGGTTTTCAGTTGGCCGATGGGGCTATCGACTGCAAAGACTAGCACAGATTGGCGCTACGGCGAATCTGGGCGGAGAGATGCTGCCTAGGAGAGGCCGTAAGGCAGGAGGCGATGGACGCGCTTCTGCATGCCGGGCGAGGCCATGAGCTTGGCGTCGATCTTTCGCTTGGCGCGCTTGGCCTTGACTAGCCGCAGGTGGCTGATATGGCCCTTGCGGTGCATGACCTTACCGGTCCCGGTTATGTGGAAGCGGCGGGCTGCGCCTTTGTGGGTCTTTTGCTTAGGCATTCTGTTCTGCTCCGGCTGCGGCTGGTTCCTTCGCTTTGGCGTGGCCAGGGGCGAGGATGGTTGAGAGGAAGCGTCCCTCCATGTTGGGCGGCCTTTCGATCACGGAAACTTCCTTGAGCTTCTCGGATATGTGCTCAAGGAGAGCCCGGCCGATCTCGGGATGGACCATCTCGCGGCCGCGGAACATCACGGTTACTTTAACCTTGTCGCCGCCTTTGAGGAACTTTTCGGCGTTGCGAGCTTTCATGTCGAGGTCGTGGACATCGATCTTGGGGCGCATACGGATCTCACGCAGGACGGAGGCGTGCTGACCTTTCTTGGAGTCCCGCTCCTTCTTGGCCTGCTCGTACTTGAACTTGCCGTAATCGAGCAGGCGGCAGACGGGCGGGACGGCGTTGGGGGCGACTTCGACGAGGTCAAGATCAGCCTCGCGCGCCATTTCGAGGGCCTGCGGTAGGGTGAGGACACCCAAGCGCTCGCCGTCTTCGCCGACGAGGAGCACCTCTCTAGCCCGGATCCGTTCGTTGATCCGAAGTTCGCGGGTTATAGGTGGCACTTAGGGCTCGTAGTCTTTCCTGTCAACGTTGATTCGCTTTCGAATTTAGCATCCGTGGGTTGAAGGCGTCAATGCGGCAAGGCAATAAGTAAGGGCCCGGCTAGCGGTGGCCTGAGCCAGCCGTCAACCGGGCCCTGCTTATCCTGCTTTGTTAGCGTCGGTACATACCGCCGCCACCGCCGCCACCACCACGAGCGCTGCCACCGCCACCGCTGGGGCGGCCAACCCGCTCGAAGCAGTCTCGGCAGTATACGGGCCGGTCGCCACGGGGCTGAAAGGGGACCTTGGTGGCCTGGCCGCAGCTGCTGCATACCACGTCGAAGAGCTCGCGCTCGGGCCGAGGGCCGGAGCTGCGGAAGCCACCGCCGCCACCACCTCCGCCGGCGTCGCCGTCACGGTCGTTGCGGCGCATGGCGCGGCAAGAGCGGCAGCGCTTGGGCTCGGTAAAGCCGCGGGAGGAGTAGAACTCCTGGTCCTCGGCGCTGAATGTGAACTCCTGTCCACAGTCCGAGCAGGTTAAGGTCTTGTCTGTGAATGGCACCTCGAAAGCCTCCTGAAATTCTCCTAGTCGCAGTCCGCCTTCGAGTTGCTTCCGGCGCGGCTCAACTATGGCGTGCAAGCGCAAGGATAGCATACGGGCGCGCTGTCAAGATGGGTTGATTTGGCGCTGATACAGGGAGTTTGAAAACGAGCGTTGCGCGCTGGGCCGCGCCTAAGGACGAGTGCCATTTCTGGGGGTTGAGCGCCCGTCGGACGGCTGAGAGGCGGGAGCGGAAGGGCGCCGATCTCGCGGGCCGAGATGCTCATGCGCCGGAATGACACGACCAGGTCGTCGTTGTGTCCGTCGTGTGGGCGTGAGACGGGACGTCCTTCGACTCTTGGACGCCGCCCGGGAAAGCCCTCGCCGTTGGAATGACTGCTGAGGCTAGCTGGAAGTTGCGGGGCGGCCGCGGTGGCCCGATGTAGGGGCGGCGTCGTCCGGGAGGGTGGCGCGGCCGTCCGCCGCCGGGGCCTGGGCAAAGCCGAGAGAATAGAGACGGTAGTAGAGGCCGCGCTCGTCGATGAGAGCCTGGTGGTTGCCTTCTTCGATGATGCGGCCGTGCTCCAGCACGACGATACGGTCGGCGTCACGGACCGTGGAGAGGCGGTGGGCGATGATCAGAGAGGTGCGTCCGGAAGTGAGCTGCTTGATGCCCCGCTGGACGACGGTCTCGGTGGCAGTATCGAGGTTGGCAGTGGCCTCGTCGAGGATGAGGATGCGCGGGTCGGAGAGCAGGGCGCGGGCGAAGGCGATGAGCTGGCGCTCGCCGACGCTGAGGCCGACGCCGCGCTCCTGAATCTCAGTGGCGTAGCCGTGCTCGGTGCGGCTGATGAACTCGTGGGCCCCGACGGCGCGGGCCGCGGCCTCGACTTCAGCATCGGTGGCATCGGGACGGCTGAAGCGGATGTTGTCGGCGATGGGGCCGGAGAAGAGAACCGGGTCCTGGAGGACGATGCCGATCTGGTGGCGGAGCGACTGCATGGTGACGTCGCGGATGTCGTGGCCATCGATCAGAAGGCGGCCGCCGGTGACCTCATAGAAGCGCATGAGCAGGCTGATGATCGTGCTCTTGCCGGCGCCGGTCTGGCCGACGAAGGCGATGCGCTCGCCGGGCTTAACGTCCAGGGTGAAGTCCTTGAGGACATCGACGTCTGGGACGTAGCCGAAGCTGACGTGGTCGTAGGTTACGCGGCCTTCGATGTTGGGCAGCTCGATAGCGTCCGGCGCGTCCTTGATCTCCTGCTCCGTATCGAGGATCTCGAAGATGCGCTCGGCGGCGACGGTGGCGCGCTGGAGCTGGTTGTACTCCTGGGTGAGCTGGCGCACCGGGTCGAAGAAGATGTTGACGTAACGGACGAATGAGATCAAGAAGCCGAGCTGCAGGTCGCCGCTAATCACCAGCGAGCCGCCGAAGAAGACGACAATGGCAAGGGCGACGGCTTGGGTGACCTCAACCATGGGTTGGGTGAAGGCTGAGACGCGCGTGGCTAGGAGGTTGGCCTCGCGGTTCTGGACGTTGGCCTCGTCAAACTGGCGGTAGTTGGCGTTCTCGCGGCCCAGGCTCTGGATGACGCGGACGCCGCTGACGTCTTCCTGAAGGCTGGCGGTGACGGCGGATATGGCGGCGCGGGCGTTGCGGAAGCTGCGGCGGGCGTATTGCTGCCAGATGAGCAGCATGCCGACGAAGACGGGGATGACCGTCCAGGAGAGGGCGGCGAGCTGCCAGTTGAGCGAGAACATGATGACGACGATCAACACCAGCTCGAAGAGGTTGCCAATGGTCTGGAGGGCGCCGCTGCTGAGGAACTGTTGCAGGACGTTGACGTCATTCTGGACGCGGGACATGATGCGGCCGGTCTCGTTCTTATCAAAGAAGCTGAGCGACAACCGAATGATGTGGTTGAACATGTTGTTAGCGATCTGGTAGAGCACCTGCTGGCCGGCCCAGGTCATCTGGTAGACCTGGACGAACTGGCCCATCCAGATCATGAAGACGGCTCCCAGGTAGAGTGCCGCGACGCGTAGCAGGCCTCCGGTATCGCCGGCGATGATCTCGTTGATGGCCCAGCCTTCGAGGAGGGGGCGGATGGTCTGCAGGGTGTGGACGATGAGCAGGGCGCCAAAGCCCAGGCTGACACGACCCTTGTAGGGCACAAGATAGGCGAAGAGCCGCTTCATCAGACCCCAATCGAAGGTCTTATCGAGGTCGGCGTCACTGGCGGCGAGGCCACCGCGACCGCCGGGACCACCGGGGCCACGGCCCCAGCCGCCGCCCTGCCAGCCGCCGCCGGGAGGCGTCACACCGAACCAGCCCATCAGGAAGCTTCCTCAGATGTGGCGGCGAGGCCGGCTTCGCGGGCCAGCTCTTCCTGGTCGCGCAGCTGGGTGTCGTAGAGCTCCTTATAGAGGCCGCCGTGCGTGATTAGCTCATCGTGGTTGCCGCGCTCGACGATCGTGCCGTCCTTAAGGACCAGGATCTGGTCGGCGTTGCGGACGGTGCGGATGCGGTGGGCGATGACGAAGGCGGTGCGGTTCTTGAGCAGGTCGACAAGGGCTTGCTGGATGAGGTATTCAGTCTCCATATCGACGCTAGAGGTGGAGTCGTCCAGGACGAGGATGCGGGGGTCGAGCAGGAGGGTGCGGGCGATGGCGATGCGCTGCTTCTGGCCGCCGGAGAGGGTGATGCCGCGCTCGCCAACCCAGGTGTCGTACTGCTCCGGCAGGCCCATGATGAAGTCGTGCAGGCGGGCGATCTTGGCGGCGGCGATGATCTCTTCCTGAGTCGCTTCCGGGCGGCCGTAGGCAATGTTGTCGCGGATGGAGGCATTGAAGAGGAAGAGATCCTGCATGACAACGCCAACGTTGGCGCGCAGTGAGGTGAGAGTCACGTCGCGGATGTCGTGGCCATCGATAGTGATCGATCCGCCGGTCGCGTCGTAGAAGCGGGGTAGCAGGTTGAGGATGGTTGACTTGCCGCTGCCGATGGGGCCGAGGAGGGCCACCGTCTCGCCGGGGCTGGCTTGGATATTGATCTCTTGGACGACCGGGAAGTCCTTGCCGTAGCCGAAGCTGACATCGATGTAGCGGACTTCGCCCTTGACGTTGCCGAGGTCGATGGCGTCCGGTTTTTCGACCACCTCCGAGTTCGTATCGAGGACTTCGAAGACACGCTCGGCCGAGGCGGAGGCGCGGGAGGCGTTCTGGAGCTGCATCGCCACCTGGCGCACGGGCTGAGTGAGGCGCTGGCGGTACTCCGTGAAGGCATAGAGGGTGCCGAGGGTCATCTCGGCGCCGATGACCAGGCTGCCACCGTAGGCCAGGATGCCGACGTTGATCATCTCAAGGACGAAGCCGAGCATCGGCTGGCGGAAGGCGGAGATGCGGGCGGCCTGGATGCTCTTCTCGCGGACGGCCCAGTTAGCGGCGCTGAAGCGCTTGAACTCCTTCTCCTCGGCAGTAAAGGCCTTGACGACGCGGATGCCGGCCAGGCTTTCCTGCAACACGGCGGCGTAGGCACCCATCTGCTGCTGCACGGAGAGCAGGAGGGGGCGCAGCATCGTCGTGGTCGAGATTGAGATGTAGCCGACGACGGGGATGGCGATGAGGATGAGGATCGCCAGCTTCCAGTTGAGCGCCAGCATGATCACGGTCACGGCGATGAACTGGATGAAGGTGATGAACATGCGCAGGAGGCCGTTATCGAGGAAGAGGCGGGCGTTTTCGACATCGGCGGTGACGCGCGACATAAGCTGGCCGGCCTGGGAGTGGTCGTGGTAGGAGAAGCTAAGGGACTGAATACGCGTATAGAGGTCGTTGCGTAGACGGTACGCCACGTGCTGCGAGAGGTACTCGCCGAGGTAGCTCTGGAAGTAGCCGCAGATGCCGCGGCCACCCTGGAGCGCGACGACTATCAGCGCTGCCTGGAGCAGGGTGCTTTCGCTGCCGCTGAAGCTGCCGTCAGACTGGAGGCCGATGCCGCTATCGATGGCGTAGGCAACCACGGCGGGAGTAGCAAGCTGGAAGAAGAGGCCTGCGAGCACGACAAGGAAGGCGATGGACACGACGAGCTTGTGGCGCTTCCAGTAGCTGACGAGCCGCCAGAGGATGGCGATCATGGGCGCCGGGCTCCGTTGGCGGCGGCGGTGATTGGGCTGGAGTCTGGGGCTTCAAGGCCATCGATGAGGCGAGAGAGAAGGCCGGCGAGCTTGTCGCTGTTGGCGGCGCCGAGGACGGCGCGGATGCGGTCTTCGGAGGCGCGGCGGGCGCCGGCCAAGCCTTCGGCCAGATGCAGCGCCTTTTCGGTGGGGTGGAGCATGGCGCGACGTCGGTCGGCCGGGTCAGTCTCACGGGAGACGAGGCCGCCGGCGAGAAGGCGGTCGACCAGCGCGGAGGCGGTTGCCTGGTCGGCGCCCAGGGTCTCAGCCAGAGAGCTGAGGGTAGCGCCGGGCTTCTCGACGAGGGCGAGGATGGCGGCGGCCTGACGGTGGGTCAGCTCCAATTCGGCGACGCGGCTACGGTAGACGCGGGTGGCAGAGCGGGCGGCGCGCCGGAGGAGGCGGCCTAGCTCTACGCTGGCGTCCGGGGTTCGCTGGGGTGTAATGAGGATTCCTTTCGTCTACTAATCTTTCGTAGACTATGGAGATCATAGCGCGACGTTGACGTTGACGCAAGGGTTTGACGGCACAACGCCTATGCGTAAAGGCTGTGTCGATCCGTGAACGATTCTGTAGGGGCGCAGCATGCTGCGCCCCTACAGAGCGTGGCGGAGGTGCGCGTTGGAGCTACTGATTCAGGCTGAAAGCGGTTTCGGCCATCGTCAGAATGCCGGCGCTGATGGCGAGGGAGGCGGTAGCGCCGGGCGAGGGGGCGTTGAGGACGTGGATGGCGTTGGCGGACTCGACGATGCGGAAGTCGTCCAGGAGCTTGCCATCGCTGGCGACGGCCTGGGCACGGACGCCGGAGCCGCCGCCGATGAGGTCTTCCTCGCGGATGGAGGGGACGAGCCGCTGCAGGGCTTTGGTGAAGGCCTGCTTGCTGAAGGATCGGTAGATCTCGTGCAGGCCGGTCTTCCAATACTTGCGCGCCATGGTCCAGAAGCCGCCGTAGCCCAGAGCGTCGAAGCTCTCACGCGGGTCAAAGGTGGTCTTGGTGTAGCCTTCGCGCGCGAAGGCTAGGACGGCGTTAGGGCCGGCCTCCATTGTGCCGTTGACGCGCTTGGTGAAGTGGACACCAAGGAAGGGGAACTCTGGGTTCGGGACGGGGTAGATGAGGCCGCGGATGAGGCTGTGCGCCTCGGGACGGAGCTCGTAGTACTCGCCGCGGAAGGGGACGATGCGCAGGTCTTCAGCGGCGCCCATCATCTTGGCGATGACGTCGGCGTAGAGGCCGGCGCAGTTGATCAGGTGGCTGGCTTGAATCTCGCCTTGGCTGGTCTGGAGGATGACGCCACCGGCGCGCTCGATGATGTCCTCGACGCGGGTGTCGAGTTTTATCTCGCCGCCGGTCTGCTCGAATTTGGCGGCGTAGGCGCGGGTGACCTCGGTGAAGTCGATGATGCCGGTGTTGGGCGAATAGAGGCCGCGGATGCCGGCGGCGTTGGGCTCGATCTCGTTGATGCGGCTACGGTCGATCACTTCCAGGCCCTGGACGCCGTTGGCAACGCCGCGACGGTGCAGTTCCTGGAGTCGCGGTAGCTCTTCCTCAGTGGTGGCGATGATCACCTTGCCGCAGAGCTCGTACTTGATGCCGTTCTCATCGGCGAAGCGCTTGAGGGCCTCGGCGCCCCCGACGCAGTTCTTGGCTTTGAGCGAGCCAGGCGCGTAGTAGATGCCGGAGTGGATGACGCCGCTGTTGTGGCCGGTCTGGTGGGCGGCAATGCGCGGCTCCTTCTCAAAGACGGCGATGCGCAGGCGCGGGTGCTTGGCCGCAGTCTGCATGGCCGTGGCGATGCCGAGGATGCCGCCGCCGATGATGGCGATGTCGTAAGGCTTGGCGGTCGTCAATTTGTCACCCTTCCTTGTTGTCGTCCGTAAGGACATCGTACGACAGAGGTGGGAGGGTGTGGGGACAACGGGCAAACCGGCAGGCGGCCAGGCGCGCAGGTCTTCGCCTGAGCTCCGCCTCGCAACTCCTGGTGAACGTAAAGTCGCCGCTACAGGCACTGTCCGCTGCTCGCGAGATGTCTGGTTTGGCGATGGGGTGCGTGCTAACCTCAGCGCGGTAATTTGTACTGCGTGATGAGGAGGAGGCCGAGATGGCTATCGAGCTGACGGATGAGATGGCGGAAGAGATCAACAACGCCCTGGCGAACGGTATGCCCTGTCTGCTGGCGACGGCGGGTGAGGACGGTGAGCCGGACGTGGCTTATCGCGGCAGCGTCTATGTCTACGACAAGGAGCACCTCGCCTACTGGGAGCGCAGCCGCATCGAGTCGCTGGAGAACCTGCGCTTCAATCCGAAGGTCTGTGTCTTCTTCCGCAACCCGCAGGTGCGGGAGCACGCCTGGCGCTTCTACGGCGTCGCGACACTGTATGAGGATGGCGACATGCGACAGAAGATCATGGAGCGGGTAGTGCAACGGGAGCTAGATCAGGACCCGGAGCGTCAAGGCTACGGCGTTCTGATCCGGGTCGACCGGGTGAGGCAGAACCGCAATGTGGTTATGGAGCGCTAGGGCATTTCAACGGGGTGGATGGTGGTTGCTGCCGGATGACGGGCAGCTCACTGCTTGAGAATTGTCTTTTGGGCGCGGAATTGTGTACTCGCCTGTAAGAGCGGAGCCGTCCTAGACTAAGCCAATGGCCGACGCTATCGCCCAAAGCGAGGACGTCCGCGAGGCGCCCGGTTTCCTTACCCCGTGGCCCATGATCTGCGGTCTGTTCGTTGTCGCGACGACGCTGATCTTCCTTTACAGCGGCGCACGCTTCGGCGATGAGACCCAGCGCGAGCTGCGGCTGATCCCCTGGCTGCCGTATGACGCGCGGGTCGATTTTGGTTACTTCTACGCGGGCGCCGACATGACCTGGCAAGGCGAGGCATTTGACCTCTATCCGCAGCCGGGCGAGCTGACCTACTACCCTGGAGACCCGATCTTCCAGGAGTTCGACTCCGAGTACCTGAAGGCGCGGCTTATGGCGCGCGGCAGCTTCTACAACCCGCCGGCGCTGGCTTACATGCTTTCGCCCTTGACAACGCTTTCGTTCCGGGACGCGTACTGGCTGTTCTCCGGGCTGAGCTTTACGGCCCTGCTGGGATTCGTGGCGGTGAGCTGGAAGGCTGGGGGCAAGATACCGGAGTGGCCGCTGCTGATGCTGGGAGTGCTCTCGTTCAAGCCGGCGCACGAAGCAATCATCATGGGCCATATGACGCTGTTCTTCATCCTGATCCTGACTTGCGGCTTCCTGCTGCTGAAGGCGGACAAGCCAGTGCTGGCGGGGCTTGTGCTATCGCTGCTGGCATTGAAGCCACAGTGGGCGGTGCTGCCGGGCCTGTTCTTACTGATCCGGGGTGAGTGGAAGGCGCTGGCGACGATGTTCTTCGCGGCTTCGGCGATCTTCTTCGTGCCGTTCTTCATCACCGGCTTCGAGACGCTGCGCAACTACATTGAGTTTCTCAGGGGCGCGGCGAAGTGGGACCTGACAGCGCCGCCACACATGTTCAGCTGGAACGGCTTCCTGTTCAAACTGCAAGGCGGCCCCGCGATCGGCCAGTTCCAGCCGCCGGCGCAGGAGCTGGTCTACGGGCTAATCGCGCTGACGGCGATACCGCTGCTTGCGATCTGGTGGGGGCGCGACTATTACCTTGGCGTCGCGGCGACGGTGGTGGCGATGCTGCTGATCAGCACCCATTCTGTGTGGTATGACTGGGGGCTTCTATCCGTGGCGGCCCTATTCCTGGTGCTGAGGGCGGAGAGGATGCAGCGCACGCACAGAGTGGAGATGTGGGTCGTGCTGATCGCGCTGCACCTGGCGGCGGCGCAATCGATGGCGGAGCTCTTGTTCCCGGACCGGCACCTGATCTTCTGGGACCGGCAGGCGTTCTACACGCTGACGCCGGTCGCCTTCGGCACCTTGCTGTGGATGGCGACGATCGCGATCCGGGAAGGGCAGATGCGCTGGCCGTTTAGCTGGCGGCCGCGCCTCCCGCTGCCTCAGCCAGCGCGGTCCTAGCGCCTTCCTCCGGCCTCAAGACCAGTACAGGCGCCGGGCCGTGCAGGACACGGTCCGTGACGCTGCCGAGGATGACGCGCTTGACACCGCTACGTCCGTGGGCGGCCATGACGACGAGGTCGGCCGGGTTCTCTTTCATGTAATCGAGGAGCTGGTCGGCGGCGCTGCCTAGCAGCAGGGCGGTGCGCGTGCCTTCACCCACGATGCTAGCCATGCGATCGAGGTAAGTTTTGGCGGCGTCTTCCATGGCCGTCAGGAGATCGATCGGATAAACGCCCATCGAGTCGTCATAGGAGACAGGGGCGACGGACACGGAGCGGACGAGGTCGATAGTAGCGCCGGTGAGGCGCGCTACCCAGGCCGCGATTGGCAGGGCCTGCTCGGCCAGAGCGGAGCCGTCCAGCGGGACGATGATGCGTTTGATGGCGTAGGGAGATAGCTCCTCTTCGACGTTGGGGCCGATGACGAGGGCTGGGCAGGACGCGTGACGGATGATGTTATCGGCAACGCTGCCGAGGCGCCAGCGGGCGATGCCGGAGCGGCCATGGGTGGCGATGACGATGAGGTCGATGCCGGCTTCTTCAGCGTAGGCGACCACTTCTTCGCCGGCGTGGCCGCTGCGTACCACGGTTTCGGCCTCGATGCCAAGGGAGCGGACGTGATCCGCCTTGCCACTTAGATAGTTTTCGAGGTAGGCGCGGCCCTTCTCGGCGACGCCGCGGATGTCGCTCTCGCGCCCGGGGATGTTATCGCGCTCGTCGTCCCAATCATCATCCCAGATGCTAAGCAGGGAGACCCTGGCGATGCCGAGCTGCTTGATGAAGGGCAGAAGGGCGAAGGCGGACTCGGAGAGATCGGTCCCGTCCAGAGGTATGAGCGCGGTTAGTCCCGGCATGCGAGTCCTCCTCAGCCTGAAGGCGCTGGTTGATCAGATCGATTGGAGTGTGCCCGAAGCTTGGGCTATGCTGCAAGCTGGAGGGTTGAGAATCGATGGCCGAAAGACAACTACGGGTCCTCTGGGCAACGGATGGCAGCGAGGCCGCTCGCAGTGCGGCGACGCTGCTGCGCCAAATAGTACTGCCGGCGACACGGAAGCTGGTGGTGATGACAGTGGCGCCGCATTCGTTCCTTTCGGGGGCGAGGCCGGACCCGGCCTTTCTAACCAAGATCACGCCTTCGGCGCGGCGCAAGGCGCTTACAGAGAGCGAGCAGCTGGCGCAGCGGGAAGCCACGGTCCTGGACCCGCCGGACGGCGTTGAGGTGGAGGCGGTGGCGCGCTGGGGCAACCCGATCGAAGAGATACTGCGGATGGCGCGGTTGATGACCACGGACCTGATCGTTATGGGGGCGAAGGGCCACTCCAACCTGGCGCTTCTGCTCCTCGGCAGCGTCAGCCAGGGCGTGGTGCAGCACGCCACCCAGCCGGTAATGATCGGCCGGCCGAAAGGCGACCGCGTCGACAAGGTGCTGGTCGGTTACGACGGCTCGCCGCCTGCCAAGAAGGGCGTGACCTTCCTGGACCGGCTGGAGTTCCCGGCAGATGTGGAGCTGAAGCTCACCTATGTAATTGAGCCGTTTGCCGTGCCATCCGGCACGCCGATCAGCTATCGCAAGCGGGCCGTTGAGGAGGCGCACAAGATCAACGAGCGCCAACACCGCCAGGCGGAGCGCGCCCTTTCGACGCTGGAGAACCAGATGCTAGAGAAGGGTCGGCGCGTCACGGCAGAGGTGCTCTCGGGGCCGGCGGGCAGCGAGCTCGAGGATTCAGCCAAGCGCTTCGATGCCGACCTGATCGTTGTTGGCTCACGCAAGCCCTCGCCGGCGCGACACTACCTGCTGGGCAGCACGGCAGAGAAGCTGGTGCGCAATGCGGGCACATCAATCCTCATAGTGCGCTAGGTAACGTGACGGTTTACGGCGGCCCCTACCTCACGGACGGCGATGTCGGCATCGGCCCGGCAGACCTCACGGAGCTGCGGGTCGAGGCGCTGTCGAGTGACATGGAGCGCGACGTGGATGCCTGGGCGGCCCGAGCCGGGGATGATGCCGGCATGCTCCACTTCGGCGTGACCTATCGCGGCCAGCTTATCGGCCAGGTCTTCCTGCACGACATGGACATGGACATGGGCAAGGGCGAATCTCTTGTAGGCTACCACCTGTTCGAGGCGTGGCGACAACAGGGTATGGGTACGAAGGCGTTGAGCCTGCTACAGCACTACGTGGCTGAGCAGACGAGCCTGGGACGGCTGCTGGCGATCACGGAGGACACAAACGTCGCATCGCGGCGGCTGGGGGCGCGCTGCGGCTTCAGCGAGACGGGGCCATCGCGGGAAGACCCGGAGCACGGCGTTGTGATGGAGTGGCGGGTGCCGCGCTAGGGCGATCCAAGCCGCCGATTGGGCTCAAAGATTGCTTCCCAGCTGGGCGCTTCTCGCGAGCGCCTTACTGGTGGATGGTCAGCGCACACAGCGGAGGATGAGGCCCGAGCGCGGGGATCGTGCATGGGCTTCGCTCCTAGCAACCCCTGGCGACCGTAAAGGTAGCCGCTACAGGGTCTGCAGCGGCTACAGGCCGAGCTTGCCGGGGTTCAGAATCGCTTCGGGGTCGAGGGCGCGCTTGAGGCGCTGGAGGAGGTCGAAGCCGCCCTCGGCGTGCTCGCGCGGCATGAGGTGGGCGAGGCGGAGGCCGGCGCCGTGGACGTACTCCATGGAGCCGCCGAGGTCCTGGCAGGACATGAGCAGCGCATCGATGACGCCCTGGAGGCGCTCCTGACCGCCGTCAGCGGTGGGAGTGGCGAGGACGGCGGAGAAGCAATCGGGGCCGGTCCAGAGGGCGCATTCGAAGAGGACGGCGCCCTGCCGCGAAGGCTGCCTATGGCAGATATCGCGAAACTCCAGCACTTTGGAGGGTGGCAGCGAGACGTGGATGTAGTCGCGGACGAGGCCGGGGTCGCCCCAGCCGTTGCGGCGCCGGCGGTTGCCGCGGTTGCGGGCAAAGCGCTCGGCGATGATGTGGCGCTCGGCCCAGAAGTCTTCGACCTGCTGCTGAGGTAGGGGTGTCGCGCCATGTCCGGCGGCTATGCGCTCGGCGCGGCTAAGAGACGCCTCGACCTCCTCGGCAAAGCCCTCGAAGCCGAGATAGAGCAGCGGCGGCTCCTCCTCGCGCGTCGATAGCTCCGGCCAGGGCGAGGCGTGCTCCTCGCTGTATTCGAGCAGAGACGGACGCAGGCCCAGCGCCGTGAGAGCGTCGACGGCGGCGAAACCGTCCTCGAAGCGCCGGAAGCGGAACGCCCGCAGCTCCTGGCGCTCGGGGATGGGATAAGCCCTGAGCGCCGCGGCGGTGATCACGCCGAGCGTCCCCTCGGCGCCGATGAAGAGTCGCGCCAGGTCGGGGCCGGTGGAGTGTCGGCGCAGGGCCTTGGTGCGCAGCAGCGTGCCATCGGCGAGGGCGACTTCCAGGGCCAGGGTCTGATCGCCCATACCGCCGTAGCGTCCGCCCTTGTAGCCGAGGCCGTTCGTGCTGAGAGGCCCACCGACGCTGGCGACGGGGAAAGTCCAGGGGTCGTGGCCGAGGCAGAGATCGTGCTGTCGCAAGGCGGAATCGACGTCGGCGAGGATGGAGCCGGCGCCGGCCCAGACCAGGCGGTCTGCGGGATGGACGTCGATCTGGTTGAGGTTGACCGTGTCGAGGACAAGGCCGGGGCGCAGGCTGCGGGCGCCACCCATCAGGCCGGTGCCGGCGCCATAGGCCACGACCGGGACTCCGGCCTCGGAGGCGAGGGCGAGGACGCCGGCTACCTCTTCGGCGGTGGCTGGACGGACGACGGCGAGGGGGACGGCGGCTTCGGAAGCGGCGGCGCGGCTGCCGAGGGCGTCCTGGGCGAAGAAGCGGCGCTCAGCGCTACGGCGGCCGACGGCGTCAGGGCCAAGGAGGTTGGTGAGGCGGTCGAGGAGGGCGTTAGCTGTGCGAGGCATGGCCAGAGGATACGGGATTGCTGTGTGCGGAAGGCAGCCCCGCCGCCCTGGCCACCTGAAGGCCGCTGCTACAGGATTGAGGGGGCGGTCTGTGGAATCGTTAGAAGCTGCGCAGGGCGGCGCAGATGCGGTCGATTTCGGGGTCGGTAAGGTCGGGGAACATGGGAATAGTGACGACCTGGTCGCAGAGGCGTTCGGTGACGGGCAGGCTGCCTTTGCCGTAGCCAAGGTATTCGTAGGCGGGCTGGAGGTGGGGCGGCTCCGGCCAGGAGACGTCAGTGGCGATGCCCGCGTCCTTGAGCGCACCCCGGAAGGCGTCGCGCTGGGGCGTGAGCACGACGTAGAAGTAGTAGGCAGGGTCGGCCCAGGGGCCGTTGGGCGCGGGGGTCAGCTTTGTGCCGGAGATGGCTTCGTCGAAGCGGCGGGCGATTGCGCGGCGCCGGTCGTTCCAATCGTCGAGGTAGGGGAGCTTGGCGCGCAGGATGGCGGCCTGAATCTCGTCCATGCGGCTGTTGAGGCTGGGCGTGACGCTGTGGTAACGCCGGTCCCAGCCGTGCTGGCGCAGCAGGCGCAGCCGCTCCGCCAGGGCGTTGTCGTTGGTGACGACGGCGCCGGCATCGCCGAGGGCGCCGAGGTTCTTGGTGGGATAGAAGCTGTAGCAGGTGGCGACGCCATGGGTGGAGGCCTGAACGCCCTTGTAGAGCGCGCCGTGAGCCTCGCAGGCGTCGAGGACGACTGGTATATCACCGGCGGCGGCGAGGATGGAGTCGAGGTCGACGGGGTGGCCGTAGACGTGGACGGGCAGGATGGCTTTCGTGTGGGGCGAGAGCTTGGCCGCGATTTGCGACGGGTCGAGGGTGTAGGTAACGGGGTCGACGTCGATCAGCACCGGCTTGGCGCCGAGGTCGTGGATGGCGTCGAGCGTGGCGCTTACGGTGAAGGCGACCGTGATCACCTCGTCGCCGGGGCCGATGCCGAGGGCCTTGAGGGTCAGGTTGAGGGCGTCGGTGCCGCTGGCGAGAGCGACGGCGTGGAGGGTACCGCAGTAGGCGGCCCATTCCTGCTCGAAGCCTTCATTCTCGGAGGCGGAGACGAACCAGCCGGAATCGAGGACGCGCTGGATCGCCGCCTCAACTTCGCCTTTTACGCCGGCGTACTGGCGCTTGAGGTCGATCCAGGGGATCGGCGCTTCGGTCACCAGTAATGCTCCCGGTAGGTCTGGTAGTAGCGGACGCTGCGCTCCAGCCCCTGGCGCAGGCTAATGCGCGGCTGCCAGTCGAGGATGCGGTCGATCTTCGCCGTGTCGGCCACGTAGTCACCGATTTCGATGCGGCGGGCGTCGTCCGGGAAGGGGACGAGCTCGATGCTGCCCTGGCCGGCTATCTCGATGAGCTGGGTGGCGATCTGGAGCAGGCTGACAGGATTGCCGCTGCCGACGTTGAAAGCCTGGCCGGCCACATCTGGGGTCACGGCGGCGATGAGGTGGGCGCGGACAACGTCATCGACGTAGACGAGGTCGCGGACCTGGCTGCCATCGCCGTAAAGCTTGAAGACGCCGCCTTCGACGGCGGTGCGGACGAACCAGTTGATGAAGCCCTGGCGCCAGTGGGCGGTGAGCATGCGCGGGCCGTAGGTGTTTGTCAGGCGCAGGGATACCGTCGCCATGCCGTGGGCAATGTGATAAGCGAAGTGATAGAGGTCAGCCGCGGCCTTGTTGGCGCTGTTGACCTCGGTGGGCAGGAGGGGATGCTCCTCGGTGACGGGGCTGGTCTGGATCAGGCCGTACTGGCTGCGGGTGCCGGCGTAGACGACGCGCGCCTCGGGGGCGTAGCGGCGGACGGCTTCGAGGACGGCGAGGTTGCCCCGGACGTTGGTATCGAGGTCGCGAAAAGGCGCGTCGAGGCTATCGAGGTGGCTGACGCTGGCCGCGAGGTTGAAGACGTAGTGACGGCCGCGCACGGCTTCGGCAACGGCGGCCTCGTCGTTGATGTCGGCGAGGCGGATATCGATGAGGTCCTCGATGCCCTGGAGGTTGAAGCGGTTGCCGCCCTGACCATCGGAGAGGGAATCGATGACGGTGACGGAAGCGCCCAGCGCGTTGAGAGCGTGGACGAGGTTGCTGCCGATGAAGCCGAGGCCACCGGTGACGAGGGCGCTACGGCCGGAGAAAACCTGCAAACGCGGCTCAGCAAGGAGATCGGCGGCCTGGTAGGCCAGAATGTCGGAGGTCATGGCTTGCGGCCCAGGGCGATGACGGAGAGGCCGATGGGCAGACGTGTCTTCTGAATGACGGCAGCCTCGATGCCGAGGACGCCGGTGAGGGCGGTGTTCAGCGGCCTGGGGACGGGCCGCACATCGGACTCATCGCTGCCGCTACCGCGGAACTTGGCCCAGAAGCGGCGCGCGACGGCGATGGGAAAAAGGATCGTGTTGGCGTAGGTCGTTTCGAGGACGCGCAGGCCGGCCTTCTCCATCTTCTTCGCCATCTCAGTAGTGGAGTAGCGGTGCCTGGTGTGGAGTGTGACGTCGTGCGGACCGTAGAGAGACTGGAAGGCGGGCGTGCGGACCAGGAGGACGCCGCCGGGCTTGAGGACACGCGTCAGCTCGCGCAGGGCGGCCTCGTCAGCGGGTGAGGCTAGCTGGCAGATGACGTCAAACGAGGTGACAAGGTCGAAGGAGGCGTCCGCGAAGGGGACGGCGTCGGTGCTGGCGACGAGGATGCGCCCCTGCTGGCGGGTGGCGTACATCTGAGCGGCCATGGGGGCGAAGTCGAACGCGGTGACGCGGCCGAAGCGCTCCAGCAGCCTCAAGGAACCGCCTGTGCCGCAGCCGGCATCGAGGATGCGCAGGGGGCCCGAGCCGCTATTGAGGTTGCGCTTGAGCAGGTTGTAGACGATGCGCCGCATGCCAACGTACCACCAGAGGCTGTCCTCCAGCTTGAACATGTAATCGTACTCGGCGGGCTCCAAGTCGCTAACCCGAGCGGGGTGTGGCCGGCTTGACTTCCGCTGACCGCAGGCTGCGGGCGCGACGCTTCTGCTCCCCCAACAGGACGAGGCGCACGTACCAGCGAGCAACGCCACGCAGGGCGCGGCTGATGCGGGCCGGCTTGAAGAATTGAGATGTGCCGTAGGCGCGGGCGTAGTGGTGCACCGGCAGCTCTACCAGGCGGAAGCCGGAATCACTGAGCTTGCGGATCAGCTCGATGCAGATGGCGCCGTCGTTGGACTCGAGGGTGACGTAATTGAAGACGGAGCGGCGCAGGAGGCGGAAGTCGCAGTCCACATCGTGGATTGGGAAGGAGAAGAGGATGCGCGTCACATGCTGATACAGAGAGCCGATGATCTGGCGGTACCAGGGGTCCTGGCGCGAAATCTTGTAGCCGTTGACCACGTCGACACCGGGGCGCATGGCCGCGGTCAGTAGATCGAGTTCGGTGGGGTCGTACTGGCCGTCGCCGTCTGTATAGAAGACGTAGTCTTTGGTGGCGCCGCGGAAGCCGCTCTGCAGGGCGCCGCCGTAGCCCTGATTCTGCTGGTGGGTGACGATGCTGAGCGCTGGCATGCCGGGCTGGAGGGCGGCGAGGACGGCGGCGCTGTCGTCGGTACTGGCGTCGTTAATGACGATGATCTCGTAGTCGTCTGTGACGCGCTTGAGGGCGGCCTCGACCATCTGGCAAAGGCCGGCAATGGTGTTGGCGTCGTTATAGCAGGGGAAGAAGGCGGAAACGCTGGAGAGTTTCTGCCCTGTTGGTTGGTCTATCACAGCGCCTCCTGCAGGGGATACGGGCGAATTGTGCCAGCCACGCCAGTCCGGGTCAACGGGAGAGGTGACAATAGGCATAGCGCATAGGACATAGATTGTTGGGAGGGATGCCAGCGTGCGGATTGAAGCCCGCAGCTTCCTTGAAGGCAGCGGCCAGGCCGTATGCGAGACTGATGTGCTATGAACTAAGGAAGCTGGGGTCATTGATGGAAGACGACGATAAGGTAAGCGTCTATCGAGAGGCGTACGAGGCCTGGCAGAAGCAGCTATCGGGGCTGCACGAGGTCTTTCTCGAGGGCAAGCGGCCTGACCCGGTGCGGCTCAAGGGGCTGCTGAACCGGGAGAGCCGCGCCAAGCGGAAGTATGACGCGGCGCGGCTGCGTCTCCTCGGAATTGAGGAAGAGCCGTTTAGCGATGACGAGGAGGAGGGCAAAGAGGAGTAGCGGCGATTTCGCGGGGCTGGCGGTACACCAGTGAAGCCGAGGAATGGGTCGTGGATGGTACCACAGCCGTAAGGCTGGGGCATTCCGTTGTGGGTAGGACGCTAGAACCACTGCCGCGCCGCTGCGGCTGAAGGAATGTTTGGGTGGAGAAGCGCGACTGGGCTACGACGACTTAGAGGCTCACGGCCCGTGCGCCCCTACAGATCGCCGACTAGCGCCTAAATCGCTGACGAGCGTCCAAGAGGTGGATGGGCTTGATCCCGGGCTTATGGCTAGGCGGTGCGGATGCCGGAGGGCATGTCGTCGCCGTCCAGGGCTCCGAGGAAACTATCAGCCCAGACGTGGACGTCGTTGCGCAGGACTTTAGCGCGGAGGTTGCGCATGCGTTGGCGTTGCTCTCGCAAAGGCATGTCGAGTGCGGCGCGGATGCTGGCCGCCATACCCTCGACGTCGTAGGGATTGACGATCACAGCGTCGGTTAGCTCATTGGCGGCACCGGCAAACTCACTGAGGACGAGGACGCCGTCTTCCTTGGCACGGCTGGCGACGAACTCCTTGGCGACGAGGTTCATACCATCGCGCAGCGGCGTCACGAGCATAATGTCGGCGGCCTGATAGAGGGCGGCGACGTCATTGGGTTGCATGTTGCGGTTGAGGACGCGAATGGGGGCGTCGGCGGTGGTGCCGTAGCGGCCGTTGATGCGGCCGACGATCTCATCGACGCGGCGCTTGAGGGAGGCGTAGGACTCGATTGCTTCGCGGGAGGGGAAGATGACCTGGATCAGGCGCAGGCGGCGGGCCAGATCGGGGTCGGCCTGGAAGAGCAGCTCGATGGCGGTCAGGCGGCTCGGTAAGCCCTTGGTGTAGTCGAGCCGGTCGATTCCGACGAGGATCTTGCGGTTCTGGGTCTCGCTGCGGATCTCCGTGGCATGCTCCATAACGTCGGGCCGCGTGGCAAGGCTGGACCAGAAGTGAGTATCGATGCCGAGGGGGAAGGCGCCGGCGCGCACCGGGCGGTCCTGATGCATCACGATGTCGTTAGTAGGCGTGACCTTGAGGATGCGGCGGCAGGACTCGATGAAGTGGTTCGCGTCCAACGTGGTATGGAAGCCGACGAGGTCGGCTCCGAGCAGGCCCTCGAGGATCTCGCGCCGCCAGGGCAAGACGGCGAACACCTCCGGTACCGGGAATGGGACATGCAGGAAGAAGCCGATGCGGGCGTCCGGCAGGGCTTGGCGGACGAGGCTGGGGACGAGTGTGAGGTGGTAGTCGTGGACCCAGACGCGGTCGCCGGGCTCGTGGGCTTCCGCTACAGCTCTGGCGAAGGCCTCGTTGACCTTTGCGTAGACATCCCAGCCGGTGGGGTGCAGGGGCAGCTGGTCTATGCGGTAGTGGAGGACGGGCCAGAGGGAGCTGTTGGCGATGTCCTCGTAGAAGCCTTTGATGTCGCGGCGATTGAGGTAAACCGGGACGACGCGGATGTCGGCCAGCTGAGCTTCGAGCTGGCGGCGCTGGGCGGCGCTGAGACGCGGCAGCTCGCCAGGCCAGCCGATCCATGTGCCCTCGAATTCATCGTGCGGCCCGGCCAGGCCGGCGACCAGGCCGCCGGAGGAGCGGTCGAGGCGCAGCTCCTGGCCATCGACCCGGACGGTGACGGGGGCGCGGTTGGAGACGAGAATCAGCTTGCTCACGTGACGTCCTTGTCATGCAGCCGCAGAGAGGCCGCCTGCAGTGTGTAAGTTACAGGGCTCGGCCTCTTAACAAACAAAGTCTAAGGCATAAGGCACGGGACGTACCGAATACGAAGAAAGGCTAGAGGCGGCGCCTGTCTTCGACGGCCACGTGTGGGTTGGCTATAGCGGGCCTCTCAGAAAGAAGCTCGTCGGGTGCTGTCGTGAGTAACGGCCTGAGGTTGCTTCGCCTCGCTGGCAGCGATGTTTGGCGAAGACCACGGGCGTGGTATTACGCGCACACTCAGGGGCTGTGTCCTATACCTCATGCGCCCGTCGCCTTGCTGCTGCCTGACGGCGCTTCTAGAATTAACAATCGTGGAAGATGACCTGGGAGTCGACCTTGCGGAGGTGCTGGAGGTGGTGAACACCGCGGAGGTGTTCATCGTCATGTTCCATCTCTTCGAGCGGCGGCTGCTGGTGGATACGCGCACGTCGGATGGGTCGGCGCAAGAGGGTCCCCTGATCCGGGTCGTGGATCGGGTGCGCAGCTCAGATGAACGCTTCCGAGAGCTGCTCCGTATCCGGCCGAAGCTGCCGGCTCCGGACCGGATCGTCGCCTTCCAGTGGCCGCGCAGCGTAAGGACTTTCGTGGCATCCGGTATCTGGGACGCGGTGCAGCAACGGGTCTGCTCGCTGGGGGGAGCCGAAACGACCTGCATGGCCGTACTGGCCGACCTGCAGAATGAAGAGCGACAGGAAGAGGTCAAGGCCGTGCGAGGCGAAGAGCCTTACCGCACTTTGAGAGGGACGAATAGTTGAGTGAGGCACGCAGAGTAGACCTGCGCAGTGACACCGTTACGCACCCGACGCCGGCTATGCGACAGGCGATGGTCAACGCCGAGTTGGGCGACGACGTGCTGGGCGATGACCCGACGGCGAAGCGCCTGGAGGCGATGGCGGCGGAGCGTCTGGGCAAAGAGGCGGCGCTCATTGTCCCCAGCGGGACGATGGCGAACCTGATCTCGCTGCTGGTGTACGCGCGCCGCGGCGACGAGGTGATCGTTGGCAGCCAGGCGCACGTGCTGCAGGTCGAAGTCGGCGGGGCGGCAGGGCTGGGCGGCGTGCTGCTGCGGGCGGCCCATAACGACGAGCGCGGCAGGATGGACCTGGACGAGGTACGGAGCATGATTCGGCCACCGGCCCAGTACGGCCCGCGCACGGCGGCGATCTTCATGGAGAACACGCATAACCTCTGCAACGGCTCACCGCTGTCGGCCAGCTACACGGCGCAGGTCGCGGCCATCGCCCACGAGGCGGGCGCGGCGCTGCACATCGATGGTGCGCGCATATTCAACGCCGCCGTGGCGCAGGAGACGACGCCGGCCGAGCTGGCCAGAGACGCGGACTCAGCCAGCTTCTGCCTCTCGAAGGGGCTATCCTGCCCCATCGGTTCCGTGCTTACCGGCAGTGAGGAATACATCCAGCAGGCGCGACGTATCCGGCGGACGGTCGGCGGTGGCATGCGTCAGGTAGGTGTCATAGCGGCGGCTGGCATCGTGGCGCTGGACGAGATGGTCGACCGGCTGGCGGACGACCACGTCAACGCGCGGCTGCTGGCTGAGGGCCTCTCGAAGATACCGGGCATCAATATTGACCCCGCGCTGGTGCAGACCAACCTCGTCTTCTGCACGACCGAGGGCATCGATGGCAACGAGCTGGTCTCGCGATTGCGCGAGCGGGGCGTGCTGTCCAGCGGCAGCCCCCAACGGCTGCGCATGGTCACCCACTACGGCATTGAGCGGGCGGACGTTGAGTACACGGTCGAAGCCGTGCGCGAGGTAGTCGCATCGCTGTCCTGAGCCGCCGTCCTTTCTTCATCGCATCCCTCGCCTCACTGGCATTGCTGGCCGCGTCCTGCGGTGGCGACTCGGGTCCGCCGACCTCGGACATCGTCACAACGATCCCCTGGCAGGCGGATGAGCAGCTGCAGTACATCCTGATCAACGAGGACGGCGACCGGCTGGCGGAGGGCGTGCTGCTAGTCGATGTCATCGGTGAACGGACGAACCTGGCGCAAAGCTTCGGCAACGCGACAGAGACAAACCGCGATGACCTGACGGTGAACGTCGATAGCCGGACGTTGAAGCCGTTCTCCAGCAACCGGCGCATCGTCAATGGCGATGAGATCGAGACGATTGAGGTGACGTACACGGAGGCGGGGGCGCTGATCAAGCAAGGCGACCGCCAGAGCGGCCTGACAGTGCCGGAGCACGCCTACGACAACGACACGTCATTGTTCTTGTGGCGCACGATCCCGTTTGCGGAGGGCTACGAGGCCAGCTACACGACCGTAATCACGAACCGTCGCAGCCGTCACAAGGTGGTGCTGGAGGTGACGGGCAAGGAGACGGTGACGGTGCCGGCGGGCGAGTTCAGCGCCTGGCGGCTGGAGATCCGCACCGAGAACGCCAAGCAGACAGCGTGGTACGCGGATACGCCGACCCGGCCCCTGGTGCGTTACGACAACGACCGCGGGCAATTCTTCGAGCTGGTGTCTCGGCCTTAGGGGCAGGGCAGGCGAGGTCGCAGTACTTCAACCTGGACGGCTGGGGCAGGCGGACGAGTCTGACGGATGCCCACTCCTGACGACGGGCAGATCAAAGGCGCACGCCCTTCGATGAGGTTAGGATGCACCTCGGCTGGTGCCAATGGCTCGCAACGACAGTAGCGACGTAGGGGCCGCAGCATGCTGCGCAGTACGGTGGGCCGGCGATGGTGTTTGAGCTACTTCCAGAGGCAGCCGCGGGCGGCGGTCCGCGCCTGGTCTTCGAGCGCGATGATTTGGTCGCGGTAGCGGCCGTCGTCGCGCCAGGCACCGGCGAAGCCCTCGGCGACTAGCGTGGCGTCGACGGATGTGCCATCGGCCAGGAAGATGTAGCGCAGGAGCCGGCCGAAATCGTCCTGATCGCGCGTATCCGGCAAGAGCAGGACACGGGAGCCGATGAGGCTGGCGTTGCGGTCGATGGCCTCGCGATAACACCGGTCGCCGCGCTCCGGAGTATCGATGCCGAAGTAGCGGACGTAGCGGATGGTACCTTCGAGATTGACCTCGATCGTGTCGCCGTCGACGATCTCGATGACCTGTGCCTGCTTGAGGTCGCTGATTGCGACTCCAGGGGGCAGTGCCAGGCCGGTGGGTATGGCCTCGATGCTGGGGCGGCGGGCGTCGCCGCCGGCGATGAGGTAAGGGATGCCGGAGACGATTGCGACCAGGAGGAGGACACCAAAGACCACGTAGTACCAGGGGACCGGCCTGGTACGGCGCGGGCCGACGCGGGTACTGGGCGGCCTGAGGACGGGACGGGTCATAGTCTGCGCGATCTCCCTGTTATCAAGCTTACCCCGAAGGCGCCCTTGGATGGGCGAGGCGGAGAAAAAGGCTCGTCGCCGGAGGAGATGGCCAGGCCGCGAAAGCGCTGGCGCTCACCAATCGCGAGGCCGGCCATATGGATGCTGGGCGTGAGATTCAGAGCCTCAACCCAGTCAGTGAGCAGGGCTTTGACCTCCCAATCGTAGGTCTCTGGCGGCGCGGCAACGGCGAGGCAGGCCGCGTAGCCGGCCATACCGCTGAAATCGTCTTCGATCTGGACGTCGGCGCCGGCCAGTCCCTGAAGGATGGGCGCGACGCGGGCTTGAAGGAAGCGTGTGTAGCGCTGATCGGTGCCGAAGGGCTCCAGGGCGCGGAACTCGGGCAGGATGAAGAGCAGCGCCAGGTCGAAGTCGGCGGCGGCATCACCCTCGATCAAGGCTGCAGAGACGACCTCGTCCAGTTCAGCCAGGCCGCGGGCTTCTTCGATCAGGCCTTCACGAGCCTGAGGGGTGGTCGAAGGGTTGAGGGAGAAGAAATCGGCGTGGAGGACCGGTTTGGTGTCGCTCACAGCGGCTCGTGGGGTGGCCCGGGAGGTTGATAGATGGCGGGACGGTGCATGCCGGGCCGGGCCCAGCGGTCACGTTCTTCTTCAGAGACCGGCTGGGGCAGCTCGGTATCGCCGGGCATGGGCGGTAGCCAGGGCACATCGATGGCCTGGCGCTTATCCGCTTCGAAGGTCGTGACGCCGGCCTGGAGGGCACCGTCGGCCAGCTCCAGGATACGCTGAGCCTGCTCCATGACGAGGCGGTCGTGGGTAGTCGTGATGATCGTGACCCCCTCGCGCTCGATAACGTCGAGCAGGAGCTGGAAGATCGTCGCGGCCGTGGTGGAGTCGAGCTCGCCGGTGGGCTCATCGGCGAGGATTAGCGCGGGGCGGTTGGCCAGGGCGCGGGCGATTGCGACGCGCTGCTGTTCGCCGCCGGACATTTCGTAAGGGCGATGGTTGGCGCGGCGGTCCAGCCCGACGAGGTCAAGTAGCTCGTGGGCGCGACGGCCGCGCTCGCGGATGCCGGCCCCCGCGATGCGCAGGGCTACCTCGACGTTCTCGTAGGCAGAGAGCAGGGGCAGAAGGCCGAAGGACTGGAAGACGAAGCCGATCTTGTGGCGGCGCAGCTCCGTGAGCTGGGAATCGGTCATGGTTGAGACGTCGGCGCCCTCGATGAAGACGTGGCCGGAGGAAGGCCGGTCGAGGCCGGCAATGACGTTGAGCAGCGTCGTCTTGCCGGACCCGGAGCGGCCGATGATGGCGACGAAATCACCGCGATTAACCTCGAAGGAGACGTCCCTGATCGCCCGGATGATCTGGCTGCCGGCCTGAAACTCGCGCGAGACCGACTCCACGCGGACGAGGGGCTCGGTGTCTGAAGTCATGCCTCCTCCTCTTCCGGGGCGGCGTCTTCAGGCAGGACTTCGACGTGGTCGCCTTCGAGGCGGATGCGGGCGCGCTCTTTGAGGTCGAGACGCTCTAGATATTCCTTGGGGATCTGGAGGCGGCCGGTACGGTCGACGACGGCGTACTCGTCGTGGTAGACGTAGGCCTCGCGCCCCTCGAAGGCCACGCGGCGGAAGCTCTCGGTGCTGATGCGGCCATCGCGGATGGCGACGACACGGTCGATCTGGTTGGCGATCGCCGGGTCGTGGGTGACAATGACGACGGTGACGCCGAGCTCCTGGTTGAGCGTGTAGAGGACGCTGAAGATCTCCGACGCGGTCTGCGAGTCGAGCTCACCGGTAGGTTCGTCGGCCAGGAGCAAAGGCGGGTCGTTGGCCAGCGAGACGGCAATGGCGACACGCTGCTGCTCTCCACCTGAGAGACGGTCCGGCTTCATCTCCAGGCGATGGCCGAGGCCGACGATCTCCAGCAGCTCGCGGCCGCGTGTGCGGGCTGGGCCGGCGTCGATGCCTTCGAGGATCATCGGCAGCTCCACGTTCTGCAGGGAGCTGAGGTAAGGGACGAGGTTCCGGGCGGTCTGCTGCCAGACGAAGCCTACCTCCTTGCGCCGGTAGGTCACGAGGTCGGCGGACGTCATTGTAAGCAGGTTGCGGCCACCGACGCTGGCACGGCCGGCACTGGGCGTATCGAGGCCGGAGAGGATGTTGAGCAGAGTCGTCTTGCCGGAGCCGGAAGCGCCGACGATGGCCATCATCTCGCCGCGACGGACTTTGAGGTCGAGGCCGCGCAGGGCCACCACTTCGAGGTCCTCCTGCTTGTAAATCTTGAAGAGGTCTTCGCAGAGGATGTAATAGGAGTCTTCGATCTGTGGCGTGGCGTCCGGCTGATCTAGATTCACAGTCACGATCTGCAATTCTATCGCAGGTAGGGTTTCGGCGCTGAGGGGGTGAGGTGGGGTGAGTACCTCGGGCCGAACCCCGTGGCATCCACGAGCCTGGATGGATGGTCACGCCTGACGGAAGATCAAAGGTTGCCACGCCTCGCTGCGGCGATGGCTCGCAACGACAAAAGGGGCGCGGCATGTTTCGCCATACGGGATGATTAGGCTTCGCCGATGCGGAGGACGCGGCTGAGAGAAAGTCGCGAGTAGAGCAGGACGATGATGCCGATGGTCACCATGAAGGCGGCGGATAGAACCAGCCAGGCCGCGCCGATGGTCCACCAGCTTACGTGAAGGAGCATGGGCGGCAGCACCTCGCCCCCGGTCTCGCTGACGCCCATGTAGCGGATCATCAGGGCGCCGAGGCGCAGGCCCATGACGGTGCCGGCCGCCATCCCCAGGCCGATGACGAAGACCTGCTCGAAGCCAACGACGGTGGCGATCTGGCGTCGCGAGAAGCCCATAGTCCGCAGCACGGCGAACTCCAGCGTACGCTTCTGGGCCGTGAGGTAGGAGTAGATCAGGAAGCCCAGGGCGCTGAGCAGCAGGATCGCCGCGAAGCTGATAAGGAGGATGCCCTCCCAGCCGGCCGCGACCAGCGGGTCGCTTTCCTGTGCGGCGCGGATCTCCTCGAAGCTGACCAGACTTGCGATGGTGCTGCCGTCGCGGAGAAGGGCGCGCGCTTGCGCCAGGGAGTCCGGACCGGGCTTGAGCCAGACCTCGTCGGCGTAGGTGAGAGGCGCGCGGGGGTTGCCGTTAATCAGGGCCTGCAGGCGCTCGCCGTTGGCGACCAGCGAGGACTCAAGACGCGGGTCCAGGAGCGTCGGGAAGAGGCGGTAGCTGCCGGCAATCTCGACGTCTATATAGGAGTTGTTGACGAACATGTTGCCCGTATCGCCGACGGCCAGGCCGGCATCGGTGAGGAAGGCCTCGCTGGCCAGGACGGCCAGGGGACGATCCTCGGCGCGGGGGCGCAGGCCGTGGGTGCCGGCCTGGGGTGAGCCGGCGGGGCGCCACTGCATCTCGATAGCGCCGCCGGGGATTTGACGCACCTCGTCGTTGAGGGCCTGAGGCGTCAAGCCGCCGATCGGCTGCCAAGCCGCCGGGTCGTCAAAGGTGGCGAGACTGCGGGGCTCGGCGAAGGGCTGCAGCGTCCGCTCACGATCCAGAACAAGGCGGCTGGAGGCAAGGCTGCCCGCCGGGGCTTCGCTGCTGACGATCAGGTTATCGAGCTGCATTGCGCCGCCACCGGCGGAGACGCGCGTGAAGAAGCGCACCGAAAGCGAGACGACCGTCATTGGCGCTTGCGGCGGTGAGGCCACAAACGGCGTGACGCCCGTGTCCGAGGCAGGTCGGGAGAGGTCGGCGAGGAGGAAGGTCCAGCCGGGCTGCAGCTCGGCGCCGTTATCGGGACCGAGGTTGAAGCTGAGGTAACGGCCGGTGGCGTCGCGGGCGCGCAACTCCAGGCCGATACGGCCGCGCAGATCGGTGGGGTTGAGCCAGACGCCGAGCCAGCGGGCATCGTCGGGGATGAGCAGCGGCTCGCCGGGCTGCGTGTCCTCGGCCAGTGTATCTAGCATGGAGCCGAGGGATTGGGAGGCATAGTCGTCGCGCAGGAAGGCCACGTCCGTGAAGGTCTCCGGCTCGATGCCGAGGATGGTGAAGTTGGTGCGGTCGAAGACGTTGCCGCCGAGGCTGCCGCTGACGCGCATGACGGGGCTCGCGGCTTCGGCGGCAACTTGGCCGGCGAGGCCGGGAGCGAGGTCGTTGGGGCCGGAGATATCGGCGCGACGGATCTGGTGGATTCGTAGCTCTGAGCCGGACTCGTAGCCGGCGCGGTCGGCGTAGCTACGGTCGAGGGTGGCGCCGAAGCTGGCGGCGAACATGCCGACGGCGGTGGCGAGCATCAGCAGCAGGACGAGTCGCGAGTAGTGCACTGGATTGCGGACAAGCTGCCACATGCCGATCAGCACCGCCGTACCCTGCGCCCTCGCCACGACCCAGGCGAGACCGCGCAGGACGAGCGGGAAGAGGCGCAGGAAAACGATGCCGATGGTGAGGATGAAGAAGGCTGGGGTCAGGAGCAGGATCGGGTCGACGGACTGCTCGCCAAAGATTTCGTTGGTGACGAGACTGCCGCGGCGGTTGAGCTGGTAGAAGAGTAGCCCACCGAGCCCAACGAGCACGGGGTCGAGGTAGTAGCGAGTGAAGACCGGCTGTTTGGGCGGACGGGCAGAGCTGGTGCGCTGCTGGACGACCGTGCTGCGCGTCGCCTGGTAGGCCGGCCAGAGCAGCGTCGCGTAGGCGAGGACGGCGCCGGCGGCGGCCCAGAGATAGGCAGCGCCGGTTAGACGGACACTGAGGTTGCTGCCGCCGCTGAGATCGGCGAAGGGCGGCGTCTGGCCGAGGAGACTGATGACCAGCGCCGCGAGCGGCGGTCCCAGGCCGAGGGCTAACAGCAGGATGACCAGCCCTTCGACGGCGTAGATATGCATTACCTGTGAGGTGGTGGCGCCGCGGCTCTTGAGCAGGGCGATCTCGGACGCCTGACGTTCAATCAGCATGGTCGAGACCATGAAAAGGTAGTAGAGGACGATGCCGGCGATCTGGAGGACGAGCACCAGCAGCGGGATGCGGGTGAAAAACAGCTTCTCGTCGTAGCTCTCCAGGATGCCTGGCAGGACGGTCTCGACCAGGGTGCGCGGGATCGTGGTCTCAAGCTGGTCCTTGAAGGCGAGCAGCGACACGCGGACGCTCTCGGCGTTGCGCGCATCGACGCGCGACGTGTCAAGGTAGACGAAGCCTGAGAAGTCACTGGTCATGGTTGGCAGATAAGCCACGACCGCGTCGAAGAAGGTGGCTTCGGTGATGAAGAAGGGCAGCGTTTCCCAGCGATCGGTGGGGAAGCTGAAGAGGTCGGTCTGGCCGCGCCAGTACGGCTCGTCAAGATCAATGGGCTCGACGAAGCCGACGATGGTCGCGGGCAAAGGCGCACCTTCGAGGGCCCAGAACGGGTGCAGGTCGAATCGCTGGCCGATGCTCAGGTTGAGCCGCCGCGCCGTGTCGGCGCCAATCGCAACCTCAATGGCTGGGGGACTGCCGGCGGGAGCTGCCGCGATGTCGGTGGGGAAGCGGCCCTCCGTGACGCGGATGTGGGTATCGATGCCGGTGAGGAACTGTAGGTGTGACCGGTAGCGCGAGTCGTCATTAACGGCGACGGCGCTGCCGGGAGGCGTCGGGAAGAAGGTCGAGCTACGGCCGCCGCTGGTAATCGAGCCGCGGACCAGGGGCCCTATAGCCTGGCCTGCCGACGCCTCGATCAACTCGAGGTTCTTGTCGTAGGTCTCCTTCTGGGATCCCTGGGAGCCGCTCTGGATGGAGACGTTGATCTCGTTCGGTCCGCGCTGGCGGATGGCGTAGGAGAGGCCGAGGTCGCGGATGGCGTCGGTGTAGATCGAGGTAGTCGACATAAGGGCGGCAGCGAGGACAGCGCCGATGACGACGGCGGTGAGCAGGCGGCCGTTGGCGCGGACGCGGCGCAGGACGATCGGGAGGATGGTGAAGAAAGAGCTCATGACGTCGGGGTCATTCTGTCATGGGGGATGCAAGGCGGCAAAGGTGTGGGCAGTCGTTAACGGCGCTACTTGTCCGTTGTGGTTGCCGGCTCTGGCGCGGGTGCGCCCTGGCGAAAGGCGCGGGTGTAGAGGGCAAGGGCAGGAAGAAGGACGACAGCCGAGCCGTACATGGCGGCGCGCAGGGATGCGAGGGTACCGATAGCGCCGAGCAGCGGCCCGCCAGCGATCTGTCCAATCGCGTCCGTCTGGCTGCTCATGGAGATTACCGTGGCGCGGACGCGTGAATCGGGAATGTTCTGGTTGATCCAGGCCAGGAAGAGCGGGTCGTAGGTACGGCTGAGAGAAACGGCGAACCAGAAGGCGATCATGCCGAGGATGAAGCCTCCTGAGGCCGCGAGTACGACGATGCTGATGACCTGCGCGGCGTTGATTAGGAAGAGGCCGCGGGAGACGACCGCGTGGCTGTTGGTGTCGACGCGGCGGCGCAGGAACTCGACGGCGGCCAGGCTGAGCAGCGCGGCGCCGGTGCGGATGACGCCGATCCAGACGACGAACTCGAGGTCCCAGAGGTCCGGGTAGCCGAGGTTGTAGTAGAAGTGAGCGGTCCAGAGGCGCTCGAAGCCCTCGCTGGCCATGCCATAGAAGGCGGCGATGCCGAAGACCGTGATCAGAAGCGGACTGCGACGGACGAGGCTGCCACCGGCAACCAGCGTGCTCTTCATGCTGTTGAGGGCTCCACCCTCGATCTTGTCGAGACGAGTGAAGCCGGTCTCGGGCATGACCGGCAGGAGGACGAAGGCCAGGACGACGAGCAGCGCGCCGCCGATGAGGATCGGTGTGTTGAGGTCGAGCAGGGCGCCGATGGCGATGCCGAGGGGCAGGGCTGCGATGCGGCAGATCGTCTCGACCTGGGAGCTGCGCAGGAAAACGGCTCCCGCATTCTCGGGGCCGATCTCGTCGGCGATCCAGGCCTGCTTGGCGCCGCTGATGAAGGTCTGACCGATACCCCACAATGGCTGTGAGAGCAGGATGATCCAGAAGATGGGGAAAGCGCCGCCGAGCATGAGTCCCAGGCCGGCGAGCACGAGGCCGATGAGGACGGAGAGGCGGCGGCTGTAAACATCGGCGAGGATGCCGGTTGGCACCTCACAAATAAAGATGGAGGCTTCGAGAGCGGTGCCGATGAGCACTAGCTGGATCGGATTGAGGCCGGCTTCCTGAGTCTGAAAGACGAGGTTGGTGCTGAAAACGAGCGTGGTGAAGAAGGCGTAGCCGCCGGAAAGCAGCATGTAAACGGGGATAGGCTTCAGGCGCTGAGCCAGCATTGGAGGATGATAAGGCGCTTATCGGCAGCCGTACAGCGAGGCATAAGCCCGCACTAACAACGCGGCATCCTAGGCACGAATAACGCCCATGTCGCCCTCGATCTGAATCTCGGTACCGTAGGGGGCGGAGGCGTTTTGGAGCCATTCGAGGACCTGACGGGCGACCTCGCCTCGAGCCAGGATGGGCCGGCCGCGTTGCGGGACCGGTTTGCCGAAGCCGAGGTCGATGGGGTAGAGGCGCACCTGCTGCAGGGCGTGGGCCTTGTAGTCGCAGATAGCGATGACGCTGCGCCAGAAGACCGGGTCGGCCGGGAAGGCGCGCGTACCGGAGCCTGAGCGGGCGGCGAAGAACTCGCCCGGCGTCGTCTCATCCCCGAGGCCGAAGGCGCGATAGCCCTCCGAAGGCACCCAGGGGACGGTCTCGTTCTGGAAGATGAAGTTACCGAGGCTGTAGAAGATCGGCGCGCCCTTGTAGATTTCGATGCCCTTGAGGTAGTGGGGGCCGTGGCCGGCAAAGACGCTACACCCTTGATCGATGGTCCAGCGCGCGAAATCGAGCAGGAAGTCGGGCTCGGAGGTGCGGGAGCTGCCGTGGAATTCGCCGCGAAAGCCGCCCTCGTGGCAGTGGAGGCCGTAGACCAGCCAATCGGCCTGCTCCCTGGCGCCGCGAATCCAGCGGGCGATGCCCTGGCGGTCGTCTTCGTTGACGGAGGTCTTGAGGCCAAAATCGGGGGCGGCGCGGAAGTTGCTTCCGAGGAAGCTGAGCGGCCGGTTGCGACCCTTCGGCTCCGGCTCGCCCATGAAAAGCCGCTCAGCGTGTTGTGCCTCCTCCAAGCCGAGGCCGCGGGCGGCGCGGGTCAGAGAGCGCAGGGTACCGGGCGGCACCTGGTACTCGCGACGATGGCGCAGGGCGTTGATGCCGGGCTTGCCGGGGAAATCGGGGCGGCCCAGGCCGGCGCGGGAGACCTCCGTAAAAGTGCTGGTGGCGCCCATGACGGCGACGCGGCCTCGTGGTGAATCAACATAGGCGGGGGCGCGGGCGTGATCGAGGTCGGCGCCGCCGCCGGCGTGGGGGATGCCTGCCGCTTCGAGGTGGCGCAGCGTCGTCAGGAAGCCGCCCTCGGAGAAGTCGAAGGAGTGGTTGTTGGCGGTAAGGACGGCATCGATACCGATCCACTTCAGCTCGCTGACGTTGCGAGGATCGGCGCGGGTGTAGGTGCCGCCGGTCCACTGCCAGGAGTCCTCGTAGTCGTGGAGGAGGAACTCGAGATTTGCGATGGTCACGTCGGCGCTACGCAGCAGCTCGGCCAGGGCGGTGAAGGCGGGCTCGCGATAGGGGCTGAGGCGGCGTGAGAGCATGGCATCGCCCACGACGGCAATCGAGATGTCGCCGGATTCAGCTTCGTAGAGCAAGGGTGGCCTCCGGGTAGCTGAGAGCGCGGGACAGCGCCGACAGTGTAGCTCAGCTTGTATAGGGAAGGATCGTCCGGCAGTGGCGTGGGCTGAAGGTTGGGCTCGAAGCCCGGAGGTGTACCACGGGCTGGATCCGGCGTCCCCCCGGCTTGAAGGCCGGGCACGGGATCGCCGCCGGTCCTCCGCTGGTTACTTGTTACCGGTTACTTGTTACTATTCCGGCATGACCAACGCCCAGCGCAAACCTCTGCTCGCCATCCTCGATGGGCACGGCATCATCCATCGCGCTTACTATGCGCTGAAAGATGCGCCGCTGGTCGCGCGACGCACCGGCGAGAACACGAGCGGCGTCTTCGGCTTCACGAATACGCTGCTGGCCGTCATCGACGAGCTAAAGCCTACGCACCTGATAGTCGCGATGGATCTGCCGGGACCGACCTTCCGCCACATCCGCGATGCCACCTATAAAGCCAGCCGCTTCGAGAACCTCAAGACGCAGGTGATGAGCTCGCTCGCCACGGTGCCGGACCTCAGCGACGAGGTGCGCAAGGACATCGCCGAAGCGGTGGCCGCGGCGGAGCGACGGGATGAGATCAAGAGCAACCTCTTCACCACGGCGGAGCAGGCGGGCGTCGTCCCGGACACCAGGCTGGAGCTGGAGCGCGCCCTCGGGCCGTTCGAAGCGACCTGGGACATCGGCCGCCAGATCGAGCGCTGTCTGGAGATGATGGAGGCCTTCAACATCCCCGTGTTCAGCGCTCCCGGCTACGAAGCCGACGACGTGATGGGCGCGCTGTCGGTGCAGGCAGCGGAGCAGGGTATCGGCACGTATCTGGTGACGCTGGACAGCGACTTGATCCAGCTAATCCGCGACAACGTCACGGTCTACATGCTGCGCCCCTACCAGCGCGACAAAGTGATCTACACGGAGGCCGCCGCGATGGAGCGCTATGGCTTCCCGGCGACCAGCATGGCGGACTTCAAGGCCTTGCGCGGCGACAGCTCCGACAACATCCCTGGCATCCCCGGCGTCGGCGACGGCACCGCGACCAAGCTGCTGGTGCAATTCACCACCATCGAGGGCATATACGAGCACATCGAGGAGGTAAAGCCGGACAAGCTGCGCAACTCCCTTAAGGAGTACGAGGGGCAGGTGCGGCAAGCCAAGGACACCGCCACGATCCGCATCGACGTACCAGACATAATCCTCGATATGGAGGAGGCGCGCATCGGCCGGTACGACCGTCAGCGCGTGCTGGACCTGCTGCGTGACCTCGAGTTCCGGACGCTGGTGCCGCGACTGCCCCCGGTCGAAGAGGGCTTTACGGCGGCGCCGGCTGGGCAGCAGCAGGGCGAGTTGTTTGGCGGCGCCCAGAGCATCGATAGGTCCTACAGCCTGATCAACGACGAGAGCGCCCTCGATGACCTGATCGAGCACGTGCGCGAGACCGGCCGCTTCGCTTTCGACCTTGAGTCGGTGGGCGGCAGCCCCTACAACTCGCTGCTGGTCGGCGCCTCGATCGCCGTCTCCCCGGGCGAGGCGTACTACATCCCGGTCGGGCACCAACCCCAGCTGGGCGAGCCGATGCAGCTGAACCCGGACATGGTGCTGCAGAAGCTAACGCCCCTGTTTGAGGACCCGGCGATTGAGAAGATCGCGCACAGCGGCAAATTCGATTCTGCCCACCTCGCCAGTCACGAGATCCACGTCCACGGCTTTGCCTTCGATACCCTGCTCGCCGCCTACATCCTCGGCGATGGCGCCCTCAGTGACGGCGCGGCCCGCCAGGGCTCCGGCTCCCTCAGCCTGAAGTGGCTGGTCTCGCGCCGTCTCGGCTTCGAGATGAAGGAGGTCATCGATCTCCTGGGCAAGAACGGCGCCAAGCAGCTCTCGATGGATCAGGTCGGCATCGAGGACGCGCTGCCCTACGTCTGCGAGAACGTCGACTACGCGCTGCGGCTGCGCGAGCCGATGGAGAAGGAGCTGCGCGAGCTAGGCATGTGGGATCTCTTCTCCGTCGTGGAGATGCCGCTGGTGCCGGTGCTGGCGCGAATGGAAGCGGCCGGCATCGCCATGGATGTGGGCGTGCTGCGCGACCTCTCGAAGGGCCTGAACGAGCAGATCGACATTCTGGAGCAGACGGCATATCAGGAGGTCGGCCATCAGTTCAACCTGGGGTCGCCGCCGCAGCTCTCGCAGGTGCTCTTCGAGGACCTGAAGCTGCCGAAGACGCGCCGCACCAAGCAGGGTTACTCGACCGACGCGCAGGCAATCGAGGGGCTGCGCGGCGTCCACCCGCTCATCGATATCCTGCTTAAGTGGCGTGAGCTAACGAAGCTCCGGTCGACCTACATCGAGACACTGCCGGGGGCGGTCGACCCGCGTGACGGGCGCATCCACACCACCTTCGACCAGGCTGTCGCGGCCACGGGGCGGCTCTCGTCCAACAACCCGAACCTGCAGAATATCCCGGTGCGCAGCGAGCTGGGCGGCCAGGTGCGTCGGGCGTTCGTGGCGCGCGCCATCGGCGGGGATCCTTACCTGCTATCGGCGGACTACTCCCAGATCGAGTTGCGGATCATGGCGCACCTGTCGAAGGACCCGGCGCTGGTCGAGTCGTTTCTCAACGATGAGGATATCCACGCCGCGACAGCCTCACAGGTCTTCGGCGTGCCGGCCAACGAGGTGACGCGGACGATGCGCAACCGCGCCAAGGTCTTCAACTTCGGCGTGCTTTACGGCCTGACCGACTTCGGCCTGGCGCAGCGCGAGGGTATCAGCCGCGAGGAGGCGGGCATCTTCATCAAGCGCTACTTCGAGAAATACGCGGCCGTGAAGCGCTGGCGCGAGGACACGGTCAACGATACGCGCCGCGATGGCTACGCCGAGACCCTGGCCGGCCGCCGCCGCTACATTCCCGACATCCATTCCACCAACTTCAACGTCCGTATGGGCGCGGAGCGCATCGCCATCAACATGCCGGTCCAGGGCACGGCCTCCGACATCATCAAGATCGCCATGATCCGCATTGACGAGGAGCTGGAGGCGAAGGGCATGGAAACGCGCATGCTGCTCCAGGTCCACGACGAGCTGATCTTCGAGGGGCCGAAATCGGAGCTGGAGGCGCTGCGGGAGATGGTGCTGCGGATCATGCCGGCGTCGATAGAGATGGACGTGCCGATCAAGGTGGAGATCAAGGTGGGTAAGAACTGGGCGGATATGGAGTAGGTGAAGCCTGTCCGACTCTCCTCTCACGCCGAAGAGCAGGCGCGCTTTCGTGGTACGGATCACAGCGAAATTCAAGACACGATACGCGCCGCCTCGTGGGCTCCGGCCGAGTTAGGCAGGCTTGAGTGCCGCATGGACTTTGCCTATGAGTTGGAATGGAATGGCCGGCACTACGCGACGTAGCAGGTCCATCCGATCTTCGTCAAGGAATAGGATGAGATAGTCGTGGTGACGGTTTACGTATACTACTTCTGAGGTCTGAAATGAGAATTACATACGACGCTGAAGTAGACGCGCTCTATATTCGCTTTCGTGAGTCGACCGTGACCTCCCAGCATATTGGGGAAGGGCTGGCGGGCTGATTACGACGCGGAGGGCCAGCTCGCCGGGCTGGAGATACTCGATGCCGCCAAGCGATTGGGTGGCAAAGACGCCTTCCGGCAGGTGGTCCTGTAAGACCTCGCCATCGGCCGTGCACGCGACTGAGACTCGCTTATGGACTGGCGCGACCGAATCGTAGTTGACCCGGCAATCGCTCACGGTCGCGCCTGCATCAAGGGCACGCGGATCATGGTGTCCGTCATCCTCGACAACCTCGCAGCCGGCCTCGATGAGGCGGAGATCCTCAAGAGCTACCCCACACTGAAGAGCGAGGACATACGCGCCGCAATTTCCTACGCCAGCGAGCTGGCGCGTGAGCGCATCGTCAGCTCCTAGGTAATGCGCTTCAAAATTGACGAGAACCTGCCCGCCGAAGCCGCCAGTCTGCTTTCCTATGCCGGGCATGACGTAGCCACTGTCGTGTCTCAAGGACTCGGAGGGGCTGGCGATGCCATTTGGCGTAGATGCCTCGATGAGTCACGGGCCAGCTCACCCTCGACCTCGACTTCGCCGACATCAGGGCTTACAACCCGGATGGCTCACCAGGCATCGTTGTATTGAGGTTGGTCCGGCAGGATAGGGACTCCGTACTGGCCGCTTTACGTCGGAATCTTGCTCTTTTCAATACCGAGCCAGTCGCAGCTCATCTATGGATCGTCGAGGAGGATCGTGTGCGGATACGGGGCTCGGACATCGATGCCTGAGTTTGTGTATGAGATGCGCGTGTCGAGACGGGAGATTGAGCGGCCGAGGCTGTTTCAGGCCGTCGCGTACAGCAACGGGGATGTAGCGGCCGGCGTCGAGATCAAGCTGACGATCAATGAGAACGGGACGTTCGGCCAGGATGACCTGGTTGTGGAGAAGGACGTAGTGACGCCGGCGGACGGAGTCGTCTACTTCTCCTGGCGGGAGTGGCCTCGTACCGGTCCTCGGCGCGACATGGTGTCGAAGATAAAGGCGGAGTGGGAAGGCGAAGGCGTGTCGGTCTTCGTCGACGACCTCTACGAGTAGAATTGAGTCAGGACGCTCCAGGAGGGCTGATGATGACGACCAAGCAAGACATCATCGAGATGATTGAACAAATGCCGGAAGATGCCTCGCCCGAGGACATCATGTACGAGATCTACGTCCGTGAGAGGATTGACCGCGGCATACAAGAAGCAAGAGAGGGCAAGGTAATCCCACACGAAGAGGTCAAGCAAAGCCTGAATCAATGGCTTCGATCCGCTGGACAGTAGGTGCTCGCGCTGAGCTTGACTCACTGGTTCAATATGTCGCGCAAAAGTTCGCGAATGTACGCCAGCACTATCCATGACCGGGTCATGGAGACCGTTGACATGCTGGAGACGTTTCCAAAGCTAGGTAGGATGGTCCCCGATTACAAGGATGAGACTGTTCGCGAACTTGTAATCGGCACGCATCGTCTCATCCACGGACTGGACAACGAGGGCGTCCTGGTCTTGGCGTTCATTCACGGCAGCCGCAATATTCTCCGACGTCTCGGCGATGACCCCTGGAACATTCGTTAGATGCCTGAGCTGCCCGAGGTGGAGACGATACGCCAGGGCTTGGAGCAACGCCTCACCGGCCGGACGATAACGTCCCTGCGCATCCCGCCCGACCGCGGCAAGCCTGTGCCCGTTATCAAGAAGATGGATGAGTCGACGTTCCGTGAGGGTGTTGTCGGGGCCAGGGTGGAGGGGGTGTCGCGGCGGGGGAAGTACCTAGTCCTGCACCTTGATACCAATCGGATGCTGGTCATCCATTTGCGCATGACGGGTGCCCTGCTCTTCCCGGAGGCGCCGGAGGACCGCTTTGTCCGCGCCATTTTCAGCTTCGATGACGGCACTGAGATGCGCTTTACGGACGTGCGCAAGTTCGGCGGTCTCTGGCTAGCGGACGACCTCTCCGAGGTGACGACTGACCTGGGGCCGGAGCCGCTGAGCGAGGGCTTCACGTTGGCGTCGCTGGCGGCGGCGGTCGCCAAGCGCAAGGCGCCGGTCAAGTCGATCATCCTCGATCAACGGCGGATCGCCGGCATCGGCAACATCTACGCGGACGAGGCCTGCTTCGGCGCCGGCATCGACCCACGACGGCTGGGGATGACGCTATCGGAGGAGGAGGTGCTGGCGCTGCACGCATCGATCCGGACGGCACTGATGGCGGGCCTTGACCACGGCGGCGCCAGCTTCCGCGATTACCGCAACACCGGCGGCGACGTGGGCAGCATGCAGCAGCACGTAAAGGTGTTTCGGCGCACCGGCAAGCCCTGCTACACCTGTGAGACGGTCATCGAGCGCGTCAAGGTGGGCGGACGCAGCACCCACTTCTGCCCCAAGTGCCAACGCTGACTAACTGAGCCGTCTATTCGGTCGCGCCGTATTCGCATAAGTCTGCCCACAGTAACACGGCGGCACTCCGCTATCGTCCAGCAGACAAATGCGCCTGTGACACTTATCCTCTCGCTGAGGCATTTACGGTTGGAGATCGAATCATGAAGGCGCGAAGCGCGGCCTACATTGATGAACGTCACCTGACCGAATCCCCTCGAAGGGCCAGCGGATGCGCTCGTCCAGGTGATACGCCTTGCGCCGAAAGGCCTGCCGCGGCCGGAGACAGCAGGAGCAGCATCGAATAGTGGCTGAGACTGGGAGCTTAGGAGAAGTCGCGCTGCAAGCGTCAGGACCTTGGTCCTAGATGCTGAGATTCACCGATCAGCGGGAGCGTCTGCGCCGTACTGTGCGTAACGCCCTTGATGGCTGTGAGTATCGCGCCTCGCGGGAAGAGAAAGGCGGCCGGCTGCTCATGATCGAGGCGCGGCGAGGAGACGGGCGTGTTATCGTACTGCGCTTTCGCGGTGTCAAGGAGGCGGATGCTTCGCAGGCGCCCGAGCCGGGTTCGACGATTCGTCTGCTGAGCGTGGGATCGCCGAGCCGGCTGGCGCTGATCGGGCTGTTCGTGCCGATCCTGCGTTTGCCGGGTGAAGACTATGCTCGTGTTAGGATCGAAATCGGCGCCGCCCGCCTCGATATCGTCTGCCAGGACGCGGAATGGTGGGAGGACGACGCGGCGCCGGATGTAACGGGCGAGGCTGCGACATGAACTATCAGCCGATCCAGCGCGACGACCTCTGCAGCGATTGCGGCGCCGCGCTGGAGCACAGCCATGGCAATGAAGAGCGCTGCCCGGCCTGCTTTGACCGCTACCTCTTCGACATCGACGCCGGCTTTCTGGAGAACTACCGGAAGTTTGGCTGCCGCAGCCGACTCGTCGTAGCTGAGACCTGCCTGCGCGGCCTGGTGCTGGACACGCCGGAGCACCGCAAGGTCCTGGCGATGACGATTTTCGAGCAGTACGTACAGGCGATGAACGACTTGGCCGGGCTATTCATCGCGTTCCGCAACAAGGACAAGGCGCCGATCCTCAAGTCGTTCATGGAGTTCCGGCTCGACGCGCAGAGCTCGGCCGCGTTCTTCGATGCAGTGCAATCTGTGACGGACGTGGAGCTGTGCGCCGCGTTAGACCTGCCGCTACCGGGTCAGGTTCGTTATCTCTATCCCCACCTTGACGAGAAGGACTCATACTCGGTCGCGGTTGCCGTTTACCAGCTGGTACAGGATCTGCGCAAGGCGACCGACCAGGGCAATGCGGCGGCAATGGCGCTGGCGCAGTTGGCGGGGCAGACCGGCGCCGCGGTGCTGGCCAGTGACGCCAAGTGGCTCAACGGCTCAGGGCAGGATCTGACGCCAGACCAGGTGGCGCTGCTGGTGCTGGACTCGCGGCGGCGCAGCGTTTACGTGCAGGGGCTGACCGCGGACGAGACATCGATGGGGCGGGTTGTGGACGCTATCGACACGGCGACTCGCGCGGCCTCGAACATGATCTACGCGTATCTCCAAACTAACGACCTGTGACAAGGCTGCTGTCACCGACAGCGGTCTCGCGACCGAAATTGAGCAGAGGGACTAGATGGCTTCTGGCTGAGAGGGCCGACTAGTTGGACATGCCGAAGGCAGTGTAGCGTCGGCGGTGCTGCTGCTGCAGGCGCTCCTGCATCTGGGGCGTTTCTTCGGAAAGGATCTCTGCTTCGCGCTGGAGGCGGGCCAGGGCAGAAGGCAGCTCAAGGAGCTCCTGCTTGACTTCAGGCTGGACGTTGAGCTCGCTGGCGACGACGTTGGCGAGCCGGGCGGGCGAATCCGGCAGTGATGGGACGATGATCGCCTTGGGGCCATCGCCTTCACCACTACCGCCTTGCACCTGCGCCTGACCGGCGACGAGGGCTGCCATATCGAACATCATGGTGGGCTCGCCCGGTGGCGTTTCGCGCTGCCAGCCGCCCATGAGGGCAACGAGACTGCGGTAGTAGTCATCGAACAAGGAGACGACGCGCTGGGCGACCATGGCCATTGCCGGCGGCGGCGAAGACTCGTCCGGTAGCTGTTCGATGTCGCCGACGAGGTACTCGGCCTCGCGGCGGTCGAGGTTGGTGACGCGAAAGCGCTCATCGCCTCGGCAGATGATGTGGTAGCACTCGCCGTGGTGAGGCGCGGGGATTGTGCAGCGGCCTTCCGGCACCTCGTTGACGGAGGTGACATAGGCCGTGGTGCCTACAGAGTGCGGTGAGCCGCGGGAAGCGCGGCCGGTTTCCTTGATCAGGACGATGCCGAAGGGCAAGTTCTCGCGCAGGCAGCGCTTGAGCATCTCCTTGTAGCGTTCCTCGAAGATATGCAGCGGCAGCGTCTGTCCGGGAAAGAGGACGAGATTGAGGGGAAAGAGGGGGATGCGCTGCGCGTCAGGCACTGTTACTCCTCGGCGGTCCGTGCTGCGGCGTCGATGACTAATTCTAGCAGCGGCAGGAAACCGGCGTAATCGGTAGGGCCGTCGGGGCGATGGGTTGCTCCCTGGGAGGCCGCTTATGAAAGGATGGAGGATCAAAGAATGCTTCGCCGTCAGCGGTTAAATTCATCGCTCCTGGCGTCGCTCAGATTTGACAGGGATGACGCGACGCGGCTAGGCGGGGCGGACGGTAACGGTGGGCAGGGCGTCTTCGGCGGCGATGAGGCGGTTGACGATGCCGCCATCGTAGTAGAGCGGCAGGTAGACGGAGCCGGGCGCGACGGCATCGGTGAGGGCGGCGGCGAGGGTGAGCTCGTGGGAGCCGTTGCGGACGATGACGGGCCGGTTCTGGCCGATGCCCAGCGCGGCGGCGTCCGCCGGGTTGATTTCGAGGAACTCCTCACGGTGGAGCTTGTCGGCCTCTTCGGAGTGGATGGCGGCGGCCTCGCGCATTGTGTAGAGGCTGCGGGACGTGGTCAGCAGCAGGCGTCCGTCCTCGGTTGGCAGGGACGCCGGTGTTACGGTCTGAATGCGGCCGGTCGCGCTGTGAGCGGGGAGGACGCGAGTGACGCCGGACTCGAGGTTGTTGTAAGTGGCGCCGGCGTAGCCATCGACGAAGGCGGCGATCTCGTTCATGACGGTCGCGGCGTCCTCTCCCGGAGTAAGGAACTCCTTGCCGAGGTGAGCCGCCAGCGCCGTGCCGAGGGCGTTGAGGACTTCGAGGCAGTCGCGCTGGTCGCCGGTGGCGGACTCGGCGCGGGATAGGCGCAGGAGACGGCGGTCGGCGTTGGCGTAGGTGCCGTCCTTGCCGTTGGTGGGCAGGTCGGCGAAGGCGACGTGGGCCAGCTTGGCCGTATCGGTCTGAACGGAGTCGATGACGATGAGGCAGTCGAGGGCGCTGAGGGCGGCTTCGACCCGCTCCTGGTCGCGCACGTGCATCGCCGGGTTGTCACCGATGGCGACGAGGGCGCGGACGCCGCCAGCGAGCATTGCGGCTAGGTCTTTGCCATTGACGCCGGGCCGGGCGCCCATGTCGCGGATGCCGTTGACGTTGACGTCCGGCGGCAGGTAGTAGAAGGAATCGATGGCCTGGTCGCCGCGGCAGAGGACGGCGAGGTTAGCGGCAGCCTTCGCGGTCTCGGCGGCGAGGGCGGGCGATGCGGGGCTGGGGGCGAAGACAATCGCCAGTTTGCCCTCGTCGCCCGTGGCGCCCATCAAGATCGAGGCTGCCTGCCCGATGTCGGCGCCGGAGACGCCAGGGATGAGCACGTCACCGATCAGTCCGGCATCGGCGGGTCTGAGGCCCTCGGCCAGGACGCTGCAGAGGCCGGCAACGGTAGCGGTCTCGCCGCCGGGGGAGGGCCGCAGCCAGACGCCGGTTGGCTCGGCGGAGTGGACGAGCTGGGGCGAGGGCATGATCGCTCCCGAGGGCGGCGGCGCGATGAAGTCGGCGACCTCGCCGTAGCGAGAGCTGACGACGATGAGGCGAGCGGCATTGTTGACGACGGCGTCCTTAACGCGCAGGGCCGCGACGTTGTGGCTGGACTCCAGGTCGTCGGCGATGACGACGATGGTCTTTGCGGTCGCAAGCTGGGCCAGGTCGGCGCTGAGGATGTGCGTGCCGAAAGCGCCGGTCAGCGCGCCTTCGACGGCGTTGGCGAGGGGCCCGGCGCTGGAATCGATGTTCTCCGTGCCGATGAGGCCGCGAGCCAGCTTCTGGGCAGAGTAGGCTTCCTCGTTCGTGGCCCAGGGCGCGACCAGAAACCCGACGCTCTGGGGCCCGTGCTGGCGAATAACATCACCCAGACGGGTTGCGGCGTTTTCGACCGCGAGTTCAAATGTGGTCTGGAGGAGGGCGTCACCCTGACGCACCTGATGGCGGGTGAGGCGGTCGCGCGCCTTGATCGAGTCATAGCCGAAGCGGCCACGGACGCAGATCTGGTCCCAGCTCACGGGACTGAGACGGTCGGGCTTGACCATGACAACCTTGCCGTTGCGCACCCCCATGCTCAGCGTGCAACCGACACTACAGCCGCTGCAGGTGGTGGAGACCCAGGTCTCCGTTTTGGCGATCCACTTGTTCGGCTTCTCCAGGAGGGTGGCCGTGGGGCAGACGTCTATGCAGGCGCCGCAGAAGTCGCAGTTCGATTCGTGGATGGGACCGCCGGCGCCGAAGGCGATTCGCGTCTCGTAGCCGCGTCCGGCCAGGGTGATGGCGCCGGTGTGGCGGATCTCGTCACAGGCGCGGACGCAGCGGGTGCAGATGATGCACATCTGAGGGTCGAACTCGAGGAAGGGATTAGCACGGTCGGCCTCGGGCTGCTCCGTCTCGTAGTAGGTGCGCTCCTCACCCAACCAGGGCTCGTAGTTGTCCATGTGGAGCATCTCGTTGGTGGTCTGGAGCTCGCAGCGGTAGTTCTTGGCGCAAGTGAGGCAGCGATGGGTGACGGTGTCGTCGCGCAGGCAGATATCGCCGGGCATGCAGTGGACGCGCCGGTGGCAGGTGAGACAGCGGTCAGAGTGATTGGCGTTGATGATCGAGAGCACGGCCTGGCGAGCGTCGAGGACGGCGGCGGTGTTGGAGCGGACGGCCATGCCATCGGTCACGCGGGTGGTGCAGGCGAGCTGGAGGCCGCGAGCGCCTTCGATCTCGACGAGGCAAGTGCGACAGCCGGCGTAGGGCGGCAGGCCATCGATATAGCAAAGGTTGGAGATAAAGACGCCGTTTTGCTTGATGACCTCGACCAGCTGGGCGCCGTCCTGCGCTTCGATGCCGACGCCGTCGAGATTGAGCTTAGCCACGCGGGGCCTCCTTACGCGGCTGACTGGGGATCTGAGCGTGGGTACCGCCGGGCGGAGGCGCGTCCTTGCCTTCCGCTTCGGCTTCAATGAAGTCGATGACGGACTTGGGAGCATTCATGCCGTTGGGATAGGCGTAGTTGTTGTTGCGCAGGTGCTCGTGGGCGAGGCGAGTCAGATCGTACTTATCCTGGTACATGTCATCGAAGAAGTAGACGGCGTCCGTGAAGGTGCCGCCGGGCTGGATCGCCTCGTAGGGGCAGGCTTCGGTGCAGAGGCCGCAGTACATGCAGATGCGAAAATCGATCTCGTAGCGCACCTTGTTCATGCTGCCATCGGGCCGCGGCTCGGTGGCGACGAGGATGCAGCCGTCCGGACAGGCCTGAGCGCAGGTGCTGCAGCCGGTGCAGCGCTCATCGAACCAGAGCAGGCTGGTGCGGGCGCGCGCCGGCATCTTGCGCACCTCTTCCGGGAACTGCACCGTGACGGGTGGCTTGAAGAAGTGGCGGAGGGTGAGCCAGAGGCCCTTTGCGAGACCGATTCCGTACACGCTTTTCTACCTCAAGTCGATTGTACAAACCTTCACGGTTAGATGAAACCGGCTTCCGGACCGGTTTGACGGCCCGCGGAGAATGGATGAACATGAGCGCGTGAGAGACTTCGCCAGCGTAGGCAGGAAGATGATGCCGAGAATCCGCCAGAGCTAGCGGCGAGGTCTGCAACCTAGACCACGCGGCCGCGGCGCCGCCTCTGCCCTGACCTTTGCCGCCACGGAGCCATGACCTCTTCTTGAGGCCGTGGCTTTTTGCTTTGCGTCGCGAGGCGGAGGCGAAGCGCGGTCGAGGTGGTTATGGCTGGTAAAGGGCGTCCGGATACGTCATGGGACGGGGTGGCGGACTGGTATGACGGCTGGATGGGCGATACGGGGGACGGGCACCATCGCGACAGCCTGATCCCCAGTCTCCTGAACCTGCTGCGGATTCAACCGGGCGAGCGGGTCCTGGACATCGGCTGTGGGCAGGGCGTGCTGGCGCCGCACGTCGCGGCGAGGGGCGCTCTTTATACCGGCGTGGACCTGAGCCGCCGGATGATCGAGCGGGCGCGGCGGCGTCACGGCCGCCTCGGGCGCTTCCAGGTGGCGGACGCCTGCCGTCTGGACGAGGCGAAGGGGTTGGACCCTGCTTCCTTCGATGCGGCTGCATTCCTGGTGAGCCTGCAGGATATGGACCCCGTGACGCCGGCCCTGAAGTCGGCTGCCTGGGCGCTGAAACCGGCAGGCCGGCTGGCGATCCTGACGCCGCACCCGGCGTTTCAGGTACCGAGACAGAGCGGTTGGGGCTGGGACGAGCAGCGCAAGCTCAGATACCGGCGCATTGACCGGTATCTGACGCCATTTGCGGCGCCGATGCCGCCGCGACCGGGCCGGACGCGGGACCGGACGCTGCTGCGTTTTCACCGGCCGCTGGGCGTCTATCTAAACGGCCTGGTCAGCAGCGGCTTTCTGATCCAGGAGATCAGCGAAGTGCCGGCCCACCGTGGTAACGGCCCACCGTCGGGGCGTGGCGCCATCGCGCGGGCGAGACAGGAGATACCGCTGTTTCTGGGCGTGCTGGCGCGAAAGGCTACGCGAAGCGGCTAAACGCGGCGGCCGAGGATGACGTCGTCGTACTCGATGCCGTCCATCTCGGCGACGGCGGGAAGGAAGCCCCAGCGCTGGAATCCGGCGCCTTCGAGGAGTCGCAGGCTGGGCTCGTTGTGGGCGAAGACGATGGCCAGGAGGGTCTTGAGGCGAAGATCAGGGGCGCGGCGGATCGCCTCGTCCAGGAGCTGACGGCCGAGACCACGACGGCGGTAGGCTTCGGCGACGTAGACGCTGATCTCGGCCGTGGGGTGATAGGCGGGGCGGCCGTAGAAGTCGTTGAAGCTGAGCCAGGCCGCGATCGTCCCGTCCTCATCGAGGATCCAGAGAGGGCGTCGATCCGGCGTATGGGCGCGGAACCAGGAGAGCTTGCTTTCGACCGAGACGGGATCGGGATCGGCGGTGACCATACGGCTGGGGATGGTGGTGTTGTAGATGGCGACGATGGCCGGCAGGTCGGCTTCGGTGGCGTCGCGAAGCTGCAAACATTAACTCCCTGCGCTGTCCGGCGAGCGGCGGCCTCAGAAGCTCAGGAGTGGCGATTCTTGGCCGCTCAGACGGACTCTTGGCCCTGAGACGCAGCGTAGCACTCGCAGGCTGCTGCTTCGAGACCGGCGCGGTCACCACTTACATAATGAGCGGGATAAACGGCGTGGCGCCTGACATTGGCATGGAGACGTAAGCGCAAATCGCGGGACGGGTTCCGGTAGAGGCGTAAGCTGCCTTCAGGGTTACGTCTAGGTGGCCCGGAGGACAATTTGGCCAGAGTGCTCGTCGTGGACGATGACCCGGCGCTGTTGCGACTCGTTTCAATGATGCTGCGGTTAGAAGGTGTCAGCGTCGAGACGGCGGATGGCGGCGCGCTCGGCCTGGAGTTGATTCAGCGCGACTCACCGGACTTGGTAATCCTGGACATCAACATGCCGGAGATGGATGGCAGGCAGGTCTTTCAGGCTGCGCGCGCGTCCGGCTACACCGCGCCCATCCTGGTTTGTTCGGCCTTCGAGGCGCTACGCATAAGCAGGGAATTAGGCGCGGACGCCGCCCTCGATAAACCGTTCGAGCCCGATCACCTGGTCGAGATCGTTAGAGAGCTTATTGACGGCGGGAGCAATGGTTACGCCAGCACTGCCTAGGGATTAAACCGGCGGGCTGGTCTCGGGGCTGTCGTCTACCTTCAGGCGCTGGCCGTCATTGCTGTAGCTGACAACGTCCTGACGGCGAAAGATCACCAAGGCGCGACCGGCGGCATCGATGAACTTGACTTCGTCCTCCGTATCACCGGGGGCAGCAGCAACCGCGTCAGGGATCAGGACACTGCCTCCACTTCGGGACAAGAAGACATTAAGCATGCCACCTCCATCGATTCCGCGAAGTATAAAGATAACCCAAACGCGCTGAGCCTGTCAGCCATTGGGATGACGATCAAGGTCCGGATTACGTCTGATCCCGTCCGTTAGCTAGAAATCATTAGAAGCTGAAGCGGGCAAGGTCCTGGGCGACGTGGAGGCCACGCCAGCCGCCCGGATGATCGTGCCCGTCCAGGTGAGTGACGATGGTCTGGGCTTTGGGGGCGCGGGCGGCGATCCGGGCAACGTCGTCCGGGCTGAGGTGCACCGGCTCGTCACCGCAGGCACACTCAAGTACGACCACGTCTGCGCCGGGGACAAGGTCCAGAAGGCTGTCGCAGAGCTTGGAATCCCCGGAGTAGACCAGGGAGCGGCCGTTGAGCCTGGCCCGGAAGGCGAAGCAATCGAGCTCGGCGACGTGCTCTACGGAGACGGCCGTGAAGGGCAGGCCGGCGATCTCGGCCTCCATGCCGTCAGCGACGTCGATGAAATGGAGCTTGAACTCGAGGCGGCGCGTCAGCATCTCATAGCCGAGGCGCAGTAGGCCCATCGTCCGCTCTTCGATGCCGGGCGGGCCGGCGATCCAGAGGTCTTTGGCGCGCTGCTCACGCCAGGCGTCCAGGATGAGGAAGGGGAGGCCGAAAAAGTGATCGGCGTGGAAGTGGCTGATCAGGACGGCGTCGATGTCGCTGGAGGGCAGGTTGGCCTTGCGGAGCTGCTGGAGCACGGTAGGGCCGCAATCGAAGAGGTAGCGGCCGTTGAGGAGGAAGGAGCTGAAGGCCCGGCCCTGGGCGGCGAAGGCGTTACCGGAGCCAAGGAAGAGCAGGTCAAGGGATTGGGCTGCCGACATCGAATACAGAGTAGCAAGTCGGGCGCGTAGCGGGTATGAAGCTCAAGGGGCGGAGCAATCCTCGACCATTGGCGCGGCGTGGCTCCTGGGAAGCCGTTCACCTTCCCAGCCTTCGGCCATACCGGGGATTAGTAAGTGGCATGGCGACGCCTACAATAGCAGCGGCGCCGGAGGAAGGCGACTTCGGGCCCTGTTTGCATGACGAATTGGAGACGCATGGACATTCGAAGGCTGGTCTTTGGCTGCGTGGTGGGGATGGTGATAGTGCTGGTGGCGGCGTGTGGCGGTGGTGATGGCGATTCGAATGAGTACCCATCCGAGGTGCAGTCTAACTTCATGGACGGGTGCATGGGCGCCGGCGCGACTCAGACCCAGTGCAACTGCGCCTTTGACAAGGTGCGGGAGAAGTACACACTTGATGAGTTCGTCCAGCTGGAGAACGACATCTCGGAGGGGCGCCGCACGGACGAGCTGACGCCGATCATCCTGGAGTGCCGTTAGCGTAGGGATGGTAGTCGAGGAGTACATGGCGCTCTCGCGACAGGAGCAGGAGCGGTGGCTGGAGGCGCTGTCTCCAGAGGATCTACTCCAGACGGGCATCGACCTATATAACGCGGGGCATTACTGGCACGCGCACGAGGCCTGGGAGCAGGTCTGGATGGACGCGGAGCGCGAGCTGCGGGCGTTCTACCAGGGCTTGATCCAGGTGACGGCAGCGTTCGTGCACCTTACAAAGGGCGAGTACCCGGGGACGGTGCGGCTGCTGGAGGCCGGCGTGGAGAAGCTGGCGGCGTTTCCCGCGTCCTTCAAAGGGGTTAAGGTTGGGTCGCTGGTCGAGGGGGCAAGGCGGGCGCATGAGGCTGTCGTGGCGCTGGGTGAGCGGCGGATCGGCGAATTTGAGCCGGGGCTGATCCCGAAGATCGAGCAGATCTGAGTCATTGGCTGAGGTGGTGGTGCCGGGCTACCTGCCGAGCACCGCGGGGCTACGGTTCGGTAACAGCTTTGCGTCTGTGCCCCTGCGGACGTTTAGCTTCCTGGGCATCGATATCCCGATCGGCCGGGCGAGCAACGGGCTCTGCGGCGGTATGTGCTACGCGGCGCGCGACTACTTCGAGGCCGGATCGGCGCCGCCGGCGGACCTGACGCCCCCGGTGGAAGGGCCGCTGTTTGACTATCTGGTCGACAGGCTGTTCGACAGCTTCAATCTGCCGCTCGGGCCGGCACGCTATCTGCGCTACATGAATCCGGCGCTACGAGACGGTGAGTCCTTCTTCAGCCTTCTGGGCCTGGCTTCTAGAGGCCGGGCTTGGGTGATGCTGAGGCAGGAGTGGCCGAAGATTAAAGCAGAGATCGATGTGGGCAGACCGACGCCAATCGGGCTGGTGACGGTGAAGTCACGAGACCCCATGCAGTTGGGCCAGAACCACGTTGTCCTGGCTTACGGCTACGAGGCCGTTGGCGCAGTGCTGCGGATCCGAGTGTACGACCCGAACTTTGAGGGGGACGACGCGGTGGCCATTGCGCTGAGCACCGCGGACCCGAAGAAGGCGACAGAAGTTACCTATACAGGCCGGATCTTCGGCGGCGATCAGCGCATCTGGTGTTTCTTTCAGACGCCTTACAGTCGCAGGACCCCGCCCATCTAGCTGCCTTGCGGCTAGATGCGGCGCTTACCTATACTGCCTGAGAGGGCACTATAGGAGATCAGTTTTGACTTATAAGATCATCGAGACCTGTATCGGCTGTACAGCGTGCACGAAGCGCTGCCCTACGGAGGCGATCACGGGCACTCGAAACGTCATCCACCAGATCGACCCTGACCTCTGCATCGATTGCGGCGCCTGCGCTGTAGTCTGCCCGCCGGAGGCGATCCTGGATGAGCTGGGCGACGTGGGCAAGACGTTCCCGCGCCGCGAATGGCCGCTGGCGAAGGTCATCGATGACAACTGCATCGGCTCCGGCTGCGAGTTGTGCATCGCGGTCTGCCCCTTCGACGCGCTGGAGTTGGACGTCAGCGGTGAGCGCGTGGGCGACTTCTTCGGCGTTACGCGCGTGATCGAGCGGCGCTGCACCGGCTGCCGGCTGTGCGAGCAGTCCTGTGGCTGGAGCGCGATCTACATCGACCCGCCGCGGGAGATGCAGAAGAAGCGCGTGTGGCCGGACGAGATCGAGGTTACGGAAGTGGCTGAACCAGCAGCGGCAGCGGCCGAGTAACAGATAAAGTAATAGGCAACGAGAGAGGCTCCGATGGGGCCTTTCTTGTTATGCACGAAGTTTGGCGGCGGATGGGAGTGCAGGGATTGCTTCGGCGATGGCTCGCAACGACAGATACGGTCGCGCTTTTCCGTAGCCGGGGTGGGAGTTAGGGTGCGGACATGAGTGATGCGCTGAGGGTGAAACTGCTGCGGACGGGGGCAAGACTGCCGGTGCGCGCGACCCCCGCCGCGACAGGTTTGGACCTCCACGCCTGCCTGGACGCGCCGATTGAGATTGGGCCGGACGTGACCCTGGTACCTATTGGCATCGCGATTGAGGCCCCGGTGGGCTTCGACGTGCAGGTGCGGCCCCGGTCGGGCTTGAGCAGGCAGGGCGTCAACGTGATCCTGGGGACGATCGATGCGGACTACCGGGGCGAAATCCTCGTCTCGATGCATACGTTTGGCTCGAAACAGACGCATACCGTGTCGGATGGGGATCGGATCGCGCAGCTGGTAGTGAGCCGCTTTGAGCTGGTCGAAGTCGAGGCGGTGCAGGAGCTGTCGGAGTCTGAGCGTGGAGTCGGGGGGCACGGGTCGACGGGGCGCTAAGCCGGGCGGATAGTGGATTCTGAGGGACCGAAGAGCTTCGGTCGCAGCCGCATCCACAGGATTAGCCCTGAGGGTTAGAGGGCGCGGCCGAGGCTGAGGCCAGCGTAAGCGGCGATGAGGCCGAGGACGATGCTGGCAGTGAGGTTGGCAGCGACGGTTAGCAGGTCGCCGGACTCCCAGCGATTCGATGGATTCGAGCATCAGCGTCGAGAAGGTGGTATAGGCGCCGAAGAAGCCCGCGGCGATGATCGGGCGCCAGAAGGCCGGCAGGAGTTGGCGCTCGCCGGCGAGGGCTATGAAGAGACCAAGCAGGAACGTGCCGCTGAGGTTGACGATCAGGGTGCTGGCCACGGTGGGCCTGCCAAGCGCCTCGTGTATGAGACGCTGAAGGCCGTAGCGCGAGAGAGCGCCGAGAGCGCCGGCGCAGCCGATCAGGATCAGTCGCTCCATTGAGGGGAAGCTAGCTGAGAGGACGGTTAGCGGCAAGGGCCGATCAGAAACGTCTCCTGGGCTGGGGACGGTTCTCTCGACCCTTCGACGGGGCTCGGGGGACCCAGCTTAGTGCTATCCAGGGATTGCGATGCAACACGTGTTGGCAGATAGCGCGGAGGCGGTCGCTGTGTCAGGGGCGAGACTCCGCGCCTGGATGCCACATTTTCTCTCAGTTGGTAGGCCGGCCGGCTACGACGAGGGCGTTTCCGGGCTGAGATGAAGGCGTCAGGTAGAGGATGAAGAAGGACAGGGCAGCAAGGGCGGCGCCGATGAGAGGGCCGGCGTAGTAGACCCACCAATCGTCCCAGCGGCCCAGGACGAGCGCGGGGCCGAAGGTGCGGGCAGGGTTGATGCCGGTGCCGGTCAGGGGGACGAGGACGATGTGGGCCACCAGGACGGCAAAGCCGATGGCGAAGGGCGCCAGCAGGCTGCCCTTAGGGTGGACGGCGGTCGCGAAGACGGTCCAGACGAGCAGAAAGGTGCCGACCGCTTCTATACCCATGGCGGCAAGGTTGCTGGCGACGGCCCCGTCGTTGATCGAGTTGCCGCCGGCGCCTGGTATGGCGAGGATCAGGTCGTCTACGAGGACCGCGCGCAGGATGAGCACCCCCAGGACGGCGCCTAGAAGCTGTGCGGCGATAAAGAGGACGCCGCGCCCCACGCTGACCTGCCCGGTAATGACCAGGGCAAACGTGACGGCAGGATTGATGTGGCCTCCGGATATGGGGCCGATAGCGGCAACGAGGACGGCGATGGAGATGCCGAAGCCGAGGGCGATGATGACAATGCCGCCGCCCAGATCCGGCGCGGTCGAGAGCATCGCCGCGACAGAGCCCACGCCCATGAAGAGAAAGAGGGAGGTAGCGACGAGCTCCGCAAAGGCGGCCTTGAGCGTCTCCGGTGAAGTGATTTCGCCCATGCCGAGGTCGATGCTGGTCCTGGTGGCCATGATTGCCTCACGTTTCTGCTATCCAGGTTTGTTGCGGCAAATCTAAGCACGATGCGGTGGCGTGTCAATCGAAAGCGCTGTGGGTGAAATGGCGCCTGATGACCGCCAAGGCGTAGATTTTTCGGCTTGCTTGCAGCCGCTGGAGCGACGGGCAGCTTAGAGGCTGACGATGAGGACCCGGGGGTGGCCGGCGAGGTCGGGGCGGATGGTGATGGCGGAGTTGGGGAAGACGGCGTGGGCGAGGGCCGTGAGCGCCTCGGACTGGCTGGCGCCGAATTCGAGCAGGAGGGAGCTCTGAGGGTTGAGCCGGGAAGGGGCGGCGGCAATGAGGCGGCGGATGAGGTCTAGGCCGTCGGGGCCGCCATCGAGGGCGGATTGAGGTTCTTGGTCACGGACTTCGGGGTCGAGGGTGAGATAGTCGGGTGTATTGACATAAGGTAGGTTGGCGATAATGACATCGACGCGGGTGTCGAGAGGCGAGAGGAGGTCGCCCTGGCGGAAGTCGATGCGAGAATCGACGCCATGGCGGCGGGCGTTAGCGGAAGCGACCTCGAGGGCGGCGGCGGAGAGGTCGATGGCGATGAGGCGGACGCCGGGCAAGGCGCGGGCGAGGCTAACGGCAATGGCGCCGGAGCCGGTGCCAATGTCGGCGATGGTGACGCCCGCGCCGGGCAGCGCGGGCTGCTCTGGGATGGGTCGCTGGGGGGTGGCAAAGGTCTCCTCGTAAGAGGGCTCCGGCCAATGGTCCAGGCGATATCGGGCGTGAGGCGGGCGGCGGCGGATGATGTCGAGGGCGGCGTCTACCAGGGTCTCAGTCTCGGGACGGGGGATGAGGGTATCGGTCGTGACGGCGAAATCGAGGCCGTAGAACTCGCGGTGGCCTGTGATGTAGGCCGTGGGCTCGTGGGCCAGGCGGCGGGCAAGGACGGCCTCGTAGCGGGCGGCGGCGACCGGGTCGATGGGGCCTTCGAGGCGCATGAAGAGTTGGGAGCGACTGAGGCCGAGTGCGTGGCGCAGGAGTACTTCGGCCTCGAGGGCGGCGTCATCGATGCCGGCGGCGCGGAGGCGGTCGCGGGCGGCGGCGATAGCGCTGCGGAGGGTAATGGCGTCTGGCATATGGGTACGTCCTCGGCGGGCTCAGGATGCCATGGCGTCATGAGAGGTAGATGGTAATACTGGATGAGCTGCGTGCTCCGGCCTACTCGGCCGCACCCATCAAGTATCCCGTCGTAAGACCATGATTTCGGAACCAATCCTTAACTGCGCTCTTGTTGTCAGAAAGAACTCGGTCTATTTCGCTTTCGGCGGGCGATGACCATAGGTTCCAGCTCACCAATCGCTCTGTCACATTCTTGATGCGCTGAAGGTCATTGTCCGTGAGGTCTCTATAGAATGGTCGGTCTCTATCCTCAGCGTCGATCAAGTCAAGCTTTCCGCAAACTGCGTCTCGCAAAAGCTCGCTCCAGGCCATAATTGCTTTGGATCGAAAAAGGCGATTCAGGCGACGCTGATTGCCATCATTCGGGCCAGCGCTCGGATTCCAAGCGACTAGCGCTAGGGCATGCAGCATGTTCAGGAGGCCGGTTACGTTATTGATTTCTTGCTCACGTCTGTATAAATCAGTCGCCATGTTGTCCGATACAGGCTCTTGATACAAGAAGCAAGCGAAGATTGACTTTGAGAGCATATCTATAGTTAAAGGTTTCTCATCGGTACTGCGATTCGAATTCGACACAAATTTGAAGTGTGGCACTCAGGATTCTGTAGAATTGAGTTGTAGAGGTAGCTCCTAAAGCGTCGATTCCTATCAGCCTTCGACATAGCGTTGCCGGTGCCATGTTCAAAGAACTTCATGAAGCCTGCTTCGCTCTTCGGCTGACCATCTTCTATATATTTGTAGGTCTCAAAATCTTTCCCAAACTCTGTCCCTAATTTAATGACCATGATCGATGAGAAGAATCGCGTCTGAGAGAACTTATCGTGCGCAGAAATGTTCGTGTCATTGAGGAGTCTGAGTTCAGGATTGAGATATATCTTGCACTCAAATTGTCTTCTCCCGGTCCATAGCAGAGCGGCAATCTTGTGTTGGCCATCGAATAAAAGAACACGTCCTTGGTGAATGCGACCTATAGAAGGCTGCAAGACAGGGTGGTTCTGAAAGTGCCTATACATATCGAAGACTTTGTCAAAAATCAGATAGCGTGGTTGCAGGCCCATTCTGTCTTCGTCGTCATCGTCGCTATCCAGGAGACTCACCTCTAGAGTAGCGTAGAAGTACTCCCAATTTGTCGTCGGGCACCGATATACCGTTTGAACGCTGCTCGCAGTACCGCTCTCAAGTTGTGCTGCTCCATTACTCCTTGAGACAGTCACCCTCTCGCCGAATTGTGTGATGTCTCCCTTCTCGCGCAGGTAGCGCAAAAGGTCGCCCAAGGTTAGGGGAGTCCCCGCGAGAAAAAAAGTCTTCGAGCCGCAGCTTGACGCGAAAGTCTTCTAAGGGAAGTGTACCTTTTGCGCGGTTATGAACGTCGCACATAGGCGCGATATTGTCTAATTCAGTGTAGGGTTCGACCGCGTAGGCTCTAATGTGGTCGAACTGAACGGTTTCTTCGTCAGAAATATCGTGACCTGTCGCAAAGCACCGATGCCCATGTATCTGAATGATGCGAGCCTTTTCTTGGTCGTTGAGCTGTCGGCGAAGTGTTATTGCCACCTCGGAGGACTCCCTTCAGATATGACTGACCGTAGTGTCATGTAATGATACTGCAACCACAGGCCCACGTTTTAGACTCATGGCGCTTCGGCGCGGCTCAGGATAGGGCAGGCTCAGGATGCCCTTGCGCGTGAGATTCCCCTATCGGGCGTCTGATGGTAGGCCGGAGTGGAAAGGGATTGGACTGCGAGGACAAGCTCTGCCTCGGAGGCATGCGATGGCTGGTGCGTGAAGAGAGGAGATCTGATGCCAACGGGCGTTTGGCTCATCCTGAGGCACTCGAAGGATGAGCGGGTTGACTAGACCAGGGATTCTTCGAGGCGCTGGGCTTGATCGGCGGTGGCGACGGCGTCGATGACGTCGTCGATGTCGCCGTCGAGGAAGGCGGGAAGGTTGTGGCGGGTGTAGCCGACGCGATGGTCGGTGACGCGGTCCTGGGCGAAGTTGTAGGTGCGGACTTTCTCAGCGCGCTCACCGCTACCGATCTGAGAGCGGCGAGAGTCGCTGGTCTGAAGGGCCTGCTCCTCTTCCCTGATGGCGAGGAGGCGGGAGCGCAGGACGCTGAGGGCCTTGGTCCGGTTCTTCCCCTGCGACCGTTCGTCCTGGCACTGGACGACGATGCCGGTGGGGATATGAGTCATGCGGACGGCGGTGGCGACCTTGTTGACGTTCTGGCCTCCGGCGCCGCCGGAGTGGTAGATATCGACCTTGATGTCCTTCTCGTCAATATCGACTTCAACCTCGTCGGCCTCGGGCAGGACGGCGACGGTGGCAGTGGAAGTGTGGATGCGGCCCTGCGCCTCGGTGACGGGGACGCGCTGGACGCGATGGCCGCCGCTTTCGTACTTGAGGCGTGAGTACGCGCCGCGGCCATCGATCTCGAAGACGATCTCCTTGAAGCCGCCCTTCTCGGACTCGCTGGCAGAGATGATCTCGACAGGCCAGCGGCGACGCTCGGCGTAGCGGGCGTACATGCGATAGAGCTCGCCGGCGAAGAGGGAGGCTTCTTCGCCACCGGTGCCGGCGCGGACCTCGACGATGACGTTGCGCTCGTCGTGAGGGTCCGGCGGCAGGAGGGCGAGTCGCAGGTCACTCTCCAGGCGCTCGCGGTCGGGTTCGAGGACGGCTAGCTCTTCCTTCGCGAGGCCGGCGAGGTCGGGGTCGGTCTCGGTGTTGAGGATGTTGCGGGCCTGGTCGATCTCCTCCTCGTTCTTGCGCAGGGCGCGGTAGAGGGAGACGACCTGGTCGAGCGTGGAGCGCTCCTTGGCGAGAGTCTGGACGCGCGTGTAGTCCGTGAGAACCTCCGGGCGGGCCATCTCCTCGTTGAGGGCCTCGTAGCGCTCTTCGATGGCGCGAAGCTTGTCTTGCATGAGATTAGTTTAGCAGTAGCGGTTTTGTAGACGGCGTGGCAGATGCCGTCGTAGGGGCGCAGCATGCTGCGCCCCTACGGATTTAGCCTCTTCGGAAAGCTCGCGATTTCGGTTAACGGTAGGCGGGTCTCGGTGTGGGCCTGGAGGTCGCGGACGGTGACCAGGCCTTCGACGAGGTCTCGCGGGCCGAGGATCAAGACGTAGCGGGCGCCGAGGGCATCCGCGGCGCCGAACTGGGATTTGAGACTGCGACTGGCGTTGCCGATGACGGCATCGAAGCCGGCGGAGCGCAGGTCGCGGGCAACGATCAGCGCCTTTGATTGGAGGTCGCGGGAGGCGATGGCGATGAAGACAGTCGAGGTGGTGACGGCGCGCGGCGCACTCCCCTGGCGCTTGAGGTTGAGGATGATGCGTTCGATGCCGGTGCCGAAGCCAAAGCCCGGCGTGGGACGGCCGCCCAACTGCTCGATGAGGCCATCGTAGCGGCCACCGCCGCCGATGGTGCTCTGCTGCCCTTCGTCATCGGGAGGCAAGAACTCGAAGGCGGTACGGGTGTAGTAGTCGATGCCGCGGACGAGGGCCGGGTCGATTGTATAGGGCTGACCGAGGCCTTTCAGCAGGGAACGCACGCTGGCAAAGTGCTCGGCGCAAGGCTCACAAAGGTTATCGATGCTGCGGGGCGCGGCGGCTTTGAAGGGCTGGCAGGGCTCATTCTTGCAGTCGAGCATGCGCAGGGGGTTGACGTCGTAGCGGCGGCGGCAGTCCCCACAGAGACGGTCCAGCTTGTAAGCGTAGTAAGCGCGCAGCTTCTCGATGTAGGCGGGGCGGCAGTTGACGTCGCCAATGCTGTTTAGGGCCAGGCGCAGGTCGCGCAGGCCTAGGGCCTCGTAGAAGGTGCGCTGGAGGTCGATCACCTCGGCGTCGATATAGGGGTCGCCGTCGCCGATCGCCTCGACGCCGAACTGGTGGTGGACGCGGTAGCGCCCGGCCTGAGGACGGTCGTAGCGGAAGACGCAGACGAGGTAAAAAAGGCGCACCGGCTGGGTGCGCGAGCTCATGCCGTGTTCGATGTAAGCGCGGGCGACGCCGTGGGTGCCGTCGGTGCGCAGGGCGAGGTCATCGCCGCCGCGGTCCTGAAAGGCGTATATCTCCTTGTCGGCCAGGTCGGTGCCTTCGGAGCCGGGTCTCAGGAAGACGCCGGCGTGCTCAAAGACGGGCGTCTGGATCTCGCCGTAGCCGTAAGACTCGGCGACGCGTGTCGCGGTGTCCTGCACCCAGCGCCAGTAGGGCTGGTCTTCGGGCAAGAGATCGGCGGCTCCCCGGGGGGCGCGATAGCGTTCCGGCATAGCCATAGCATCGCAGGGGTACTAGCGTACCGGCAAGTCTGAGATGCACAGCACCCCAGCCTGGAAGGCTGGGGCATGAGAGAGCCTGAGGGAGATAAGCTGAATCCATGAGACGAGCATCGTGGCTCCTCGTGCTTGTGTCGCTGGTCTTGGCAAACGCCTGCTCCGGTGGGAGTGGCGGCGGCGGTATCGGAGCGCTGGGATTACCGGACATGACGCCAACGGAGATCGTCGCGCCGATAGCAACCCCGCCACCAACGCTCGCGCCTTCGCCGGCACCAATCCCGGCGGCGGAGCTGCCGATCATCGACCTGCACTTCCACCCCGACCCGGCCTGGGGAGGCGAAGCCCTGGACCGGCTCTTCGACCAGCTCAACGTGAGGGCGGGCGGCAACGGCGCGGCGGGCGCGGATGCGGTGGCAATCTCGGAGGCGGCGAAGCACCCAGGAAGAATCATCCCGTTCAGCGGCGGCCAGACGGTCCGGACGCTGATCGATAGATACGGCTCGCGGGTGTGGACGCTGGAGGCCGAGGAGGCGCGGCGGTATCTGGAGGAGTTGGAGACCAGCCTGCGTGACGAGCTGTACAAGGGCATCGGCGAGGTGCACGTCAACAACTGGAACTCGAACATCATCGGCAGCCCGCGGTATCGCTACCCCGCCGACTCGGCGCTGGTGCAGCAATTGTTCGAGCTGGCCTCGACTCACGACGTGCCGCTGTCGGTCCACATGGATGGGGAGCCGGACTCGGTGGCGCAAATGGAGCGGCTGCTGGCCGGCAATCGCGACGGGCTCCTGATCTGGGCGCACACGGGGCACTACGCCGACCCGGCGACTCTGCGACGGCTGCTGGAGGCGCATCCTAACCTCTACTGCGAGCTGAGCTATCGGACTGCGATCAGCGCCGGGCGTCGAGCTCCGGCGATGGATGACAACGGCCGTCTGCGGCCGGAGTGGCTGGCGCTGCTGGAGGCATTTCCCGACAGATTTGTCATCGGGACGGACATCGGCTTCGCGTCGCCGCCGGCGTATGCCGCTCATATCGCTACCTGGCGGGGGATATTGTTGCAGCTATCGCCGGAGACGGCGGTGAAGCTGGCGTATCTGAACGCGGAGCGGCTTGTGAAGGTATCCCCGTGAAGCACGGCGGCCCCATGTCGACAGAGCTGCCCGGCCCACGGCCTTGGTTTCCCTTGAACCTCAGGGTCATTAAGCGGGCAATCGGGCATAATAGATTCGTGATCGAGCAGATTAGGTCGCGGTTGGCCGAGTATGACGCGCGGCCGATTGAGACAGCCGGGCATCCAACGGCGGCGGTGCTATGCGCGCTCTATGTGTCGGGCGATGAGGTGTATGTCGTCCTGACGAAGCGGACGGACAAGGTCGAGAAGCACAAGGGCGAGATCGCGTTCCCGGGTGGCGGCTGTGAGCTGGACGACGCGGATTGCATCGCGACGGCGTTGCGCGAGGCGGAGGAAGAGATCGGCCTGGCTCCGAGTGACGTGCGGGTCATCGGCCGGCTGGACGACATCATCACGATTACCAACTACCACGTCACGGTCTACGTGGGCCTGATCGAGGCAGATCTGCCTTATGAGTGGCGGCTGCAGGCGCGCGAGGTGGCGGAGGTTATCGAGGTGCCGCTGAGCCACCTGCTGGAGCCGGGCACGCTTATCGAGTTCGAGGTGCAGCGCAACGGCGAGACGCTGAGGCGCGAGGGCTATCGCTTCGGCGAGCACGTGATCTGGGGCGCGACCGGCCGGATGCTGTGCAACTTTCTGGAGGCGGCTGTGCTGGAGCCGGAGACCGCGGGGGCCGCGGATGGTGCGCCTTTTCGTAACCTGACGGTGGGTTGATGCGCCTGATCCTGGTGCGCCACGGCGAGTCGATAGGCAACTCGGAGAACCGGCTGCAGGGGCAGGAAGACTACGCCCTGACGGAGCGTGGCGAGCAGCAGGCGCAGCTGACGGGTCGAAGGCTGGCGGCCGGAGGGACATCGGCGGTCTACACCAGCCCCTTGCTGCGGGCGTTCTCGACGGCCAAGACGATTGCGGATCTGACCGGCGTCGAGCCGAAGGTGCTGGCCGACGTGGCTGAGTACCAATTCGGCGAGATGGGCGGCCTGACCTACGCGGAGGTGCGGGAGCGCTTCGCGGCTGACCCGGCCACGGCGAGCCTCCGGGCGGCGGACCGCATCTATCCCGGCGAAGAGGGTCGCGATAACTTCCTCCGGCGGGTGACGGAATCGATTTGGGGCGTGATTGACGCGCATCCGGGAGAGAGCGTGGCGGTGGTGTCGCATGGCGGGCCGATCGCTCTGTTCTGTCAGACCGCGCTGGGGCTGCCCTACAGGCGGCCGATGCCTTTCAGCGTCGATAACTGCTCGCTGACGGTGATCGAAGTGTCGGACGACACAACGGCGCCGCGTGACGAGCGCATGGTGCTGGCTCACCTTAATGACACGGCGCACTTGCGGGCGGGCTGAGCCGTGATCGGCATCGAAGATGTCCACAAGGCGACCGAGGCCGTGTACCGGGTGGCGCAGCCGACGCCGTTGCTCCATTCTGCCAGCCTGAGCGAGCGCTTTGGCGGGCAGATCTACCTGAAGGCCGAGTGTTTGCAGCACACCGGGTCGTTCAAGCCACGCGGCGCGGCGGCAAAAATCGCCTCACTGACGGTGGCGGAACTAAAGCGTGGCGTAATTACGGCCAGCGCCGGCAACCACGCCCAGGGCGTCGCGGTGGCGGCGAGGGCGTTCGGGACGCTGGCGACAGTGGTGATGCCGGAGCAAGCGACGCTGGCCAAGATACAGGCGACGCGGGGCTACGGCGCGCAGGTCATCCTCCACGGCGCCGGTTTTAGTGAGGCGGTGGCTAAGGCGCAGGAGCTATCGAAGCTGGGTGACGCGGTGTTCATCCCGGCTTACGACGATGAGAAGGTGATCGCGGGGCAGGGGAGCGTTGGTCTCGAGATCGCGGCGGATCTGGCGGGCGCTGAGCTGGTGCTGGTGCCGGTCGGTGGCGGCGGCCTGATCTCCGGGGTGGCGCTGGCTCTAAAGGCGCTGATTCCGGAAGTCAAAGTGATCGGCGTGCAGGCGTCTGCGGCACCGGGGGTGGCGAATTCGCTGCGGCGGGGCCGTGTGACGAAGGCGACGCCCCGGCCAACGCTGGCAGATGGCGTGGCTGTCCCAGGGCCCGGCCTGAAGACGCTGCCGCTGATCCGGCGCTACGTGGACGAGATCGTCACGGTGGAGGAGGAGGACATTGGCCAGGCGGTGGTGCTGCTGCTGGAGCGCACGCGCCTGGTGGCCGAGGGCGCGGGAGCGCTGGGCGTAGCAGCGCTGCTGAGCGGCAAGGTGGAGATACAGGGAAGGCGGACGGTGGTGGCCGTCTCGGGCGGCAACATCGACGTCAACGTGCTGGCGTCGGTCGTGCAGCACGGCCTGCTCCACGAAGGCCGCTATCTGACAATGGTCATCGACCTGGATGACAAGCCGGGGGCGCTCGCGGCGCTGCTGTCACTGATCGCCTCGAAGGGGGCCAACGTCCTGAATGTGGATCACAACCGGCAGGGGATCCATCTACCTCTACGAGGCGTCGAGGTGCGGCTGCTGCTGGAGACGCGCGATGCAGCCCACATCGACGAGCTGACGGCGGCGATGGTGGCGGCTGGATACAAACTGACCCATTCGTCGGCGACGGCGAGGTCGTTCCGGCCAGGGGGCTGGCTGGCGTAGGGAGCGGTCGGGCTTAGTGAGGCGGCATTAATCCAACGTGCTCCGCCCATCGGATGAGATAGAAATGAGATTACATAAGAATTGACGAGGCGCCGGGGGGCGTTTAAGATGCGCGAGTTCCTGTTTCGGCTGTCGAGGCCGCGACGGACTAGGGGCGTCCCCGGCTCGGCCACGAGCCATCGTCAGCGCGAAGGCTGATCTCGCTTTTACATTCGCTTTGACTCCAGGGGCCGCCGATGAGGAAGGAGAACCTGCATGAGCATGTTCAATGGCCGGCCTGACCGCAAGTCGCCGGACGCGGCTGAGAGGACGACGCGGGCCGATAGCCCGTTTCGGTCGAATGAGAGCGACCTGCTGAACAGCACACCGGACCCGCTGAGCCGCAGCACATCGATGCCGTTCACGCCACCGCCGGCGCCAACCCCGCCGGACAAGTGCGAGAACGTGCTGGCCACCGGCGCGAAGTGGAAAGGCACACTGACGGTAGATACGAGCGTCAGGGTGGACGGCAACTTCTCTGGCCAGATCGAGTCCAAGGCGACGGTGCACGTGGCCGACGGAGCGCTGGTGGACGCCAAGATTCGCGCGGCCTTCGTGGTGGTGTCGGGGACGTTCCATGGCGAGATCAAGTGCGACCAGCGGGTCGACTTGCTGCCGCACAGCCGGGTGGACGCCGAAATTGTGACCAAGGTGCTGATCGTTGAAGAGGGCGCCGTGTTCGATGGCCACATCCAGATGACCCAGGGCGATTCCCAGCGGGCGTCGCGATCGCGCGCCGGTGAAGGCGAGACGGCGGCAGAGCGGCGGGCGGAGCGGCCCCTAACCGCGGCGCCCGTTTCGGCGAATGGGGCGCATCCGGCGGAGGAAGAGGCGGCGGAGGCGTAGGCTTCTGGCCCTGACTGCTAGCCACCTCACCCTGCGTCCCGGATCAGCGCAGGGTCTGACCTTCTCCTGGAAGGAGAGGAGACAAGCTGTCTGCGCTACAGGCTTGGTTAGCGGAAGTTGGTTTGCCTGAGATTTGCTTGCTTCGCGGCGATGGCTCGCAACGGCAGGCGGAAAAGGGGCGTCGAGTTGACCCGACGCCCCTTCTGATCGATCTCGGTGCTGACGGCTTTCGGCTAACCGCGGCGACTGGGCTGGTTGACGCCCATAATCTCGTCGATTTCAGTGAGCTCTGCAGCGGTTAGGCGCCATTCGCCGGCCTTGCAGTTCTGTTCGACCTGCTCCGGCGTGCTGGCGCCTGCGATGACACTGGATACGACGGGTTGGCTGGCGAGCCAACCGACGGCGAGATCGACCATCGAGTGGCCGTGGTCGCCGGCGAACTTCTCCAGCTTGATCAGCGAATTGAAGTTGCCTTCGTTGAGGATGCGCCCGCCTTGCTGGCTGGAGAGCCGGGCGCCCTCCGGCGGGGCCTGGTCCGGGCGATACTTGCCGGTGAGGAAGCCGCCGGCTAAAGGGGAGTAGGGGATGAGGCCCAGGCCGTACTTGAGGCAGGCAGGCACGAGCTCCTTCTCGACGTCGCGGTCCAGGAGGCTGTAGGCGTTCTGAGCGCCTATGAAGGGTGTGAGGCGCTGCGTCTTGGCGGCCCAGGCGGACTCGACGACCTGCCAGCCCGTGTAGTTGCTGTTGCCGATGTAGCGAACCTTACCGGAGCTCACGGCGTCGTCCAGGAAGCGCAGGGTCTCATCGATCGGGGTATGCGAGTCCCAGCGGTGCATCTGGTAGAAGTCGATGTAGTCCGTATCGAGGCGGCGCAGACAGGCATCGAGGGCGTCCGAGAGGTATTTACGGGAGGCGCCGGACCAGTAGGGGCCTTCTCCCATAGGCGAGTAGGACTTGGTGGCGATAACGACGTCGTGCCGGACGTCCTTGAGCGCGGGTGCGAGGATCTCCTCGGACTTGCCACGCCCGCCGTAGACGTCGGCGGTGTCGAAGAAGGTGATGCCCATATCCAGGCACTTGTGGATGACGGGCTGGGCGGCTTCGAAGTCCATGCGGCCGCCGAAGTTGTTGGTGCCCAGGCCGACGACTGAGACCTGGAGGCCGGAGTTACCGAGATACCTGTACTCCATAGGGAGGCGCCTTTCTAGCTTGTCGCTGTAAGAAGTAGTGCGGGTGTCGCGGCTCATTATAAAGGCAGCCACACCCCACCACCACGTCTCCAAAGCAGGCAGGGCAGACCGGCATCGGCAGGACGTGAGATTCGGATTTGAAACGGAAAATAACACGGATCAGGAATCCCCAATGGAAGCAGGCTCCGTATCTAGGAAGGTAGGCTACCTGTCTACTCGTCCTGAGAGGAGATCGAACGTGCGGAAGACCCTTCTACTGGTCCCTGTCCTGGTAGGCCTTGCCTTTGGAACAGCGGTGCTGGTCGCGTGCGGCAGCGGCGATGACGATGATGGCGGCGGAGGCGCGGCGCAACCGACGGCGGCAACGTCCGCAACGGCGGCGGTCACCAACCTCACGGTTACGGCCGGTGACTGGTACTTTGAGCCGAACAACTTCATGGCGAAGACCGGCATCGTGAGAGTCAGCTTCAACAGCATGGGCCCCATGTTTCCCCACACCTTCGCCGTCAAGAACCTCAACGGCGAGGGCGAGCTGTTCAGCAGCGACCGTGTCGAGAATGGCCAGATGGCCAGCTTCGAATTCACCGTAAGCCAGCCCGGGGCGTACCAGGTGATCTGCGTGGTCCGCGGCCATGTGGACCGAGGCCAGACGGGCACGCTCACCGTTACCGCCCAGTAGTAGACTCGCGGCGAAATGGACAATCAGGATTGGCTGCTGGTATCGCTGTGGGTGCACGTGCCGTTCATCACGGCCTGGATCGGGCTGGTGATGCTTGATACGGTCGCGGTGTTCGCACCGGGACTGGAAGGCGTTCAACGCCGGCGGCTGCTGCTCTGGTCGCGCGTGTTTGTCCTGATCGCGATCCCGGTGATCATGGCAACGGGCATCTGGCAGACAATCGAGAACCCGTTTTTCCGCGTCGAAGCATACTCGGGGTTGAAGGAGCTGCGCGACCGGACGCTCTATGGCGACCTGCTGTTCTGGAAGCACGGCTTTGTCCTGGCGACCTTCGGCCTGACGATCCTGGTGCGGTTCATCCTGGCGCCGAGGCTGCCATCCGAGCCTTCGATGGGGATGAGCGGCGGCGCGGCAACAATGGAACAGACGGCGACAGGGACGCTGCGACTGGTTCAACTGGCGACCGTCTTGAACCTGGCGTCCTGCCTGGGGGCGGTGCTACTGGCGACACGTATGGTAGCGGAGCTACACTAAGCTAAGGGTTACGATTCTGCCAAAGGGCGCTCTGCCGATCCTCCGGGCAGAGCGCCCTTTTAGTTAGTGAACGGGAATGGTAGCGCGTGATAGACCGGAGGTGGCGTGGGGTGGCTTCGGGCGGTATGCTCGCGAGGTTTGGGTTTGAGTTCGGAGGGATGCTTTGATTATTGATGTGCACGGGCATTACACGACGACGCCACCAGGGCTGCGAGAATATCGGCGGGCGCTGCTGGCCGACCCAGCAAACGCGCGTCCGGGAGGCGACCTGGGGATCAGCGATGACCAGGTGCGTGAGAGCCTGGAGCGGGCGCAGCTAAAGGACCAGCGGGAACGCGGCATCGATAGGGCGCTATTTTCGCCCTCGGCCGGCGGCATGGCCCACCACGAGGGAACCGAGCAGGTAAGCCGCTACTGGGCGCAGGCCTGCAACGGCATGATCCATCGAGCTGTGACGCTTTATCCGGAGAGCTTCACCGGTGTCTGTCAGTTGCCCCAGTTCCCCGGCGTGGCCCCGGCAAACTGCATCGAAGAGCTGGAGCGCTGTGTCAACGAGCTCGGATTCATCGGCTGCAACATCAACCCTGACCCTTCGGACGGCTACTGGACGGACCCGCCGCTGACCGACCGCTGGTGGTACCCGCTGTACGAGAAGCTGGTGGAGCTGGACGTGCCGGCCATGGTCCACGTCAGCACCTCCTGCAACCCAAACTTCAACGGCATTGGCGCCCACTATCTCAACGGCGATACGACGGCGTTCATGCAGCTTTTGGAATCAAAGCTGTTTGAGGACTTCCCGACGCTGCGATTCATCATCCCGCACGGTGGCGGCGCGGTGCCGTATCACTGGGGGCGCTATCGCGGAATCGCGGAGCGGGCGGGATTGAGGCCGCCGGAGCAGCTCATGCAGAATGTCTCCTTCGATGGCTGCGTCTACAACGTGCCTGGATTGGAGCTGCTGATCCGGACCGTCGGCGCCGGCCACGTGATGTTCGCGACGGAGATGTACGGGACGGGCCAGGCCATCGACCCACGGACTGGCCGGCCGTTCGACGACACATCGAGCTACCTGAAGGCTATCGACCTGAGTGAGGCCGACCGGCGCAAGATCGAGCACGAGAACGCGCTGCGGGTGTACCCGAGGCTCGCTAAGGTGGTGGGGTAGACGGGGGCGCCCTTCGACCTTTGGGCTGAGGATGCTGATGCTGGCTTGTTGGCCAAGAGTCCAAGGGCCGACGATGGAAGGCGAAGCGGGCTTGTCACGCGGAGCGAGATTCCTTCGACATTGCTCAGGACATACTCGTGCCTCCGAATGACAGATATCGAGACTCGAGTGAGACGGCGGAGAGGCTGAAAGATAGAGAACGCTAATTTTGACGTGCTGTTAACACCCGAGGAGGCATCGCCTTGCCCTGACGGCGTATACTAAGTGAGCTGACCCGCTGACCAGTAGCAGCGAGCCGGCTCTCCCCCTCAGAACGAGGCCGCGCGATTACGCCGGCCTCGTTCGCTTTTATCCTCTGTTTAAGTCTACGAACGATGAGCGGTGGTGGATTTATATCGCAGGGGAAATTTTATCCGCGTAAGAGTAGAGAGGCGCCCCGATTATCCGGGGCGCCTCTCTGGGCTGTGAGTGGACCGTTAGCCGCCGGTGCCGAAGTTGCCGCGGTAGCCGCCGCCCTTCATCTCTTCGGGCTGCTCCGTGCCGTCACCACGCCCACCCCAGACCAAGTAGGGGAAGCGCTCGCGAGCAACGGGCTGGAAGAAACCGAAGCGCAGGCCGGGAGCCAGGCGCAACTGGGCGTTGGGCTGGTCGGTGTCGTTGAAGTGCTGGTGCTGCGTCTGCGGCCCCTGCACGTGGACCAGGCTGCCCTTCTTCCAGGGGATCTTCTCGCCCTCGACGACGGTATAACCGGAACCATCAATGATGTAGAGGTAAGCCTCCATGTGGGCGTGCTTGCCGCCGTGACGGCCGGGGTCGTCACCCATGGAGTTGGAGATCTCAATCTCCATGTTCTTCCAATTGAGCTCGGCGCCCTCACGGCTGTACTTGCGCATGTAGGCGCGCGACCAGTCGCGGTGGCCACCGGAGGTGCCGGCAGGAGCAGTGTTGGTAAGGCCGGAGAAGCCGTAGTTTGCGTTCTGGGCCTCTCCACCCTCGACCGGCGCGTCGAGGAACTTGTCGCGGTCACCGGCGCGGCGGTCTTCGGGGTCTGAGGTCAGGATCGGCGAGTCGTCCTTGAAGACGGCGATGCGGCGGCCCATCTTGTCGAGGCCGGTAGAAGAGGCTTCGGCGTCGATGGGGGTATCGGTGTAGCCCTTCTCCTGCCACTGGTCAACGCGGCCGAGGCCGGCGAAGTGTTCCAGGTTCAACGCGGTGAAGGAGAGGTAGCGGGCGTTTCCATCGCCGGTGTTGAAGTGCTGATGCTGGGAGCCGAAGGGCATCCAGAGGACGGAGCCTTCCTTCCAATCGTAGCGGACGCCGTTGACGACGGAGCAGCCTTCGCCTTCGACGACGTAGATGCCTTCCTCACCGTGCTCGTGCTGGCCGGTATGAGAGCCGGCGGGGATGTCGGCCATGGTGATCTCGGTGCCCCAGGTGCGGAAGCCGTTCTCGGGTCCGGCCATGAGGGCGATGCGCCAGTCCTGGGCGGTCTCGACCCATTCGAGTTCTTCGTCGTGGATGACGGCGCGGGCCTTCTTCTTCTCTTCCTGGGAGTCGTCCCACATGCCGAGCCAGCGCTCGTAGAAGTTCTTGTACTT